>NZ_CANNCR010000003.1 GCF_947503125.1 uncultured Metabacillus sp.
ATGCATTAAATAGTAACAAGAAAGCTGATTAGATAGGCGATATTAGCCTATATTAGAAAATCTGTGAATAATTCAGGATTTATACTATATATCTGTGAAACGACAGTTACTAAAAAGAGAAATTCTTCTATGAAAAAAATCTACTTACCAATTTACGCTAATAGGGAATAAATTTAAGACCGATTGTAGCAGAAATAATCATCGCAATAAATAATAATCGTTTCCAACCTGCTGATTCACCAAAGAAAAGGATGCCCATTAATGCACTCCCGACGGTCCCTATTCCTGTCCAAACTGCATAGGCTGTTCCCATTGAAATGGTCTTCATGGCAATTGAGAGCATAAGAAAGCTCAATGCAAATCCAGCTGTCATATAAACGATATTGATGAGCGATTTATTTTTATTAAACTTAGAAATCGCAGCAACTCCGGCAACCTCGCAAAAGCCTGCTAAAATAAGAAAAATCCAATCCATGATTTTATGCCTCCTTTTCTTGAACCTCATGCTCACTAGTTACTACTTTCAAGCCGATCACACCGGAAATAAGAACGGTACATAAAGCGATTTTCACCCAATTAAAGGGATAATCAAAAAAGATAATTTCCGCAAGAACAGTGCCAGCTGCACCTAACCCAGTAAAGACGGCATAAACGGTGCTGACAGGTAATGAATTTGTTGCTTTTATGAGCAGATAAAAGCTAATGATAATAGCTAAAAATGTACCTATCCATGCGAGAAGATCTTGAGCGTGCTTTAATCCAGCCACCCAGCTAACCTCAAAAAATCCCGCTATATAAACGAGCAGCCACTTTTTATTCATATTCAGATCCCCCTTTAGAAGCAATTCCTTGCCAGAAAATTTTCCAACCAGCGTTTAATCTCCGTTGAAACCGTTCAATTCCGCTGTATAAAAGCTCGACTAGAACAGCATCATTTAGGCCAATAAAGGCGATTACTGCATCATTTATGCTCACTGCCCCAATTAAGCTTTGTTTATTTTCCTTGAATAGCTCGACTAGAATGTCCTCCAATTCATCATAATAATGATAAATATTATCCATTACTTGATCATAGAGGTGATTGGGCGGTAAAAAGCCCATTCTTAGCAAAAACTTCGTAGCAGCCTGTTCTTCATACCGATTACTATACTCTTGCAGAAATTGAAATAGCTTTTTCTCCAAGGATAGTTGCTTATTCTTTATGAAGAAATTTATAATGTATTCTTTTTCCTGGATCAGCACCTCATTCATGACTGTAAGGAACAAATCATCCTTATTGGCAAAATGGGCGTATATTGATTGCTTTTTAATTCCAACCTCGCTTGCGATCGCGGATAAGGACGTTCCTTCATAACCGCTGTTTGCAAAGTGATTTAATGCTGCGATCTTAATTTTGCTTGCTGACATGCTTTTCATCCTTCCTGACGTTCGTCAGTTTATTAGTATAAACGTCCAATAAAATAGTGTCAATGTAAAAAATGGAAAAAGAATGAAGGTGGGTACTTTTGCCTATTGTTATTTGATCATGATATTGCTTTTTTTATGCCGGACTTGTTATTCTATTGAAAGTGGTGTTAAAATGCTCACCGCTACAAGTAAAAAAATACTTAGGAGTAAGCAACATGAATATAAACATATTTCAATATATCCTTATATTGCCCCTGTGCTTATTCGTCTTTCCTTCAATAATAAGTGCTGAAACAGAAGAAATTGAAAATATCCAGTTAGATAGTCAATCCGCTATATTGATAGAAGCAAACTCAGGTCAAGTTTTATATGAAAAAAACAGCCAAGAGAAACTCCCGCCCGCCAGCATTACAAAAATTGCAACCGCTATTTATGCTATAGAGAAGGGAAACCTCGATGATCTTGTTACGGTAAGTGAAAAGGCCAGGAATGTCGATGGAACCCGCGTATACTTAGAGACAGGTGAACAAGTTCCTTTAATCAAACTAATACAAGGTCTTGTGATTAATTCTGGAAATGATGCAGGTGTCGCGATTGCTGAACATTTAAGTGGGTCTGTAGATGAATTTGTCATCGATTTTAACCAGTATCTTCAAGAAGAAATAGGCGTTGAACATACACATTTTACAAACCCGCATGGACTTTATGATCCCGAGCATGTAACAACAGCTGAGGATATGGCCAAGATTACTCAATATGCGATGAAAAATGATATTTTTCGTGAGATTTTTAATACGGCAGAGCTTCCGTGGGATGGTGAAACATGGGATACAACCCTCATTAATCACCATATGATGGTGCGTGATCAATCGTATGAAGGAATAACCGGCGGTAAGAATGGATTCGTTACTGAAGCAGGCTTTACACTCGTGACGACGGCTGAACGTGAAAATTTAAGCTTGATTGTAGTCACGTTAAAGACAAAGACTGATGAACAATCGTATGAAGATACGGTAGCATTAATGGATTACGGATTTCATCATTTTGAAACAGAAAAAATAGCAGAGGATATGCAATTTGTAGATGATTTAGAGAGTCAATATGTAACGAATGAGGAAATCTCCTTTACAAAAAAAATAGGTGAGCTTACAGAGGAAGAGGTTCTTTCTTCCGGAATGTTAGTCATAAAGGGAGAAGATGGGAGAACCATTCTTGAGCAACAGCTGACAGCAGTCAATACAAAAGAAAAAAATGAACAAATGGATAGTAAAGTCGTAGCTTCTCCACTGCCGGAAGAAGAGCTGAATCATGAAGACCATTTATCTTTTCTCGTCCCTATAGCCCTTGTGATTACTTTAATTATTTCAAGTATGTTTTTATTACAGGTAAGAAGATTGTAAAGGGAGAATCTTTTTTGCATAATACGGCTTATTCAGCTATAATTTATTAAGATTCTATTCTTTTAAGAAAGAAGTGTTCAAGAATGAACTTAGGCTTCGGCGAAATCATGCTTATTGTGTTTGTCGCTTTACTTTTATTCGGTCCAAAGAAGCTGCCAGAGTTAGGTAAGGCTGCTGGAAAAACCTTAAGAGAATTTAAACGGGCAACAAAAGGTCTGATGGATGATGAGGACGATACCTCAGTAAAAAAATAACGATTGATTATGATAATGAGTGGGGCATGGCGTCTGCCAATGTCTCTTTTTTTTGGTTAAATACGTTATAAACCATTTTGTTTGTACGTATTTTTATAAGTAATGAACAAAAAAAGGAAAGCGCTTTTATCAGACCTCAGGAAAGGAAGATTCTTTGTCTTCATTTCGGAGTTGGCGCTGGCATCGAATTGAACAACATTCCTTATCTCTTTTTGCACTATCGGAGGCATGAACGCTTAAGCTTTTTCTGTTAAGAAGAAAATCATTTGCCTAAAGGAGGCATGTAACGTGCAAACACCAATATACAAGAACAGTTGGAACCTTGAGACGATCTTCAAAGGCGGCAGTCTTTCTTCCGAATTTACCGGTTATATAGCTGAGATCGAGCAGCTTGTTGCAGAGTTGGAAAAAATGATGAAGAAATGGCCGGTAGAGTTTGCTGTAACAGATATAAAGCAATTATTGGACACACTGGATAATATCACGTACATAAAAATTAAATTAGAACAAGCGGGATCATTTGTTAGCTGTTTGCAGGCACAAAACACTTCAGATGCACAGGCAAATCTCTTGCGTTCAAAGGTAACAGCAATTGGTTCAACCTTTGCAAAGACAAAACTTACATTCGAACAGCTGCTTGGGAATATGAACCAGGTTGTTTGGGATGAACTGCTAACAGATCAGCGGCTGCAAGGTCTTTCTTTTGTACTAAATGAAATACGCAATCATACAAAGGAAAGGCTATCTGTTGATAAAGAGCAATTGGTTCAAGGCTTGTCTGTTGACGGTTATTATGGCTGGGAACAGCTATATGATCTTTTAGTCGCAAAAATCCAAATTTCATTCGAAGAAAATGGCCATGTCAAGTCATTATCAGTTGGCCAAGCTGCAAATAAATTTTCTGAAAAAGACCGTTCTATTCGGAAAGACCTCTTTGTTAAATGGGAAAAAGCCTGGGGATCACAGGCAGATGTGTTTGCAGAGACATTAAATCGTATCGCAGGATTTCGCTTAACCGTTTATCATGAGAGAGGCTGGACTGATCCTTTAAAAGAACCGCTTGAAATAAATCGAATGAAAAAGGAAACACTTGAAACGATGTGGCAGGTTATTTCAGAAAATAAGCAGCCGCTCGTAAGTTATATGAAGCGGAAAGCAGAACGATTGGGCATAAATAAACTAAGTTGGTATGATGTCGAGGCTCCAATTGTGGAAACAGATCATTCCGAGGTCACCTATCAAGAAGGATCCCAGTTTATTTTGGAGCAGTTTAGCAAATTTGGACCGAATTTAACGGAGTTTACTAAAAAAGCTTTTGAACAAGAGTGGATTGAAGCTGAGGACCGTCCAGGAAAAGCACCAGGTGGATTTTGTACAGGATTCCCTGATAGCAATGAATCACGGATTTTTATGACGTTCTCAGGCTCGCCAGGAAATGTGTCAACACTTGCCCATGAATTAGGTCATGCGTTCCATTCCTTTGCGATGAACAGTGTTCATCCGCTAAATTGCGATTATGCTATGAATGTAGCGGAGACTGCATCGACATTTGCCGAAATGATTGTTGCCGATGCTGCAGTAAAACAAGCAAAAACTAAAACTGAAAGACTTGCTTTGTTGGAGGATAAATTACAGCGAAGTGTTGCATTGTTAATGAATATCCATGCCCGCTTTTTATTTGAAACAAGGTTTTATGAAGAAAGAAAGGCAGGATATGTTTCAAGTGAAAAATTATCAAAAATGATGGTGGAAGCTCAAAAAGAAGCATATTGTGACGCATTGGAGGAGTACCATCCGCATTTTTGGGCATCAAAGCTTCACTTTTATATTACCGATGTGCCATTTTATAATTTTCCGTATACATTTGGCTATTTATTTTCCCTTGGCCTATATGCAAAAGCGCTTGAGGAAGGAGAAGTCTTTGAAAAGCAATACATAGCACTGCTAAAAGATACAGGTTCAATGACTGTAGAGGAATTGGCTGCAAAGCATTTGTCGGTAGACTTAACCAAACGGGAATTTTGGGAGAAAGCGGTTCATTTGGCTGTAAGCGATGTTGAAGAATTTATGGAGTTAACAAATTAAAAAGAAAGAATGGGTTTTCATTTAGGAAAGATAGGGAATAGATCATAAAGTGTGGTTTACTCCCCGTTATGACCAGGTTAATTGAAAGAAACAGAGGTGGTTAAATTGAAGTTAGCAACGAAGATTATTATAGGATTGATCACTGGGGCAATTGTTGGATTACTCTTAAATATTTTTTCTCCTGACTTATTCGGAACACTTAATACCTTTTTATTTACGCCATTAGGAAAGATCTTTTTAAATTTAATTAATATGCTTGTTGTTCCTATTGTGTTTTTCTCGATCACACTTGGGGTTGCAGGGCTTGGAGATCCGAAGAAGCTTGGAAGAATCGGATTTAAAACCATTGCATTCTTTTTAGTAACAACGGCGATTGCGATAATAATCGGATTAGCTCTTGCGATGATTATTCAACCAGGCAATGTCGGCAACTTTGATACGGCGGGAGCGAAATTTGAAGCGGAAGAGGCACCATCAACCGCTGAGACATTATTAAATATCGTTCCAACCAATCCGATCAAAGCATTTGCAGAAGGAAATATGCTGCAAATTATCGTATTTTCGATCTTTGTTGGCTATGGGATTACGATGCTAGGAAAGAAATCAAGCGCTTTGCTAAATGTTGTTGAGCAAGGTAATGACTTGATGATGTTTTTAGTCAACTTGGTCATGAAGTTTGCTCCGTACGGTACGTTTGGGTTAATTGCAACAGCTGTCGGCAGTCAAGGTCTACCGGCTATTAAAGCAATGGGCTTATACATGAGTGTTGTCGTGTTAGCCCTTATTATCCATGCGATCTTCACGTATGGCTCAGCAGTGTTTTTCTTAGCAAAATACAATCCATTAACATTTTTCAAAAAGTTTGCCCCAGCAATGAGTGTTGCGTTTAGTACATCCAGCAGTAATGCAACCTTGCCTGTTTCCATGGAAACGGCGCAAAAGGAGCTCAAAGTGCCTGAATCGATCAGCAGCTTTGTTCAGCCGCTTGGTGCAACAATTAATATGGATGGTACAGCAATTATGCAAGGTGTGGCAACGATTTTTATTGCACAGGTTTACGGTGTATCTTTATCCCCAATGGAACTTGTGACCGTTGTATTAACTGCTGTATTGGCAAGTATTGGAACAGCAGGAGTGCCCGGCGTTGGGTTAATTATGCTGGCAATGGTATTAAGTTCTGTAAACTTGCCTGTAGCGGGAATCGGTTTAATTTTAGGTATTGATCGTTTATTAGATATGGCACGTACCGCAATTAATATTACAGGTGATGCTGCTTGTGCCTTATATGTTTCTGAAACAGAGAAAAAGCATATGAATCTTAAAGAGGAAAATTGATTATTACCTATAAAATGGAGCTGATGATAAGGGTCTGTCCTTATCATCAGCTCCATTTTTTATTAGAGGTATATACTAATCACTTTAAGGAGATGGATAAGATTGGGGTTTATTGATTAAAGGCCCTTATAGTTGTGAAAGAAACAGCGAGCATAATAATCCAAGGGAAGCGATTAAACCAACAATTGCACCACCTTCTTCAAACGCTTCAGGCATCATCGTTGATGCAACCATTGCCATGATTCCTCCTGCAGCAAAAGCGGAAATAAACGATAAAATGGTTGTTGATGTATTTTGCAGCAGTGAATAGCCAAGCAATGAACTAAGTGAAGCGAGGAATACAACGATAAGCCACATCGAAATGAGCATTTTTTTACTATAGCCGTCTTTTTTTAGCCCTACCGTACTTGAGAGCCCTTCAGGAAAGTTGCTAATAAAAACAGCAATAACCATTAAATAGCTGACAGTGCCCTGCTCAAGTAAGCTTACGCCAATAATCACCGATTCTGGAATGGCATCGATGATGGTCCCGATAAAAATCGATAACCCGGAATGATTCGTGTTCCGCTTTTTTGTCCGTTTCCTCTCGTTACCGCCTCTTTTCGCGATGATTGCTTCCGAAATGGTAAAAATGGATGCGCCAGATATAAACCCAACCGATGTTGCGATAAGACCGCCCTCTTTGACAGCTTCTGAAAGCAGCTCAAAAGAAGCAGCCCCGATTAAAACACCGGTACCAAATGACATGATCAAGCCTGTTATTTTTTTTGGCAAATCTGTTAGCAGCCCGATTAGCGCACCCATTAAAATGGAAGAACCGGCAAATGCTCCCCAAAGTCCAGCTTGAAGCAAATTTCTCATCTCCCGTCACTTCTTTTGGTGTTATTTTCCCCGAGTTTCTTTAGAAAAAACAATGAAAACCCCATATCATAAATAAAAAAGGCGGCTAACATATGTCAGCCGCCTAACGCTTATTCAGCTAAAATCTTTTCAAGATCGTCTAGTAATTTATTTGCCGCAATGACACCGCCTGCAGTGTTCCAAATAGCATCATCCACTTTATAAGCTTTTCCTTCTTTTACGACATTAAGGTTTTTCCAAAGAGGATCATTTGTCCATTCTTCCTCTGTTTTTGTTGCTTCTGTATCACCAGGAGGTGCATAAGTAAAGTAGAATAAAAGATCTGCATCCATTTTTGGAATGACTTCTTTACCTACCTCACGAACAAAAAGATCATCTGGATTATCTGCAAATAATTCTTGAACAGAGCTTGAGTGTTTTAATCCAAGCTTGTCAAATATTACTCCAGAGAATGTATCAGTATAATAAACTCTTGTTAAACCAGCCATAAAACGAACGACAGAGACCTCTTGGTTCAATTTATCACCAGCTGTTTCTTTTAGTTCTGTAATACGTGCTTCAAAATCTTCAATTACTTTGTTGCCTTCCTCTTCACGGTTTAAAGCTTTAGCATATAATTTGAAGTTTTCCTGCCAGTCGCCTCTTAATGTTTCAGCAAAAACAGTCGGTGCAATGGCACTTAATTTATCATAAATTTTTTCCTGACGCATTTTGTTGCCAATGATAAGATCTGGTTGAAGTGCTGCAATTGCCTCAACATTCACTTCACTTTCTGTTCCGACAACTTCCACATCCTTCATGTCATCTGCAATATGATCATACCATGGTTCACCTAACCAAGATTGAACAGCCCCAACAGGCTTAACACCCATTGATAGAAGGGCTTCAGTTCCTTCATTAGTTAAAATGACAATCTTTTCTGGAGTCCCTTTAATTTCAGTTGATCCCATTGCATGTTCGATTGTATAGGTTTCTTCAGCCTTCGCATCAGTACCTCCCTCAGCACCTTGAGATTCAGTGCCTTCTTCTGTTGCATTATTGCCGCAAGCAGCTAATAAAAGCATTACAAAGCTTAATACGAATAATGATAGCCATGATTTTTTATATGTAGCTTCCATTGTTTGTCCTCCTCGACATGATAATCATTTTCATTTACAAAGAGAATGATAAAAGTTATCAAGTAAAAAGTCAATATATAATTGAAAATGATTTTCAAGATCAACTGTTTTTGATATGATAGATATAGATATAAGTAGTGGTAGGGAGTACAACATGTTAATTAAATCTAATAAATTAAAAGTAGCTTGCCTGTTAGCTGGAGTTATCATCCTTCTATTTTTAATGTGTGGGAGTCTTATTTACGGCTATACAAATACAAACTGGAGAATGGTGTATGAAGCTTTTACTCAGTTTAATGGCTCTAATGAACATATCATCATTCAAAATGTTCGACTGCCAAGAGCATTAATAGGGGCGGTTGTTGGTGCAAGCCTGGCGATTGCTGGAGCGATTATGCAAGCATTGACGAAAAACCCGCTCGCATCACCGAGTGTTTTTGGGATCAACGCAGGTGCGGGATTTTTTATCGTTGTTGCCGTTTCCTTATTTTACGTTGACTCTTTGCAAGCCTATACATGGATCGCATTTGCTGGAGCTGCTTTAACAGCCTTTTTAGTCTACTTCATTGGCTCCTTCGGAAGGGAAGGGCTGACTCCAATGAAGTTAACATTAGCGGGTGCTGCAATGGCGGCATTATTTTCTTCGTTAACACAAGGGCTGCTTGTTGTGAATGAATCAGCATTAGATCAAGTTCTATTTTGGCTCGCCGGTTCCATCCAAGGCAGGAAAATGGAAAGCTTAACGACTGTGTTACCTTATGTAGGAGCAGCGATTATTCTAAGTATGTTTTTGACGAAGAAAATCAATATCCTCACAATGGGAGAGGATGTGGCAAAGGGGTTAGGGCAGCGCACAGGAACTGTAAAGCTTCTTGCAGCACTTATTGTAATCGTGCTTGGCGGCGGTTCTGTTGCAGTAGCTGGACCGATTGCTTTTATTGGAATTGTGATTCCTCATTTTACAAGGTTTTTAGTCGGACACGATTATCGCTGGATTCTTCCGTATTGTGCTGTGCTCGGTGGGTCGCTTTTAGTATTAGCTGATATTTTGGCAAGATATATTATTATGCCTGAAGAGGTTCCGGTAGGAGTTATGACAGCCTTTATTGGAACTCCCTTTTTTGTCTACATTGCACGCAGGGGGTTCGGACAAAAATGAAAAAGTATTTAAAACTGCGGATTGGCTCAGATAAAATTTCGTTTTTAATTGATAAAAAAGCACTTATTACATCTGTTATTTTACTTTTAATTGTCAGCGCAATTTTTCTTATCAGTACCGGGATTGGAGAGGTTTTAATCAGTCCGGTGAATGTTTTTAAAACACTTATCGGATATGGAACTGACATGGAGAATTTATTTGTTTTTTCATTCCGTTTACCAAGGATTATGGTCGCTTTATTAGTTGGAATCTGCTTAGCAACAGCAGGCGCTATCCTGCAAGGCCTGATCAGAAATCCGCTGGCTTCGCCAGATATTATTGGGATAACGGGAGGAGGTTCAGTAGCTGTTGTTGTTTTCCTGATGTTATTCAGCGATAAAAACAATGCTTTAACTGTAAATATTGAATGGATGCCTGTTGCAGCCTTTTTAGGGGCGACCCTTTTGGGACTGCTTGTCTATCTTCTGTCTTGGAAAAATGGTTCATCCTCAATCAGACTTGTCTTGATTGGAATTGGTTTATCCATGCTTACCCAATCATTAACAACTCTTTTTATGATCAGGGGGCCGATTTATCAAGCTGCACAAGCAAATGTATGGATTACAGGAACAGTATATGCAGCTACTTGGGAACAGGTTCGTGTGATGCTGCCAGTTGTTCTTATATTATTAGTTATCTGTATGATTTCGGTGCGAAATGTGAATATTCAGGAGCTAGGTGATGAATTAGCAACAGGTGTTGGGAGTGCTGTTCAAAAAAACCGGCTTTTCCTGTTGATTTTAAGTACAGCCTTAACAGGTATTGCGGTAGCATTTGCCGGTGCAATTAGTTTTGTCGGATTAATGGCTCCGCATATAGGCAGGAGGCTTGTCGGATCGTCTTTTGGTTCTTTATTGCCAGTTTCAGCGCTGATCGGAGCAATTCTGGTGATGGTCGCAGATTTAATCGGGAGGTCCCTATTTTCTCCGTTAGAAGTTCCTGCAGGCGTGTTTACCGCGGCAATCGGGGCACCCTATTTTATATATCTATTATTTAAGACACGGAATACGTAAAGCCTTAAGAGTTTTTGATAAAAGGAGTGGTTTACAATGCATGCAATTGAAACAAATGCCCTAACACTTTCATACGGCGATACAATCATAATCAATGAATTAGATGTGAAAATTCCCAAGGAGGAAATTACGGTTTTTATTGGTAGTAACGGTTGTGGAAAGTCTACATTGCTTCGCTCAATTGCGAGGCTGCTAAAGCCAAAGGAAGGCTCAGTATTACTTGAAGGAAATGCGATTGCAAAATTACCGACAAAGGAAGTAGCGAAGCAGCTTGCCATCTTGCCTCAAGGCCCTGTGGCTCCTGAAGGGTTAACCGTTTTGCAGCTAGTAAAACAGGGAAGATACCCTTATCAAAGCTGGTTAAAGCAATGGACGAAGGAAGATGAAGAGGCGGTTACAAGTGCCCTTAAAGCGACTGGAATGGAAGCTTTTGCCGAAAGACCTGTTGACTCATTATCCGGTGGTCAAAGGCAGCGTGCATGGATTGCCATGACGTTAGCACAGAAAACAGATATTATTTTGCTTGATGAACCAACGACCTATCTTGATATGACACATCAAATTGAAATTTTAGATCTGCTCTTTGAATTAAATGAACGTGAAAAACGCACCATTGTCATGGTGTTGCATGATCTAAATTTAGCTTGCCGTTATGCGCATAATCTAGTGGCTCTAAAAGACAAAAAAATCTATGCTCAAGGCAGACCTGAGGAAGTCATCAATTGCAGTTTAGTTCAACATGTTTTTCAAATGAATTGTGAAGTAACGGTTGATCCATTATTTGGAACTCCATTATGTATACCGCACGGAAGGGGCAGATGCATCGTGAGAGAAGTAGGGGTTGTAAATGGTTAAATTAAACGAGATTGAGATTGCTGCATTAAAAAAGTATCGCTTAAGCACAGAAGAAGCTGCACCATACGAAACGATTAAAGGCTTGGATTTGTTAAATGATGATTTGATGAAGCGGATTTTTGATAAAAAGCTTCAAGAAAAGCTAAATACAGATAAACAAAATGTTATTGGTTCAATGCTTGTAAAAAGATATGCGTTTATCGCTGCATTAGTGTTATATTCGATGAGTGTGTTTGATAAAGGAATAAACAGCTCCATTGAAAATGTTTCCTTGCAAACAGATGAAAATGATCCTTTATGGCTTCCAAGCTTTAACTTTGGAAACCTTGAAGTAACTACTCCTGGCTCTGACAGGGCAGACTGGAGAGCTGAAGTTGTTCAAACTCTATTTTTGAAAAATATCACAAAAGTTGTTTCATCTATATCGAGTCAAACGAAGATTGCTAAATCAGTGCTTTGGGAAAATATTGCCGTTTATGTCTTTTGGATGTATGAAACCTTGTTAAAGGATGAGAGCCTAACTAATGAACAATATTCAAAGGTCCAAGAGGATTTTCACTATGTTGTCATTGATGCTCCTCCAGCATTGTTCGGGGCAAAGTCGCGTAATCCGCTATCACAATTTTATCAGCCAAAACAAAATGATATCAGAACGCGAAAGACATGCTGTCTGTTTTATGTAACCTCAACGAATGGTGATCGCTGTACAACATGCCCTATTGAGTGCAGTAAAACGTTCATTAAGGAGGATGCTAAAAATGGATCATGAACTGGTTGAAAAGTTTGATGGGCTCCTTGAAAAATATACAGAATTACTGTTAGGGGATGCATCAGATGAACTAATGGAAAAGGTAAAAATGTGGGCGCTTTATTCCCATATAGCAAAATCGATGCCGCCTTTAGTAAAGCATTGGAATGCAACCTATCCAGATGCCAAAAATGAATTAAAAACGTTGATTAACGAGATTAAAGCGCTTAATGAAAAACATCGTGAATCAGCTAATAACAAATAAAAAAACCTCAGCTTTGAAGAGAAAGCTAAGGTTTTTTGTCTTATTGGGAAATACCGTTATAAGGTGATTGCTGCCCAAGATAGTTTGAAAATTGTTGATAAGATTGTTGAAGCTTTTGAGTTTCTGCTGCTTCAAGTGAGTACCAGCCATTTTTGAACATAAGATTGAAAAGGTCCCGCTGTGCTTGTTGTGTTTCATTGGTAATAGTTAAGATATCTTGATATAAAGCTTGATGGCTTGCTTCATTAAGGACTGTTGAATAAGCATCGGTCATATATTTTTCAGTCGATAAAAAATCGTTAACAAAGTCACGATCATTCATTTGTGAATTTTTTTGCATCTGTGTCGCAGGGTTCTGAATTTTCTGCTGATTATTATTCATGCCTATCACTCCTCACTTTATTGAAACTGTGAACTTGATTGTGATTGTTGCCCGGATCCAAGATGGGTTAAGATTTTCTGATAATGCTGATGGTGCATTTGACCAACTTGATCCAGTTGTGCTTTGATTTCTTGGTCCTGACATTGGGATGCATAAAAATGAGCTTTTTTCATCGCTAATAGATTCCAAGAAAGCATATCTGTCAAATAAAGCTGATCCTTTGTTGTTACAACCGCAGGCGGCTGCTGCATGATCCCTTGCTGCTGCATATTTTGTTGTTGCATCATGTACCCTCCTAAGATCATAGTGTCACATATCGTTCCACTAAACAAAGGAATTATACACAATCTTTCACTCGAGGACATATTGATAAGATGGGCAGAATACAGTCTGTAATAAGACATTTTGCCTAAAGATTTAAATTCGCTCTTTATGTATGTAGTGTTGGATTAGAAACGGTATAAAAACGATTAAGGAGGGTTTTATGATGGAACAGCTTCTGCGAAACTCTTTTATGTTTTTATCCAAAAATAGAATGATAACGAAATTAGCAAAAAAATATGGCTTAAAGTTCGGAGCGGCAAGGTTTGTAGCTGGTGAAAACATTGAATCCGCCATAAAGGTCATTAAGGACTTAAATGAAAAAGGTCTTGATGTAACGCTTGATTATTTGGGAGAATTTATTAAAAAGGAACAAGAAGCAAATGAAATGGCTGATCATTGCATACAGGCAATCGAAGCAATTTCACAAAATCAATTAAAGTCACAGCTTTCTCTGAAGTTAACCTCAATGGGGTTGGATATTTCAAATGAAGTAGTATTAAACAATATGAAGCGCATTCTTACGGCAGCTAAGCAATATAAAGTGTTTGTCACAATCGATATGGAGGATTACTCAAGATGTGAAAAGACACTTACTCTATTTAAACAACTAAAAAAGGAATTTAACAATGTTGGGACTGTTCTTCAAGCTTATCTTTATCGTACGGGCAGGGATATTGAGGAACTAAAGCGGTTTAAACCGAATTTGCGGCTTGTCAAGGGAGCATATAAAGAAACCTCCAAGGTAGCATTTCCAGAGAAAAAAGCAGTTGATGAAAACTTTAAGCAAATCATAAAAGCTCATATGCTGAATGGAAACTTCACAGCAGTTGCCACTCATGATGATATGATTATCAACTATACAAAAAGGCTTGTAAAAATTCATAAAATACCGAAGGAGCAATATGAATTCCAAATGCTTTACGGAATTCGTCCGGAAAAACAGCTTGAACTGGTAAAAGAAGGGTACCGCATGCGTGTATATGTGCCATATGGGACCGATTGGTATGGATATTTTATGAGAAGACTTGCAGAACGACCAGCAAATGTTGCCTTTGTATTAAAAGGAATTTTGAAAAAATGAATGAAGGCTGGCCATTTAAGTCAGCCCTCACATAACCTAAAAATTGTCATTCCCCATATTATCCTGCTTGTATTGCTGGTTTTGACTTGTGCGTTTACCGCCGCCAGTCTTTTCATTTGTAGGACCAGCGTTGCCCTTTACACTTGCAGCACTTACACCTGCTTTGGAAGGATTCTTTTTTAAACGTGCCATCAATTATCACCTCCTAACAATGTAGCTTTTCCAAAGTAGAAATTGATTATTTCGAAAAAAAGTGCTGAATGTATTGAAGAAATTTTCGAAATCTTTTATATTAAGGATAGAGGAACATATTTGCAATGAATTTTTTTTGGGAGAAAAATGAATGAGTATTCATTCAAATGGAGGGGAAGTAGCATGATCCAACGAATTAGAAAAGCTGCCGTACTAGGTTCTGGGGTAATGGGCTCAGGCATTGCAGCACATTTAGCGAATATTGGCATCCCGGTGCTGCTATTGGATATCGTGCCGCGTGAATTGGATGAAGGGGAAATCAAAAAGGGATTAACATTAGCAGAAAAGTCTGTACGAAACCGAATCGCTCAAACAGCAATTCAAAAGCTATTTAAACACAAACCAGCTCCATTAACTATTTCCGAAAATTCTTCCCTCATTGAGGCCGGAAATCTTGAAGATGATCTACATCGACTTTCTGAGGTAGATTGGATCATTGAGGTTGTTGTTGAGAATCTAGCTGTAAAGCAAAAGGTTTTTGCTGAGGTTGATAAACATAGAAAACCGGGGAGTATTGTTAGCTCAAATACATCAGGAATTTCTGTAGAGGCTATGGCTGAAGGGCGGTCGGAGGATTTTAAAAATCATTTCCTTGGAACGCATTTCTTCAATCCCCCTCGTTATTTAAAGCTTTTAGAAATTATTCCGACTAAGGACACAGATGAAAATGTTTTATCGTTTATGAAATCATTTGGTGAGGATGTTTTAGGAAAAGGTGTCGTCATTGCAAAGGACACACCTAATTTTATTGCAAACCGTATCGGTACGTACGGACTTTTAGTAACAGTACAACAGCTCATGAAGGAAGGCTATAGCGTTGGAGAGGTTGACTCTGTTACTGGACCTCTGATCGGCAGACCGAAAAGTGCCACCTTCCGTACACTAGATGTCGTTGGCTTGGACACCTTTGCTCATGTGGCCAAAAATGTTTATGACCAAGTGGAAGGAATGGAAAGGGAGGTTTTTGAGCTTCCTGGATTCATGCAGAAAATGCTTGATAATGGCTGGCTTGGAAGCAAAAGCGGGCAAGGCTTCTATAAAAAGGAAGGGAAGGAAATTCTCGAATTAAACCCGGAAACGCTTGAATATGAACAAAGAAAAAAGCTTTCTACCCCATCGATTGAAGCAGCAAAGCAGGCTAAAGGTTTAGAAAATAAATTGAAAGCGCTTATCTATTCGGATGACCGCGCGGGTACCCTTCTGCAAAATATTACGATTCCTACACTCATCTATTCTGCAGAACTTCTTGGAACCATTGCAGACGATATCGTTGCGATTGATCGCGCGATGAAATGGGGCTTTGGCTGGGAAGCAGGGCCGTTTGAGCTTTGGGATGCCATTGGGGTTGAAAAATCAATTGAATTAATCGCAGCTCGTGGCTTTGACGTTCCGGATTGGGTAAAAGAAATGATAGCGAAAGGCTATGAGACATTTTACCGCAAGGAAAATGGGGTTCTTTTCTTTTATAACAATGGTGAATATCGTCAAGTGCTCCAAAATTCAAAGGTGATCGATTTAAAAACACATAAAGAAGTACATGGTGTCATCAAGAAAAACAGTGGAGCAAGTTTGCTTGATATCGGTGAAGGTGTTGCCTTACTTGAATTTCATTCAAAAAGCAATGCAATTGGTTTAGATATTATTCAAATGATTAATTTTGCCATTGATGAAGTTGAAAAAAATTACAAAGGACTTGTGATCGGAAACCAGGGGAAAAACTTCTGTGTCGGAGCAAACCTTGGCTTAATTTTAATGGAAGCTCAAGATGATAACTATTTTGAAATTGATATGGTCATCCATCAATTTCAACAAGCGATGATGAAGATTAAATATAGTAAAAAGCCGGTCGTTGCAGCACCATTTGGTATGACGTTAGGCGGTGGTGCAGAAATATGCCTTCCAGCAAGCAGCATTCAGGCTTCAAGTGAAACCTATATGGGATTGGTTGAAGTTGGCGTTGGCTTAATTCCAGGTGGCGGCGGCAATAAAGAGCTATATATGAAGCATTTAAACAGCATGCCTAAAGGTATTGAATTTGATTTACAATCTGTTGCAAATAAAGTGTTTGAAACGATTGCAATGGCTAAAGTTTCCACCTCAGCAGCAGAGGCAAGAAAGAATCGATTCTTAAATGATAATGACAGAATTAGTGTAAATAGTGATCACTTGCTATACGATGCAAAGCAAAGAGTCATTGAACTCTATAATAACGGCTACCAGCCGCCAATTAGAAAAAAAGTACCTGTTGTTGGAGAAACCGGATATGCAACATTATTGCTTGGTGCGCAATCAATGTACTTGTCAGGTTACATTTCAGATCATGATTTAAAAATTGCCAAGAAGCTTGCCTATGTGATTGCAGGAGGAAAGGTTCCATTTGGAACAGAAGTGGATGAACAATATCTGCTAAATTTAGAAAAAGAAGCCTTTTTAAGTTTAGTAGCGGAAGGAAAATCTCAGCAACGTATGCAGCATATGCTTGTAAAAGGTAAACCGCTAAGAAATTAATGTTCCGTTTCTTGAGGAATTCCTTGAATGTTCTAATAAGCAAAGCTTTGATGATAGAGATCACAAAGGGAGGCATGAATGAATGCGCGAAGCTGTCATTGTAGCAGGTGCAAGAACACCTGTTGGAAAAGCAAAAAAAGGGTCATTAGCAAATATGCGGCCAGATGATCTCGGTGCGTTGGTCGTAAAAGAAACGTTAAAACGAGCAGGGGATTACAAGGGGAATATTGACGATTTAATCATCGGCTGTGCCATGCCTGAGGCTGAACAGGGACTGAATATGGCAAGAAACATTGGAGCGCTTGCAGGTCTTCCATATACAGTGCCGGCGATTACGATTAATCGCTACTGTTCATCAGGATTACAAAGCATTGCATATGGGGCAGAAAAGATCATGCTGGGTCATGCAGATACAGCCATTGCCGGTGGTGCAGAATCAATGAGTCTTGTCCCAATGATGGGGCATGTCGTGAGACCGAATGTACAATTAGCTGAGAATGCGCCAGAGTATTATATGGGAATGGGGCATACGGCAGAACAGGTCGCCCAAAAATATGGCATTTCCCGTGAGGAGCAGGATGCCTTCGCAGTTAGAAGTCACCGAAGAGCGGCTAATGCGATTAAGGAAGGAAAATTTTCTGAGGAAATTGTTCCAGTAGAGGTTCCGGTAAGAACAGTTGGCGCAGATCATAAGCTGAAAGAGCAGATTATTTCTTTCACTCAAGATGAAGGAGTACGAGAAAATACAACATTAGAAGTGTTAGCGACGCTTCGACCTGCGTTTTCCACAAAGGGTTCGGTAACAGCTGGCAACTCTTCACAAACCAGTGATGGAGCAGCGGCAGTGATGATAATGGACAGAGAGAAGGCAGAATCAGAAGGTTTAACACCAATGGCCAGGTTTCGATCATTTGCAGTAGCAGGCGTTCCGCCGGAAATAATGGGAATCGGCCCAATTGCTGCCGTTCCATTAGCTTTGAAATATGCTGGATTAGCACTAGAGGATATCGGTCTATTTGAATTAAATGAAGCGTTTGCTTCCCAATCGATCCAAGTGATCCGTGATCTTGGACTAGATGAAGAAAAAGTAAATGTCAATGGAGGAGCGATTGCTCTTGGGCATCCGCTCGGTTGCTCAGGCACCAAATTAACACTCTCTCTTATACATGAAATGAAACGAAGAAATGAGCAATTCGGGGTTGTTACCATGTGTATCGGCGGAGGTATGGGTGCTGCAGGGGTATTTGAATTAGTGTAAAAGCAGATTTTTAGATTTATTGAAGCCTAGCGTATTAAAAAAATGCATAAATGGGGGAGTTTTTCATGGGAAAAGCAACGGATGCAGTGATTAAAGGCGGCAGTTTTTTAATTGAGGATCTACCGTATGACCGTTTATTCACACCAGAGGATTTTACAGATGAGCATAAAATGATTGCCAAGACAACAGAGGACTTTGTTGTAAATGAGGTGTTACCGCATCTTGAAGATATCGAAAATCATCAGTTTGATAAATCTGTAAAGCTATTAAAACAAGCTGGTGAACTTGGTCTTTTAGGTGCAGATGTTCCTGAGGAGTACGGTGGTTTAGGGCTTGATAAAATCAGTTCGGCTTTAATCACAGAAAAGATTTCAAGAGCGGGAAGCTTTTCCTTATCCTTTGGCGCACATGTCGGAATCGGCTCACTTCCAATCGTGTTATTCGGTAATGAAGAACAGAAGCATAAGTACTTGCCAGGTCTTGCTGCAGGTGAAAAGCTTGCCGCATATGCATTAACCGAACCTAATTCCGGTTCAGATGCTCTTGGAGCAAGAACCACTGCAAAGCTTAACTCTGAGGGTACCCATTATGTGCTTAATGGTGAAAAGCAATGGATTACAAACTCAGCTTTTGCTGATGTCTTTATTGTCTATGCGAAAGTAGATGGTGAGCATTTTTCAGCTTTCATCGTTGAAAGGGAATATCCGGGAGTATCGACAGGACCTGAAGAAAAGAAAATGGGGATTAAGGGCTCCTCAACGAGAACGCTTATATTAGAAGATGCACTTGTACCGAAGGATAACTTATTAGGTGAGCTTGGTAAAGGTCATGTTATTGCTTTTAATATCTTAAATATCGGCCGCTACAAATTAGCTGTAGGCACTATCGGCGGGTGTAAACGGGTCATAGATCTTGCAGTTCAATATGCAAATCAGCGCCAGCAATTTAAAACACCGATCTCACGTTTTTCTCTGATCCAAGAAAAGCTGGCGAAAATGGCAGCCAAAACTTATGCAATGGAAAGCTCGGTATATCGCACAGTTGGTCTGTTTGAGGAACGCATGGGTCGTCTAACAGATGAACAATTAAAAGATGGAAAAGAAGTAGCTGCCGCTGTTGCTGAATATGCAATTGAATGCTCGCTTAATAAGGTGTTTGGCTCTGAAGCGCTTGATTATGTTGTAGATGAAGGGGTTCAAATCCACGGCGGATATGGTTTCATGGCAGAATATGAAGTAGAAAGAATTTATCGCGACTCACGGATTAACCGAATTTTTGAAGGGACAAACGAAATTAACCGTTTATTAGTTCCAGGAACTTATTTACGAAAAGCTATGAAGGGAGAGCTTCCGCTATTCCAAAAGGCTCAAAGCTTACAGGAAGAGCTTATGATGCTTATGCCTGAGGAGGTTGGTGAGGGAACACTCGAGCAAGAAAAATACCTATTGAAAAACGCTAAGAAAATTGGAATCCTCATTGCCGGATTGGCAGCACAAAAGTTTGGAAAGGACCTACAGAAGGAACAAGAGATTCTTGTTAATATTGCTGATATCGTAAGCAATGTTTATGCGATGGAATCGGCCATCCTGCGGACAGAAAAGGCAATTGCCAAATCTGGAGAAGAAAAAAATAAACAAAAACTCTTATACACGCAAGTATATTGTCAAGAAGCCTTTAATGAAATTGAAGCGAATGCAAAGGAATCATTAATTGCGGTAGAGTCAGGAGATGCATTACGCATGATGATGTCAGCATTGCGCAAATTTACTCGCCATACCCCAATCAATGTTATTGCAAAAAAACGTGAAATTGCTTCTGCATTGATTGATAAAAACGCTTATCTAGCATAGACAGGTGGCTGAGGCTGTTTTTAAAACAGCCTCTTTTTTACCTATAATAACAAAGAAAATAAATATCGCTAATTAGGCTTGTACGTCTTGATATGATAAGATAAAGTTAAATTAAGTAAAAAGAGTAGGTGGTGAGATGTATGGCTTTAAATTTTTATTGGTATCCTAAATGTGGTACTTGCCGTAAAGCAAAGAAATGGCTTGAAGAACATAATATTGCCTTCAATGAAATACATATTGTTGAAAATCCACCGAGCAAGGACGAGCTAGCGTCTTTTTTTAAAAAAAGTGGATTGGAATTAAAAAAATTCTTTAACACAAGCGGTCAGAAATACAGGGAGCTAGGCTTAAAGGATAAACTAGCGACAATGTCAGAGGAAGAAATGCTTGAACTGTTAGCTTCTGATGGCATGTTGATTAAGCGGCCAATTGCTGCAGACGAAGATGCGGTTACTGTTGGGTTTAAAGAAGAGCAATATGCTGAAATCTGGGGATCTTAATAGATAATTCTTGCATACTTTGCTGCAAACTGGTACAACATTATTGAATAATCAAAAGTAAACGAGTAATAACAATTGATCAATTAAAAATGAACGAATGCTGGAGGTAAAGAACATGAACACACCTAAAGAACTGCGTTATTCTGAAGAACATGAGTGGGTAAAGGTTGAAGGAGATAAGGTTCGCATTGGTATTACGGATTTTGCACAATCAGAGCTTGGTGATATCGTATTCGTTGAGCTGCCGCAAATTGGAGACGAAATCCAAGCGGACGAGCCATTCGGCAGTGTTGAGTCTGTGAAAACTGTTTCCGAACTTTATGCGCCAATCAGCGGAAAGGTTGTAGAAATTAACGAAGATCTTGATGATAGCCCGGAATTTGTTAATGAATCACCTTATGAAAAAGCGTGGATGATTGTTATTGAACCAGCAAATGTAGCTGACGTTGAGAATTTAATGACAGCTGAACAATATGAAGAAATGACAAACGAAGACTAATAAGGATGATAACATGATTTATGGACACCCTACAAATAGATAAGGAGGGTGTCCATATGTCTTTTGAAAAACAACGTTTAGCAGTGGAACGCTCCATTGCTCTTTTTAAAGGTGGTTTCTATCAATCGTTTTTTTCTGAAATTTTAAATTTGAGAAAAAACATTTAATAAAAAGGAAACAACCTCGACAAATCGAATAGTTTATAGAAAAGACTTTACTTTAAAAAACAGGTGATGTTTATGTCGTTAGTTGAGGTTGAAAAGGTATTAATTGTTGAAGGTAAATCAGATAAAAAGAAAGTGCTTAATGTCTTAAATGAACCAATCGAAATTATCTGTACAAACGGGACAATAAGTGTGGCAAAGCTTGATGAGTTAATTGATGAATTATTTTTAAAGGATGTATATATTCTAGTTGATTCTGATGATGCAGGTGATCGCCTGCGTAAGCAATTTAAAAGAGAATTACCAGAGGCTTCACATCTTTATATTGATAGAGCCTACCGTGAAGTAGCAACAGCGCCAGATCACCATGTTGCATCTGTGCTATTAAGTGCGAATATTGATGTGAATACGAAATATTTATAGAAAGGTACTATTTTTTTACTTATGGTTGAATGGGAAAAAAAGCAGCTTACGATACAAAACGAGGGTCTTATGCTTTTGTATTTATATACCCCAATGTGTGGAACATGTCAAGTAGCTAAACGGATGTTATCTGTTATAGATGAACTATTACCGTCAATAACGATCCATTCTGTAAATCTTAATTATTTTCCTACTGAAGCAAAAGAATTGGAAATTGAAAGTGTGCCATGTCTACTTATTTATGAGAATGGTTTGGAAAAGGAAAGGGTCTATGCATTCCAATCTGTGAGCTATCTACATGAATTAATGAAGCAATATATCCATTAAACTGACATATTTCTTGGGAAATAGTAACGAAGGTAGCATGAAAATGATAAAAAGGGCAGAAACTGTCGACTTATTTTTAAAGGATTCTTCCGTTATTCAATGAAGTTAGTAAATAACTTGGTTGAAATCGGGAGGTTTTTTATGTTTATGAAAACATTTATTGCCAATTTTAATAAAGCGCAATTTTTAGCACCACTTTTCATGAAACACTCTCTTTTTATTGAAATAAAACCTCATCATGAGAATAGCTATTATATTGAATTGTCATCAGAAGGCGCTAAAACATTAACATATCCCCCTAATCATATTGACTTTCTCATAGAGGGTGAGCTTGAGGACCTGGAAGAGGTTTTATTAAACCACGCTAGTTTAAAACAATTGATTGCCTCTGGAAAAGTGAAAATTAAAGGATCTTATCGTCATTTTTTAAAGTTTGACGCGATCATTAAGCTAAGCGCATGTTGATTATCCTTGAAATCCGTCTTTAAAATCGCTTACATATATAGAGGCAGAATATTCCGAACTTTTTGTGGGCAATTTTTTCAATGCTTTTTTATGGGATAAAAGATGAGGAGATCAATTGGGGATGGCTTAGAAATCTGGGTCATCCCGTTTTATTTTCTTTAGCAAGGCCATCCACTTTTTCAAAATAGTTTAGTAGTAAATTAATTTTTGGTAGTTAAGGAGATTTTGTTGACATCCTTTTAAAGTGCATGATACAATCACAAACGTATTTAAAGCTCATCATGAATTTTATGAAAAACTTTTATTATATAATTTGATCTCTTATCAAGAGAGGTGGAGGGAAGTGCCCTATGAAGCCCGGCAACCATCAACGCTGTTGAAATGGTGCCAATTCACGCAAAGCAAAAGCTTTGAAAGATGAGAGAAAGGACATTTGCTATGCCTTTCTGCTCATTTAGCAGAAGGGTTTTTTTCTTATCTTTGTCTTACACCCATTTTTTAGGTGAGATTTTAAGAATCGAAAGAAGGTGACACAATGATTACATTAAAGAATGTAAAAAAGATATATCAAACAAAATCAGGTAATGTAACGGCTGTAAATAATGTCAATTTAACGATAGATAAAGGGGAAATCTTCGGAATCATTGGTTACAGTGGTGCAGGAAAAAGCTCTTTAATTCGATTGCTGAATGGCTTGGAAAAACCAACAAGCGGAGAGATCAATGTCGCAGGAAGCCAAATTGACTCGATTAGCGGGAGTAAATTACGTAAAGCACGCTTGGAAATTAGCATGATCTTTCAACATTTCAATCTATTATGGTCACGAACGGTAAGAGAGAATATTGCATTTCCATTAGAAATAGCTGGCGTAAATAAAACCGAACGTTTAAAGCGTGTTGATGAGCTAATTAAGCTTGTAGGGCTGGAAGGCCGTGAAAATGCATACCCTTCTCAATTAAGCGGCGGTCAAAAGCAGCGGGTAGGAATCGCTAGGGCATTGGCCAATAATCCGAAGGTATTACTGTGTGATGAGGCAACCTCTGCACTTGATCCGCAGACAACAGATTCCATCTTAGATTTACTGGTTGATATCAACAAAAGATTAGGTCTTACAATTGTTCTGATAACACATGAAATGCATGTTATTCGAAAAATTTGCCATCGTGTAGCAGTTATGGAAAATGGACAAGTTGTTGAGGAAGGAAATGTACTTGAAGTATTTAAGAATCCTAAACAGCCAATTACGAAACGGTTTGTGAAGCAAGTCACAGAATCGGAAGAAACAAACGAAGTGGTTGCCCATTTAGCGGAGCTATATCCTAAGGGCAAAGTGATTCAATTAACATTTGTTGGCGAATCAGCTGAACAGCCATTGATTACAAACTTAATCAGAAGGTTTGATCTTGATGTTAATATTTTGCAAGGGAAAATTTCACAAACACAAGGCGGCTCATATGGAAGTTTGTTCATCCATTTAGATGGAGAAGAAGAAGAGCTCAATAAGGCTTTAGAATTTATTTATCATCAACAAATTGAGGTGGAGGTGATTGCAAATGCTTGAACAGCTTCTACCTGAAGTGGATTGGGAAAAGGTATTGGAAGCCACGAATGAAACCATTTATATGACCGGCATATCTGTCGTGGCAACATTCTTTTTAGGAATTATCCTGGGATTATTGTTATTTTTGACAGCAAAGGGAAACATATGGGAAAACAAGCTTATCAACGTAATTGTAGCTGGGATCGTCAATATTTTCCGCTCCATTCCCTTTATTATCTTAATTATTTTATTACTGCCATTTACAAAAATAGTGGTGGGTACTATTTTAGGTGCTAATGCAGCCTTACCTGCACTGATCATCGGTGCAGCGCCGTTTTATGCACGTATGGTTGAGATTGCCTTACGTGAAATCGATAAAGGTGTTATTGAGGCAGCTAAATCAATGGGGGCTAAAACAAGCACGATTATCTGGAAGGTTCTCATTCCAGAATCAATGCCAGCGTTGGTTTCTGGTATTACTGTAACAGCTATTGCGCTAATTGGATATACAGCAATGGCAGGGGCAATTGGTGCCGGCGGTTTAGGAAATTTGGCCTTTTTGGAAGGTTTTAACCGCGGCAATAACCAGGTTACATTTGTAGCAACGATAATTATTTTAATCTTTGTGTTTATTATCCAATTTATTGGGGATATCATAACTAAATCTATTGATAAACGATAGGAGGAAAAGGAATGAAAAAGACTTTATTTGCAATCATTCTTGCGATTTTCACAACTGCATTAGCTGCTTGCGGCGGTGCAGCACAAGAAGAAGGATCCGGTTCAGAGGGAGACACTAAAACATTAAAAGTTGGTGCATCACCAGTACCGCATGTTGAAATTTTAGAAGAAGCAAAACCTTTATTAGAGGAAAAAGGTATTGAATTAGAAATTGAAGAATTTACAGATTATGTTTTACCTAATAAAGCATTAGCGGAAGAAGACCTTGATGCAAACTATTTCCAACATGAGCCATACTTACAGTCACAAATTGCTGATAATGATTATAAATTTGTCAGTGCCGGCGGAGTACACATTGAACCTATTGGTGTTTATTCAAAGCGTTATAAATCATTAGAAGATCTTCCTAATGGTGCAAAGATCATTATGAGTAACTCTGTTGCAGATCACGGTCGTATGCTTTCAATGTTAGAAGAAAAAGGCTTAATTAAGCTAAAAGAAGGCGTAAATAAAACAGAAGCTACGATTGAAGATATTGCAGAAAACCCAAAAAACCTAGAGTTTGAAGCAGATATTGAAGCACCAATGCTTACAAAAGCATATGAAAACGATGAAGCAGATGCATTTTTAATAAATGGTAACTATGCATTAGAAGCAGACTTAAATCCTGCTAAAGATGCGATTGCTCTTGAATCGCCAGAAAACAACCCGTACGTTAACCTGATTGTTGTTCGTGAAGGTGACGAAAACAGAGAAGAAATTAAAGCACTTGTTGAAGTATTACAATCAAAAGAAATTCAAGATTTTATTAAAACGAAATATAAAGGCTCAGTTATCTCCGCTGCACAAGGAGAATAATTGTGACAAAGCTGACAGCATGGATGTATGCTGTCAGCTTTTTTAGTATGGGCTTTAGAAAAATGATAGGTGGTTCAATTATTAGTTAGAGTGGTTTGGAAAAAGCGGTGGATGGTTCGATTCTTTGTGAGAGTGGTTCAAAAAGTGGAATAGATGGTTCATTTCTTATTAAGTGTGGTTCGATTCACAGTATACTTTTCCCTATGTACAGCATACTAACCGTGAAAAATTACTGAATGGAGCTGAACAAAATGGAACATACACATGAACCTCGAAATTCAACAGAAGCTGCTTTGTTAGAATTTAAGATGGGAATAGGAACGTTTACACAAAAAATGCCGGAAATTGCTCATCATTATAATGCATTTACAGAAGCCTGTTTTAAAGAAGGGGTTTTGTCTCAAAAGCAAAAGCATTTGATTGCTTTAGGGATCAGTATTCAATGTCAGGATGAATATTGTATGATCTACCATACAAAAGGCTGCTTAGATCATGGTGCAAGTGAAGAGGAAATTTTAGAAGCCATTGGCGTATCAGCAGCCTTTGGCGGCGGGGCTGCTATGAGTCAAGCAGTAACTTTAGTACAGGAATGTATAACTGAGCTTAATCAGTTAAAACAATAATTTTTAACTTGTAAGATTTTGTTACCGTAACAGCGTGAAAAGAACCTGAGGTCGAGGGATTCAAAGGATCGTTGAGGGAATGTGCGAAAAAATCACCTGTTTTTGCATAATGGATTCATAAGAAACATAAATCATCGTCACATTATCTTACGGACTTTGAATAGTTAGAAAATTCTTGATAAAGTTTTTGTTGTAAATAAAAATTGAAGGGATTGGTTATTATCCACTCGAGTCAGGAATTACTTGACCTAACCTACACGTCCGAAATGGAAAAGGCGATGTATCACGCACATGGTATTGGCTATGCTGAGTACTCTAGAAAATTATCGAGACGTATGGATGTAGAAATCAGTCGTGAAGAGGACCATCGGAAAAGTCAGCTGCTATTTGCTGGTCTTGATAGACGAATGAAAAAATAAATGAGATGAAAACAAGGAGAATCAGTCATTCAAGGCTGGTTCTTTTTTCGCATATAATATCACTTAAAAAGCAGATCACGTTCACATTAAACCGGGCATATCGTCAAGAACGGAGAATGTTTTTTTTAGAAAAGTAAAAACTAATCTAGGTGATGAAAGGTAGATTCACGGGTAAAGATGTTATATAGTAGAAAAAGGCTCATTTTCTCTCTCTTAGTACATATGATGTGATGTTTATTTAACTAGAACTTTCACATTTTGACATATTTCGAGTGAATTCCTAAAAGGTTGTGTTCACTTTTAATTTGTTATAAGATAAGAATGAGAATAAACTGAGAATCAGGAAACTTTATATATTATGGAGGTATAGTTATGGCAGGTTCTACATTAATCATTAAGGATTTACACGTAGAGATCGATGGGAAAGAAATTCTTAAAGGTGTAAATCTTGAAATAAAAGGCGGGGAGTTCCATGCAATCATGGGACCGAACGGAACGGGTAAATCAACTTTATCATCAGCAATCATGGGTCATCCAAAGTATGAAGTGACAAAAGGAAGCATTACATTGGATGGCGAAGACGTGCTTGAAATGGAAGTAGATGAGCGTGCACGTGCAGGTCTATTCTTAGCCATGCAATATCCAAGTGAAATTAGCGGTGTAACAAACGCAGACTTTTTACGTTCAGCGATTAACGCTCGTCGTGAGGAAGGCGCTGAAATTTCTTTAATGAAATTCATTCGTAAAATGGATGCAAATATGGAAGAGCTTGAAATGGATCAAGATATGGCACAGCGTTATTTAAACGAAGGCTTCTCAGGCGGGGAGAAAAAACGCAATGAAATCCTACAATTAATGATGATCGAGCCAAAAATCGCAATTCTTGATGAAATTGATTCCGGACTAGATATCGATGCCCTTAAAGTTGTAGCAAAAGGTATCAATAAAATGCGCAGCGAAGAGTTTGGCTGCTTAATGATTACTCACTACCAACGCTTATTAAACTACATTACACCAGATAAAGTACATGTTATGATGCAAGGCCGTGTTGTAAAATCAGGCGGACCTGAGTTAGCACAACGTTTAGAAGCAGAAGGATATGACTGGATTAAACAAGAACTAGGTATTGAAGACGAAACTGTTGGGCAAGAAGCTTAAGCGTAAGGGGGAGTAATGAGACATGGAAACAAAAACGTACAATCAGGACTATGTCACAAGCTTTTCAAAACAGCTTGGTGAACCGGACTGGCTTACTGATCTTCGCTTACAAGCTCTTGCGAAATTAGAGGATCTTCCAATGCCAAGACCGGATAAAACAAAAATTGACAAATGGAACTTTACGAACTTTAAGGAGCATACCGTTCCAGGAAAAGAATTAAGTTCTTTAAATGAGCTGCATGAAGAAGTAAAATCATTAATTGACATTGAGTCAGATACTAAAAACTTATATGTCCAAATTAATAATACAGCTTCATACACTTCTTTATCTGATGAATTAAAAGATAAAGGTGTTATTTTAACAAATATTCATACAGCTGCAAGCGAGCATTCTGAATTGCTGCAAAAATACTTCATGAAAGACGGCGTAAAGGTTGACGAACATCGTTTAACAGCTTTACATGCTGCTCTAGTAAATGGCGGAGTTTTTGTTTATGTTCCTAAAAATGTAGAAGTAGCGGAACCAATTCAGGCAGTGTTTGTTCACGACAACCCAAATACAACATTATTCAACCACGTCATCGTAGTTGCAGAAGATAATAGTTCTGTTACGTACGTTGAGAATTATATTTCAACTGTGGAAAATGTTGAAGGAATCTTCAACATCGTTTCCGAAGTATTTGCTAATACAAATGCAAAGGTAACATATGGTGCGGTTGATACCCTTGCAAAAGGAATCACAACCTATGTGAATCGCCGCGGTGTTGCCGGCCGTGATGCTCGTATTGAATGGGCATTAGGGTTAATGAATGACGGAGATACAATCTCTGAAAATGTGACAAATTTAGTTGGCGATGGATCTTTCGGTGATACAAAATCAGTTGTTGTCGGCCGCGGAGAGCAAAAGCAAAACTTTACTACAAAGGTTGTCCATTTTGGAAAACACTCTGAAGGCTATATCCTAAAACACGGTGTTATGAAAGATAGTGCATCATCTATTTTTAACGGGATCGGAAAAATCGAGCATGGTGCATCTAAATCAAATGCCGAGCAGGAATCACGCGTGCTAATGCTAAGTGAAAAAGCTCGTGGTGATGCGAACCCGATTTTATTAATTGACGAGGACGATGTAACAGCAGGCCATGCTGCATCAGTCGGCCGTGTTGATCCAATTCAGCTTTATTATTTAATGAGCCGCGGTATTCCAAAGGTAGAAGCAGAACGTCTGGTTATCCACGGATTCTTAGCGCCGGTTGTAAATGAGCTTCCAATTGAAGGCGTGAAAAAGCAATTGGTGAATGTGATTGAAAGGAAAGTTCAATAATGAATATCCATGATATTCGTTCACATTTTCCGATTTTGGATCAGCAGGTTAACGGGAAAGACCTTGTTTATTTAGATAGTGCTGCAACCTCACAAAAGCCATTAGCTGTGATTGAAGCATTATCTACCTATTATCGTGAATATAATTCAAATGTTCACCGTGGTGTGCATACGTTAGGCACAAAAGCAACAGATGGTTATGAAGGAGCCCGTGAAAAAGTAAGAAGATTTATTGGGGCAAAATCGACTCAAGAAATTATTTTTACCCGTGGGGCAACAACAGCCATTAACATGGTAGCGCAAAGCTATGGATTAACGAATGTTCGCGAAGGCGACGAAATTGTGATTACGTATATGGAGCATCACGCAAATGTAATTCCTTGGCAACAGGTTGCAAAAGCGACAGGTGCGACCTTGAAATATATTCCTTTACAAGAGGATGGCACGATCGATCTAAAGGATGTTGAAGAGACGGTTACCGAAAATACGAAAATTGTTTCGGTTATGCAAGTTTCAAACGTCCTTGGCACGATTAATCCGATTAAGGAAATTGCCAAGATCGCTCATAAGCATGGGGCTATCATGGTAGTGGATGGTGCCCAAAGCACGCCGCATATGAAAATTGATGTTCAAGATTTAGATTGTGACTTTTTTGCTTTTTCAGGACATAAAATGTGTGCTCCTACAGGCATTGGTGTTCTTTATGGAAAGAAGGAGCTTCTTGAAAATATGGAGCCGGTTGAATTTGGCGGGGAAATGATTGACTTTGTTGGGTTACAGGAGTCATCGTGGAAGGAGCTTCCGTGGAAGTTTGAAGCAGGAACGCCAATTATCGCTGGAGCCATTGGTCTTTCGGCAGCAATTGATTTTCTGGAGCAAATCGGCTTAGAAAACATTGAAGCACATGAGCAAAAATTGGCTCAATATGCTTTAGAAAAATTAAGTGAAGTAGAAGGCATTACCATTTACGGACCGAAACATCGAGCAGGTTTAGTAACATTTAATATCGAGGATGTACACCCGCATGATGTTGCAACAGTATTAGATGCTGAAGGAATCGCTGTTCGGGCAGGTCACCATTGTGCACAGCCGCTTATGAAATGGTTGAAGGTTTCTGCAACAGCAAGAGCTAGTTTTTACCTGTATAATACTGAGGAAGAAGTTGATAAATTAGTAGCAGGTTTAATTAAAACAAAGGAGTACTTCAGTAATGTCTAATCATATTAACCTTGATACTTTATATCGCCAAGTGATTATGGATCATTACAAGAACCCTAGAAATAAAGGGGTACTTGAGGATAGTCTAACAATCGATATGAATAACCCGACATGTGGGGATCGTATCCGTTTGACACTTGATCTTGAGGATAATGTAGTAAAGGATGCAAAATTTGAAGGAGAAGGCTGCTCCATTTCAATGTCATCAGCATCTATGATGACACAAGCAATTAAAGGCAAAACAGTTGAAACAGCGCTGAAGCTTTCGGAAATCTTTTCGAATATGATGCTAGGGAAAGAGTATGACGACGATATTGACTTAGGTGATATCGAGGCATTACAGGGTGTAGCGAAATTTCCTGCACGCATTAAATGTGCCACATTAGCGTGGAAAGCGATGGAAAAGGGCGTTAATCACAGCAAGGAATAACAATCATGCTTTAAGCCTTAAAATTCTAAAAAGACAGGAGTGAGTGTAGATGGCAAAAAAGGCACCTGAAATCGGCGATTACAAATACGGGTTTGCTGACAAGGATGTTTCCATCTTCCGTTCAGAGCGAGGGTTAACGAAAGAAATCGTTGAAGAAATCTCTCGTATGAAAAATGAACCACAATGGATGCTAGATTTCCGATTGAAATCATTACAGCATTTTTATGAAATGCCAATGCCGCAATGGGGCGGTGATTTGGCTGCATTAAACTTTGATGATATTACGTACTATGTAAAACCATCTGAAAAATCAGAGCGTTCTTGGGATGAAGTACCAGAAGAAATCAAACGTACGTTTGATAAGCTTGGGATCCCAGAAGCTGAACAAAAATATCTTGCAGGTGTATCGGCACAATACGAGTCAGAGGTTGTTTATCATAATATGAAAGAAGACCTTGAAGAGCTTGGCATTGTGTTTAAGGATACAGACACAGCGTTGAAGGAAAACGAAGACATTTTCCGTGAGCACTGGGCAAAGGTTATTCCACCAACTGATAATAAGTTTGCTGCTCTTAACTCAGCTGTTTGGTCTGGTGGATCATTTATTTATGTTCCTAAAGGCGTAAAGGTTGATACACCATTACAGGCGTATTTCCGTATCAACTCTGAAAACATGGGTCAATTCGAACGTACGCTGATTATTGTTGATGAAGGCGCACATGTTCACTATGTTGAAGGATGTACTGCACCGGTCTATACAACAAATTCACTTCATAGTGCGGTTGTTGAAATCATCGTAAAAGATGGCGGTTATTGCCGTTATACAACGATTCAAAACTGGGCAAACAACGTATTTAACCTTGTAACAAAACGTGCTGTTTGTGAAGCAAATGCAACGATGGAATGGATTGACGGTAACATCGGTTCTAAGCTGACAATGAAATATCCTGCAGTTATCCTTAAAGGTGAAGGGGCACGTGGTATGACATTATCGATTGCCCTTGCAGGTAAAGGTCAGCATCAGGATGCAGGTGCGAAAATGATTCACTTAGCACCTAATACTTCTTCAACAATCGTTTCAAAATCCATCTCAAAACAAGGTGGGAAAGTAACATATCGCGGAATTGTTCACTTTGGACGTAAAGCAGAAGGCGCAAGATCAAATATTGAATGTGATACACTCATTATGGATAATCAATCTACATCAGATACAATCCCATACAATGAGATTTTAAACGACAATATTTCTCTTGAGCATGAAGCAAAAGTATCGAAAGTATCAGAAGAACAATTATTCTATTTAATGAGCCGCGGTATTTCTGAAGAAGAAGCAACAGAAATGATCGTAATGGGCTTTATCGAGCCATTTACTAAAGAGCTTCCAATGGAATATGCAGTAGAGATGAACCGTCTGATTAAGTTCGAAATGGAAGGTTCTATCGGTTAATAAATGGGGGGACTGACAGCTTGTCAGTCCTTTTTATACTATCAAAGTATAAAAATTTATGGATGATAGTATAAAAAAAACTAAGGCTTTCGCCATTAGGACTTGCACTCATAGAGCATAAGTCATTATAAGCAAGCAAAATACGCTTGCTAAGTAATGCTATAGCGACAAGCCAAGTTTTTCTAATCTTCTTAAACAATATTCCCCTTTAACGATAAAATACAGTTCAATTTTCTATCTCCCCTAGTCATGGTATAGTATGTGTAGACAAACATTTCAAAAGGATGATTTGAATGTCAACAATTCAGATTGGTTTAACGGGATGGGGTGACCATGATTCTCTCTATCCGTTAAAAACAAATACAACAAATAAATTACAGGAATATGCTGCACATTTTCCGACAGTTGAGATTGATGCCAGCTTTTATGCGGTCCAGCCAGAACGCAATATTGTAAAATGGGTTAATGATACTCCTGATACGTTTCAATTTATCCCTAAAGTGTATCAGGGGATGACAGGACATCTTCGCGGGGATATTCCGTTTGAAAATAAAGAAATGATGTTTAAAGCATACATACAATCACTAGAACCATTAAAAGATGCGAATAAGCTTGCTATGGTGTTGTTTCAATTCCCTCCGTGGTTTGATTGCCGGAAAGAAAATGTTGCGTATTTAAAGTGGTGCAGAGAACAAATGGGTGATATTGAAGTAGCTCTCGAATTTCGTAATCGTACATGGTTTTCCGCTGAATATTTTGATAAAACTTTGCAGTTTATGGAAGCGGAAAAGTGGATTCACAGCATTGTAGACGAGCCGCAAGCTGGAGAGAGGTCGATACCTACAGTTCTTCATCCGACTGATCCTGCTAAGACACTCATTCGTTTTCATGGAAGAAATGTTCATGGCTGGAATAAGCCGGCTTCTGGAGATAATTGGCGAGATGTCCGTTATTTATACCGGTATAATCAAAAAGAACTGCTAGAATGGAAACAACATATACAGTCATTGCAAAAAGCGACAGATGTTATTTATCTGCTTTTTAATAATAACTCTGGCGGTGATGCCGCTGATAATGCAAAGATGATGATGAATCTATTAGACATCTCCTATTCAGGTCTTGCCCAAATGCAGCTAAGCTTGTTCAGTGATGAAGAGGAGAGGTAACGAAACATGGAATGGGTTATTCTTTTAATTATCGGTTTTATTGCCGGAACAATCGGCAGCCTTGTCGGATTAGGCGGCGGGATTATTGTTGTCCCTATGCTGCTTACATTAGGCTCTTATTTCCCGAATTTTCAAGATGTTTCTCCACAGGTAGCTGTAGGGACATCATTATTGGTGGTTATTTTTACAGGGCTTTCCTCCACTCTGACCTATATAAAATATAAAAAAGTAGATTATAAAAGCGGACTTATTTTCTTTATCGGAAGCGGACCAGGCGGAATTGTCGGAGCTTATGTGAACAAGCTTTTTGACACGGAATCGTTTTCCTTATGGTTTGGATTATTTATGATTTTTATATCGATTGTTTTAATGATAAAGGATAAGCTTCCAAAACGAAGAGAAAAACAACAATCAAAGAACGCAGTTGTTCGTTCCTATATAGGAGAGGATGGGAGTGAACGTTCATATTCCTATCATCCTGTTTCTGGCATTATTATCTCGTTTGTGGTCGGATTGATATCTGGTCTCTTTGGCATTGGCGGAGGGGCATTAATGGTTCCGGCGATGATCTTATTGTTCATGTTTCCAGCCCATATTGCGGTGGCGACTTCAATGTTTATCATTTTTTTATCGGCGTCGACAAGTTCGGTTACACATATCGCATTAGGAAACATTAACTGGATGTTTGCCGCTGTGCTTATTCCTGGTGCATGGTTTGGCGGTAGATTTGGTGCAATGATTAATACGAAGCTGAAAAATAAAACAATCGTTCATTTACTAAGAATTGTTTTAATTATTGCAGGTTTAAAATTAATTTATGAAGGATTCACAGGATAATTGGATGTGAACGTAAAAGTAAGGAAGTATGATTGTTAACAAGAAGAACCTTATGTGCAAGGAGAGAAGGACATGCTAGAGAAAATTCACCTTTACCATACAAATGATCTACATAGTCATTTTGAAAATTGGCCTGCGATCGTTCAATTTTTAAAAGGCAAAAAGGAATTGCATGAACAGAATCAAGAACAAATGATCCTTCTTGACATTGGAGATCATGCTGACCGTTTTCATCCATTAACAGAAGCAACTAAAGGGAAAGCCAATGTGACACTGCTAAATATGCTTCAATATGATGCGGTAACGATTGGGAATAATGAGGGAATTACGTTTTCTCATGATGATCTAAATACGTTATATGAGAGGGCAAACTTTCCTGTTATTCTATCGAATTTATATACAGAGCTAGGTGAACGCCCGCCATGGGCAGTGCCTTATAAAATCATAACGTTACACAGTGGAATAAAGCTGGCCCTATTAGGAGTTACCGTCTTTTATGAAAAATTCTATGAATTGCTAGGGTGGAAAATAAAGGATCCTTTTCAAAGTCTCTTAGAAACCATCGGCCAAGTTAAAGAACAAGCTGATATCATTGTACTTCTTTCACATCTTGGGATTAGTGATGATGAGGTGATCGCAAGGGAATTTCCAGAAATCGATCTTATTCTTGGCGGCCATACCCATCATGTGTTGCAATCTGGTAAAAAAATTGAGAATACACTGGTCGCTGGTGCGGGGAAGTATGGGCAATATGTTGGTCATATTTCGTTAACAATCGACCATGAGCAAAAAACATTGGTTGATCGCAAGGCGACTCTCCATTCAATGTTAGAGCAACGGGAGATTTGTGAAGAAACAGAAGCATGGCTGCAGCAAGCGTTAGAGCAAAGCGAAACAGAGCTTGCTGAAACCGTAGGAATATTGGATAATGACCTAACCTTGGATTGGTTTAGCGATTCTCCCTTTCCGTTATTTTTAGTGAGAGCCATTCGCGAATGGTGTGATGGAGAGGTGGCAATGGTAAACTCGGGAATGCTTTTAGAACCATTAAACAAAGGGCCAGTGACGAGAAAGGATCTTCATCGTATTTGTCCACATCCTATTAATCCATGTAAGGTTTTTTTGAAGGGTGATGTGCTAAAGGAAATCATCGTTCAAGCACGTGAGGAAAAAATGGAACATCTAAAGTTAATGGGATTAGGGTTCAGAGGAAAGGTAATGGGACGAATGGTGTTTGACGGTATTGAGGTGAAAATGGAGATGCTGGCAGACGGAAAAAAGCATGTTGCAGAAGTGCTCGTCCATGGAAAGCCTATCGATTATGATCGAATTTATACTGTGGCAACCGTTGATATGTTTACCCTTGGCCCCCTGTATCCGGAAATCAGCCATGCGGAGAAAAAAATCTTTTATATGCCTGAGCTTTTACGAGATCTCTTAGCTTGGAGATTAGCGGAAAATTCACTAACAAAGTAGGCGAAACATCTACACGCATCCTTTCATTACTCATAAAGATATAGTAAGAAAGGAGTGTAGAGATAGCGATGATCAGCATGACTCCAATTGTCATTGAAGGAAAACAATTTACAGCAATCACAGTTGCTTTACCAAAAACGAACTTTATGGCAGTCACAAATGATAAAGGCTATATTATGTGTGGTGCCTTAGACGTAGCTTTATTAAATGAAAAGTTAAAAGATAGAGGAATCATTGCAGGCAGAGCAGTTGGTGTTAGAACAATTGAACAATTACTTGAGGCGCCATTGGAATCTGTCACATATGAAGCGGAAAAGCTGGGCATTGTTGTTGGGACAAAAGGAAAAGATGCCTTGGTTATGATGGCATAAGGATAACTGTTCCATTTAATTCGTTAAATGGTTTAATGTTTTTAATAAATAAAGAATTTGAGTTGATTGTAAAAAAATAATGCGTACATCCCTCCTACCATGCATACACATAACATGTAAAGGAGGGATTTGTTTTGCCTAAGTTCCGCGCCCGTCGTCCGCGCAGAGGGCCATTGCCTCTTCGGTATGTATTATTACTAACCTTGGTTATTTTTATATTTTTAACAGCTACAAGCTTTTGGATTGTGAATGTTCAGATCGAAAAAACGATGATGGAAATTGCAACGTTAGAGGCGAATAAAGTAGCAACAACGATTATTCATGAGGCAGTCGAAGAGGAAATCCTTACAAAAGAAGAACAAGAGAGTTTAGTTGTTGTTGGCAAGGATAATGAAGGAAATATCAATTCATTTTCCTTTAATCAACGTTCTGTAGCTGCAGCCAAAAAAAGAGTAACAGATAATGTAACGAAAAAGCTAAGTGAAATTGAACGAAATAATTTTCATGATATATCGCATAATCAGCAAAGAATTGATGGAATCGTCTATGAAATTCCGTTAGGGAAGATCACGGGTAATTCTATTTTAAGTACATTAGGACCAGGTATTCCAATTGAATATTATTTAATAGGTGATGTTTTTACAGATATTAAAAGAACGACAGAGGAATATGGCATTAATAATGCTATCCATGAAATAGAGATTTTTGTGGAGGTTAGTGTTCAGGTTGTCATTCCATTTGCAACAGATGTCATAAAAGCCAAAAATTCAATCCCGATTATTATCCAGACTGAACAGGGAGATGTTCCGCAATACTATAATGGAAACGGTGAGATGGATCACTCAATTGAATTGCCGAAAAAATAATAGTTGTCGTATCAGTAACGAATTTACATTAAAAGGAGTATAGATAGATTATTTTCTATCATTACTCCTGTTTCGTTTAGTCCATCCTTTAGCACGCTAATAGAACCTTCTAAATGGTTCCTTTTTAGGGGAATTACATCATATGTTAAGCTATTTATCATCAGATAAAAAAGGATAGATATTATTTGCACCATTTTATCCAAATAATACCATTGATTGTTTTCTATTAATAGTTTTGCTTCTATGAATAAAATATATTAATATTACACTTGGAAAACAATTTACAGAAAAAAACTAATGGTTTTATGCTTTACAGGAGTAATAAGCAAAAGGGGAAATAAGTGATTATAAGGAATAAGTTGAATCTATTCATACTCTATTTTGAAAAATGTGAAACTTCTGAAAATATCATATTAAAATAATATTTTTTAGAATTTTTTGTGGACATAGGCATAAAGTCCATTTATACTATGTATAGATTATAATAAATAATCAGAAAATTATATAATTTCAAATTATTTCCACATTTTAGGTGAATTTGAAAAGGAGGAAAAAAGATGGAAAATCGTCCACAGTGGGGGACAAGGGCAGGGTTTATTTTAGCAGCTGTCGGTTCGGCCGTTGGTTTAGGAAATATATGGCGTTTCCCAGCGACAGCATACGAAAATGGAGGAGGAGCGTTTTTCTTACCTTATTTATTCGCGCTCTTAACTGCTGGTATCCCATTACTAGTTTTAGAGTTTGCTTTAGGGCATAAATATCGAGGTTCATCACCGATGACGTTTGCGAAAATAAGCAAAGGAAAAGAATGGCTGGGCTGGTGGCAAATTGCGATTGCATTTGTTATCTCTTGTTATTATCCTGCCATTATTGCATGGGCATCTTCTTATTCTGTTTTTGCATTTAATCAAAACTGGGGAAGTGACCCAGAAGGCTTTCTTTTTGGAGAATACTTAAAGTTGGCAGAAACGCCAGGACAATTCGGTGGTATGGTTCCAGGTGTATTAATACCGATTATAATTGTATGGATTGTGACATTGGGTGTAATGTATGCCGGGGTTAAAAAAGGAATTGAAGCAGCAAATAAAGTCTTTATTCCACTTTTAGTTGTTATGTTTACAATTATCGTGATTCGGGCTCTTACATTAGATGGGGCAATGCAAGGTTTAGAAGCCTTTTTCAAACCAGATTGGAGTAAGGTTTTAGACGGTAAAGTTTGGGTTGCAGCTTACGGGCAAATTTTCTTTAGTTTATCAATTGGTTTTGCTATTATGATTACTTATTCAAGTTATCTTCCAAAGAAATCAGATTTGACGAACAATGCCTTTATTACAGGATTTGGAAACTCAGCATTTGAAGTTTTAGCTGGGATCGGTGTATTTAGTGCTCTTGGGTTTATGGCAGCACAACAAGGGGTTCCTGTTGCAGAGGTTGTTTCTTCTGGAGTGGGTCTTGCATTTGTTGTATTCCCGCAAATTATCAATGAGTTTCCAGCATTTAACGGACTTTTTGGATTCTTATTCTTTGGTTCATTAATTTTGGCTGGTTTAACCTCTTTAATCTCTATTATTGAAACATATGTTGCCGGAATTCAAGAGAAGTTTCATGTCTCACGGACAAAGGCTGTTACAATTGGTGGAGGTTTAGCGGCGCTTGCTTCCTTAGTATTTGCAACAAGAGGCGGACTGTACTTCTTGGATTCTGTCGATTATTTTATCAATACATTTGGAATTACATTAGCTGGATTCATTGAAGTAATTGCTATTGCTTGGTTTGCTAAGGAATTAAAAAATCTGCAAAAGCATGCGAATGATATATCTGACATTCAGCTTGGTGCATGGTGGAGAATCTGCCTCTCAGTCATCACCCCAATTGTTTTAGGTTACATGATGTTTGATAATTTAAGAACAAACCTTACTAGCGAATATGAAGGATATCCACGAGAATTTCTATTTAATTGGGGCTGGACTGTTGCGCTAGGAGCTATCTTTGCAGGAGTTCTCCTATCAATTAGACGTAAAAATAAAATAGCTTCTTCAAATAAGGAGGTATCACAATAATGAGTGCATCTGCAATTACAATGATGGTAGTTGGTATTGTGGTTATTTGGGGAGGCTTAGCTGCAAGTATTACCAATGCAGTCATTAAGGCTAAACAAAATAAATAAACAGAGAAGATAGGCTGACTGCATAAGTCGGCCTATCTTCTTTTTCTTTCTGCACGCTCCCATGCTTTTAAGTGAGGATAAGGATCAAATGACCATTCTGTTCTCCCGTTATCCTTATAAAGTCCATAATGCAAATGAGGCGGGAATTTTCCTGCGGTACCAGGGGGACCATAGCCAGAGCTTCCTACAGAACCGATTAACTGTCCCGGTTCGACAATTTGTCCTGTTTGCAATCCGTCAGCAAAACCATTTAAATGGGCGAAATAATGGTACGTATTATCAATGTCCCGTATGCCAACTCGCCAGCCTCCATAGCGATTCCAGCCCTTCATTTCAATTACCCCATAGCATGTTGCCCTAACAGGTACTCCGTAACTTGCAAAAATATCTGTGCCCTCATGAATTCTTCTGCCGCCCCAGCCGCGAGCATCACCCCATGTGTTTTTGTAGCTATAATTGTGGTTTAGGGGAACAGGGAAGGCGTGCTTATCCAAGTCTAAGTGGCCATATTTTTTATATAGCTTCATATGCCCCATAATAAGTCCAACTGCTTTATCCCGTTGATAATAATCCCATAACCCAATTTTTAAATTGTCGAGATCTGTTCCATAGGATTGCAAATAATGAGCAAATGAATAAAGTACATCTTCATCATTTGTCGGGTCAGCGCGATTGTCACCATTTCCGTCCTCGCCAATTCCTCCGAATAACCCGATGCTTTTAGGATTTGTATCCTCTTTATTCGGATTAAGCGGTCCGGCCCATGCTTCTGGTTTGATATAGATTTCAATCAATCCATCTGCTTTGGGAATGTCCTTGCGTGAATGGCGGACATTTCGTTCATATTGATCAATAGCAGCTAAGACATACCATGGTATCGTGGTAATTGTTTCAACTTTTTTATACAAGCTCATTAGCCTTTGGTATTCTTGATTTTGGTCTGTTTCAGTTTCAGCACCATAAGCCAGAGGTTGAACTGAAAAACATATCACCGTAAAGATAAAAATGGTACTGAGAAATTTGCGCACAGTAATAAGCTCCTTTCAGCCGGTTTCATAGATCCCACATGTGCTGGCAGTTATACCAGCAGCAAGCAAATAAATATTAGGGATACAACTGCCAGTAAATGCCGGATAAGATCAACTAACCTAATTACTTGGAAGTTTCTCTTACTAGTTTGGTGTTAGGGTTGCTTTTTCATTAATAGCAAATGTTAGAAATTGCATAAGCACCTTTTCTTGTCCAGCTTGATTTCATATGTTAAAGTGGAAACGGATATATTATTTTTTAGGGAAAATGAGATTATGTAATTGGAGATGAATCAGATGGCGAAAAAGGAAGAATATTTACGTAAGCCAGAATGGTTAAAAATAAAATTAAACACAAACGAAAATTACACAGATTTAAAAAAGCTAATGAGAGAGAAAAACTTACATACCGTTTGTGAAGAGGCGAAATGTCCAAATATCCATGAATGCTGGGCTGTACGAAGAACAGCAACCTTTATGATTTTAGGCTCTGTATGTACCCGCGCATGCCGATTCTGTGCAGTAAAAACAGGTCTTCCTAATGAGCTTGACTTAGCTGAACCAGAACGTGTGGCAGATTCTGTTGCTTTAATGAATTTAAAGCATGCTGTTATTACAATGGTAGCTCGTGACGATTTAAAGGATGGCGGTGCGAATGTATTAGCTGAAACTATTCGTGCTATTCGTCGTAAAAGCCCATTTACAACCGTCGAAGTATTACCATCGGATTTAGGCGGTGTTTATGAGAATCTGAAAATGGTCATGGATGCAAAGCCGGATATTTTAAATCATAATATTGAAACAGTTCGTGAGCTAACACCAAGAGTTCGGGCACGTGCTAAATATGAAAGATCGTTGCAATTTTTAAAATGGGCAAAGGAAATGCAGCCTGAAATCCCGACAAAATCAAGTTTAATGATCGGTTTAGGGGAAACAAAGGAACAAATTATTGAAACAATGGGTGACTTACGAGCAAATGATGTCGATATTATGACGATCGGTCAATACTTACAGCCGACGAAAAAACATCTTAAGGTGCAAAAATATTATCATCCGGATGAATTTGCAGAGTTACGTGACATTGCACTAAGCAAAGGATTCAGCCATTGTGAAGCTGGCCCGCTTGTACGTTCATCCTACCATGCAGATGAGCAAGTAAACGCAGCAGCAAAACAAAGACAAGCACAGGCGTAAAGGGAAAAAGGAAGAGAGTCTCTTCCTTTTTTCATACCATTATTTATTTCTCTCATTGTTATAGCGCGTTTTTTCATATTGATCCTTTTGATCATCATCAAGCTCTTCGTTTGTTTCGCCATAACCCTCTCCATTAGGATTCTCACCTTTATTTAGAGGCTTTCCCTGCGGAGATTTAAGCATTTCTTTAATTGTCTTGTCTAAAATCTGATTAATATCGCGGCTATTTGAATCGAGCGGGCTGTATGCCTCGATTTGCTGAATCATATTGGCGTTATCAGACACATAGACGTGGTAATATCTAGGGACGACAGATATCGCGGTTTTCTTTACTTGGTCTGCCGTATCATTACGATTTTTTGAATCTGTTTTATATGCTACTAATACTTCTTCATCTGTTACTAATGTAGCAACATCCTGTACGTTAGGAAGCTGAACAATTAAGCTGCTTATCGTGTTCGCGGTTTGTTCCCGATTAATGCCAGGTGTAGGTGTATAGGCGACATCTTGAGGAATCCCGCTCTTTTGATGTCGAACGTATCCAAAGTTTGCTGTATTCGAATCATCTCCATTTGGATGTCCTTCTTCATTGTAAAGATCGGTACGGTCCTGTACATTTATTGTATTACCGCTTTCGTGCATTAATTGAGCATCTTCTTCAGCACCATACTGACAAGCCGATAAAAGCGATAGACCAATGACACTTATGGCTAATTTTAATTTTATCAATATTAGCACCCCCTCAATTTTAGGATGACCAAAGCGGTTTGAATTTTTCTTAGTAATTGATGGTTAGGTATGTATAGATTATGATAAGAATAAGGAATATGGATGGGGTGATAAAGAACATGATCGTTGTACAAAACCAATGCTTTGAGTTGGTTAAAGAGGAAAGAAACGGCTTTAATGAAGAAGTCTTTAAAGAAAGATACAGTGATATCTTAAATAAATATGACTATATCGTTGGTGATTGGGGGTATAGTCAGTTAAGGCTGCGCGGATTCTTTGATGACCAAAATCAAAAAGCATCCTATGACACGAAGATAAGTACACTTGATGAATATATTTTTGAATATTGCAATTTTGGATGTGCTTATTTTGTCCTGAAGAAAATAAAAAAATAAGGTATGTTAAAAGAAAACGTGGCTAAGTAAAAAAAGCCACGTTTTGTAATCCCTAAATAATTTCATATAAAAAATCTCGAAGTTCTTCTGCATCTTCTTCATTAAGCTTGTATGCATATTCTAAATAACCTGGTTCTTTTAAGTCATCCTCGCCGATAATGGCAAAGCGATTACTTTGTATATCAAGAACGATATGTTTCCCGTAGTAACGGTCACTTTGGATAATGGCCAGATCAAATCGCTGGTTTTCCCCCATAAAACTTACAAATCTTGTCTTCGTTTCAACAGTATCATCATATAAAAAAAACCGTTCAGACATCCTTTATCCCCTTTCTAAGTCCTCTTTAAAAGGTATTTTCATCATATCAAATAGTGGGAATTGAATGAAGCTAAAAAAGATAATCAATTCCATAGATGTATACAAAGTTAAAACTTTTGTACGTAATGTTTGTGTCTAGCTTCAGGCGCCATCGGCGAAGCATAGGACGTGCAAGTGCAATCAAGAGATAAGGTCGCCCTAGTCAAATCGGAATGGAAGGTAAAGAACAGCTTCTATTCCTATTCGCCTTATACTTATCGCCGAATGCTTAGCACCTTGCGCTTTTCTAATTAAATTTTCCAAGAAATAAGTCGAAATATCCATATTTGTGGTAAAATATGATTACGCTGCGGTGACTACCAGAAGGGTTGAATGCTTATGGCCACTGGATTTTGGGAAAAGCAATACAAGAGGGTGAAAAAGTGGAGCAAGTTATTTCTGCCACACCAAAAATTACGTTATTTCCCACCCAAGTTTGTCTTAAGAGATCCTGTTTTAGAAGGGGTTATAGATGCGCTGTCTAATGGTCAGCAAGTGGCAGTTGTGGTGTTATCGATCTCAAATCTTAAGGAGTTTTCCCAACAATTAGAACTCACTCAATTACATGAATACAAAGACGAACTAAGAGTAGGGTTTCAATTTATTTTTAAGGATTCTGCCTATAAAGATGATCTAATTATTGTTCATGATTATTATAGTGATGGATTAACGATTTTTTTGAGGATTCAAAGTGAAAAGCATCGGGTCATACATATTGAAAACATGTTAAAAACGATGATGCCAAAGCTGGAAAGGTGGATAAATACAAAATATCCATATTTTCAGCATACGTTTGATATTGGTTATATGTTTATTGAAAGGCAGTATTGTACGACACAGGATGCATTGTATATCGCACAGCAGCAAGCGGTCGCAATGGCCGAAAAACGAATACATTCCCGGTATATCAATACATTATTAGAGGTGCGGCAAATCATTCAAAAGCGGCAAATTACCTTATTGGCACAACCTATTATTTATTTACCGAAAAATGAAATTATTGCCTGGGAATTTCTCACGAGAGGGCCAAAAGGAACCGCTTTGGAAACACCTCTTCAATTGTTTTCGCTTGCTAGACAATCCAACCTTATTTATGATTTAGAGCTATTAGTGTTGGAAAAAGCATTTAAGTTGATTAGTAAAGCTGGCTGCTTGGATGACATCTTTTTAAATTTCACACCCATTACTCTTGGGAATAAACGTTTTATACCTGCACTAGAAAAATTATTAGAGGAATTTCCTGAAATCGAGCCTACAAAGCTTATTTTTGAAGTAACCGAACGTGATTCGATTGAAGGATTAGCCTTTTTCCTTGATAATATAAAGCAACTGCGTCAAAAAGGATTTCGGATCGCTGTAGATGATACGGGTGCAGGTTATTCAAGTCTGCATACTATCAATGAATTAATGCCAGATATTATAAAAATAGACCGTTCTGTCATTCAAGATATTGATACGAACAAACTAAAGGAATCCATGTTAAAGGGCTTAATTTTGATTGCAAAGGAAGCGGGGTCCCTTGTTGTTGCAGAAGGAATTGAGAAAAAGGAAGAGGCAGATGTATTGCTGAGAAATCAGGTTGATTTAGCTCAAGGTTACTTTTATGCGAAGCCTGGGAGGCTTGAGAAGGATCGAGTTGTGTTAGTATAAGGAAGGTGAATGATAATGTATTTTGTTGATCGTGAATTAATAGAAGCAAAGCTGAACTATCTTGATAAACAGGTCGAACTATTTGCCAAGCAAAAAGATTGGACTAGTGATATCGAAAGAGCGGCCCTTGAGAGGATCTGCCATATGTGCATTGAAACCATTCTGGATGTGGGAAATGCTATGATTGATGGTTTTATTATGAGAGACCCGGGAAGCTATGAGGATATAATTGACATCCTTTTAGATGAAAAGGTGATAAACAGCAGCGAAGCAGCGGGGTTAAAGGACGTCATCCTGCTAAGAAAAGTGATTGTTCAGGATTACTTAGCTGTTGATTATGATCATCTGGTGCTGGTTCTTTCTCTTCAAGAGCCCCACCTTAGAGCGTTTCCAACAAATGTTCGAACTTATATCCAGAATGAACTTGGACCTGTTTCAGCATTTAAACCATTATAAATTGGAAAGGGTGACTTATTTTCGGTCATCCTCTTTCAATTGAAATCCAAACGGAAGAAGTGATGTTAGATGAAGCAGTATAAAGGCTATTTAATCGATTTGGATGGCACCATGTATCGTGGAACTGAACAAATTGAAGCAGCAGGGGAGTTTGTCGCATTTTTGGCTAAAAAAGAGCTTCCTTATCTTTTTGTGACAAACAACTCCTCACAAACGCCGGAACAAGTGGCAAAAAAGCTGCAGGAATTTAATATCCAGGCAACAAAGGAAAGTGTGTTTACCACTAGTCAGGCTACAGCAAATTATATTTGGGAGAAAAAGCAGGATGCAACGGTTTATGCAATTGGAGAAATTGGCCTTAAACAGGCATTGCAACAGCGGGGATTGAGGTTTGTCGACCATGATCCTGATTTTGTTGTAACTGGAATTGATCGGGAAATCACGTATGAAAAGCTTGCAAAGGCATGTATCGCTGTTAGAAACGGTGCAGTATTTGTTTCAACAAATGCAGATGTTGCGCTTCCGACAGAAAGAGGCCTTTTACCTGGAAACGGCGCCATGACATCTGTAATTACCGTTTCAACAAATACTCAGCCAATCTTCATAGGAAAACCGGAGGGCATTATTGTGGAGCAGGCCTTACAAGTTTTGGGAACTGCAAAACACGAAACCTTGATGGTTGGCGACAACTATGATACAGATATCAAGGCTGGGATTAATTGTGGACTCGATACGTTACTTGTTCATACTGGGGTAACCTCAAAAGAACACTTAAAAACCTATCCGATTCAACCTACTTATTCAATGGATTCTTTAGAGGAATATGTTCGTTGTGTATTGAAGTAAGTAAAAGGGACTGTCTTAAAAGGGTCATTCCCCCTATGTTAAGACAGTCCTTATTTTTGATATTAGTAGACTCTACCTATCGTTATTCTACATCTCTTGCTCGATGGGCAAGTCTGCTGGATGCCGCTGCGGCAATTGCCCCTACAATATCATCTAAAAACGTATGGCATTTTCCGGTTGATTTGTCATTTAAATATTGCAGAATACCTGGCTTAAGCTTATCGATATAACCGTAATTTGTGAAGCCGATTGAACCGTAGATATTTACAATTGAAAAAGCTAAAATTTCATCTACTCCATATAAGCTTTCATCTGTTCCAATAATGGTTTGTAACGGTTCCTCTAATTGACCCTTTTCAGCTAATATATCAAATTGAATTCCGGTAAGAACGGCGTTTTGTACCTCCCGCTTTGTCAGAACACGGTCAACATTTTCTAAACACTCTTGCATTGATAAATCAGGGTGATACTTTTCTTGTAAAAAGTATACGAGGTCAGCAATATCTTCGGGTTTAACTCCTCTTTTAACCATCCATTCTCGTGCAGTTTTTTCAACGATATCCATCTTTTCTTCACTTTTCATTAAAAATCACCCAATTCTTTTTGTTTTGCGCATTTATTTAGTTTATGAATCGTATCTATAAGATATTACACTATAAAAAATTTTTTTATGAAAGTTTCCCTTAACATTTTAAACCTATTTCGAAAGAATAAACCTTTATCCTATATTCTTCTACAAAAACATCTATTCTCCCTGCAGCAAATAATCATAATCATATGAATCGTCGCTTACGATAGAATAAGGGCAATTTGTTTACTGAGGAGGAGTGTTAATGAAAAAGGCGATTTATGAAGAGTACGGCATAAAGGTCCAGGATCTAAGAAAAATAGGAAAATTCGATTCCTTTCGTGTTCATCAAACTGATTTTTTAATTGTACCAATTACAAATATAGATGAGGAAGAAATGTACGAGTTATATCAATTAAGTGAATTCATGGTGGAAAAAAGAGAGCCTAATATCGCCCGTATTGTGGTAACGAAAAAAAACAACTTGTTTTTTGAAAAAGATAAGGCTAAATATGCGCTTGTGAAATACGCTGCGTTTACTCAAGGGAGATATCAGCAGATAGGGAGAAATTTAGCAAGGTTTCATCAAAAGGCAAGAACATATCCCTATCAATTATCCAAAACACAACGAATTGGACAGTGGAAGTATTTATGGGAAAGGAGGCTTGATCAATTAGAATCCTTTTGGAGCGGGAAGATTCATAGCCAACCTTTCACTCAGTTCGAAAAAATGTTTATCGAATCATTCCCATATTATTTAGGATTAGCGGAAAATGGAATTCAATATTTGGTCGATACGGAGCTTGATGAGGAGCCACAGCCAATTGATTCCGGAACAATTTGCCACCATCGCTTTCATCCCACTACATGGGGCTCTGCTCAAGGTGTAAAATTACCGACTGATTGGGTGTTTGATCATGCCAGTAGAGATATTGCTGAATATTTGCGCCATCTATTCTTTGAAAGACAAGAGGAGCTGCAGGAAAATGGCTTTCGTTTTTTAGATGATTATGATCGCACCACTCCGCTCTCCGCATTTACATGGAGATTGATATACAGCAGATTATTATTTCCGATCCACTATTTTGAGTGTGTAGAAAATTATTATTTATCATCTGACAACGATAAACCAATCTTTGAAGCAAAGCTAAAGGAAATTTTAACGGCTTCGGATCAGTACGAGTTATTTCTAAAGAGTTATTCCAACATGTTATCCATGAGGAAAAAAAGGATTGTTCTTCCAAGCTTGGAATGGCTATCCTCATAAGCTGTCAAATCGTTTGTGTGACTGATTCAAACAGATGAATCAGTCACGGTGTTCATCTTGTGGTAAAATAAGAAAAAACAATTTATGAACCTGAGGTGATCACATTGACAAGGCCGTTTATTTATGTGACAAGGAAATGTTCCAAAGAGCAGCTTCAACCACTTTACGAGATTGCAAATGTTGAAATGTGGCCAGAAGAGGAAATACCTTGTCCAAGAGAATTATTACTTGAAAAAGCAAAAAAAGCTGATGCATTATTGACGATGCTGTCAGATGCGATTGATAAACAATTATTAGATGAAGCTAAGCAATTAAAAGTGGTAGCAAATTTAGCAGTTGGCTTTGATAACATTGATGTTCGCTATGCAAAAGAACGAGGAGTTGTTGTCTGCAATACACCTGATGTCTTAACAGATACGACAGCAGACCTGACATTTGGCTTAATTCTTGCTACAGCACGCCGGTTAATGGAGGCTAGTGATTTTGTGAAAAATAACCAATGGAAGAGCTGGGGACCATTGCTGCTAGCTGGACATGATGTTCATCATAAAACAATCGGAATTGTTGGCATGGGGAAAATTGGACAAGCTGTTGCAAAACGGGCGACAGGCTTTGAAATGAACATTCTTTATCATAACCGTTCGAGAAATGAGGAAGCGGAATCAAGGTTTGGTGCCAGCTATGCTTCACTGGATGAATTGTTAGCAAAAGCTGATTTTGTAATATGTCTAACCCCGCTAACGGAAGAAACACGTGAGCTATTTAATAAAGAGGCATTTAAAAAGATGAAAACCTCTGCGATCTTTATCAACGTAAGCCGCGGTGCCGTTGTAAATGAGGATGACCTTTATGAGGCGTTAACCAAAAATGAAATTGCCGGAGCAGGACTTGATGTCTTTTTAAACGAGCCAATTGAAGCTGATCATCCATTAGTTGGCTTAAACAATGTCGTAGCATTGCCTCATATTGGCAGTGCAAGCTTTGATACAAGATATACGATGATGAATTTATGTGCGGAAAATATCGCATCTGTTTTAAAGGGAGAAGAGCCAAAAACAAGGGTAGTTGTAAAATAAGAAAAGATTTTAGTGTTTTACTATCGTAATAAATTTTCTACATAGTAATAACCTGGCTGTTAATAAAAATTCAGCTAAAAAATATATACTTATATATCAACGTAGGAAGCGTTTTCAAAATAAAAACTGAAAATTCGCCCTTGTAAAACAGTTCTTAGCATTTTATAATGACAAGTATATTAATAGTGTCTTTTATGAGGATACAACTGTACTCTCTAGATGAACATAAAGGAGTGGAAACCTGTGGAGGCAATACATGTAGGGCTTTTAGGTCTTGGAACGGTTGGAAGTGGTGTTGTTAAGATTATCGAGGATCATCAAGATAAGCTTATGCATCAAGTTGGATGTCCGGTAAAAGTGAAAAAGGTCGTAGTAAAAAATTTAAATAAAGCTCGACAAGTTCAGATTAATCAAGATATTCTTACAACAAATGTAGATGATGTCATTAAAAATCCTGATATAGATGTTGTGATTGAAGTAATGGGCGGAGTTGAAGAAACGAGACAACATTTAATTGAAGCATTACAAGCAAAAAAACATGTCGTAACAGCGAATAAAGACTTAATGGCTGTATACGGAACGGAATTGCTATCGATTGCTACTGAAAATGGCTGTGATCTTTTCTACGAGGCAAGTGTAGCAGGAGGGATCCCGATTTTACGAAGCTTAGTCGATGGTTTAGCCTCTGATCGGATTACGAAGATGATGGGGATTGTTAACGGAACAACAAACTTTATCCTAACAAAAATGACGAAGCATGGAAGTGCATACGAGGATGTTTTAAAGGAAGCCCAAGAGCTAGGATTTGCAGAAGCTGATCCAACATCAGATGTAGAAGGATTGGATGCTGCCAGAAAAATGGCAATTCTAGCCCGCTTAGGCTTTTCCATGCACGTTGATTTAGAGGACGTAAAGGTAAAAGGTATCTCATCTGTAACGGACGAAGATATCGGCTACAGCAAGCGTCTAGGCTATACAATGAAGCTGATCGGAATAGCGCAGAAGGAAAACGGGAAAATTGAAGTTGCGGTTGAGCCAACATTATTACCGGAAACACATCCATTAGCTGCGGTTAATGATGAATATAACGCTGTGTATGTTTATGGTGAAGCAGTTGGTGAAACGATGTTCTATGGTCCTGGAGCAGGAAGCCTTCCTACAGCAACATCTGTTGTATCTGATTTAGTCGGTGTTATGAAGAATATGAGACTTGATGTCAATGGCAGAAGTGCAGTCGCACCTCAATTTGAAAAACAGCTAAAAAGCCCAGATCAAATTTACGCACAGCATTTCTTAAGAATTAGTGCAAAAGATCAAGTTGGTGCTTTCTCACATATTACATCTCTTTTCTCTGAGAGAGGTGTCAGCTTCGAGAAGATCCTTCAGCTTCCAATTAAAAATAGCAATCTAGCTGAAATTGTCATTGTGACACATGAAGCAGCACAAAGTGATTTCGAGGAAATTTTACAACGTTTAAATGATCTAGAAGTAGTTGAAGAAGTAAAAAGTACGTATCGAGTAGAAGGGAACGGTTCAATATGATGTGGAAGGGTCTTATTCAAGAATTTGCAGAGTTTTTACCAGTAACAGATAAAACACCAAAATTAACATTACAAGAAGGAAATACGCCGCTTATCCATTTGCCAAAGCTTTCTGAAAAGCTTGGAGTCGAATTATATGTAAAAACAGAGGGGACAAATCCTACGGGGTCATTTAAAGACCGCGGAATGGTTATGGCTGTTGCTAAAGCAAAGGAAGAGGGCAGTGATACCGTCATATGTGCATCAACAGGAAATACATCTGCAGCAGCTGCGGCTTACGCTGCGAGAGCAAACATGAAGTGTATTGTGTTAATTCCAGATGGCAAGATTGCATTTGGGAAGCTTGCGCAAGCAGTTATGTACGGAGCAGAAATTTATGCAATTCAAGGGAACTTCGACCATGCGTTAACAATGGTTCGCAACTTAAGTGAAAAATTGCCGATTACATTAGTAAACTCAGTGAATCCATATCGAATTGAAGGACAAAAAACGGCCGCATTTGAAGTCTGTGAGCAGCTCGGCAGCGCTCCGGATTACCTTGCTATTCCAGTTGGAAATGCTGGTAACATTACAGCATACTGGAAAGGATTTAAAGAGTACAATGAAAAGAAACAAACAGGTCTGCCTAAGATTCATGGCTTCCAAGCTGAAGGTGCAGCAGCGATTGTTCGCGGTGAACCAATCGAAAACCCTGAAACAGTAGCAACAGCGATTCGCATTGGAAACCCGGCAAGCTGGGAAACAGCTGTAAAAGCAAAAGAAGAGTCAAATGGAAAAATTGATTCGGTTACAGATGAAGAAATCTTGGCAGCTTACCAATTAATTGCCCGTGAGGAAGGTGTGTTTGCTGAACCTGGTTCTTGTGCTTCAATCGCCGGTCTCATCAAGCATCGTAAATTAGGATTAATTCAAGAAGGCAGCAAGGTTGTAGCTGTATTAACTGGAAACGGCTTAAAAGATCCAAACACAGCCATCGATGTTTCTGAAATCAAACCGGTTGTGCTTCCAAATGATGAAGAAGTCTTCATGCAGTATTTAAACGGGGTAACAGTCCGATGAAAGAAGGCGACATGTTAAAAATTACAGTACCTGGCAGCACAGCTAATTTAGGTCCTGGATTTGACTCAATTGGGCTTGCGCTCGGTAAATATTTAACACTTGAGGTAAAGAAAGCCGATCAATTTCTTTTTATCCCAATGACAGAGCATGTCAAAGATATTCCTGCTAATGAAGATAATCTAATTGCAAAGGTAGCCATTGAGGTTGCCTCTTTGCATCATCAGCAATTGCCTCCATGCGAGGTAAAGGTATGGAGCGATATTCCGATGGCAAGAGGAATCGGCAGCAGTGCAGCAGCGATTATTGCTGGAATTGAGCTTGCTAATCAGCTTTGCAATCTGCAATTAACGAATGACGAAAAGGCGCGAATTGCCAGTCTTGAAGAAGGTCATCCGGATAATGTCGGGGCATCCTTATACGGAGGTCTTGTTGTCGGTCTTCACCAAGAAGAGCAAACCGAATTAGTTTGTGTAAAGGATATCGATGTTGATACTGTTGTGATTATTCCTAAATATGAGGTCTTTACAAGTGATGCGAGAAACGTCTTGCCTGAATCGCTTGATTATAAAACAGCCGTTGAAGCAAGTGCGATTAGCAATATGCTTGTAGCCGGACTGCTTTCGAACAACTGGAAGCTTGCTGGGGACATGATGAATAAGGATCTTTTCCATCAACCGTACAGAAGCAGTCTGATCCCGGAAATTCAGGCTGTCCGTGAAAAAATTCGTGACCTTGGTGCATATGGCTCAGCCTTAAGCGGAGCCGGCCCTACGGTCATTTGCTTCACTGAAAAAGGAAAAGGTGATTATTTAGCCGAGAAGCTTGCCAGTGAATTTTCAAACTGTGATGTTGAGCGGCTTGATATTGACTTTGAAGGATGTAAGGTTGAACAAATACAAGAAGTAAAAAGCTAAAAATAGGGGCTGTCTCATTGATGAGACAGCCCCATTGTATTAAAATACTTGCTCCACTTCTACAACACCAGGTACTTCTTCTAATAATGCACGTTCTATACCAGCTTTTAAAGTGATTGTTGAGCTTGGGCAGCTACCGCAAGCACCTAAAAGACGAAGCTTCACAATACCATCTTCTACATCCACTAATTCGCAGTCTCCTCCATCACGAAGTAAGAATGGACGAAGTTTATCTAATACTTCTTGTACTTGATCAAACATTGTTGTTTCAGTCATTTCAATCGACTCCTTTCCTTGATACATATTATATTTGAATTAAAGCGAAAAATCTAATCGAAAGATTTTGGCAACCAAGCCTATTATTTATTTTACCATATTTTTATGATGAAAAAAATGGTTCATCACCCGCTAAGAGGATGGAAACATATCAGAAATTCGAATACAATGAAAGAAAAGAAGGGTGGAGGGAACTATGAAACCAGTAGAAATTTGTGTCTATGGAGCGGAAATTCTTTGTCCAAGCTGTGTGAATATGCCATCAGCTAAAGAAACGTACGAATGGCTGGATGCGGCTTTAAAACGAAAATACAAAGACCAGCATTTTACGATCTCCTATATTGATATCAACCAGCCGCCTAATGATCCAGATAAGCAGGAGATGGCAGAAAGGGTCTTGAATGATGAGTACTTTTACCCGCTCGTTGTCATTGAAGGCACGGTCGTTGGAGAAGGAAATCCAAGATTAAAAAGGATTTATGAAGAAATGGAATTACATGGGTATGTGAGTGAGGCGCTATAATGAGAAAGAGGATGTCTACCGTTGGTTAGACATCCTCTATTTTAAAAGGTAAGAAGGCATAAAATCTGAACTTAGTTTTAGTGTCTAGCTCCAGCGCCTAGCCCTTAGAGGTCATAAGCCAAATTGGAATTGAAGGCAAAAAACACCTTCTATTCCAATTCGTCTTATGCTTTTCGGGGCTGATCAAGGCGCTTGCGCTTTTCTTATACTATCAGAATTTATATATTTTCTTAACCATAGCTTGCGTTTCTGAATCTAGCTCCAGGCGCCATCGGCTCGAGGTCATAAGTCAAACAGGAATTGAAGGTAAAGAACACCTTCTATTCCTGTTCGCCTTATGCTTGTCGCCGATAGGCAGGCGCCTTGCGCTTTTTTTATTATCCGTTATGATACTTGTACATCCAAAGTACCCCTGATTTTAATAAACGCGGAACCCGGCCCATTAGCGGGCGATCGTTAACAAGACCAAATCCCTGCTTTTTACCTAGTGAACCTAGAACACCTTTAAGCTTAAATGGAGGGAAGGATTCTGGCAGAGGCTCTCCATTCCATTTTTTTTGTAAAACCTGAACGATTTGTTCAGCTTGAGCTTCGGCAAGCTGGGCACTAGGAGCATGCGGGAGGCTGGCACAATCTCCTACGACAAATGCATCCTCATAATTTGGAATAAAATGTTGCGCTGTTAAAACAACACGACCTTGATTATCTTTTTCAACCTCCAGATCGCGAACAATTTTATTCGGCTGAATGCCTGCAGTCCATACAACGACATCACATTCAATCGGCTGATCATGGTTATAAACAATATTTGGTTCTACCTTTGTAATATTAGCCCCATTAATTATTTCAACACCATGCTCTAGGAACCATTTCTCAACATAACTGCTTAGTCGTTCCGGAAAGCTCGCAAGGATATGTTTTCCGCGATCAAACAGCTTGATGTTTAAATCTTTACGGCTTTCTCTGAGCTCACTGGCAAGTTCAACACCGCTTAATCCAGCTCCAACAATGGCAACGGTAGCACCTGCGCTTAAATTATTTAGATTTTGATACGTTTCCCGAGATTGGTCAATCGATTGGATGCTGTATGTGTATTCTTTTGCACCTGGAACATTATGATATTTGTCCTCACAGCCTAAGCCAATAATTAAGTCGTCATAAGGTACAACCTCTTCATCTTTTAAAACAATTTGCTTGTTATCAAGGTCTACCGAAAGTACTTCAGCAAATTTTGTTTGAAGTCTTGGATGTTCTGGAAATGAAACGCGAATATGATGATCAGAAATCGTACCGGCTGCAAGTGCATAATATTCGGTTTTTAGACAATGATAGGGATTTTTATCTATCAGCGTAATTTGAACATCTTCTGGCAAATGATTTGGTAATAATCTAAGGAGAATACGCATTCCACCGTATCCGCCGCCAAGGATCACTAGGTTCTTCATAATCGATACCCCTTTTTCCCCACGTTTTTAATAAAATTGATAAATCGAGAAATTATACGTAAATAATTCAAAATTCCATAAAAAAGTATAACGAAATTAAGCTAAAATAACAACACATTATCAGAAAAAACGTTTTATAAATGATGAACTTTAGAAATAGATAAGAACATTAGTTATTGTTTACAATCCGTTAAATATTTTTGATGAGAAAATATCCCATTCAAAGTTTGTATACCTTGACCTAACTATAATTGTATAATAAAGTTTGACATAAGTGTTTATTAAGATCGAGCACATTGTGAGAGGTGTAAAAATTGAAGCCGATTATTGAATTTTGTATAAGCAATTTAGCAAATGGCTCACAAGCTGCTTTACAACAGCTTGAAAAAGATCCAAATTTAGATATTATTGAATACGGCTGTCTGGGATACTGCGGAAAATGCAGCCATTCACTTTATGCATTAGTAAATGGTGAAATTGTGACAGGAAACAGTTCTGATGAGCTTGTTGAAAATATCTATACTTTTCTTGAAGAAAATCCTATGTTTTAATATAGAAGGAGCTAGGGTCGTTACAATCAGCTCCTTTTCCACCTTGCGTTATCCTCGTATTTCCTTCCAAAAGTACCCTTCGATTCAGTAAAAAAGAAAAGCTCCCTACAATAAGCAGGAAGCTTTTACTTCTATAAAACGGGGGATATATGTATTGTGCTCATATTTCCAACATTTTATACTAATAAAAACAAAAGTTCATGGAGGACAAAATGAATTCATTTACATTCACAAAAATGCACGGATTAGGAAATAATTATATTTATGTTAATCAATTTGAGGAGCAGCTTGAAGAAGCAAGCCTGCCTGAAATTGCTAGACAAGTATCAAATGTGTATACAGGCATTGGCTCTGATGGATTAATTTTAATTTGTCCATCTGATCAGGCACCTGTAAAAATGAGAATTTTTAATAATGATGGCTCAGAAGGGAAAAATTGCGGCAATGGTTTACGATGTGTTGCGAAATATGCATATGAGCATAAATTAGTAACAAGTACAGAATTTCAAATTGAAACCTTATCTGGTCTTGTTCATGCAAAGGTGCATGTTGAAAATGATACTGTCAAATTAGTGACGGTTGATATGGGGCAACCGCGTTTAGAAAAAGCACAAATTCCGATGGCAGGAAACAGTGATGAAAAAACGATAAACGAAAAAATGGACTTTGCCGGAAATTTATATGATGTGACAGCCGTTTCGATGGGAAATCCGCATTTGATTTTTTATGTGGATGATATCCGTAAAGCACCTGTTACAACATTGGGGCCGATTGTTGAGAAGGATGAACGTTTTCCAGAAGGTGTTAACGTTGAATTTGTAGAAGTGGTATCAAAAAATGAGCTGCATTTTAGAGTGTGGGAGCGCGGATCTGGTGTCACACAAGCTTGTGGTACAGGCGCTTGTGCTGCTGTTGTTGCTTCCGTATTAAACGATCTAACAATTCAAGGTGAAGAAACAACAGTCCATTTAGCAGGCGGAGACTTAAAAATTAATTGGACCCGTGAAGGAACAGTACTGATGACAGGTCCAGCTGAGGTTATTTGTAATGGAACCTATTATTTGAGTGAGTGACAATGAAGCTGTATACTAAAGATAGAATCCTTTCATAACTGATTAAGGAGGTTGTAAAATGACAGATGTAGTGAAAATTACAGAAGCTGCTGCTTTTCAAATAAAAGATATGATGAAAGAGCATGAAGAAGAAAATGCATATCTTCGTGTAGCTGTAAAGGGTGGAGGCTGTAGCGGTCTATCCTACGGTATGGGGTTTGAACACGAAATGACAGATGAAGACCAAGTTTTGGAACAACATGGACTAACCATTCTCGTGAAAAAAGAAGATGCGCCAATATTAAACGGAACGACGATTGATTATAAGCAATCGATGATGGGCGGCGGTTTTACGATCGACAACCCTAACGCTATCGCATCATGCGGCTGCGGTTCTTCATTCCGTACCGCTACAAATACTGGTACGCCTGAAGAGTGCTAAGTTTTATATAAACAGATCGCTTTAGATTGTTGTTTTTTACAGTCTGAGGGGGTCTGTTTTTTTCAGCATTAATCACCGAATCAAGATAGCAACAATCTCACTAGTAACGTGCATATGAATTTATTAAAACAAAGTAGGATTTTTCATTTCTTCTATCGAATAACTAACTAAGATAATAGTTAGGAGAGTGGAGACATGAAAATTAAAGTTATTATGAATAGTGGAAAAGAGTATGTGATAGTAGAAGAAAATTATTCAGTAAATGACTTTAAAAAAACTCTTTACAATGACCGGCCTGAGGGAAGGGAATTGTTTAATGGCTTTATTTATTTGGATCGAGCTAAAAAAATTACGATTAATCCGACCCATATCTCCTCAATTGAAGTTTTACAAGAGTGAAAAAATAAATAGGATCTGATCCCCTCTAGCACAAAACTCCTATATACAGATAGTTGTGGGAGGGGGCAGACCCTTATGTGACTGCCAAATTAATTAAACAAACTAGTACTGTGCAATGGCTGAACTCTTGCCTTTGGATCGATGAAGGCTTTTGCGTTGTTAACAGCGGTTGGGGCTTCACCAAATCCGCTAGCAATCAGCTTCACTTTCCCATCATACGTGCAGATGTCTCCAGCAGCATAAATTCCTTCAATATTTGTTTCCATTTTGGAGTTTACTTTAATTGAATTTTTCTCAATTTCTAAGCCCCAATTCTTAATTGGTCCAAGGGAGGAAACAAAGCCATAGTTGATAATTAAATCATCTATTTCAAGTGCTTCTTTACGGTCTCCTTTCACTTCCTCTAATAAAATTTTCTCAATGTTTTCCTCACCGACTAATTCCGTAGGAACAAATGGTGTTAGGATATTTACCTTTGATTTTTTTAATAATTCGACACTATGTTCATGTGCTCTGAATTTATCACGTCTGTGAATAAGGCTGACGCTTTTGGCAATTGGTTCAAGCATAAGCGCCCAGTCCACAGCAGAATCGCCTCCCCCACAAAGGGCGACACGTTTGCCAGCAAACTTGTTTAAATCATCGACAAAATAATGGAGGTTTTTGTTTTCGTACTTTACGGCTTCAGCTAACTCTAGCTTACGAGGTTGAAACGCTCCGTTACCGGCAGTAATAATAATTGTTTTCGTGTAATGAATTTCAGCGTTTGTTGTTAGCTTAAAGACGCCATCAGCCTGTTTTTCCACATGTTCTACCGCTTGCTCCAGTACAACTGATTGGGAAAACATACCCATTTGTTCTTTTAAATTGTCAACAAGCTCCTGTGCTCTTACTTTTGGGAAGCCTGCGACATCGTATATGTATTTTTCAGGGTATAACGCAGAAAGCTGACCACCTAATTGCGGAAGACTTTCGATAATTTTAACGCTTGCTTGTCTCATTCCGCCGTAAAAGGCAGTAAACAAACCGACTGGCCCTCCGCCAATGATGGTAATATCATATACTTTCGTATCTTCTTGCATTTGCCATCCTCCTCTTTAAAGGTATAAGGAACTTATGTAAAAATCTTACCATAGGTCGATAAAGGATTTCATTTACTTTTGCTTCATTGTCCCAACTATCATATGACATTATTCGTGAGATTCATTTGAATTTAATGTTATATGTAAGCGTTTTAAAAAGCGGGTGTAAAAAACAATATAAGATTATAGATTATTTTTAGAAAATATGTACTCCTTTGTAAGAAAAAATTACTTGAAAAAATAATTTTAAATAGTAATATGGAATATAGGCATAATTATATCTATTTCTATTTTTGATAAGCTTTTTCCTTCTTTATGTGAAGGTAAGTGAATGATTTCACAAACTTTTATCTCTTATCCTAAAATAAAATGTAGTCCTTCAGTGGATGATAGTAAGAGACATTATTCGTTTTATTTTAACAATTATTAAAAAAGGTGGTTGTATTCGGTGAGAAAGCCAAGAGTTGTCATTTTAGGTGCAGGTTATGGTGGATTAATTACAGTTACACGTTTACAAAAGCAAATTGGTGTAAACGAAGCAGACATTACATTAGTAAATAAAAATGATTATCACTATGAAACGACATGGTTGCATGAAGCATCAGCTGGTACTTTACACCATGATCGTGCTCGTTATCAAATTAAGGATATTATTGATAACAGCCGTGTGAAATTTGTAAAGGACACTGTTGTGTCAATTGATAAAGAAGCAAAGAAAGTTGTCCTTGAAAATGGCGAAGTTGAGTATGATTATTTAGTTATTTCTTTAGGTGCGCATCCGGAAACATTCGGTATCAAAGGCTTAAAGGAATATGCATTTGGGATTACAAGCATCGATTCTGCTCGTCAGTTACGTGAGCATATTGAATATCAATTTGCTACTTATAACATGGAAGCTGAGAAAAAAGACGAGCGTTTAACAATTGTTGTAGGTGGAGCAGGCTTTACCGGAATTGAATTCTTAGGTGAGTTAGGAAACAGAATTCCTGAGCTTTGCAAAGAGTATGATATTGACTTTAAAAAGGTACGCATTATCTGTGTTGAAGCAGCACCAACTGCATTACCAGGTTTCGATCCTGAGTTAGTTGAGTACGCTGTAAACCATTTACAGAAAAAAGGCGTTGAATTTAAAATCGGTACAGCGATTAAAGAATGTATCGAAGACGGCATCATTGTTGCAAAAGATGACAAAATGGAAACAATCAAGGCTGGCACTGTAGTTTGGGCTGCAGGTGTTCGCGGTAACAGCGTTGTGGAAGAAGCAGGTTTTGAAAACATGCGAGGCCGTGTAAAAGTTGATGATTTCTTACGTGCTCCAGGACATGAAGAAGTGTTCATTATCGGAGATTGCTCATTAATCATCAATGAAGAAATCAATCGTCCTTACCCGCCAACAGCGCAAATTGCGATGCAGCAAGGTGAAACATGTGCTAAAAACCTTGCAGTTGCGATTCGCGAGCGTGGTGAAATGGAGAAGTTTTCACCAGATATTAAAGGATCTGTAGCATCTTTAGGTGAAGACGATGCAGTTGGTGTTGTATTCGGTAAAAAGTTAGTCGGTACAAAAGCATCCTTCATGAAAAAAATGATCGATAACCGTGCATTATATATGGTTGGCGGACCTTCATTAGTATTGAAAAAAGGTAAGTTTAACATTCTTTAATTTCATCATATTTTTTGTAAAAGAGGCTGTTTTTGGAGACAGCCTCTTTTATACTATCTGAAAGTATAAAATTTTATGGATGATAGTATAAGAAATACTAAGGCTTTCGCCATGAGGACTTGGCGACAAGCCAAGTATTTCTAATGATATCAGAATTTATATATTTTCTTAACATAGCTTGCGTTTCTGAATCTAGCTCCAGGCGCCATCGGCTCGAGGTCATAAGTCAAACAGGAATTGAAGGTAAAGTACACCTTCTATTCCTGTTCGCCTTATGCTTGTCGCCGATAGGCAGGCGCCTTGCGCTTTTTTTATGATCAATTTGGTAAAAGGGGTTAGAAACGATGTTGAAGTCAAAACGGGGAAATGTCTGGCTGGCTGTAGCAGGTATTGTTCAGAATGAAAAAGGTGAATGGCTGGTTGTCAAGAAAAAATATGGCGGGTTAAAGGGGAAATGGTCATTGCCAGCTGGTTTTGTTGAACAAGCAGAAACAATTGATCAAGCGGTTGTGAGAGAAATTCGTGAAGAAACAGGAATTATCGCAAAAGTTGAAAGTGTTATTGGAATACGATCCGGTGTCATTAAAGATGTGATAAGTGACAATATGATCATCTTTAAGCTCCAAGCTGAAACCACCTCTATTATTGTTCAAGAAAAAGAGCTGGAGGAGGCTGCTTTTATTCATCCTCAGCAGCTTATTCATAATCCTGATGCCTCTTTATTGCTTGTGAACTTTGCTAACTCTTCCTTTGATACTGAGTTGAAAAAATATGATCATCACAATCCTGGAGACCATTTTGGCTATACAGCGTATAGACTATTTTTGTAATTTTCTTAATTCTACGAAAAACAGAGTATTCAAAAGAGAATACAATATGTATTCGCTTACATCAAAAAATATGTCAGATTATCTTCCTTTAAAATTGTCAGAATACTTGGTATATTATCAAGATCTATTACAATTTTAAAGGGGAGACATTTATGAATACTACAACAGAAGTTAAGACACAAGAATGTCCTTATTGCTCTGGGAACGGCTATTTTCAGTTATTACTAGGCGGCTCCGAAACATGCAAAAGCTGCGATGGAACAGGTAAGAAGTCATAAAACGTTCACTGACTTAGGATTGACTGTCTATCTTTCATTTTAGTACACTTAAATAGGTGTAATGGAGGTGATAGGCATGTTAAGCTTACCTGTTTTATTAATTTCAATGCTATTATTTTTAGTCTTATTTTTTGGAATCGGATTTTTACTAAATATGCTATTACGGATGTCATGGATCATGGCGATTGTGTATCCAATTGTTTGTATCTTTATTATAGATAATGTGAGGTTGATTGAATATTTTGTAAGTCCTGGTGAATCATTTTCTGCCTTAGGCAATAAAATTGTTTCATTAGCACTTGCCGATATCCTTATTTTAGCTTGCGGCCTTGCCGGAGCCATTCTTTCTGGTATCGTGATTAAAATGCTTCGTAAAAGGGGCTATCAAATGTTTTAGGTATGAGAAAAGAGTAAGCGCTTTGCTTAAACTTCTATATAATACTGGATAGATTCATGATAAAACTTGTCATCAATAACAATGGCAGGTTTTTTTATCGTTTACCAGGAAATTATAAAATTCTTGAACTGTGGATAAGCGCTTTGACATCCAGCTCCAGCGCCTAGCCCCTCGAGGTCATAAGCCAAATTGGAATTGAAGGCAAAAAACGCCTTCTATTCCAATTTGGCTTATGCTTGTCGGGGCTGATCAAGGCGCTTGCGCTTTTGTTTTAATATCAGAATTTATATATTTTCTTAACATAGCTTGCGTTTCTGAATCTAGCTCCAGGCGCCATCGGCTCGAGGTCATAAGTCAAACAGGAATTGAAGGTAAAGTACACCTTCTATTCCTGTTCGCCTTATGCTTGTCGCCGATAGGCAGGCGCCTTGCGCTTTTTTATTTACTGCTGATACTCCTTCGGGAAATGCAAGTTAAAGGGAGCTAAAAGAGCACCCAAACCGTCGCTTAAAGGGATCCATTTGCAGTGGGAAACAACGTCAAGATTTGAGAACCATTTCAAGAATATGTGCAAACGATCAATTTTCTTATTTATGAATATTCTCTCATCAATCTGGGAACGATTAGATTTGTGAGAGGAGTGAATAGGAAATATATGATAAGTATAAAGAGAATTGGAAAAAGGATGTTAATGAGCCTATTATTTTTAGGAGCATTAACGACAACATATGAAGCGATTTCAGGTGTTGAAGCAGAGGATGTTGTGCATTGGTATACTCATGATTATTCAAATTCAAGTGAAAGCTCGGATCAAGACAATGAAGATAATGACAATACATTTCGATTTTTAGGCTTAACATTTAAATCAATGAAAAGTGAACCAACTGTTGGAACACAAATATCCTCAAGTGTTGAGGCAAGTAATCGCAATGTTTCACTAGAGGATGCATTTGATTGGTCTAAGTATCCTGCAAAGAAGGTTGTTGCAACAGGGTACACAGCCGGTGTTGAGTCGACTGGAAAAAAAACCGATCATCCTAGCTATGGGATTACGTATTCAGGAGTAAAGGTTAAACGTGATTTATACTCAACTGTTGCAGCAGATATCAATGTGTTTCCTATAGGAACAATCTTATTTATTCCGGAGTATGGATACGGTGTTGTCGCTGATATTGGCGGGGCCATAAAGGGCAATCGATTAGACCTTTATTATGAGACAGTAGAAGATGTATATAATAATTGGGGAAAGAAACAATTAGATGTATATGTCATCAAAATGGGCGATGGAACATTAACGGAAGAACAGTTGGAGCGTTTGAATAATGATGAGTCGATGCAAGTTTTTAGACAAAAATATTTAAAGAATAAAACAAAGAGCTAGCAGCATTCCTCTAGCTCTTTGTTTCAGTTGGCTTTGGAAACAAAGCGGGATGTAAAAGATGGGCAAGCTGTTTTAATCCCTCTATCAAACGTGGTGAAGGTCTGCAAAAAAGTGATTCTTCTAGTAAATGGATGTGGTCATTTTTCACAGCCTCAAGGTTTGCAGCATGCTCCCTTTTTAGTACATGCTCCCGCTTCATTCTTGATTGCTTTACACCTACCCATGATAAGCAAATATGCTCGGGATTTCGATTGTATACATCTTCCCAGGTTGTTTTCACACTTGCAAGCTCAACATCATCAAAAATGTTCTTTGCCCCGGCTAATTGGCTAAGCTCAGTAAGCCAGTTGATTTTCCCGGGAGTAAAGATAGGATTTGGCCACCATTCGAAATAAACAGTTTTAGGCTTTTCAATAGTTGCAGCGATTTGCCGATATGTATCAAGAGTGTGTTGATAGTCTTTAATAGCATGTGAGGTTTCTTTTTCTTTTCCCATCAAGTTTCCGAGTGTTTTTAGGTTTTCGGCAATATCTTGGAAGGATTGGGGATGAAACACAATATGAGGAATGTTTCGGTTTATTAATTCATCCACATTTTTCTCCATTCCAGGGACACTTAATGAGGCAAGCACTAAGTCAGGCTTATATGTCTCTAATAAATCGATATTAATGGAGAGGTCAGGCCCTAGCCGCGGCAGGTGGGAAATCTCCTGCGGCCAATCGGAATAATCATCCAGTGCAACAAGGTGATCGGTTAATCCGAGATAAGCGACAAGCTCTGTATTGCTTGGACAAATCGAAATAAGTCTCATTGTAATCCTCCTACAACAAAGTATAAAAATAGAGTGAGAAGTATTCCAGTTAATCCGCCGAAGAACACTTCAATTGGCTGATGGCCTAGCAGCTCTTTTAATTTTTTTTGTTTATCCTGCTCCGCTTTTTTAGGCCAAACCTTTGCTTCCTCAACAAAACGATTAAAATCAAGCACAAGCTGGTTTAAAACCGTTGCCTGTTCTCCAGCATGTCTTCTCACGCCTGTTGCATCAAACATGGTAATAATGGCAAACACTGCTGAAACGGCAAAAATGGAGGAGTCAAGTCCATGATCAAGTGCAACCCCGGTAGATAAAGCTGTAACCGCTGCTGAATGTGAGCTGGGCATCCCGCCTGTACTTGTTAGGAGGGACCAATCCAATTGTCGTGTAGCGATGAATTGAATAGGCACTTTGATAAATTGGGCAAAAAATATTGCTGCTAATGAGGAAAGTAAAGGAAAATTATAAAGTAAATCCAAGTGTATACCCCTTTCATAGATGTACAGAAAACCGCCATGATTAATTTTCACGTTTGTTTTTGATATGCTTACATAGAGTCTGACTGCTACGTTTTGTATACTAGTAGAGTATCATCAATCGATCGTTCTGCAAAAGATTTCCTTCATTATAGCACATCTTAAAAATGTTCGATCGTATTTATCATGAATTCGGAGGTGCCGCATTTGTTTAAGGTACATAATAAATTAGAACTTAATAAAATGAATGAAACACTTATCATTGGTATGTTTCAGCAAAACAGGAAATTATCAGGACTTGCTGCTGAACTGGATCAGCTACTAGATGGGCAAATCACTGAATTGATGAAAGAAGGAGATCTGTCCACAAAGCAGAAATCGATTACTAAATTACATACCCTCGGAAGACTGGGAATCAAACGCATCTTTTTTGTTGGATTAGGAAAGGAATTGACATTTGCTGATGGAAGAGAAGTGTTTGGAAAACTGTTCAAGACTGTTCAACAAGCAAAATTACAAGATGTCACCATTGCTTTAGACACATTTGTAACAGAAGATTTTGACCGCAGTGAAGCTGCCTATACACTGGCAGAAGCATTTGCGTTATCTACTTATAAAATTGTCGATTATAAGCAAAAATCCAATGAGCCTGAGAAAAATATAGAAACGATCAATGTTGTGATTGATGGGGAAGAGCTGGACGAAATAAAAACAGCATTAGAAGTCGGCTATGCTTTCGGAAATGGAACTAACAGTGCAAGAACGTTAACAAACATGCCGCCTAATCTTTTAACAGCAACGGAATTAGCAAACTATGCAATAGAGTTAGCAAACAAATATCAATTTGAGTATGAAGTGCTTGAGAAGGAAGAAATGGAAAGACTTGGCATGGGGGCTCTGCTGGCTGTCAACCAAGGGTCTGAAGAACCGCCAAAGATGATTGTTCTGAAATATCAAGGAAAAGACGACTGGACAGATGTTATCGGCTTAGTTGGTAAAGGGATTACCTATGATACGGGCGGCTATTCGATTAAGCCGAAAGCTGGCATCGTCGGGATGAAAACAGATATGGGCGGTGCTGCTGCTGTGTTGGGGGCAATGGAGATCATAGGTGAGATCAGACCTGAACAAAATGTTGTAGCTGTTATTCCTTCAACAGATAATATGATTAGCGGCAAAGCATTTAAGCCGGACGATGTTATTGTATCTTTAAGTGGAAAAACGATTGAGGTATTAAATACGGATGCAGAAGGCAGATTAGCCCTTGCTGACGGAATAACGTATGCTAAGCACCATGGTGCCAATTATTTAGTGGATGTTTCAACCTTAACCGGCGGTGTCATCATTGCATTAGGAAACGATACAACTGGCGCTATGACAAATAATGAACAATTATTTGAACAAGTTTTGCAAGCCTCTCATGAATGTGTAGAGCCAATTTGGCGCCTGCCGATTACAGAAAAAGATAAAAAACGTGTTCGTAACAGCAAGATGGCTGACCTAAATAATTCACCAGGCCGAGAAGGACATGCAATAATGGCCGGAACTTTCTTAGGCGAGTTCGCGGAAAATACGCCATGGGTGCACCTGGATATCGCCGGAACAGCTACCACATCAAAGGAAACTGACCTTGGCCCTTCAGGAGCAACTGGTGTAATGGCAAGAACGTTAGCAGCGTTTGTTGAACGCTTTGAAACAGGAGAGTAAAAAATCGGCCGTAATGGCCGATTTTTTTGAATCTATAATAATTGCTTGAAAGAATCGTAAAGTTGCTAGAATAAATGAAAAGTTTGCAAGAAAAGGTAAGCTTTTTCGAAAAAAATCTCCACACTAAAATTTTTCATTATACTTCTAAAAGCTTAGAAAATGTCTCTCTTTTACTTTAGTCTGCTAATTAGATAAATTTCTTAGTTGACACGATAAAAAAGGTTGTGATAAATTTAGTTCTGTTGTTTTTATTTCTCTACCATATTAGTAAACTAAAGGATTTTTGGAGGTTTTATTGGTGAATGCTGTTGTAATAGCTGTCATTGTGATGCTCATATTGAGCTTATTAAGAATAAATGTGGTGTTCGCCCTTATTGTTGGCTCCTTTGTTGGCGGGTTAACAGGCGGGTTGGACGTGGCTACAACGATCGAAACCTTTACTAGTGGTTTAGGCGCGAATGCAACGGTTGCTCTTAGCTATGCCTTATTAGGAGCATTTGCTGTTGCGATTTCAAAAACAGGGCTGCCAGATGCGATGGTTGCAAGTGCGATCAAGCTTGTCGGTCGTGAAGGGGAGACAAACCGAAAAACTCTTTCTAAGGTACTTATCGTTTTCATGATTTTAATCATGGCGATCCTTTCACAAAATGTGATCCCTGTCCATATTGCCTTTATTCCAGTCCTTATCCCACCGTTATTAAAGGTGTTTAATGAGCTCCAATTGGATCGTAGATTAATTGCATCTGTCTTAACATTTGGATTAATTACACCTTATATGTTTTTACCAGTTGGATTTGGCGCGATCTTCCATGGAATTATGCAGCAAAACATGGAGGAAAGCGGCTTAACTGTATCTTTGGCAGATATTCCAACGGCTATGGCTATTCCTGCGATTGGAATGGTTGTTGGACTTTTGGTAGCGGTATTCTTCTCTTATCGTAAAAAAAGATTGTATGAAACTCGTGAACGATCAGGCCAAGAAATCACTCAACCATATACGAAAAAATCTCTCATTGTTGCAGTTGTTTCAATCATTGCCTCTCTTTCTGTTCAGCTTTTTCTTTCCCAAAAGCTTGAAGTTGACGGAATGATTTTTGGCGCCTTAGCCGGTTTAATTGTTTTGTATATCGGGGGTACTCTTAAACGTAAAGAGGCGGATGTTGTTGTGACAAATGGAATAAAGATGATGGCATTTATTGGATTTGTCATGATGACTGCTTCCGGCTTTGCTAGTGTTTTAAATGAAACAGGTCATGTTGAACAGCTAGTAGAAGACTCCGTAACGATTATTAATGGCAGTCAGGCAATTGGTGCGTTATTAATGCTTATCGTCGGTTTACTTGTCACAATGGGAATTGGTTCTTCTTTTTCAACGATTACGATCATTACGACCATCTTTGTTCCATTATGTTTGGAGCTGGGCTTTAGCCCTATGGCAACAATTGCTATTGTTGGGACAGCAGGTGCTTTAGGTGATGCAGGCTCCCCTGCGTCTGATAGTACGCTTGGGCCAACCTCAGGCTTATCTGCTGATGGGAACCATAATCACATATGGGATACATGTGTTCCGACATTTATTCACTATAATATCCCGTTGATTATCTTTGGCTGGATTGCAGCACTTATTCTATAAAAAACAAAAAAGGCTGATGCTGTCGCAAAAGGGTTAACCTTTTTTTAAACAGCATCAGCTTTTTCATTTTATCTAATATGTTTAATTCTCTCCAGTAACTCCTCGTCATCCCATTCTAGTATTGTTTCTGCTAGCTCAGGATGTTTTTCTAGCATTTCTTTTTCAAGCTGTTCTCTTTCATTTATATTTAAAAAATATTTTTTAACCACGATTGTTTTCATTACATTCACACCCTCTTCATGTACTCTACTATTTTTATGGTCAAAACTAGTATCAATTATACCTTTAAAATGGAAAAATAGTAAAAAAGTACGATTGTGGGAAATTTCGACAATTCTTTCTCTTGTCTACTTTGTTTTTAACGTTGTATCATGAAGATATCCTAATTTTTAGGAGGAATTTCATGAGCTGGATAAAGGAACATAGGCTTATTGTGACATGTATGATTGTCTTCGCTATTTGTTTAGGGGGATTAGGCATTATTTTAGTAGATATGATTGATCAAAAAGCTGTCTCATCTTCTACACAAGCCTCATCAACAAAGGATCATGCGGCTTCAGCTCCGTCAACTTCTGAACAAGTAAATGTGGAAGCGGTAACAGAAAACCCTTTTGATCATGGAAATTCAAGCTTAACAGAGGATGAGCTCCTTAATTATATGCATGGCATGTCCCATCAAAAGGTTGAAGCTGAAGAAAAATGGATTCATTATGAAATGACTGAGGAACGAATTGGATTTTTACTAACTATTGTTGAGAATGGAAGCTTTAAAAATGAGGATCTCTATTTAGACATTCTAAATCGCTGGGCTGAGGGCGACTTCACTCAGGCAGATAAGGACCATAATGCGATTTGGAATTTGCAAGGTGGAACGATTGGAAAGGCGACAGGAGTTTTGTCTCCTGAGGAAGAACAGCAATATTTAGAGGATTATAAGAGTAGTATAAAATAGTGAAGACAGCCTTGGCTGTCTTCTTATTGTTATACTATCAGAATTTATATATTTTCTTAACCATAGCTTGCGTTTCTGAATCTAGCTCCAGGCGCCATCGGCTCGAGGTCATAAGTCAAACAGGAATTGAAGGTAAAGAACACCTTCTATTCCTGTTGCCTTATGCTTGTCGCCGATAGGCAGGCGCCTTGCGCTTTTTTTATGCAGCGATTCGCCTTTGTGCTGCCTTCGTCACAGCAAAATAAATTCTCGGGGCAATAAGTGCGCCTAAAATGGTAAGTGATGCGTCCTTGACAATAAACCATGCCATAACTCCCCAAGCAGCTCCATAAGACATTGGTGCGTTCATCCAAACATTTAAAGCAAGCCACATATAGGTTGTACCTATTACATAAATAAGGGCAATTCCCACAAAGGATGCCGTAAAAAATGTTGCCTGCTTTTTCTCCTTGCTTAGCTCAATGACTTTGCCAACAGCATATGCACTAATAATATAGGAAAGAATAAATCCGCCAGTACTGCCAAAAATAACGCCGATCCCGCCGCTGAATTGAGCAAAAACAGGGGCGCCTGCAATCCCTATTAACGCATAAATCGTCATTGATAATGCGCCCAGCCTGCTCCCTAATAGGAGACCTGCCAAAATACAGAAAAACGGCTGCATCGATAAAGGAACATTTGCAATTTGAAGAAATGGCGCCCAGGATGTAATATTAGCACCAACAGCCATTAAAGCAGCAAACATTCCAACCAATGTTATATCATATGTAGTTAATTTTCTTTTCATCGTGATCCCCCTTACATGTTAAGATCTCTTAAAGAAAGAATAATCGAGGATAATTAGTGTGTCAACTTATTTTTGGTTATGGTTAACTAAAGAGGAGGGTATAAGTAAAAATGTATTTTGGGAAAAAGCGAAAAACACATTCATCAGACCGAGTACCGCCGAATCAAAATGTAACCACCAAGCTGCCGGTACTGCATGCCGGGAATGTCCCCTATTATGAAGATATCTCGAAATGGAATTTGCAAATCTATGGTTTAGTAGAAAATCCGAAGCTTTATACTCTTGATGATATCATGACATTATTTCCGCAGGTCGACCTTTCTAATGATATTCACTGTGTAACAGGCTGGTCAAAGCTTGATGCCAGCTGGAAAGGAGTTCGTACACAGGACATCGTAAAGGACATAAACATTAAGGAAAATGCCCATTATGTCATTTTACATGCTGAAGAAGGTTGGACAACCAATCTGTCCATTGAAGATTTCTTAAAAGAAACCAGTCTGCTCGCCCATTCGTTTAATAATGAACCGCTAACACCAGAGCATGGATTTCCGCTGCGAGGCGTATTCCCGCATCTCTACTTTTGGAAAAGTGTGAAATGGCTCCGCGGGATTCAGTTTACCGAACAAAATCATCCAGGCTTTTGGGAGCGGAACGGGTATCATATGAAGGGGAATCCTTGGAAGGAGGAGAGATATAGTTTTGATTAGAGAAAAACCTTCACGTGTCAAAATACGATCATTTGAGGACTTTTAAGGCTTTGAGCTTTTCAAGGTCTTTTTCCTTTTATACCATCCCAAATTAAGATGGCTGAACAAGTTCCTAGTAATAAATGGTAAAATCATAATAGGAACTGAACTTAAATAATGGGGGGAATTATTTGTGAAAGCAGTTAAGGTTTATCATTATGATGCATTTAGTAATCAACCAAATAAAGGGAATCCAGCAGGTGTTGTTTTCAAAGGAGAGGATCTTACCGATGAGGAAATGCAAGAGATTGCTTTAAAAGTAGGTTTCAATGAAACTTCTTTTCCGGTTAAATCTGCTATCGCTGACTTTGGAATTCGCTATTTTACCCCAGGGCATGAAATGAATTTATGCGGGCACGCAACAATGGCAACTGTGTTTGCGTTAAAAATGAACGGATTATTAGGTGATAAAACAGATTTTACCATTGAAACAAAAGCAGGTGTTTTACCAATAAAGATTAGGTCAACTCCTAAAACATCCATCACGATGAAACAAGCTTCACCACAATTTAAAGAATTTAACGGTTCAAAGGAAGATTTAGCTAACTCAATCGGGTTAACAATAGAGGATCTTGCTGGTGAATTCCCTATTCTTTATGGTAGTACAGGTACTTGGACCCTATTAATTCCAATAAACACACTTGATTCCTTTAAAAAAATGAAACCAAATAATAAGCTATTTCCAACTATTTTAAAAGAAATGCCAAATGCATCTATTCATCCGTTTTGTTTAGAAACCTATGACCCTAACGCAGATATGCATGCTAGGCACTTTTCATCACCTTACTCCGGGACGATCGAGGATGCAGTTACGGGAACTGCTTCAGGGGTAATGGGAGCATATTATGCAACATACATAAACTCCGATTTTGAAAAATCTCTAAATCTTGTAGTTGAACAAGGTCATGAAATCGGAAAGGACGGCCGGGTTATGGTACAGGTCTTAAAAAACAATGACAATTATGATATCGAGATTACGGGAAATGCAGTATATGTTAAGGAGTTTTAAGTGGTTCTGTAGAAGAGGAATAAGCTCCTAAAATAGCTGTTGGTTTCGTTTTAGGTGGCAATCTTACTAATAGGAGATGATAGAGGATGAAGCAAAACAAGTATGATGATGTAACTTTCTTTGCTAAATATGAAAAAATGCCACGTTCAGTAAAGGGACTTGAAGGTGCAGGCGAATGGCATGTCAACCTATGTAAATACCTTAATTAATGCCGGTTTTCGTATCAATGCAGTCAAGGAACCAACTCCTTCTGATGAAATGTTAAAGAAGTACCCTGATATGAAAGATGAACTCCGGAGACCGATGTTTTTAATGATCTCAGCTGAAAAGTGAAAATTTAGTTTGTGCGTTCCTGCAAGAAGTAGGGACGTTTTTCTGATTTATCAGCGCCTTTAGAGGAAATCAGCGGTATTTCTCCATTTATCAGCGTTTACAAATAAAATATCAGCGGTTTGTGCCGATATTTCAGCGCCTTTCCTGTATATCAGCAAGTTATCCAGTACCTTCCCAAAATACCAGCAAATCACCATATATTCCCCAGTGTAATCCCATAATCTAAACAAAAAAGCGCCATCTAGACGCTTTTTTATTCAATATTCAATTTTCTCAACGATCCTCTTTATCCAATTCCCGTCGTTCTGGTGTTAGCTCCTCAGAAGCTTCAGTTTGAAACCTTACATTGTTCAGCTTTTCATTCGTCTCAACGTTATTCAATACGTTTGCTTTCATATAGCGATGGAAGAAGGCTTCAAACAAGGAGACACCGACTGCTATTATTAGTGATGCGATAAAGGCATTCGTATCATTGTAGGTTATATTTGCGAGGTAAAACCATGTTAAGAGCAGTGCTAAAGCAAAATCTGAAATAACTGCTGTTGTATTGCTTGTTCTTGGAAGCAAAAGGAGATCACCAAGAATATATGAGATAATCCCTAATAAAAATGTAATCGCTAGAATATTGCCAAAGGAAACATCGAAGCCAATTCCTAAAATGACAAAAAGGAGAACGAAAGTCGCGACCGCTTTAATAATCAGTGCTTTTATATGCTGCATTTACATCACCCTTCTTTTTTCTTTTATTATTTGTGAAGGATGACATAATTATGCAATAATAAAGCAGAGCAAGCCGTTACCGAGAAACAGGGCGCTTAAGCGAATAGAGGTCTTCCTCGGCATTCATATTTCGTTCGTTGATGATTTTAATGGCATCCTGTACACCCTCGTTATAAAAGTAAGGACCAAGCTTTTCCATGCAAAAATCCAGGAAAGAATCTGCAGCAATTTCTCCAATTTCTTCATCTCTTTCATTGTAAAAAAAGCTTTTAATTTCTTCCTTCATCATTTCCTTTGCGTCTTTAGAAAGTTGACTAAACATTGATAAAACCTCCATTAGTTTTTTCGTCATATACAAATAAGGAGACATGCTCATACAAGCTGTCTCCTTTTATCCTAATACATTAATTGTTCCTTCGCTAATACTTCTTCAACTGTTTTGTAAGGATAGCCAAGATCACGGGCAACAGCTTCATAGGTTACTTCGCCAGCGAGTACATTAACGCCGGCTTTAAGAGCGTCATTGTCACTGATTGCTCGATAAACACCTTTGTTGGCAATTTGCAAAGCATATGGCACCGTTACATTCGTAAGGGCAATGGTTGATGTACGTGGAACAGCCCCTGGCATGTTGGCAACAGCATAGTGGAGAACCCCGTGCTTTTCATAGGTAGGCTGGTCATGTGTTGTAATATGGTCAACTGTTTCCACAATTCCGCCTTGATCGATGGCCACGTCAACGATAACAGAGCCTGGATTCATGGCTTTTACCATTTCTTCGGTAACTAAGGTTGGCGCCTTTGCACCTGGAATTAATACAGCGCAAATGAGTAAATCAGCTTCTGCTACAGCAGTTGCAATGTTAACCGGATTAGATATTAATGTCTTGATTTGCGTTCCGAAAATATCATCTAGTTGACGCAGACGCTCCGCACTTAAGTCGATAATTGTTACATCAGCACCTAACCCAATGGCCATTTTTGCTGCATTTGTTCCAACAACACCACCGCCGATGATCGTAACTTTTCCTCTGTTAACGCCTGGAACACCTGCAAGCAGAATGCCTTTACCGCCCTTTGGCTTTTCAAGGAATTGCGCTCCGATTTGCGCTGCCATTCGGCCCGCCACTTCACTCATTGGTGTTAACAATGGCAATGTCTTATTCACTGTCACTGTCTCATAGGCAATCGCTGTTACCCCTTTAATCTTTAAATGTTCAGCTAAAGCAGGCTCAGCTGCTAAATGTAAATACGTAAATAAAATAAGACCTTTACGGAAATAACTATATTCTGATGGAAGCGGCTCCTTCACCTTCATAATCATTTCTGCTTCTTCCCAAACTCTTTCAGCTTTTTCAATGATTTCAGCGCCTGCTAATGAATAGGCTTCATTTTCAAAGCCGCTCCCTATCCCGGCGTTTTTTTCTACTAATACACGATGACCGCAAGCAACCAATTGAGTTACTCCGCCTGGTGTTAGTGCAACACGGTTTTCATTATTTTTTATTTCTTTTGGAATCCCGATAATCATAAAAACCCATCTCCCTAGAAGCTATATTTCTTATAAAAAAGTATAAAGAAAATGCTTCTAAACATCTTTGTTTAAAAAAGAGAAAAATGTTTCTTGTCTTTGTGAAATTTTACAAAGACATGCGATCGAGCTTTAAATCGAGGTAGATGGTCATTTTTTGATTCGGGTTTTTCAAGTTTAATTCTGCAATTTCAGCAATTCTTTTTAACCGGTACGATAACGTATTCACATGGATATTTAACGCTTTGGATACTTCATGGACTTGGCTGTCATGGTCTAAAAAGACCTCTAGTGTTTGGACCAAATTGGTTTTGTGCTGCTTATCATAGTCCTTTAATTTTTGTAAGGAGTAGTTTGTGTATCCTTGTTGTTTACGTTGTTCGAATAAGAGATCTAAATACTGATAGATCCCTAGTTCCGAAAAACAGGATAATTCGTTTGTTTCGGCCGGAAATCTTTTTTTGATACTTTGGACAGCTTGTGCTTCCTTATAGCTTTTTTCAATAAAACCAGGCTGTGAATAAATGCCGCCAATGCTAGCGATAACATCCTTCATCGAATAACGTTCATTAAGCTGACGAATAAGCGAGCGGGTGAACAGTTTTATGTCCGTTAAAGGCGCAGCGTTTTTTGTAGATAATAATATGATTAACTCATCGTAATCAATGGTATCAAGCACGATGTGAGCCTGTTGTGTTGTTTGTAATAAATAGGAGAGCTTTCTTTCCGCTGCACTGTTTATCTCATGTGGGAGATTAAAAACAACTACGGAAAAGATAAAGGGAAGAGTTAAGTTTAACTCATGAAAGCCTTCACGAATCTCATTTTCGGTTGAAATATGTCCGGTCAATAGCTTCCAAAAAAACTCCTGGTTCCGTTCAGCTTTTTCCGTTTTTCTTATTTGCAAATGCAACATTTTATTTTTAACAGCTTGGGCAGCCTTTTTTAACAGATGGAGTTCGTTCTCCTGAAGGCGCTTTTCAATTTCCAGCGCCCAAATGAAGCCTAATACCTCATTATTTTTCCAAATGGAAATTGCGATTCGATTCCCTAAACCAACCTCATCAATCTGTCCAACCCGAATCGGTTCATCTGTGCTTAACAGCTTTGGGATGGTCCCATCCTTCCATAAGCTATTAATCACCTTTTCGGGAACACGTCGCCGGATAATCGTAGAAATTCTTGCTTGGTCAGTGGATTCGTCATGTGTACTATAGGCTAGTAATCTATGGTTAACATCTTCAATGGTAATTGGACATTGCAAAACTTCACTTATTTTGTCTGCAACATCTTCTAATCTATCAAAATGATAGTGAAATGGATTATTTGAAAGCTCATTCATCATATCCCTACTTTACTCTTATAGATGAGGATAGGAGCCATTTATTTGACTCCCCATGCATTATTTTATCGCTTGTCATTCTTGCTTTTCAATAAAAGCTATGAAAAAATGGCTAGTGAATCATGCTTGAACGGGTAAGAAATTTACTAATGAAGGGATGAAAAGAATGAATTATTACATTGTAACGGGTGCATCTCGTGGGTTAGGCGAAGCTATAGTAAGCGAATTGTTAGAAAAGGATAATACGATATTTTATTTGTCTAGGACAAAAATTCATTCCCTTGAGGAAGCTGCTTTGGAAAACCAAACTGACCTTCAATTTATCGAATGTGATTTAACTAATGTTGCTCAAATAAATGCGGTTATAGAAAGTGTGTTTGCAAAAATCGATGTATTTAAGGCAGCGAAGATTACATTGGTGAATAATGCAGGAATGGTAGAGCCGATTAAAATTGTTGGCGATGCCGAGGAGAATGATATCATTGCCAATGTTCAGCTTAATTTACTCGCGCCGATGCTGTTGTGTGAGTTTTTTATGAAAAAAATGAAAGATATTCAATGTGAAGCAGTCATTGTTAATATTACCTCAGGTGCTGCAAACCGGCCGACATCAGGTTGGAGCGCCTATTGCAGTACAAAGGCAGGATTAAATATGTTTACAAACACAATCGGTGTTGAACAAAGTGAGCGTAACAATAAAGTAACTGCCATTGCTTTTTCGCCTGGGATTATGGATACACAAATGCAAGGGACGATACGTTCTGCAGGAAAGGAAAACTTTTCATCACTTGAACAGTTTAAAGACTACCATGAAAAAGGGTTATTACGGTCACCGAAATTTGTTGCTAATGTGTTGATCCAGCTTCTTTCAGGTTCATTAGAAAATGGACGGGTATACGATATAAAGGAGTATGTCTAGGCCGAATTATAAATTCTTTGTAAATTTTCTATTTTATTATAAAAAAAGATTCGCAAAAATTGTCAACTGATGCAATAATATTTTATGAAGGAAATGGGGAGGATGCATCACGCTGGCTTATGAAAACCTTCCTGCTTATGTTTCACGTAGAGCGATCATTGATGAAGGTAAAAAGTGGCTTAATGTGCGCTTTTCTTTATATATTGTAAACAGTTTAGAGGTGGCTGAATATTAATCGGATAAAACAAAAAAAGGTTGCAGTCATCATCTCCGTAACAATTTTACTTATTGCGTTATTATCTTTCATAAACTTATATGCAACCTATGCTAGTACGCGCAAAACGATTGAAGTAACAATTGCAAACCAAGGAATCTCAACAGCTAGAGCTGTGCTGAATCAATTTAATGTACATACATATGAGGCTTATTTAAAAGACGAGGATTCTATGTCCAAACTTCAAAGGCTTGAAGAAAATTTGCGAAATGCAAAACAGGATATCGGTGTAAAGTATGCTTATATCTTAAAGGTTGGTAAAAACCACCAACTAAAGGTGGTTGCAGATAGTATTACAGTAGACGCTTCTGTATCAATTAGCGGAGAGTGCTGCAAACTTTCCAATGAACTCAAGAGGGAATTTACAGAAAATCAGTCCTTTTCTATTAGGGTAAAGGATGACATAAATGGGACATATGTGCTGGCAGGGGTCCCTATTATAAACAATAGCGGGCAATCTATTGGATCACTTGTTATCGAAGAAAATGCTGCAACGGTAGACAATATAGTGGATAAAGTGATAAAAAGCAGTTTTCCATTTTTTCTATATAGCGGATTGTTTACGTTTTTTACATTTAGTATTTTTCTAGCTTTTCAATTATGGCTTCGGCGCGATGCGATCTCACAAGTAGGTGATGCAGAAGAAACCTACCAGGGGGAGTATCAATCGATGCTTCAGACAATGAGGTCGATTCGACATGATTATATTAACCATATTCAAGTTATACAAGGTTTATTAAAGCTAAAAAGGGAAGACCGGGCATATGAATATGTGAATTCTTTAACGAAAGAAGTAGAATCTATGGAATTGCCACAAAAAGTAAACCATCCGGCTCTTTATATTTTATTACAGTCAAAGTGGGTAAGGGCACAAAATGATAAGGTAGATATGCACCTGCTAGTAGATGATGATCCTTTTCACAAAATGAAATCAATTGATATCATCAAGGTTCTCTCAAACTTGATTGATAATGCATTTGACGCAACGATGATGCTTCCTGAGGCTGAACGGTTCATTAGCATTGAAGTCAGAGCAACTCCATCTCTGTACATTTTTAAGGTTGAAAACATAGGACCGAAAATTCCAAATGAATTAAAAAAGGAAATTTTCAAGGCGGGATTTTCAACAAAAGAAGAGAGAAGAGGAGTTCCAAGAGGAGATGGGCTTAGTATTGTCAAACATGTAGTTGATCAATATGGCGGAATAATTGAGGTTGATTCCAATAAAAATTCCACAATCTTTGTTATTACAATTCCAATAAAATCTTGAGACTGTCTTAAAGGAAGTGGCTGATTCCTTAATTTTGACAGTCTCTTATTTTTACTAGATTTTCTCTTCATTAAATTGAAAAATTGTTCCATTCTTCAACATTTTACATATAATAATAAAAATGCTTTATAATTGAAAGAAAACCTGCCTTTCTAGTTGAAGATGCTGACTGGATATGTTACATTGATCTGAATATTTAACAAAAGGAGGATGACCATGCGACGAGTAAGAATCATGGATATATTTATCCATCCTATTGCACAAAAGTATTTAAATCGATCTGGTGTTTTACATGCGATTAGGGTTGCCCAATATGCTGTTCAACTCGCCATTAAGCATGGAGTAAATCCGGATATCGCAGCTAAAGCAGGCTTGCTTCATGATATAGGTCATTATGAATGGTATACAAATGGAAAATGGGATTATGAGGAATATAGAAAAAATGACATTCATGCTATTAAGGGGGCAGAGCGTGCCCATAAGCTTCTCATCCGACTTGGCGAGGATCGGCAAAATGCAAAGGAAATAGCGTTAGCTGTTTTATTGCATACAGATTCCTATTTGCCAGAAAACTCAATGAAGAAAACGTCACTGCAGCAGATAGTTCGTATGGCGGATGAAATGGATGAAGAGCCTCTTGGAAAACATCATTATCGGAAAATTAGTGAAGAAGAAGCGCTGAAAATAGTCGAACGCTTGGATCAGGAAATAGACCGGTTATTAACGAAATATCGAAAAACAGTATAATATAAATAGATCATGGTAAAACAAGCTTTCTTATTAAAAGCAGGTTTTACCATTTCTTTATATACATAGTTATTTGCATATGAAATAAATGAACAGACCATAACGTTTGACTGTACAGTTTTAAAACGATAAAATGAAGGTATTACTAGTAGTACGAGGTGATTTGATGGGGTTACGCTGTATAAAATTGGTGAAATAGCAAAAAAGGCAAATGTTTCGAAACGGACCATTGATTATTACACTCAAATAGGACTGCTGCAGGTGGAATCAACTTCTTCCTCAAACTACCGTTTATATTCTGAACAATCGATTAATGATATTCGCTTTATTGAAATGTGCAAAGAATTAAATATGAGCTTACAGGATATTAAAGAACGTCTGGAGCTGAAGCGTTCGGGAAGGCAATCGGGCCAACAGCAGGATAAATGCTTAAAACAGGCGGAAATTTTGGCAGCCCATATGAAGCAGCTTGAAATTGAAATTAACGAATTGAAGCCGATTTTTGATCGCTTAAGCAAGGATTCACAAAAAAAGGTTTCAAAGCAGATTACTCCGCAAAGCAGGGCTCTAATGCAATCGTTGTTGTTTCTTTTGCAACAGTTTTAATTGTTTAATAAAACATAAGAAGGGCCAGAATAAACAGGGGTATAATAGATGCAAATAAAATTCAAACTCACTAGACAGTGAGATTTTAAAAAATTTGTTTATAGGAGGTTTTACCAATATGGGATTTCTTATTTATTTTATTATCATAATGGCTGTACCATTATTGATTCAATTGTATTTAAGAAACACTTATAATAAATATTCAAATGTAGGTACATCATCGGGCATTACCGGTGCTGAAGCTGCAAGGCGGGTTTTAGACGAGAATGGATTATATCATGTTAAAGTTGAAGCAGTAAGAGGTAAACTAACGGACCATTATGACCCTAGAAGTAAAACAGTACGTTTATCTCAGGACAATTATTATGGAAATTCGATAGCGGCTATATCAGTAGCCACACATGAATGTGGTCATGCTGTTCAAGATCAAGTGAACTATGCCCCGCTTAGAATCAGACACGCTCTTGTACCAGTGGCGAACTGGGGTTCAAACCTATCCTTTTTCTTTATTCTAGCTGGTATACTGATGCAGGCTTCCGGAATGTTACTCCTTGGAATCGTATTCTTCGCGGCTTCTGTACTCTTTCAGGTAGTTACTCTGCCGGTTGAGTACAATGCTTCATCAAGAGCACATGATTTTATGGTGAGCTCTGGTATGATTCGAAACAACGAAGAGGGTGGAGCGAGAAAGGTCTTAAACGCTGCTGCTCTGACATATGTTGCTGCGACAATAGTTGCTATAATGGAATTGTTACGTTTTATCCTAATGTTTACAGGGATGAATAATAGCGAGGAATAATATGTAACAAGCTCGTGTGTAAAAAATGATCCTTAACGATGAAGAACATTGTATAAATAAATGGTTAAGTGCCGCTGCTTTAACATATGTAGCAGGAGAATGAATGGCTCTTTTTGAAAGTTTAAGATTTGTTATGATCTTCTTCTAAAGAGAGGAAGAATAACCTGACAGAGAAAATTTCATTTCCTAGGAGGTGACTGGGACTGTCCAAGCGAGAAAGTTAATGGTTTACTATTGAAGGCCAGTCCCTTATTTTGGATATAGTTAACCTGGTAATTGTTGCGATATTAATAGCAATAACGGCATTTTTCGTAGCTTCGGAATTTGCGATCGTTAAATTAAGAAGTTCACGGCTTGATCAGCTTATTGCAGAGGGGAGCACTTCTGCAATAGCTGCGAAGAAAGTGACTTCAAATCTTGATGGCTATTTATCGGCATGTCAGCTAGGAATAACCATCACTGCATTAGGACTGGGCTGGCTCGGAGAACCGACAGTAGAAAGATTGCTCCATCCGCTTTTTGAAACCTTTCATTTGAATGAGTCGCTTGTCCACCTTTTAACTTTTGTGATTGCCTTTCTTGCCATTACATTTTTACATGTTGTCATTGGAGAGCTTGCTCCTAAAACAGTGGCGATTCAGAAAGCGGAATTTATTACATTAGCCTTTGCAAGACCGCTTATCTTATTTTACAAGGTGATGTTCCCATTTATTTGGATATTAAATGGATCAGCTAATTTGCTTGTTAGGTTATTCGGTCTGAAACCCGCATCAGAGCATGAATTAGCCCACTCAGAAGAGGAGCTCCGAATTATTCTTTCTGAAAGCTACAAAAGCGGTGAGATCAATCAGTCAGAATTTAAATATGTAAACCGTATTTTTGAATTTGATGAACGAATCGCAAAAGAAATTATGGTGCCGCGGACAGAAATCGTAACAACATCAGTGGAAAAAACGTTTCATGAAAACATAGAAATCATGAGAAACGAAAAATTCACCCGTTATCCTGTCGTAAACGGGGATAAAGACCATATCATTGGTATGGTTAATCTAAAAGAAATTTTTACAGATTTGTATTATTTAACACCCGAAAGAAGAAATGCAACAACGATAGAAAAATATATTCGTCCCGTGATTCAAGTAATTGAATCCATTCCGATTCATGATTTATTAATTAAAATGCAAAAAGAGCGCGTGCATATGGCAATATTAGTTGATGAGTACGGAGGCACAGCCGGTCTTGTGACAGTAGAGGATATCATTGAAGAGATTGTCGGCGATATCCGCGATGAATTTGACCAGGATGAGGTACCGGACATTCAGAAGCGCGGTGACTCGCATTTTGTAATTGATGGAAAAGTGCTTATTTCCGAGATTAATAATATGCTAGGCTTAGATATAAATGATGAAGACATTGATACACTTGGCGGTTGGATTCTTACCCAAAATATTGAGAGTAAACAGGGAGATAAGCTGAATTACAATGGTTTTGAGTTCCATATTCTTGATATGGAAGGTCATCTCATCCGCTCAGTTGAAATTCAAAAAATACCTGAGCTAGAACCAGTACAGCTACTGGAAGTTGAGGATTAGGTTTACGTAATTGGAGAAGTGGTTAGATTATAAGTCTAGCTGCTTTTTTCGTTTTACAAAAAGAAAATATGTAAGGAAACAGGATATTATTGGTAAACGTAAGATAAATATTGTACATTTGTTATAGAAAGAAAGACATTTTTGAAACCATTTATCAAAAACGTTCGTATACATAATTAATTCTTATGCCTGCTCTAGCCATTTTGCCTAGAACAAAAGGTTCTCACGAAACAGGAGGAAAAAGTGTGTTTAAATCAAAGATTCATTTTTGGACATTGCAGATTTTATTGCTGCTCTTAATTATTTATGTTGGTACAAAGGTATCCTTTTTGTTTGAACCGATCATTGTCTTTGCTTCGACGCTATTCTTTCCGATTCTCATTGCGGGGATTTTGTATTTTATTTTTGCTCCATTAGTGAAGCTGCTTGAAAGAGGAAAGGTTCCAAGAACATTGGCAATATTAATTCCATATATTGTGTTTATCGGAGTTATTTCCGCACTTATTGCCTTTATTGGCCCGATTCTTTCGGACCAGGCCACTGACTTGGTTGAAAATTTTCCTACATATGTTGGAGAAATAACAGAGTTTATTTTAAATATGTCGCAATCACCTGGATTTAAATGGCTGATGGAACAGGAGTATGTTTCCTTTGAGCAAATCGAGGCTACACTATCAGGCTATGCAACAAGCTTGCCTGAAAACATTACTGCCAGTTTTACAAAGATTTTAGGCGTTGTAACAGATATTACGTTAACAATCATTACGGTTCCGTTTATTTTATTCTATATGCTAAAGGACGGTCACAAGCTGCCTTCAACCGCAGTGAAAATCCTTCCTTCTGCCTATCGTCGTGAGGGAATTAAAATTTTCCATGATTTAAATGAAACCTTATCAGCTTATATTCAAGGACAGCTAATCGTGTCACTTGCCGTTGGTTTAGGGTGTTTCATCGGTTATACAATCATTGGATTAGATTATTCGTTAGTTCTTGGAATTGTCGTGGCTGTTGCGAACATTATCCCTTATTTAGGACCGTTCATTGGTGCTGCACCTGCTGTGATTATCGCTCTGCTTGAGTCACCAACGAAGGCGCTCTTGGCAGCTCTTGTCGTACTTGTTGTTCAGCAGATCGATGGGAACTTTCTCTCACCTCTTATTATTGGGAAACGATTAAACACACATCCGTTAACGATTATTTTATTATTAATTGGTGCAGGAAGCTTTGGAGGAATTATCGGGATGATATTAGCTGTTCCAACCTATGCCGTGTTAAAGGCGGTCATTCTGAATATTATTAGACTAATAAAATTAAGAATGAAATACAAAAAGGAGCTTAAGATGGAGAAAGCTGAAGGGTAAGTAGAACCCTTTTTCCTTTTGCCCATATAATGACGTTAAAGCTGCTTTATGGGCAAGAAAGGGAGGAAGAGCAATGCCTGCAATTGTCGGTCCGGTTCAATTGAACTCTATTGAGGGAAATGCGATTTTTAAGGTAGGAGATTCATTTAGCTTATCTCCAAAAAGTGCAGATAAGTCTTCATCAGGCTCTGGTGTAGCCAATAGCGGGGATTTTATTGAAATGCATAATCTATTCAATATAACAAATTTTAGTGATATTGACCTGTTTGATCAATCCGATTTCTTTAATAGCTAACAAAAAAAGGGGCAGACTCCAAACTAAAATGTACCCTATAGAAAGAGCACTTTTTTTTAGTGTCTACTCTATAGGATACATTATAAAAACGGGTCACACCCTTTTTTTGCTATGCAAAATTTACTATAATTATAGCAGATGAAAGTTGGAAAGGATGTTGTATATGAAAATAAGAAAGGCAAACGTACATAATGGAAATGCTTTTATAGAAAATGTTTACATATATGAAAATAAAAAACAGGAATTCACCATGATTGCGATACCTGAAATTGAATGGTCAACAACGGTGCAATATGAGGAGGAAAGAGAAGAACTTAAAGCTCGGCTTATTGCGTCCTTGTCGAAAAACGCAGCGGAAAATACAGCGGAAGAGTTGACGGCTAAATTAATTCACTGGGTTGGAGAAATGTAAAGCAATTAGTAGAGGCTCTTAGATTAGTGAGCCTCTTTAATTTATTCTAAAAAATCTTCAACTTGTTTAATATATTCATCCCTTGGGTAGCCGTTATAGATATTGGAAGCCAGCTTCACTGGGTCTCCAAAAAAATAACGTTCATATTGTGTTTGGCGCGTTCCAAAGGCACTCATTGTTAAGTCCCAGGCAAGCCTGAAAATTTTCGTCTTTGTGATTGCATCACAGGCAGCTCCCTGGCAATACTGAGCCATTTCTACATTTAATTCGGACTGGAAATCCTCTTCATTTGGAAGAGAAACTAAGCCCCCTGCCCCAATAAGCTGTAAGATTTCAATGATCCGTGGATATAGCTTTGGAAACATCGTTATGGCAACATATAATGAATTCACATTCGGAACTACGGATCCCCAGTCATCCTCACTAGCTTGGAGCTCAGCGCGATCCAATAGCGCCTTCATCGTTTCTAACCCGATGATGATTTCACTTATTTTTTCCTTAATATGCTGATATTCTGATACATTCAAAGTGAGCACCATTTTCTGGGCAAGCCCTAAAATGAACTCAGTTTTTGTAATTTGCCTAATCACAACTTGGTGAAGCGCTTGTGATGTAAAGCTGCTTTTGGAAAAGAGTTTTTGTGCTATATCTTGCCGGTGATAAAAAAATACACGCTCCCAAGGTACCAGCACCTTATCAAAAATCATGATTGTATCCATTTCATGAAAACGCGATGAAAGGGGATAATTAACCGTTGATTCACCTTGATAATAAGATTCGCGGCATACAAACTTTAAGCCCTTTGTATCAGTCGGAATACTAAAAGAAAAAGCATACTCTTCATCCATTGGATAAGAGCCTGATGGTAATACAAAGACCTCATCAGTCATGCCCCCTTGAGTCGCCAAAAGTCTGGCTCCGTTCACGATAAGTCCATCCGAGGTCTTTTTCATAATCGTGAGAGCAATTGGCTGAGCAGATTGTTCAACATAGCTTGAAGACCGATTCACCTGTGGATTGATAAAGCTATGGGTAAAAGAAAGATCTTTCTCACGCGCCATTTCATAGAGATTGATAAGGTTTTTGCTAAACTCTTCATCTTGGTCATTAAGAATACTTGCCGAAGCGGCTAACGTCATAAGAACTGTATTCAAATAATCAGGCGTTCGTCCCATCATTCCCGCCGTTTTTGTCGCCCAAATCTTGATCATATGCCTCCTCGCTTCAAGATCTTCCTTTGATTTAGGCTGTAAAAACGATAACCCGACCCGATCATTTGTTTTGGGCGACCTATATGTCATGTTATTGATTAACTCAGGATGAACCTGTAAATCGTAAAGAGCTGCTTTTGTCATCATCGCCCCTTTATATGCAGGGTGCATTGATAAATTCCCTTTTATCTTTTCACCTTTTATCCACACCTCGGGCTTTAATTGGTTCATACGTGCTAAGTACTGTTTCCCGTTAATGGCAGGCACCCTTCCCACTCCTTACCAATAATATGTAACACTATATGCGGATGAAATAATTAATGTGTTTTTATCTTTTAAAAATAGGGAAAGTTAAAAACAATGTAAGAAAATGAAGAAATCTTTTCGAAGGAATTAACCTTCTAGAAACGGAATAAAGATAATAGCAAGAAGGAATAAATAATGTAAGCGTTTTCTAAATGTTTAAATACATACACCATGGAAAAGATAGGATTAACATCTAATTTTGAGAGGTGTGAGGAAAATGCACGAAGAAAACTTTATGAAAGGTATGTTTTGGGCAACATTATTAAGTATCCCATTGTGGTTATCCTTTTTCGGTTGGATAAAGATGACAATTAGCTTTTTAAAACACTTTTAATACTTTCGATTTTATAAATGTTAATTTCAGATATGATTTCAATATTAGAAGTGCTAGTTAACTTTCACTAACTAGCACTTTTTTCTCTTGTTTCATCACGTAAAATGTTGCGCTTCATTTTAATATAACCCACAATTAAGATGGCTGCCACGACAATGATTTCAAAGGCATATTGAACCCATTCATCCGCAAAAAGGTTTTGAAGAAAAGGTTCTTTTACAATCATTTTTGTAGCTGTCCAAGCGACAACTGCGGCGCCCACTAATATAATTTGCGGATATTTTTCCATGAATTTCAAAATGACTGTGCTCCCCCAGACAACAATTGGGATGGAGATTAACAAGCCTAAAATGACTAATAAAAAGCTTCCGTGTGCTGCTCCAGCTACTGCCAGCACATTGTCAAGCCCCATTGCTGCATCTGCAATGATAATGGTGCGTATCGCTGCCCAGAAGCTATAGGTTGATTTTACCTCATGACTATCTTCTTCCGTCATTAAGTTGTAGGCAATCCATAATAAAACCAAACCCCCAACAAGAAGAAGTCCAGGTATCTTTAGCAAATAAACAACAACCAAAGTTGCAAGTGCTCTAATCATAATGGCCCCTACCGTTCCTAATAGAATCACTTTCTTTTGCTGATCCTTAGGAAGATTACGCGCAGCAAGCCCAATGACAATAGCATTATCACCGGCAAGAACTAAGTCAATCATTACGATTGACAGAAGTGCAGTAAAAAACTCAATAGAGAAAAAATCCATTTTATTTTCACCCCACTTCTTCTAGTTTTGACGGGATGAAGCAATGTATCCTTGTTAAGATTTAACACCAATGGGTAAAGGAAAATAGCGTAAGTTTCTAGTGTTTTAGTGCATAATGAGTAATAAGAAAAATATAAGGTCGAAGAATTTGACTTTTTTTAAAATTTTTTTCCTACAAACAAAAAATTAAAAAATTAAGAAAAATAAAAAGGAAACATACATAGGCCGTAGAATTTTAATAATTGTAAAAGCCTTTGTTGAAAATGAACAATTAAAGGAGGTCTTTATCTCTATGGGAGGGCAGCCAACATTTTTTGTCTTGGACGATAAGATGGTTGCAGTATTTTCGGTTATGAAAGACAATTGCAAAATTAAAATGGAATGTTTGTTTTCAAAAACTGGAATTGAAGACTACACCTTAGAGTATCAGGGGCCTAAAGAGAAAAAAGCAGAATTAATTGAACTAGCAATTATAAAGGCGCAGAATATTTTTGATCATAATATCCTAACAGTATAAAAACAAATGGGTTGACTTCCTCCGTATGTATGTTTGAATACGGTAGGGAGTCAACCTTTTGTTTTGAATAAAAATAACAGCATCCCCCCAATTTGCTTCTAAGAAGACACGTATCGTTTAGCAGGAGAAAAAAGATATAGAGATGACTGAATCAGGTATAAAGATGTATCGAAAATACATAATTTGGACTATTGCGTTTGTTTGCGGTATCACGCATTGAGTATTATGTATTATTTTCGGTGAAAATCAACGGAAAGTATTTTAGAATTTTAATAGATAGAACAATAATGTTGTGTACGTTGGCCATGCATTCGCTTACCAACTTATAAGGAGTGTGAAACGATGGATCAGCAAAAGATTGAAGAAATGACGAAGCTGTTACTGAAACTTGAACAAGAAATTAAAGAAACGAAAGAATCATTACACAGTATAAATAAAAGTATTGATAAGTATGATAAATATGCAGTATTGAACGTCTCTTAAATGAATATGCTTAAAAAAACTTGGCACTTTTGCCAAGTTTTTTTGTGTTATTAATTGACATTTTTAAGTGAAATAGGTAAAAATGGAATGGAATAGGGTACAATATACTATTTTTACTACTCAAATCCTCTTTTGTATAGTAATATTAAGCCGAAGGGGTGATTGTGATAGTAGATGTAGACTTTCAATCTATAAAGCAACAGATGAACCAGGCCATTGCCATAAATGTTAAGAATCCTAATCTGCAAAACCTATTACATTCCTTTGTTAATGAAAAAAAAAGTTTTAATTTTGGTCATTTGGCACTAGTTCATCATAAGGTGTTCGGGGGAAAAGACCCAGTAGTTCTGCGGATGGCAGCAGCTATTGAATTGTTAATTTTATCGTTTGATATGTTTGATGACCTGGAGGACTTGGATAATAAGCTTGAGCCTTGGATGCAAATTGATCCTGCCATTGCTTTAAATGCTGCTACGACACTGTATACAGTTAGCCAACACACTTTTTTAACACTATCTTCACCGCTTCAACATCAGATTTTGCATGCTGTTAATAAATACGCTCTTCAAGCAATGGAAGGGCAGCACGATGATTTGCAAAACTCCATACAAACAGAAGAAGAATGTTTAGAGATGATGAAACTTAAGTCAGGGTCACTAATTGCACTTGCTTCTGTAAGCGGAATGCTAATGGCTAATGCCAATTACCCTGAGGTAGAGGAATATTCTTATCAGATTGGTATTGCTGCCCAAGCTGATAACGATTTCAGAGACCTCTTTCATCCGATGAAAAATGACCGTTCGCTCCAAAAGAAATCCTTGCCGATTTTATATTTGCAAAAGGGCTACAACAAGCATGCTCATGACCTGTTAACGTTTTTTGCGAGTGGAAAAGAGATTAATGAGGAATTTGGCGATATCAAAAACTATAAACAAAAACTCATCGATTCTGGAGTTGCCCAGTATTTAAATGTTATTAGACAAGTTTCCATCAACAGGGCGATACGAATGATCGAAGAATTGAAAATCGATGCAAAGCAAATTGAAACCTTGAAAACTAATATCATTAAAACTAATAAAACATTCTAAGGAGTGATAAAACCATGAACGAAATTGTAAACTTTTTAATTGAAAATCCCGATGTACTAGAGAAAGTTGTTAATGGTCAAGCAAGCTTACTTGGTGTGGATGTAGATGATGTTTTGGGTGTGGTTGAGGGAATTCTTGGAACAGGCTCTTTAAAGAATTTTTATTGGTATTAATTTAAGCTGAAAGGTGTTTGTAATGCGATTTACTTTTAATAGGATACTCCAACTAACAGTAATATTCAGTATAATTCTAGTTGCTTATATAATACTGCTAAATTTCAAGTATCCCTACGTTGGAGCTGGAGTAGAAGTAACAAATGAAAATAAAATGATTATAGCTAATATAGAACCAAAAACATGGGCTGAAAAAGTAGGAATAAATGTTGGAGATGTTGTAGTAGAGATCAATAATAAAGATCCTATGTTACATTATCCTGCTGTTAGAAATGGTCTTTTTGAGCAAGTTTTTACATTTAAATTAGAAAAAAAAGGAATAATACGGGAATATAAAGTTCCTAAAACCTTAATGAGTTTTCAAATTTTATTTATAACGGTCATACCTTTAACCGTCCTTTTTTTATGCTTATTTTGTATTTATTTTGTTTATCGTTCAAATAAAGAAGCAAACCTAAAATCTGCCCATTTATTAAATTTGTTTCTATTGATAATTGCATTAGCTTATATAAGTGCAAGTGGTTCCTCCAGAGGGGATATAATTAGCCGATACATTAATCTAACGCTATTTATATTAGTTCCAGTGAGCTATCTTCATTTTATTTATCAATATTTCAAAGAACTAGGAAAAAAGCTTTTTCATTTTAATTTCATCCGTTTCGGTTATTTGCTTGTTTTTATTAATATCGTTGCAGAAATAGTTTTTAATATGTTATTGGTAAATTTCAGTATTAATAGATTATTAAACCTTAGTTCTTTTTTTATTATGCTTATCTTAACCTTTGTATTAAAGTTTACAGGATTGAAAAAAATAAAATATTCAGAACAAGCATATATCGTTAAGATCTTAATTGTAACAAATGTTCTTGCTTTTACACCGTTTTTATTATTTTACGTAATGCCATATTTGATCTTTCAGAGATATGTGTTTTCACCGACATTTCTATCAGCATTCCTATTGTTAATTCCTTTTTCGTTAGTTTATCAATTTATTGCTACTAAAATATATGACATAGAATTTTTATTGGGCAGGCTAAGGTATTATTCATTATTAGCGATCATTCCTGCCATTATTTTGGTTGGGATCATGTTGAATTTAAAGGAAAATAATCCTGGTTTTTATCCAATTCAGCTTTCAGTATATATTTATTTAGCTATAATTGGAGTATTTTATATTAAAGAAATCTTCGACTTCCGCTTTAGACTAAAGAGATTCTCGGAAAAATACAATTACCAGGACAGTATCTTTAAATATACGCAAAGCATTCGGAAGTCGAGCAATTTGGATCAGGTTGTTTCCGAGCTAAAACAGGTGATCGTGGACGTTTTGCTTGTCAGCAAGGCCTTTTTTATTGAGGTGGATAAGCAAAAAGAGATTAGGTCTGTTGACCCACATGCGAAAGAGGCGGACTATGGACCATATCTTTCAGAAATAAAAGCTGTTTCGAATGAAATTGGGAAAATTATTGAACTTGATAAGGGATTTGTCATCAATGTTGGAGAAACCGAGGATAAGAACTATGTGCTGCTTTGTCTGTCCATCTTAAATACGCCGAGACTTACACGTGATGAAATATCATGGCTGAAAACCTTATCTTTTTATACCAATGTTTCGTTAGAAAACTTTTTAAAAATTGACGAGCTCATGCAGCATTTGCAGAAGATTGAAACTGAGGGGCAAAATCCGGCATGGCTCACAAAGCTGTTATTTTCAATTGAAGAAAAGCAACGGTCTAATCTTGCAAAGGACCTTCATGATTCAGTGCTTCAGGATTTGGTTTCTTTAAAAAGACAGTGTGAGCTTGTCCTAACTGGAATTGATGTGGACTCAACAGAATTAAAAAAGCAGCTGCAAGAAATGAATAGCAATATGACCAAAATCATTAAAACCACACGCGAAACTTGCCAGGAATTGCGGCCGCAACTGCTTTATGATTTGGGCTTGGTTAAGGCGCTTAATAAGCTTGTGATGCAGTATCAGGAAATTGTAGACTTTGATATAAGATTAAATACAGGAAACTTTACAATGAATCTCGATATTGATACACAATTAAATCTTTATCGTATTGTTCAAGAATTGCTGACAAATGCTCATAAGCATTCAAAAGCATCCTCAGTTTTAATCATTCTTGTTTGTATAAAAGAAAAAATAGTTCTTCATTATGAGGACAATGGGGTCGGGTTTGATTATAATCATATGTATGATAAAACCGAAAGCATGGGATTGTCAGGAATTAGTGAGCGGGTAAAAGCCTTAAAAGGATCAATTAACATTGACACAGCAAAAGGTAATGGATTAAAAATTGATGTTGAGATTTAGGTTCAGCGTCTACTAAAGGGGCTTTCTCAAAACGAAGGGGTCCAACCCTTCATGAGACAGCCCCTTCTTAATTGGACATCTCATTGCTAAGTACTTTATTAAAGGGTGAAAAAAATGAAAGAAAAAATAACCATTTTAGTTATCGATGATCATCCAGCAGTAAGAGAAGGGACAAAAGCTATTCTGGAAGCGGAGCCCGGGGTTCAGGTAGATTGCTTAAATCCTCCCTATACAGTTGAGGCTTTTGAACAATATGATTTTTCCCCATTTGATGCGATACTAATGGATTTGAATCTTGGGGACATTAACGGAATGGAGCTTTCTAAAACGATTATTCGCATGGAGCATTCATGCAAAATTATCTTGTATACTGGCTATGATGTGGAGGATTATTTAGAGGAGTCACTTCGACTTGGCATTCATGGAGCAATCAGCAAGACCGAGTCGAAGGAAAAGCTGCTCTCCTGTGTTCGTCATGCCATTAATGGAGATATAGTCGTCCCTTATCAATATTTAAGAAATCTGCTTCATCATAAACAATCAAAAACTGCTGATTCTGACTCTGTTCAAAATGTCTTTAACGAACGTGAAAAAGCGATTCTGCATGAGGTTGAAAAAGGGTTAACCAATCAAGAAATTGCCGATCAGTTGCATTTAAGCAAAAGATCGATTGAATACAGCTTGACATCCATTTTCAATAAATTAAATGTCAGTACCCGTACAGAGGCAGTTCTCATTGCAAAAGCAGAGGGAATCATTGAATAGTAGAGGATAAGGAGCCTGTTCATTTGGCTTCTTTTTTGAATTTACAAAGTCTAATTTAGTTTTTACGAAAACTAAACATAGGATAAACATTGTCATGATGTTCATGCTTTATGATGGTAACAAAGCCTGCATGAAAACGGTTAACCGTTTTCATAAGATAGGAGGTTATCATATGGACATTCTGGCTATAACACCTACATTGCTATTTCTATGTTTCTATTTGCTTTTTGTGGTGGTTTTACTAAGAAAATAACGATTAGGCTGTGTTATACTCATTGTATTCTACATAAAGACATTATAAGATGAAGGAGGTAGTGAAGTGGACTTTAATGTGAAGAATACCTTAATGGAGGCATTAGGTATAGAGATCACATCGGTTTCAGCAGAGGGAGTAGTAGCGACAATGCCGGTTGATCACCGTACACATCAACCGTTTGGATTATTACACGGCGGTGCTTCTGTCGCATTGGCGGAAACAGTCGCAAGCATAGGCGCCTATTCTTTAATTGACCAGGAAACAGAAGCTTGTGTCGGACTGGAAATCAATGCAAATCATATTCGCGGGAAAAAATCAGGGACCGTGACCGCATACGCTAAGCCTGCCCATAGGGGAAAAACAACAATGGTATGGGAAGTTAAGATTGTTGATGAAGAGAATGAATTAATTTGTTTGTCACGGTGTACAATGGCTATTCTAAAAAAGAAGCACTAAAAAAAGAAGATGGGTTCATCTTCTTTTTTTAGCTTTCCGTGCTTTTTTCAAGTCATTACGGACACTCTTAGCCCATAAAGGAACACCCGTATTGTAGGCAGCCCTCATAATGAGATGACCAGCTACAGGTGATGTAATAAAGACAAAAACAATTCCTAAGAGCACACGGGCACTAACATGATGATCAATTAGTAAATAATACATAAATAAGCCTAACAGAATACTTAAAACACCTAAGGTTGAACTTTTTGAGGCAGCATGGTTGCGTGTGTACGTATCTGGAAGCCTGACAACACCGATCGCTGCCACTAAACTGAATAGGGCGCCAAGGAGAACGAGAAAGCCGACGATAAATTTACTGATCTCGATCATTTTCGATGATTTCTCCTTTCTCCAGCCATTTTGAAAAAGCAACGGTTCCAATGAATGCTAGAATCCCGATTAAGAGAATGATCTCCACAAATGCATTTGAATTGAGAACGATTGAGATGATGGCCGTAATGCCAATTAAATTTATGCCTATCGCATCTAGCGCAATCACTCGATCGGGTGTGGAAGGCCCCTTCACAAGGCGGTAAACAAATAATAAAGTTGAAATTGCAACAATGAGCAGCGATAGGCCGATGACAAATTTAAACATTAACGGCTCACCTCCTTAATAGCCTTTTCAAATGAATTTTTAATATCAAGGCGTGCTTGCTCTACATCCTCAATATCCATTGCATGAATGTAGAGGGTTTTATTGTCCTCAGAAACCTCTAACACGAGTGTACCTGGTGTTAAGGTAATTAAATTCGATAGGATGGTAATTTCCCAATCCTTCTCAAGCTCTGTTTCTAAGGCAAAAATGCCTGGGCGCATTGTAAGCTTCGGTGATAAAATGACTTTTAACACAGAGATATTTGCTTTAACAAGCTCAATGCAAAAAATAAAGAAAAGGTTGATGACAGCAATCACATTTAGTAAATAAAAGCGATGGTCAAAAAATTTCCTGAACGCAAAGATAATAAGTCCGCCAAAGAAATAACCTTTAAAAAATGCTAGAGTTGAATAATCATTTGATAGAAACATCCATATAAACGCTAGAAAAAAATTAAGTAAAATTTGAAATGCCATATTCACTACTCCTTCATTACTGCTTGAATATAGATTGTCGGGTCAAGCAGAGTTTCGGTAGCTTGCGATATATAAGGTGAAATCCATTCAACACCTAATCCATATGCAACAGTTAATGTGAGCAAGATGACAATCGGTAAGAGCATTCCTTTTGCCGATCCTTTTTTGGATGCCATTTCCGGCTTCGGTTCTCCCCAAAAGCCGTTAATAAAGATCTTCATGACAGAATAAAGGACGAGCAGACTTGAGAGAAGGACGATAAAGGAAATCGTATATTCCCCAGCTTCAAAACCGCCTTGGATGATTTTCAGCTTTCCAACAAATCCGCTAAACGGCGGAATTCCTGCCAGTGCTAATGCAGCAATAAAGAACATCCAGCCCAAAAACGGATGACTTGCAATCAACCCGCTTATTTTTCGTAAATTGCTTGTTCCAGTTATCGCAATGATCGCTCCAGCTAAGAAAAACAATGCTCCCTTAATGATCATATCATGAACTAAATAATACACGGACCCTTCAACAGCATTTGGCGTATTTGCAGCCACGCCAAATAGGATAATGCCTACAGCAGTGATAATATTGTAGATGACAATTTTTTTGACATCCCAATATGCGATTGCACCAATGACTCCGAAAATAATCGTGAAGGCAGCTAACCATGCCAATAATTGATGGGTAAAGGATGGATCATGATAAAAAATAAGCGTGAAAACTCTCGTTAATGAGTATATTCCAACCTTTGTTAACAGCGCACCGAATAGGGCAGTGACAACGGATGGCGGTGCTTGATATGAACCAGGCAGCCAAAAATATAGCGGAAAAAGGGCACCCTTCAGACCGAATACAATTAAAAATAGGAGGGAAATAACGGTTAGCAGCCCCGTTTGCCCCATTTCAGCTATTCTTACACTTAAATCCGCCATGTTTAATGTTCCAGTAACAGCGTAAAGGTACGCAACCGTGATAACGAAAAGCGCAGACGAAATGACGTTTACGAGAATGTATTTAATTGATTCACGAAGCTGAAATCTCGAGCTCCCTAATACGATTAATAAATACGAAGACATGAGCATCACTTCAAAGAAAACAAACAGGTTGAAAATATCACCAGTTAGAAAAGCGCCTGATACACCTAAAATGAGAAATTGTACACCAGGATAAAAATAGAATTTTTCCCTCTCCATATTTATCGATGAAAAAGCGAACAATAACGATGTAAAGGCAATAATACTAGTTGTTAAAACGAGTAAGCTTGAGTACATATCCGCAACAAAAACAATGCCATAGGGCGCCTTCCAATTGCCAATCTCCAATGTTTGAATTCCATTTGTGTGAACCGTTTGAACAATAATACACGAAATCATGATTCCGGCTAATGAAGCGATCGCACTCAGCCATCTCTGAATCTTGATGTTTTTGTTAAAAAAGATTAAGATGATCCCTGCAAATAAAGGTATAGCGATTGGTAAGATAATTAAGTTATTCATTATAATCATTTCCCCTTAGTTGATCCATATCATCTGTTCCAAGCTCCTGATAGGATCGATAAGCTAGGACGAGGAAAAACGATGTAACCCCGAAGCTAATTACGATCGCTGTTAAAATTAACGCTTGCGGCAATGGATCAACATAGCTTTGAGCATGCTCACCAAGCAGGGGAGCAGCTCCCTTTTTTAGTCCGCCCATTGTTAAAATTAATAAATGAGCGCCATGACTTAGTAAACCAGTTCCAATAATGATGCGCAATAAGCTTTTGGAAAGCATTAAATAAACGGCAGCAGTAAAAAGAACACCAACCACGATAGACATTAAAACTTCCATTATTCCGTCTCTCCAATCGTTTGGATAATGGTCATTGTTACACCAATAACAACGAGATAAACACCTAGATCAAATAGGACGGCAGTTGCTAATGAGGTTTTCCCAAGTACAGGGAGATCAACATAACTGAACGTGTGGGTTAAAAATGGAACATCGAAGAAGAATGAACCTACCCCGGTCATTAGAGCAATAAGCAGACCGGTTGCCGTCAATTTGATATAGTCAATTTTTAACGAATTCACAACTGTTTTTATATCAAAAGCTAAAAGTAACAGCACAATTGCTGAAGCTGTCATTAATCCGCCGATAAATCCTCCTCCTGGAGTATAGTGTCCAGAAAAGAAGAGATGGAGGGAGTAAATAATAATAATAAACACAGCGATCTTTGTTACCGTTTGGAATATGAGATCATTTGTTTTTATATTTGTTTTCTTCACCCTTCTTCCTCCCTTTTTACATTCAGGCGTATCATGCCATAAATACCTAACGAGGCAATGCCCAAAACGGTAATTTCAAACAATGTATCAAAACCTCTAAAATCGACGAGGATGACATTTACCATGTTTTTCCCCCCAGCAAGCTTATAGCTGTTTTCAATAAAATAGCTTGCAATGGTGTCTGTAACACGCTGACTGTTGGCTGACAATGCGATCAATGTCACAATCGTTCCTACCCCTAAGGAAATGATCAGGTTCGTCATTCTAAACCGAAGCTTTTTCTCCTTCTTCTTAAACTCTGGTAAATGATAAAAGCAAAGTAAGAACAGAGCAACTGAAACGGTTTCAATACATAATTGAGTAAGAGCTAGATCCGGAGCTCTAAATAAAACGAAAAAGAGTGCTAACGAATACCCAACTGATCCAAGGGCAATGATTGCTGTTAAACGGGATTTAGAAAATAAAACAGTGATCGTTCCAATGATCATTACCGCAGCAAGAACCGCTTCATAAATTCCCACAGGTGCCGTGCCTTTTAGCGAAAAAGAAAATCCTTGTTTCAAGATAAGCGCAGTTCCTAAAATAACGATAAAAAATGTAAAGATATAAACTAAATAATCCCGAATAAATCCTGTCATATAGAATTTTGTTATTCCTAGAGAGGATTTATCAAGACGATATAAGGCTCGGTCATATCCTTTATTTAATGTAAGCTTTTCTGGAACGATGCGATAAACGCCGCGCCATTTTGTCAATGTGAAATAGCCCAGTGCTCCCAGCAAGACTACACCAATCGTCATATAGAGCTCAGGTGTAGGGCCGTGCCACTGGCTTAGATGAACATGGAAATGTCCACCGTCCCTAAGTAAGTTTGGCAAAATGGAAGCCATGGCAGGTTCTATAATCGTGTACGCTAAAATGTTAGGGAAGAAAAAGAAAATAATCACAAGCGACGCTAATATAATCGGTGAAATCAGCATCCCGATTGGCGCCTCATGCGGCTTTTTCTCAAGCTTCTCAGGCTGATATTTCCCGGTAAATGTTTTAAACACAAGAACCATGCTGTATATGAATGTAAAGATGCTTCCGACCCAAGCGATAATCGGGAATAAAAGCCCGATCGTTTCAGCATTAAAAAAGTCCATTTCAAGAACATGAAGCATACTAGTAAAGAACATCTCTTTACTCAAAAATCCATTAAATGGCGGCAAGCCTGCCATTGAGAAGGCCCCGATTATTGAAATTGTAAAGGTAATCGGCATTAGACTCATTAGACCGCCAAGCTTCCGAATATCACGCGTACCTGTTTCATGATCGATAATTCCTACGACCATAAATAAGCTTCCCTTAAATGTAGCATGGTTGATTAAATGGAAGATCGCTGCGAGTGTTGCGACGATAAAAAGATTATCATCAATTGAATCTAGTGCGATGGCAGCAGATCCGACACCAAGCATGGACATAATCATCCCGAGTTGACTTACGGTTGAAAACGCTAAAATTCCCTTTAAATCTGTTTGTTTAACAGCATGGAAAGAGCCCCAGAACATCGTGAAGATCCCAAATGCCGAAACAATCCAAAACCATTCAGGTGTTCCTGCGAATACAGGGCTGAATCTGGCAACTAAATAAATTCCGGCTTTTACCATTGTTGCAGAGTGTAAATAGGCACTAACAGGTGTAGGCGCCTCCATAGCATCTGGCAGCCAGATATAAAAAGGGAACTGTGCAGACTTCGTAAATGCCCCAAATAAAATCAAAATTAATGCAGGGATGAACAAGTCATGTTGAGTGATTTCAGGCACTTGTCCAATGATTTCTCTAATACTAAAGGAATTTGTCATGATATAAAGCATAATGAATCCGCCAAGCATAAGCAGTCCGCCAAAAATCGTAATGAACATCGATTTTTGTGCACCATAGCGGGATTTCTCACGCTTATACCAGTACCCAATCAAGAGAAAGGAGGAAAGGGAGGTGAATTCCCAAAACGTATACAGAACAATTACGTTATCTGATAGGACAACACCTAGCATAGCACCCATGAACAGTAACAAATAAACGTAAAACGTATGTAATTGCTCTTTATCTTTTGATAGATAATAAATCGAATATAAAATAACAAGTGCACCAATTCCTGTGATGAGCAATGCAAAAAGCAAGCCTAAGCCATCTATGTATGCAGTAAAATTAATGCCAAGAGAAGGAATCCAATTGGCTGTAGAGATGACTGGCTGACCGTTCATTGTCGTGTTTATATATTGGAAAAAATAGATAAAAAGTAGAATTGGTAAAACCAATACGAACCAGCCTGTATGAACTCTATTGAATAATTTATACAGGATTGGAACAAGTATGGCTATTAAAAATGGTGATAAAATGGCCAAATGTAATAATGTCATTTTTTAACCCCCTTACAGTATTGGCGTTATTTGGTAAATGATCTGGTTGCTGCTTTACTAATTTATTATGTTCTAGAATGCAGATTGGTATGAAATCGTCACCTGAAATGTCCATTTCAAGTTCATATGAACATAAAAATGATAACAAATTTCTGTGAACTTGTATATTCTTAAGATTAAAGAGCATCCTAAATCTTGAGGTGATTTCATGCAAAAAATGAAGCTTCTTGTCGCTGGATGCTTGTTTTCATGCATGTTTGGCAGCGGATGGTTTCTAAATGAAAAAATCAAAAGAGAATATGTTGATTCGATAATAGAGGGAGAGTCAACTATTCAACTTATTAATACAGAGGCAGAAGTTGAATTTTTACTTCAGGAAGAAAAAGTATTTGAAAAATTTAAACCACGGGAATATGTTCGGATCGTTACCCGGTAAACAGGATGTAAACATAGAAGCATTCTGTTTTTATAGGTACATATTCATAGAAACTGTAAAAATTTACTTGTCAAATAGAGAATTCTACCTCATAATTATGAAGATGAAAAATCAAAGATAATTTGAGGAATGAAAATGAAAAATACATATTTTACTAGTTACTTTCCACTTATTACGATTTTATTATTCAGTACATCCTTGTCGATTGCGACCGTTATGGCGGTGATCGATTATCTGCAGATTTTTGGAATCTATGAAGGTATGCTAGAGTTTTTTTCGAATAATGGAATTAAACTGGCTTTATTTATTTTATTTGCGCTGCTCTATTTTATGGTTTTTTCAGCATTAAAATTAATTGCAAACACAGTCACCGAGCTTTCCCTTTTATTTTTCTCGAAGGATGTTACAGGTGAGAATCTTTCAAAAATAAGAGGCGGTTCAGCCATCTACTTGATCGCAGGAGCACTATCTCTAGCTGCAATTCAATTCCCATTAGTGATTGTAGCGATCTTTCTTGTAGCAACAGGCTGTTACTTTGTCTATATTGTCTACAAAATCAGTAACTCGCTCACTTCCTTTTCTTTGATCGGCTTGGTTTTGTTTCATGTCCTATTTTGGTTTATTTTTCTATTAGGAACGATGTATTTATGCTTTAGATTGTATAACAGTATAATGGCAAGTTTGCCGGTTTAGAGGCGGTTGCGGCGGATATCATTAGAAAAGAATTCGTTGACAAAATCAGAATAGTGCCGATATATTCTGAAATTCGCTGATAAAATCAGAATAACGCCGATATATTCTGAAATTCGCCGATAAAATTAGAATAACGCCGATATATTCTGAAATTCGCTGATAAAATCAGAATAACGCCGATATATTCTGAAATTCGCCGATAAAATTAAAATAACGCCGATATATTCTGAAATTCGCTGATAAAATCAGAATAACGCCGATATATTCTGAAATTCGCCGATAAAATCAGAATAACGCCGATATATTCTGAAATCCGCCGATAAAATCAGAAAAACGCTGATATAAATTGAAATCCGCTGATAAAAACAGAAAAGCGCCGATATAATTCGAAATCCGCCGATAAAATGATAAGCATTAAAAAGATGGAGCTGACATAAAGTCGCTCCATCTTTTTCTCATGATAAAAATCGTTTCCGAACTTCAGGGGAAGGAATCATGCATTGGTCGCTTTTCCCAAACCATTTATAGCGATTTTTCGCTACAAAATTGTAGAGAGCGTCTCTAAGCGGTTTTGGAACAATGATGAACAAGGAGCATAATGTCCAAAGCCCTCCAAATTCTTTGCATACTTGGATGGCAGCTGTTGATTTTTGATAGCAAGTGTTATTTTTGATAAGAACGAAGCTGTCAAAATCATGTAAAGGAAGATTGTGCTTTTTTAGCAGTTCTTGCCCAATAGGTGATTGAAGGGCCGCAAACTTAAATTTTCCCTGTTTATCATGCCGAATAACAAATTGAACCGAATGATTGCAAAAATGACATACCCCATCAAAAAGCAATATGCGTTCATCTGAAATGTTCATTTACAGCCTTCTTTCTATTTCATGATATCTCTCCAAATCAGCAGTTGAGGTCCTTGGTCATAAAGATTGCTAACATTACCAGCCTGATCTTTTCCAACCCAAACACCTGCTGTGTATCGATCTGTTAAGCCGACAAACCAAAGGTCGCGATAGTCACTGGATGTGCCAGTTTTTCCGCCGACATATTCGCTACTAACGGCCGCCTTCTGTCCTGTTCCACTTTTTACAACAGCAGCTAAAAGCTTGCGCATTTGATCATTTGTCGTTTCCTTCCAAACTCGAACAGGATTTTCCTTCCATTCATAGAGCGTTTTTCCAGATAAGTCGGTGACTTTATGTATCGCATGATTTTCAACATAAAGTCCATTATTAGCAAATGCTGTATAGGCCCCGGTTATTTCTAACGGTGAAATGTCAAGAGCACCTAATGCTGCTGATAGTTCATAATCATTTTGTAATAAAGCAGAAAATCCAAATGGCTCTAAGTAGGATAAACCTGTATCAATTCCTATTTTATCTAGCATGCGTACCGCTGCAGTATTATATGAATATTTTAAGGCTGTTTCGAGGCTCACCATCCCATAATTCTTTTTACTATAATTTTCCGGACAGTAATCAGCTTTACAGAAAGCTCCTGCGTCAATCTTAGAATTTGCTGTTGCCCCGGTTAAATCAATATAAGGTGCATAATCAAGCAAAGGTTTTATCGCAGAACCCGGATGGCGATATGCTTGATATGCTCGATGGAACGAGTACTTTTTATAGTCCTTTCCGCCAGAAAGGGCAACAATCTTATGTGATTGATGATCAATTACTGCCGCTGCACCCTGCACTCGGTCAGAAGGTATATGCTGCTCGAGTGCGTTATCAAGCTTCGTTTGTATGGACGAATCTAATGCTGTATGAATAATAATCCCTTTGCTTATGATGTCGTTAACTCGTTCTGAAAGCTGTTTTTCGATTTGCTCTTTGTTTTGTGATTTAGCAAGCTTTTTAGCATAGCCTTCTTTTTCTGAAATTAATTGTTTTAATTCTTCATGAACAAACGTAACATAATCAGGATAACTATCCACTTTTTTGTTAATTGAAAGAGTAATAGGGTAGTGGACAGCTTCTTCCATTTCCTGTTTTGAAATGGTCCCGGTTTGATAAAGCAGGCTTAACAGGCGCTCTTGGCGATCCTTTGTTTTACCAAAGTTTTTTATTGGGTCATACATGGTTGGGTTATTAGGGATAGCACTGATAAAAACAAGCTCTGCTAAATGAAGCTCTTGGATCTGTCTGCTAAAATAGAAGGTTGCTGCTGTTCCGATCCCGTACGTGCCGTTTCCAAAATAGATTGCATTTAAATAAGCCTCAAGAATCTGCTCCTTTGTAAAGTTTTTCTCAAGCTGGTAAGAATAAAGGAGTTCACTCAGCTTGCGGTTATAGGTTTGTTCATGAGATAAATAAACATTACGTGCAAGTTGCTGTGTAATCGTACTGCCGCCTTGCTCCACAGCTTGATTTTTCGCGTTGATAAAAACGGCTCTCAGCATTCCGGCAGCATCAAACCCAATATGCTCAAAAAATCGTTGATCTTCAGATGCAATATATAAAACTTTAACAGCCTCAGGTATGTTTTCGTAACGTATATATACCCGATTTTGCTGGTTAGAGGTGATTTCTGAAATCAGCTCTCCTTCATGATCAAAGATATAACTGTTTTGTGCTAATTCTATTGCTTCGATCGGGATCTTTTTCTCCAAAACAGTCCCTAGTCCTTTAACGGCTTTCGATTCTTTACCAGCAGCAAATCCGCTGAAAAGAAAAATTGGCACCATGAGGACAACACAAATCCATCCAAATACACTTCGCAATCTAAGTCACACTCTTTCTTAACAATTATTCTAGTCTTATCTTAATCTTAATATGTAGTGAAGAATCTGCATGTAAAGTTTCGATAAGTTTTGCCATCACAGTAGGAAAATCCACCTACTAACTTCATTGTAACCGATTCTTTCCAATTAGCGGAAAAATTTTTTGCATGAAGGAGGAAAACCTTTTATTACTTAATCCAATTGAAAAAATAGACAAGGGATAATTCATTATTTTTTGAAAAATTGAAGTTAAATTGGCAGCTCCGATGATATAATAATAGAAACAAACTGTTGACTTTACAAAAAGGAGGGTTGAGATAGTATGAAGGGACAAGAGCGATTAATTTTTATCGATTTTGAATTTACAATGCCGGAAGGAAAGGCAAAGCCTAAAGGGTTTTATCCAGAAATAATTGAAGTTGGCATTGTTTCTGTTTTAAACCATGAAATAGAAGAGCAATTTTCCTCATATGTTAAACCGATGCGATTCCCCTTATTAAGCGAGCGCTGTAAAACCTTTCTAAAGATCTCTCAAGCTAAAATTGATGAGGGAATTTCCTTTTCAGAACTTCTAAAAACGTTAACAAAATACAATGATCCATCTCCTGCTACTATCATTACTTGGGGGAACATGGACATGAAGGTATTGCGGCAAAATTGTCAGATGAATGGTGAGGTCTTTCCGTTTACCGGGAATATCAGAGACCTATCAATGGAATATAAAAAATTTTTTGGTGACCGTAACCAAACTGGCCTGTGGAAGGCGGTGGAGGAATATGGGAAAAAAGCAACAGGTAAGCATCACTGTGCGTTAGATGATGCGTTAACAACCTATAATATATTTAAGTTGGTTGAAGAGGACAAACGATACTTACAGAAACCAACGCCTCCTACAATTGGTGATAGAATTGATCTAGCGAAGGTATTAAATAAGTATGCAACATAACCAAACACAGACTATACCATTCATAGATAACATACTCAATAACAATAGTTGTCGTTTTGGTGTACGAATACTTATTGTTATTGAGTCATGTTGACCGATTACGCTTTATTGGGGAAGTAATCTGCCTCTAATGAAGAAATCATGGTGAGTGATTTTTGCGCCCATGGGGTATCCATCACTTCTAATTCGCTTTTTAGAGCAACAACCGCTTGCTTTAGCGAATCCTCATATTCTGGGATAGATCCATCATAAGGTTTGACCATTTGCTTAGGAATATTTGTTTGTTCATTGTACGCTAATGCACGTCTTTCATGAAAAAGCTGAACATCTGCTTGTTTTGGATGATGTAAATCGCCTTGTTGCGGATGCTTAAGGACAGCTTTTACTTTAACCAAATAATGCATTGGACGAATATCCGTAATTTCTCCAATATATTTTCCGGTTTTGTAGATTCCTGTAACGATTTCTCCTAACTTTCTTTCTTCCATTTCGCATCAATCCCTTTTCTTCTAATTGTACGAGCTTAATCTATTGTTATCTTAACATGCTAGAATAAAAAAATAATATTGAATGTTTTATGAAAAGCAAATACAGCCTAGTGAATCGGAGCAAAACTTGTTATAGTAAGGGTAAGAAAGGTCGTGACAATATGATCCAATTCATCCCTGTTTTAGGTTTGTTTTTATATTTTCCGGAAGATAAAACGGAATATATTCCAGCAGGTATTACGATGGCGGTCTTTACCATCTTAGCCTTCATCGCTTTTCGTTTTATCATAAAGCTATCGAAGAAAGAACAGCAAGAAGTAGACGAGCTGATAAAAAAGTCAGAGCAGAAAGAAAAAAATTAGGTAACCAAAAAGGTCAGATCCCTAACCAAACCACAATATACAAGATCTAAGAAAGTCAGAACTTATATATTGTGATTTTTAGAGGGTCTGACCTTTTTAATAATACACCAGAATTTATATATTTTCTTAACATAGCTTGCGTTTCTGAATTTAGCTCCAGGTGCCATCGGCGAAGCACAGGACGTGCAAGTGCAGTTAAGAGATAAGGCCGCCCTAGTTTTTAACTGCCTCTAGGGTCTAGTCAAACAGGTATTGAAGGTAAAGAACACCTTCTATTCCTGTTCGCCTTATGCTTGTCGCCGAATGCTAAGCGCCTTGCGCTTTTTTTAAAACAGCTGTTTAGCCTGCATCTTGCTCATTATCCGAAACATAGTAAGGCAGAGAAACTATAGCAATTGTTCCTTTGTTTGGTTCACTTTTATAGCGGATGGAGCCACCGTGATTTTTTATAATCGAATAGGTAACGGTTAATCCTAAGCCTGTCCCTTTTTCCTTTAAGGTAAAATAAGGCTCCCCAATTCTGGCAATTTGTTCTGGTGACATGCCTATTCCATTATCCATAATTTTTATTCTAACAAATTCATGTGAAACATATGCTTGAATTGAAACTTTGCCATCAACATTAGGTACTGCTTCAATGGCATTTTTAATAATATTAATAAATACCTGTTTTAATTTGGCATGATCGCCTATTACATATAGTTGCTTGTTAATGTTTCCGTTAATTGTTACTGTTTTAAAATTGGCATAGGAGGTCATCAGTGTTTTAATTTCTTCTAGTGTTTCTGCTAAATCGATTTTTTCTTTCGTTATGTATTGCTGGCTCGCTAAACCTAAATAGTCCGAAATAATCGATTGAGCACGATCTAATTCAGCAAGCACAAGATTCATATACTCTTTTCTTTCGGTTATATTGTTATCTGTTGAATTTCCAATTAATTGAACAAAGCCTCTTACAACGGTTAAAGGATTGCGAACCTCATGAGCAACACTTGCTGCAAGCTCGCTGACCATCGACATTTTTTCAGCTTTCACCAGTTCCATGCGAATCAATGCATTTTCTTTCGTATATTCAATTAAATAGATGGTAACTAAAAGGATCATCGTCAGTACAAGGTTGAATGCATTCGTCATATAAAGGTCTTTTACTGGAATGATCGCATTTTTAAAAACGCTTTCAACAACGAGCGAACAAATTGAAAATCCAAAGAGGACTGCACCATAAACAATTGCCCAGCCTTGCTTCCGTTTTAACCCGAAACTTTGCCATTTGATTCGAAGCAGATAGGGAAGCGTGCAATAAGCAATTAAACATAAAATAACCGAATACCATTCTAGATGTAATAGGAAAAAATGGTAAATTAAAGTTGGCATCAATGTTAATAAACCTGGAATAAATCCTCCATAAACAATACTGATAAATAAAGGAATCCCTTGAAGGTTAACGTATATTCCTTCCGCAAGTTCAATCGGGTAAAGAATACATAGTATGGAAGATAGAATCGTACTGCAAGAAATAAGAATTTTGTTTGGCTCTAATACTTGAACATGTGTTTTACTTAGCCAAAATAAATGATAGATGAAAATTGGAAAGATAATAAATGTAATTTGCAGGATGATATCTTTTAACAGTTCCATTAGATTGTCACCTTAGAAGTAGTTTGCCTAATTATACCATTAAATCTTCGCAAGAAGGGTTAATTTTTAATAAATTTACGTTTACATTTTATTAAAGAAGTGCTCAAAGGGCAGACTCATTGAGACTGCCCCTTCTGACAACTTCTATTTTAATGCTCTAACTAAACGATTTAATCCATCCTCAACCGTTTCTCTTGGGCAGGCAATATTCATTCTTAAAAATCCAGCACCGTTTTCACCAAATTTAGAGCCAGGTTCTAAACCAAGCTTTCCTTTTGTGAGAAGAAGTTCTTTTATTTCTTTGTCTGTCTTCTTTAGATAGCGGGCATCAAGCCAAACAAGATAGGTAGCCTCTGGCCGCATCACTTTTAACTCTGGAAGATGCTCTTTCAGGAAATCTTCAATAAAATGAATATTTCCTTGTAAATAGTCAATAAGCTCATCAAGCCATTTAGCTCCATGGGTATAAGCTGCTTCCATAGCATCTGTACCAAGTGTGTTTAATGTAAAAAGACCATAGAGCTGAAGGACAGCATTATATTTTCTTTTCAGTGTATCGTTTGAAATGAGGACAGCTGATGCCTGAAGTCCTGCTAAATTAAATGTTTTGCTTGGGGCAATACATGTAATGGTCCGATCCGCTATTTCATGATTAATTGAAGCGATTGGTGTATAGTGGTTATCAAATAATAACAAGTCAGAGTGGATATCATCTGAAACTATCAGAACATCGTGCTTGATACAAAGTTCCCCAATTCTTTCTAACTCTTCCTTCCTCCATACACGCCCGCTCGGATTATGCGGGTTACAGAGAATAAACATTTTCGTCATTGGATCAGAAAGCTTTGCTTCAAGGTCATCAAAATCAATATCATAACGATGATCATTGTTTAATAAAAGCTGATTATATAAGACCTCGCGATTATGCTTTTTGGCTACTTCAAAAAATGGATAATAAACTGGAGGCTGAACGACAATTTTGTCGTCGGGACCTGTATATGCCTGGATTGCCAAACTAATCGCCGTTACGATTCCAGGGCTATATGTAATGATACTTGTGTCAATTTCCCAATGATGGCGGGTTTTTAACCAGTTTTGAATAGCTTGCTCTGTTTGCGCACTAGGGATGGTATAACCAAAAATCCCATGTTCAACACGTGCATGCAGAGCATTGAGCACCTCATCCGGCGCTTTAAAATCCATATCGGCTACCCACATTGGCAAGATATCGTCCATGCCAAAGATTCTCTTTGTATCCCATTTCACGGAATTTGTATTCATTCGATTCAGTACCTCATCAAATCTGCTCACTTGTTTTCACCTCAGGTATAAGATTGCTTGCTCACCTTGCTTTTCCTATTATCTTTAATGATAAATGTGATACAATGACAGTGCAAAAAATAAGATTGGTAAAGGTGAAAAAATGGAATCACAGCAAACGAATCTAAAATTAATGGAGCTTTTATTACAGTGGGATCCGCTAGGCTATGGAGAGGGTAGCTATGAAACGGAAGTAGTGGACGTCCTTCAAGCTGTTCATCAATATGATGATGTCATGCTCCTTGCTAGAAAAATTCAAGCGATCTATGAGTTTTCATTTGAAGAAATTATCCCTCTGCAAAAATGCGAAAGCTTAGCTAAGCAGCTGCTTCTGATAAAAAATAATTTAAGCTGTGAATTATAATAAAGGTTGAGGCAAAAGGTGCTAACACTTTGCCTCAGGCAGGAAAACTTAATTGGCATGACAAAATTCAAAAATCATATCTGACACATGCTCCGGTCTTTCTTCAGGGACTAAATGACCCGTGTTTTTAAAGGAAAAAAAGTTGGAATTAGGCAGGTCGTTTTTGAGTCTTTTGCCGATATGGACAGGGACGACCTTGTCCTCATTGCCCCAGATCAGAAGACTGGGCTGTTCGATTTTCTTTAACTCCTCTGGAAGCAGATCTCCCTCATGATCACGTATCATTCTGTTAAGCGCCCTGAAAATTCGGTCATCATGAAATGGCTCCATATATCCATCCATCATCTCTTGGTCAATCAGCGACCTGTCATACACAACATTGTATAAATTTTTTAATACTCCTTGGCTTGCAAGCCAATGTTTGATCCCTAAATAAAAATAAGGAATGTATGAGCCAACGATCAAGCTTGGATGAACTCGTTTCATATATCCAGAGCTGCAAAGGAGTACAACCTTTTCAAATAAATCAGGTCTTTCCTTCGCAGCAATCAGCGAAACTTGTCCTCCCATCGAATGACCGACAATATATGCCTTTTTGATTTGCAGGCTTTCGATTAATTCAATTACCAGCTTTGCCATATTCCGATAAGAATGAACAAACCTTGTTGATTTCTCTGTTTTCCCGAAAGGCGGCAAATCAATTGCTATAAGTTTAAATTCATTTTCCAATAACGGAATTATTTTTCGATAGCAAAAGCTAGAAGATAAAAATCCATGTATTAACACCATGGTCGGTTTTGAAGGGTGTTTCTCATATACTTCATAGTGAACGTTTACACCAAGAATGTTCATAGTACTGCAATAATAATGACTCTTTTCCATAAGCATTCACTCCGTTTTTCCTATAGATAAAAAGTAATCTTATGTTAAAATGAAATGTCGATTAGCATTGCCACTTTGCAAAAAAAGTGCGAGATCATCTACCAGCAATGCAAATGAATTTTATTTTTTTTATATTTTCACCGAAAAAAAAAGAATCACTCATGTAAAATCTACCCTTAATTCTTTCGGTGAAACATATGAAACCATGCTGTATAATGGTATAATTATCTGAAGATTTGAATAGTGGGAGTGGTGAAGATGAAGTTTACAGACAAGGAAGTCGAGATTTTAGAGATCTTAGAAAATGACTGTCGCCTATCTGCAGAACAAATCGCCAAAATGATTGATTTAACCGAAGCAGAAACAAAACAGTTAATAAAAAATTTAGAGGATCAGCGCATCATTGTTGACTATACTGCCCAAGTAAATTGGCGAAAGGTTGATGGTCATGAAGGTGTAAAAGCAATGATCGATGTGAAGGTACAGCCTAAACGCGGAGTCGGATTTGATGAAATCGCAAGCCGTATTTATAGATTTAATGAAGTGAAATCTGTTTACTTAATGTCAGGTGCCTATGACTTATCTGTAATTATCGAAGGGAAATCTATGTCAGCTATCGCTCAATTCGTATCAGAAAAATTATCTACATTAGATTCAGTCTTATCAACAACAACTCATTTTATCTTAAAGAAATATAAGCATGATGGAACAATATTTGAACAAGATGATGAGGATAAGAGAATTGTGGTGTCACCATGATCGAGCCTTCTCATTACCTCTCGAGTACAGTCAAAAATTTAAAACCATCCGGTATTCGCAAATTTTTCGATTTAGCTGCCGGTATGGAAGGGGTTATTTCGTTAGGTGTTGGAGAACCTGACTTCGTAACACCTTGGAACGTCAGGGAAGCATGTATCCTCTCGCTTGAGCAAGGATATACTTCTTATACAGCAAATGCAGGATTAATTGAATTGAGAAGCGAAATTAGCGATTATTTAAAAGAGAAAACAGCGATTCACTACGATCCAAAAACAGAACTACTCGTAACCGTAGGTGCGAGCCAGGCATTAGATATTGCGTTAAGAGCAATCGTCAATCCTGGTGATGAAGTTATCGTGATTGAACCTAGCTTTGTATCATATGCATCGCTCGTTTCATTAGCGGGCGGTGTTCCTGTGTCTATCCAAACAAGTGGTGAAATGGAGTTTAAACTCCAGCCGGCAGAGCTTGAAGCGGCAATTACAGAAAAAACAAAGGCGATTATTTTATGCTCGCCAAATAATCCAACAGGTACTGTTCTTGCAAAAGAAGATCTAGAGAGAATTGCAGAAGTAATTGAAAAGCATGATTTACTGGTCATTTCAGATGAAATCTACGCGGAGCTTACATATGATGATGCGTATACAAGCTTTGCTTCAATTAAAGGGATGGCTGAACGTACCATTCTGGTTTCTGGATTTTCAAAGGGGTTTGCTATGACTGGGTGGCGTTTAGGCTATGTGGCTGCAAATCCTGAATTTTTAAGTGCAATGTTAAAGATTCATCAATATTCCATGATGTGTGCACCAACAATGGCACAATACGCTGCAATCGAAGCGATGAAAAATGGGAAAGAAGATGTTCTTCATATGAAGAAAAGCTATAGACAGCGGAGAAATTTATTTGTTGGCGCTTTAAATGATATTGGCTTGACATGCCATGTGCCTGGTGGTGCTTTTTATGCTTTCCCATCAATTAAAATAACGAATCTTTCATCAGATGAATTTGCGGAAGCATTGCTTTTAGAAGAAAAAGTAGCCGTTGTTCCTGGAAGTGTGTTTGGCGAAAGCGGGGAAGGGTACATTCGCTGCTCATATGCCTCTTCATTAGATCAGCTGCAAGAGGCATTAAAAAGAATGAATCGCTTTGTAAAAAAGCTCGTGTAAAAAAGAGACTGTCCTGATTAGTTCAGTCAGTCTCATATAGAGAAAGGGGGGAATACTAGAAAGCCTTGCGCTTGTCTTATTCCCCCTTTCTTATGAACATAAACCACTTTTAAGATATTTTCTAAAGGAAAAATCTTTCATCTCTGCCTCATTTACCACACCTAAAATGTATTCCATTATGAAACAATTGAATAATAAGTCCCGTTTTATAAGCGAAAAGGGAGGGTAGTTGAAAATGTCTGAAGAAGAACTGATAAAAAAGGCTAAGCAAGGAAATATGAATGCGTTTCAGCAGCTTGTTGAGCTTCATTATCCTGTTGTTGAAAAGTTTGCCTATCAATTAGGGAATAGACATGATGAAATCGAGGATATCACTCAAGAGGTTTTTATTCGTGTCTACCGGTTTATTGACCAATTTTCGAAGGCGAAGTTTTCAACCTGGTTATATAAAATCACCTTAAATGTTACAAGGGATTTTGCTAGAAAACGACAATCAAACCTTCGGAAGGTTTTTAAAATACAACAGGACTTTCGAAATGATGATTATCCTGAAACAGAAGCAGCCGTGTTAAAAAGTGAAGAAGATCGAATGTTACATTTAGCGATTCAAAAACTTGATGAGAAATATCGAATACCGATCGTTTTATATTATTTTCACGAGAAAAAATATGAGGAAATTGCTGAAATCATGTCGATTACGCTATCAACTGTCAAAACAAGAATTTTACGAGGAAAGACGATGCTGAAAAAAGTGATCGAGGACCTTAATAAGAAAGAGGGTGACATAAATGGATGACAAACAATTTGAACAACGAATGAGAAATTTAAAACAATCCTACGGGAAAATCCCAACGGTATCATCGCCAGATAAAATAATGGATCAGCTAAAAAGACAAGAAAAGCCAGTAAAGAAACGAATCTTCTTTCAGCTTCCATTTGTCGCATCTTTTATTGGGGTTCTCCTGATCGGAGGAATTTTAGGAATACAATTGCTTTCACAATCAAACCTTTTTATAAGCGGAGAAAAAACACCAATAAAGGAACCTGTCTCAGCTAAGGATATAGAAACCGCCAATAATGAAATTAGAGGTTATTATGAACGAAGACTCGATGAGCTTATTGAGGAGCTAGACTTCGAAGAGGCTGAGCAATATAAATTTGTACAGGAAGCAAAAGCGGCCGTAGAGAAATTTGAACAACGGAAAAATTATGCAACACAAAGAGAACTTACAACATATAGGGACAAGGTAATGGAGATTATAGACGATCGCGTTTCAATGCCTAATGAACAATTTGAAACTTTCGAACAGACGGCAGAAGATGGGGAAGAAATACCTGTCAGCCAGATATATAGCTATCTTGATAAATTGGAGCTGCTTTCCGAATTGTTCTATGAAGAATGGTATCCATTATATATTGAAAATCAGCAAAATATTACGGATATTGAAGCTTACGTAGAAGGTATCAATAGTGGTGAAACCATAACAGGTGATCAAGAATTTATTGACTATACAAATAGACTTCGATCATATGGCTATACCTTTTTCCATGAAGGTGAGGGAAGTATTAATTTTGCGCCTGATTATACGAACGTTTATAACGATTTAGAAAGAGCTTTAACAGATGATGCGAAAGTATATTTGAAAATCAAGTCAGAGAAGAAAGCAATGATGGATGGGGCTTTAGTAATTAGTCATACTGAACTTGGAGAACGATTACTCGCAATTGAAGAATTTATTTTAAAAAAACCATCTTCACCTATAGTAGAGGAGCTTAAACTACAGTATCGGCATTACCTTACTCTCTATTTAAAAGGAACAAACAACACAAGCATTGTAACGGATGGTGGGAAAATAAAAGAGGAGATAAAAACCAATTTTGAAAATTTAATTAGTGACAATAAATATTCAGAAACGGCAAAAACGGTAGAAGCATTTTATCAAAAATTAAAGGATGCACAATTTATATTGACTGATGAAATAAGAGCAGAAGAAATTAGCTTGCCCGATTTGTTAAAGCCAAAAATTGAAGAATATTCTTTGGAAAAGCATTTATTGCCAATTACAAAGGAAATGCTTGCTCGATATAAGGCTTTGAAACAAAATGGCGATACAACTGTTTACAGTGAAGAATATAGCGGGGCTAATACTTCAATAGAATTTGCAGTCGCAAGAATATACATGCATGCCATTACAAAAGGCGATTTTGAGACTGCCTATCAACTTTCATATCATGGAAAAGACTCTGATTTGCCTGAGTTAGATGTGTTTATTGAACAAATGAAAGCTGCACAGGCTGATTATCAAGCATTATCAAACGAGGTAAAATATGTAAGAACAAATTATAAAGAGGAAGGTGAAGTAATCGAGCATGTTCTCATCAAAGAAACTGGCGAATCAGTCCTTTTTAAGATGAGACGTGAGAACGGTCTTCCAAAAGTTGAGTATCAACCACTTTCTTAAGCAACGACTTCAATCGTTGCTTTTTTGGCATACTATGGCTGACAATAGAAAAACCTTTTGAAAAAAAGGTGTAAATGTGATATAATTTTTTATTGCGTATAAAGAGACCTTTAAATATAAGAAAATTAGGAGTGTTATCATGACAACAAAGTACGAAGTAGGAAGTGTGCATACAGGTAAAGTTACAGGAATTCAACCATACGGAGCGTTCGTTGCACTTGATGAAGAAACTCAAGGATTAGTTCATATTTCAGAAATTACTCATGGATTTGTAAAGGATGTAAACGAACATTTAAAGCTTAACGACGAAGTACAAGTTAAGGTGCTTTCTGTAGACGAAAATTCAGGGAAAATCAGCTTATCCATTCGCGCAACACAAGAGCCGCCAGCTGAAGAAAAGAAAGAAGCACCGAAAAAACCTAAAAAACACCAAGCAACTGTTAAAACCGATACTGAAACTCCACAAGGATTCAATACATTAAAAGATAAGCTCGAAGAATGGATCGAACAATCGAAGCGTGAAGAAATCAAAAAATAAATGATCGGATAAAAAAAACTCGCCGATTGGCGAGCCTGTAAAGGTGAAGACAGAGGGGTTAGTTGCCCTTATACTTCATACTTTAAATTGGCCACTACGTCGAATAGTCTTCTACGCTGCCAATTTATACTTTCGCTTAACGTACAAAAAAAGGATGGAACGCATTGCGTTCCATCCTTTTTTCATTGGTAAGCGCAAGATTAGTTAGATGTCTAGCTCCAGCGCCTAGCCACTCATGAATTGAAGGCAAAGAACGGCTTCTATTCATGAGCGTCTTATTTGCCCTAGGCTGAGCAAGGCGCTTGCGCTTTTGTTAAAGTTTAAGAAAATGTAAAATTTTGTACTTAGTTTTAGTGTCTAGCTCCAGGCGCCATCGGCTCGAGGTCATAAGTCAAATAGGAATTGAAGGTAAAGAACACCTTCTATTCCTATTCGCCTTATGCTTGTCGCCGAATGCTTAGCGCCTTGCGCTTTTCTTATTATCTTGCTTCTGGACGAGGTTCTCTTGCAACTTCAGCTGAAGGCTTGAAGAGCAAACCGAGGTTTATTAATCCTGCAATTCCAACTAGACCGTAAATGATACGTGATAATGCAGTATCGCCGAAGATGATAGCTACTAAATTGAAATCGAAAAATCCGATAAGACCCCAGTTAATTGCTCCGATTATTGTAAGAACAAGTGCTATACGTTGAATGGCGCTCATTGTGCAACCTCCTTTGAATATGACTACATGATTAGATTGTGTAGAAAAGGAAATTATATTCAGTGGGAATTCATGGGAAAAGCAGTTTTCTTTACAATAAAAATGGTAATGTACATAATCTAACTATGGAGGCGATCTGAAAATGGAAAACTTTACATACTATAATCCAACTAGACTGATTTTCGGGAAAAGGCAGGTTCAACAATTAGAAATTGAAGTTCCAAAATATGGAAAAAATGTTCTGCTTGTATATGGTGGAGGAAGTATTAAGCGAAATGGTCTCTATGATGATGTCGTCAATGTGTTAAAGAAAATTAATGTTAACTTATATGAGTTATCAGGTGTCGAACCAAACCCTAGATTATCAACGGTTCATCGTGGTGTGGAAATATGCAAAGCGGAGAAGATTGACTTTATTTTAGCCGTAGGCGGAGGCAGTGTTATTGACTGTACTAAAGCCATTGCTGCTGGCGCAAAATATGACGGAGATGCTTGGGATATTGTGACAAAAAAACATATTCCAACAGAGGCGCTTCCTTTTGGCACAGTTTTAACACTCGCAGCTACTGGGTCTGAAATGAATTCAGGATCTGTCATCACAAATTGGGAAACGAAAGAAAAGTATGGATGGGGCAGCCCGCTTACTTTCCCGCAATTTTCTATTTTAGATCCGGTAAATACGTTCACAGTTCCAAAGGATCAAACGGTATATGGAATGGTTGATATGATGACACATGTTTTTGAGCAGTATTTTCATCATACGAAAAACACACCGCTCCAGGACCGCTTTTGTGAATCACTATTAAAAACGGTGATTGAAACGGCACCAAAATTAATCGAAGACCTAGAGAACTATGAACTGCGTGAAACGATTCTTTATTCTGGAACGATTGCTCTTAATGGCCAATTGCAAATGGGCTATCGTGGAGATTGGGCAACCCACAATATTGAGCATGCAGTCTCAGCCGTTTACGATATTCCGCATGCCGGGGGACTGGCCATTCTATTCCCAAATTGGATGAAGCATACTCTTGATGAAAATGTATCGAGATTTGTTAAGCTTGCCGTAAATGTTTTTGATGTTGATCCAAGCGGAAAAGATGTCAGAACGATTGCATTAGAAGGGATTGAAAAGCTTCGTGAATTCTGGAGCAGCATCGGAGCGCCAAGCCGTTTACAAGACTACCAAATTGGTGATGAGAATATCGAACTCATGGCAGATAAAGCGATGGTAAATGGTGAATTCGGCAACTTTAAAAAGCTAAATAAACAGGATGTAGTGGCGATTTTGACAGCATCATTATAATATTTCAAGGCTTACTCAATAGGGGCTGACCCATTCATGAAACACTCTTCTAACAGATTGTGTTTAAGTGGTCAGCCCTTTTAGTCTTTTGGTATTAACGAAAAAAATATTATTGGTTACGCTTACATAGGAAGCTTGTCTTGATTTACCTCTTTAGTTTAGATAAAGTGATAATAGCTATAATTATTTTGATGAATATTGGAGGAAAATGGTATGACACATGTACGCTTTGATTACTCAAATGCACTTTCTTTTTTTAATGAGCATGAACTTACATACTTGCGTGACTTTGTGAAAGTTGCACATCATTCAATTCATGAACAAACAGGTGCTGGAAGCGACTTTTTAGGATGGGTTGATCTGCCTAAAAATTATGATAAGGAAGAGTTTTCCCGCATTCAAAAAAGTGCTGAAAAGATCAAATCTGATTCAGATGTTCTTTTAGTAATCGGGATCGGCGGTTCTTACTTAGGAGCACGCGCAGCAATCGAAATGCTGAACCATTCTTTCTACAATTCTTTATCTAAAGAGCAAAGAAACGCTCCTCAAGTGATCTTCGTTGGAAACAATATTAGCTCTACATATATGAAGGATGTTCAAGATCTACTTGAAGGCAAAGATTTCTCAATTAACGTTATTTCTAAATCTGGTACAACAACTGAGCCTGCGCTTGCATTCCGTATCTTTAGAAAGCTTCTTGAAGAGAAATACGGAAAAGCAGAAGCGAAGCAGCGTATTTATGCAACAACAGATAAAGCGCGCGGCGCATTAAAAACTCTAGCAACAGAAGAAGGCTACGAATCATTCATTATTCCTGATGATGTTGGCGGTCGTTATTCAGTTCTTACTGCTGTTGGTTTATTGCCAATTGCGGCAACAGGTGTTGACATTGAAGCAATGATGAAAGGTGCAGCAGCTGCAAGTGAGGACTTCGGTAAATCTGAGCTAGAAGAAAACCCTGCATATCAATATGCAGCAGTTCGCAATGTCCTTTACAACAAAGGGAAAACAATCGAAATGCTTATTAACTATGAGCCAGGGCTTCAATATTTCTCTGAATGGTGGAAGCAATTATTTGGTGAAAGTGAAGGGAAAGATCAAAAAGGCATCTATCCTTCATCTGCAAACTTCTCAACAGACTTGCATTCACTTGGACAATATGTTCAAGAAGGACGTCGTGACATTTTTGAGACAGTTATCAATGTAGAAACTCCACGTCATGAGCTAATTGTTGAGGCAGAAGAAAGCGATTTAGACGGCTTAAACTACCTAGCAGGAAAATCTGTTGATTTTGTTAACAAAAAAGCATTCCAAGGTACAATGCTAGCTCACACAGATGGCGGAGTACCAAACTTAGTTGTATCCATTCCAAAAATGGACGAGTATACATTTGGCTATTTAGCATACTTCTTCGAAAAAGCTTGTGCAATGAGCGGCTATCTGCTTGGAGTAAATCCATTTGACCAACCAGGTGTTGAAGCTTATAAAGTAAACATGTTTGCGTTACTAGGCAAACCAGGCTTTGAAGAGAAAAAGGCTGAATTAGAGAGCCGTCTGGAGAAATAAGAGTTTTCCCACTAAAAATAGTATATTTTAAAACTGAACTTAAGCTTTAATCATATGGGTGAAAAAATGATGTGACCATATTTAGTTAAAATTGGTCACATCAGCCATATGATTTGCAAATGATCAATTGATTCAGTTTTCATTTCCTGACAATTAAAGTTATAAATTAACAAAATAATAAATCGAATAAATAACATTAAATAAGCGTTTTCAATTACAAAACTTCCAAATGGAATGTCAACGCAGCACGTAATATTAGATTACTTTTTCGAGAATGTTATTGTTAACATATTTAGATATCGCGAAAGTATATTTATTGAAGGGTACCATTTTTATTTCAGGTTTATTCCGAAGCATAAACAGGATCGCATTATCAATCAGAGCCGGAGCCAGAACCAGAGCCGGAGCCAGAGCCGGAACCAGAACCAGAGCCAGAACCAGAGCCGGAACCAGAACCAGAACCAGAGCCAGAGCCGGAACCAGAACCAGAGCCAGAACCGGAGCCAGAATGTTTACCATTAGCTTTTGATCCTGGGTTTCTACTTAGGAATTCTTCATTTCCAGCATCTTTTGCCTCTTTAAGTATCTTTTTTATCTCTTCTCTTCCCATCTATAAAACCACCTTTCAACAATGATCCTTAATAAATAAGGTAGTGTATTTTATGAAATATTTTTTAATTGGTTCTAAACTAGTTCATTAATTTATTATCAAACGCCCTATTTTTTCATATGATAGTGAGAAAAGTGGGAGGCAATGATGTAGATGCAGAAAAATACTATACCTACATTAAGTATTTCTATTCAACCCAAACTTCTTGAATTTTTAGAAGGAAATGTTTGGCATGAAGAACCTATTCCTTCAAAATTAGTTGCAAACAATACTTCATACGATATCGGTATTACTTATCGTGGAAATCACACACGAAAATTTAGTAAAAAATCTTATAAAATCGACTTTGGAACATTTAATGAGGAATTTGCAGCGCGTGAAGTTCACCTTAATGCAGAATATTGTGATCCTTCTTTCATTCGAAATAAGCTATCTTTTGATTTTTTTAAGCAAATAGGGAGTATTTCACCTGATTGCAGGTATGTTTTAATTGAGGTTAATGGAATGCCTTCAGGAATTTACTTGCAGCTTGAATCTGTCGATGATTTGTTTTTGCAAAAAAGACAGCTATTATATGGACCTATTTATTATGCAACAAATCATCAAACTAACTTTTCTTTATTAACCACGAAGGGAGAGCCCAAAGCTTCACTTATTTCAGGATATTTGCGCAAATTAGGAAATGATGAGGATGACCTTGATTTAGAAAGTCTAATAATAAAAATCAATACGATTCCGCGATTTGATTTTGGCAAAGAAATTGTAAAGTACTTGGATGTCAAAAAATATTTAATTTGGCTTTGTGGTGTGGTTTGTACACAGAACTATGATGCATTCATTCAAAATTATGCCCTTTATCGAAATGGTGAAACAGGGTTGTACGAAATGATTCCATGGGATTTTGATGCAACATTTGGAAGGAATTGGAATGGAGGAGTTATGAAGTTTAATCGGGTGCCCATAGAAGGATATAATACACTCACTGCACGACTTCTTGATGTAAAGGAATTCCGCGTTCAATATCGCTTACTCCTAGAAGAAATATTAGACAAATATTTTACAGTTTCGGAATTTGAACCCCGAATTACAAATCTCCACAAGCTATTGCGCCCCTATATATCATTAGATCCTTATAAAAAGAATACCATTGAGTTATTTGATCAAGAGCCAGAATTTATCCTAGAATTTATTTCGAATCGCAATGATTATCTTAGAAAACATCTTAATAATCTGAAATAAAAGGGAAAAAGTACTAAAATATAATGCAAAAGGCTCTCAGCATTTTTTATGTTGGGAGTCATTTTAGTGTGCCGGGAATGTTTATCAACTTGGTTGTGAGAGTCATTATGTGTGGGGGATACGAACAATTAGATGAAGGCAAGGGTGCCCCCTTGGTAACGCGGAATCTGAAGGCAACCCTGGGGACAAATCCTCTGTCTGAGGTACACGAAGCAAATTTGAAGCTCACTGTTATAGGACGAGTGATCCTTTTGTCTATTCATCCTCTTGCTCTGATTTGCTCATTACTTTTTGGATTAGCTTGAAATATCCTTCTTCAGTACCAATGTCATAACGTTTGCTGGAGACTTCCACTCCGTAGCACTTTTCTAGCTTTAAAAATTCTTTTATTGAATCGGTCAGTTGAACTTCTCCTCCAACTCCTTTGTGTCCCTTTTCTAAATGTGAAAAAATAGATGGTTCAAAAATGTACCTCCCGCTTACCGCCAAATTAGATGGGGGATTGGAACGAGGTTTTTCTACAATATCATAAATCTCATAGATATTATCTTTTATATCAATTCCTTTTACTACCCCATAGTTCTTTAATAATTTTTCATTTACTTTTTCTAGGGCAATTACTGTAGATTGATAATTTTTATATACGTCTAAAAGCTCTCGTAAAGCTGGCTGATCATTTTTTAGAAATATATCATCAGGAAGAAGAACAGCAAATGGATCTTTATTAGCAAATCCCTTGCCTAAAAGTATCGCCGCACCTAGTCCATCTGCAAAGGGTTGGCGTATATATTGAATAGAAATAGCAGGCTCCACGATTTTTTTCAATAAATGATGCTTCCCTGTCTTTTCTAAAAAAGCTTCATATTCTAGTGAGCGGTCAAAATAATCTAAAATCATATTTTTAGTGCGGGATACCACAATTAAGATTTCTTCAATTCCTGATTCTATGGCTTCTTCAACAATATATTGTATGGCTGGTTTACCTGCAATGGGAAACATTTCTTTTGGAACTACCTTTGTTATTGGTAAACTTCTCGTTCCATAACCTGCAGCAGGAATGATTGCTTTTTTTACTGTCTTCATCATAAACCTCTCCTCTTCACTTTCTATATTTTAATCTATAATATTTACTTGGTAATTTGTCCGATCAGAAAAGGTGAGAAAGTATAATTTTTTACTTAGTATTGGTGTCTATCTGCAGCGTCTAGCCAATTTAGAATTAAAGGCAAAGAACGCCTTCTATTCATGAGCGTCTTATTTGCCTTAGGCTGATCAAGGCGTTTGCGCTTTTTTTCAAAGGTAGAAAGTATAAAATTTTGTACTTAGTTTTGGTGTCCAGCTCCAGCGCCTATCGCCTATCAAACTTCAGATCATCTCCCTACGATAAGTCAACATCGGTTCGCTTCGCTTACCGTGTTTCCTTTATCTCAGTCGATGCTCCTCCAGTTTGTACGGCGATGACCAAGGCGCTTGCGCATTTCTTATTTTTGCACCCATTTCATTCTAAATACTTAACCCACTTTCACGTTTTGTATAAAGCTAAATAAGATATTAGTATATTGAATGTTTCTAACATATAGCCAATGAGGGTTGATAATGATGAAAATATGTGTCATTGGTACAGGGTATGTTGGTTTAACTACTGGTGCTGTGTTGGCGGACTTAGGTCATGAGGTTCACTGTGTTGATAAGAATAAATTGAAAATAGAGAAATTACTGGAGGGGGAAATCCCCATCTATGAACCAGGATTAAAGAAACTGATTGTCCGAAATAAAAAAAGGGGTCTCCTTCATTTTTCAACTGATATTCAGGGCGTGATGAAAGACTGCCCAATCCTTTACATCACAGTCGGTACTCCCACAAATAAGGATGGAAGTCAAAACCTGACTGCCATTATAGAAGTCATAAACACCATAGTACAGACGACGATAACCTCCCATAAAACCATAATCACTAAAAGTACGGTATTACCAGGAACAAATGAATGGATACATCAGTCTTTAATAGAAAAAGGGATTGACTCTAGTATGTTTGACGTTGTATCCAACCCAGAGTTTCTTAGAGAAGGAAATGCTGTATTTGATATGATGAATCCCGATAAAATTGTGTTGGGTGCAAGAAGAACGAAACCTATTGAAATAGTAAAAACGCTGTATGAGAAGCTGCATGCCCCTTATATTATTACTTCATTAACGGGTGCAGAGATGATTAAATATGCCAGTAATGCCTTTTTGGCAACAAAAATATCATTCATTAATGAAATGGCACGTATTTGTGACGCCTATAATGTAGAAATATCCCATATTGCAAATGCGTTAGGAACGGACAAAAGAATTGGTCCTTATTTTCTTAATGCCGGATTAGGCTATGGTGGATCTTGTTTTCCAAAAGATGTGCGGGCATTAGAATATGCTGCCAAACAGAAAAATATCGTTCCTGAGATGTTAATGGCTGTTCAAAATGTGAATGACTCTCAAATTGATTTATATATTGATAAACTAGTGAATAAATTAACAAGCCTCGATGGGAAAAAAATGACCGTTTGGGGATTATCCTTTAAGCCTGAAACAGATGATATACGCGAATCAAGATCATTATTATTAATCGATAAATTGCTCGAAAGAGGGGCAGAGATCCATGCCTATGACCCTATTGTCCATTTATATGAACCTGCCATTACCATTCATCAAGATATGTATGAATCTATTAAAGGAGCAGACGCATTAATTATTGCTACAGAATGGAATCAGTTTAAAACCGTTGATTGGAAAAAGGTAAAGGATTTTATGAAGGGAAATATTTTAGTGGATGGCCGGAATATTATTGACCCTAAAATCGTAACAAGCCATCAATTTCATTATATTGGGGTGGCTAGAAAATGAGAATTATCGTAACGGGAGCTGCTGGGTTTATCGGTTCTCACTTATGCGAAAGGTTATTAAAGGAAGAACAGAATGTAGTTATTGGCATTGATGGCTTTATTGACCCTTCCAAGAAGCAAATTAAATTAAAAAATTTAGAAAATCTTCTGATCCATCCCCGTTTTCAATTTTTTAATCAAAATTTATTAGAAATTGATTGGAGTAAAATTCTTTCTAAAGATGATGTAATTTTTCATTTAGCAGCTGTGCCTGGTGTTCGTTCTAGCTGGGGGAACAACTTCCAATTGTATGTAGAAAATAATATACTCGTTACCCAACGACTGTTAGAGGCTTGTAAGAATGTTCCTTTAAAGAAGTTTATTTATGTTTCCACCTCTTCTATATATGGAGAAAAGGTTGGCATGGTTTCGGAAGATAGTATGCCTTCCCCTCTTTCTCCCTATGGAGTAACAAAGCTTACAGGTGAGTATTTATGTAAGGTATACAGTGAAAACGATGGCCTTCCTATCACCATTCTTCGATATTTTACTGTTTATGGACCTAGACAGCGGCCTGATATGGCGTTTCATCGATTTATTGAATGCATGTTAAAGAATAAACCTATTCCAATATACGGTGATGGGAAACAAACACGTGATTTTACGTTTGTAAGAGATTGTGTTGAAGGAACTGTTGCCGCTCTTTATGCGGAGCATACCCTTGGAGAAACAATTAATATCGGTGGCAAGGAACGTAAATCTATATTAGAAGTCATTGAAATATTAGAAGAGATAATGGGGCAAAAAGCAACCCTTGACTTTATTGGGAAAACTCGTGGGGAACCGCGACATACTTGGGCAGATATTTCAAAAGCGGAGAAAATACTTCAATATAAGCCAGTAGTGTCATTAAAAGAGGGGCTACTCCATGAAATAGAGGATTTACTAGTTATTTATAAGGGGGTTGAGTAATGAGACTCGCTTTTATTTGTACAGAAAAGCTCCCTTCTCCTGCCATAAAGGGTGGAGCTATTCAAATGATGATCGACGGTGTAACGCCATTTATCAGTAAAGAATATAATTTTACTATTTTCTCTGTCACCGATCCATCCCTTCCTGATTATGAAGTACGTAGCGGCGTACAATACATTCGATTACCGCCTGAAAATTATGAAGTAAATATTGCTAAAATACTTGCTGAAAAAGCGTTTCACATTGTTCATGTTTTTAACCGACCATTAAGTATCCCCCTTTATAAAAAGGCTTCCCCATCAAGCCAATTTGTTTTAGGACTTCATAATGAAATGCTTTCCGAAAAAAAAGTTTCTCTGGAGAAAGGGAAGGAAATTGTAAACTCTGTGGAAAGAATTGTTACTGTAAGTAATTATATAAAACAAACTGTTTTGGAGCGGTTTCCTGAAGCAGAGTCCAAAATAAAAGTAGTTTACTCAGGAGTAAATTTAATGGAATATCCCCCTGTCTGGTCGCCAGAGGGAGAACAAATTCGCAAGGAATATCGACAAAAATACAATATCGGAGATAAGAAGGTCATATTATTTGTTGGAAGGCTCACAAAAAATAAAGGTCCTCATCTTCTGATATCTGCCTTTAAAGCCATTGCTAAAAGACATCCTAACGCGGTCCTTGTGATTACAGGGGGAAAGTGGTTTAGTGATGATGGGATCAATAAATATATTCGTTATTTAAAGAAATTAGCCCAACCATTAGGAGACAAAGTTATTTTCACGAATTTTATTCCTGCAAAGGAAATTTCGAATATTTTTTTAATGAGTGATATTTTCGTCTGCTCTTCCCAATGGCAAGAACCGTTAGCACGGGTTCACTATGAAGCATTTGCTGCTGGAATTCCAACTATCTCAACTAATAGAGGAGGAAATGCAGAGGTCGTTTCCCATAAAGAAACTGGCTATTTAATAGAGGCGTACGATCAAGTTAGTGAATTTGCAAAGGGAATCCATTTTTATTTGATGAATCCTGTTACAGCAGATAGAATTACAAGAAATGCTAGAAAATTGGTGGAATCAAATTTCCAATTCCATCATGTAGCAAGCCGATTAACCAACGTTTATTCTGAATTGATTCCAAAACTCAAGGAAGATCAATTTCATAAAAAGTTTGGATTGCCGTTATTTCGATTCTGATTCATTTAACAATATTTAGGGTAAGCAAAAAGTTAAACCGTACCCTATAGGGTAGACTTTATTTTTATGTCTGCTTTATAGGGTACTTATATGTATAATGATAAAGAATACTTGGCTAGCGCCATGCATTAAGTTTGCCGGGGATTGCCTAGTTGCCCTTATACTTTAAACTTAAAATTGTCCTCTACGTCGAACTTTCATCTTTGCTGACAATTTATGCTTTCTTAAAGTGTAAAGAAAAATTGGCTAGCGCCATGCCTTAAGGCGCCGGCGATTGCCTAGTTGCATTTATACTTTTTTAACGTGAAAAAATAGTCAAATAGGAATAGAAGGTAAAGAGCACTTTTTATTCCTATTTGACTTATGCTTGTCGTCGAATGCTTAGCGCCTTGTGCTTTTCTTAAAATGTCCTTTCCAAAGGGGAAACTTTAGGTTGCCAGCCAACCTTTTACCCGCCATTCAAAAGGTTAAGATTCAATCGTATTTACCTTGATAGCCATATTTTCTTTATTAAACCATGGCGTTGAAGGAAGAGGGAATTTCTTAATTGGCTTCTTTAGTTTTTCTCGAACTTGCTTCTTCTCTAATGGGGTCTTTTCAGTTGCTGTTTTTTCAGTTAACGGTTGCTCATCTTTCTTTTCGTTAATTATTGAAGGAGTACTAATGTCTTTCTCATCATGAATTATTGAAGGACTGCTAATGTCAATGTTATTTTTAATTTTATGCTCAATCCCACTCCAAACTTGGGATATATCATCGATGACTCGATTCCAGTTATGATTTTTTTCTGCAATGTGCCGTCCATATTGTCCCATTTCCCTACAGAGGGAAGGACTAGAGAGTAATTTAGATAAGTGTGTGACAAATTCCTGAGGATCGTCTGGTTTCTCAACGATAAACCCATTTTTTCCAATCTCGATTATTTCAGGGTTTCCTCCACGGGCAGTTGTCACGATTGGCAATCCTGCTGCCATTGCTTCATAATGTACCCGGGCTAACGGTTCTTCCCATTGAGAAGGACAAACAAAGATATCTGCAGCAGCGAACCAGTCTTGAATTTGATCTGGCTGCACAAAACCAGTAGTGATCACTGGGATAGGAAGGCGGTCTGCAATCGCTTTAATATAAGAAATGTAATCGGTCATTCGATTATCACTAAAGCCTTTGCTTCCCATTAGAACTAAAGCCACATTTGGGTGCTTCTTAGCTAAATCCACCATCGCTCGCAGGAGCACATCTGCCCCCTTGTTCACTGAAAGCCGCCCAGCAAACAAAATAACCTTTTTTGATTCAAGGCCGTGTTTTTGACGCATGGAAGCTCTAATTCTTTTGCCTTTTTCCGAATATGTTGGAACAAATCGATCCAGGTCCACACCAGAATAAATCGTTTGAATTTTAGGTTGGGCATCAGGGTAAAGCTTTACTATTTCTCCTCCAATATAATTACTTATTGTAATAATTTTATCTACTTGATTAATTGCATTCTGAGCTTCTTCAGGATCTATTTTTTCCCTCTTAAACATATCATTGTGCATGCTTAAAATGATACGTGAACCTGGTGCCGCTTCCCGTATCGGTAAAACGAGGCGGGGGCGATTAAAAATGTGAATTAAGTCAAAGGTATTGTTTTTAAGAAAATTTACAACACCCTCCTGATATGTCTCCAATAACCCGCCTGGGACCCTTACATAATGAACACCATCTTTTGTTTCCGTATCTGGTAATGTTTCATCGTCCCTTCCTATTATTGTAATAGTATGGTTTTTTCTTAAGTTTGGAATAGCTCCAGCGATGAATGTTTGGATTGCCCCCCCTTTTACTGGTGGCACTGGGAGTTTTTCCGTACTAACTATTAGTATTTTCACTTCCTATTTCCCCCTCTCCATTCTTTCCGCAATTGCTCAATTATTGGCCATTTTGTCTTATCAATTTCTACGATTCTTTGGACAACAGAATCCAATTCACTATTTAAAGCTATGGTTGGCTCAATCAACATTTCTTTTACATTTTTATAATATAAATTAGGTAATGAAAAATCGATCAATAGAATTTCAAACAAGTCGTCTGTGATAGGGTTCGCCTCATTGTATGCTTCCAGCATTCCTACAATCCAATTGATATCCCATTTTCCTAGATCATCCATAGAGCCGGTAATGAGCTTGCGTAAATCTCGAATAGGAATATCATACGCTACTCCATCAAGGTCGATGATCCACATGCCGCCTGGTCCCATTTGTCCATTCGACCATCCATAATCCTGATGCACTAATCCCCATTCCTTATTTCCTTTGGAGACCATTTGTTGATATGAGGATTGTTCCAGCATAGTTAATGCTTTTTTTGCTTGCTCCTCAAATATATCTACTGTGTTTAAAATGGTCCTGCTAGCGGGCATTTCTGAATATAATTTGGCTACATCTTTAAACCAGGTCATTTTTCTAACAATCTTTTTATATGCATTTGGCCATCGAAATAGTCTTGAAGCATTTTCTGCTCCTTTAGGAGGAACATATCCTTGAGAAAGTTGATGAAATTCGCCAATGGCATTGCTTAGTAGCTTTGCCCCTTCAATATCTGCAGATACTTGATAAAGAGGTTCAATCCAATCAGCAACAAACCAGATTTTCCCTCCCATTTCCACTATATTGCTGCCCGATTTTGTCTTTACAATCGGTGGTACTCTAGCCTTTTTAACATTGACTAAATATTCCTGTGCACCAATGCTAAATAAACTCCTGGATGGTCTCCGATGGAGTATTTTTAAGCTTTTTGGCCCCTTGCTCGTATTGATTTTCCATATTAGTCCACCCTTATCCGCCTTTGTTGTAATAACTTCCATGCTGTTCACTTTAAAGTCGTATTGATTAATTACTTGTTGAGCCATTTCCTCTATATATTGTGGAACGTATAAATCATCTAATATTTCATCTGAATCCCATGGTGTAATAAGCTGCTCCAAAACTAGTCATTCCTTCCCTGGGTATTTTTGTTTTTACATTGTATTCACTTAGTGAAAAATTGGGTGGACATTTGTCCATAGATAAAAATAATTGTCTATAAGTTCATTTGAATTAAAATGAATCTAAAAGTTATCGAGGGAGGATATCGGCGGAATAGAAAATAAAATAGCGGAAGTAAGGTTGATATTGGCGAAATAGAAATAAGAACGGCAGAATTGAAGTTGATATCGACGTAATCGAGCAATGATTGGCGCGAGCGAAAAAGCAGCCCCACTCATTTCAACACATCTTTAGCTGCAAAAGAATGTTTTTTTATCATTAGGAAAATCTAAAGGTAAAAGGGGGTTAAACAATGATCGAGATTGAATCAAGATTAGAAGGGCAAACGATTGAATTGTATGATCTTGAACAAAAGCTAAAGCCTATGGGGTATTCAATTGGCGGCAATTGGGAGTATGATCATGGATATTTTGATTATAAAATTGATTCTCAAAATGGCTATCAATATTTAAGAGTTCCCTTCAAAGCGACAGATGGTCAGCTTGACACACCTAATACGATGGTTGAAATTGGCACACCATTTTTATTATCCCATCGATATCAGGAAGATATGGATGATCATGCGAAAATTGGGAATTTTAGTGCTTCGTTTAATCAGTTCCAGGAGCCGGAAGAAAAGGATGCTGCCTTCCCTGAAAAATATGTTGAGACCGGGAAGGAGCTTGTTAAGCAATTGGAAGCGGAGCTGCTTAGTTAGTGTGTAAAAACAATTAATGAATCCAAGGGTTGAATTTCATAGGTGAGGGGGGGATTGACTTTTGTTTCCTCTCCTCTATTTATTCCAATTAAAATCGATTCTTTTTCAAGAAGCTCATGGCTTGCTTCTTTAAATGTTTTTCCAATTAGCTCATCTGATACTGGCAAGATTTTAAATAAATTTCCACTTGCTGGATTCAGCTCAGAGTAAAACTTAGATAGTCCATTTTTTGCTAAATAGCTGCTCATCATAAAATGGCTAGTTAGCTTATAGGAGCGAATGATTTCATCGGCACCGGCACGATCTGCGTTTTTCGTTTGCAGCTCGGTTAAAATTTCAATTATACAGTACAGACTAGGGTTGATTCCTTTTAATGTTAATAAGACAAGAATGGAATGCATATCTGCATCATGCTCATTTTTATGCTGGTCAGCAGTGATAATGGCCGCATCGGCTTTTAAAATATTTGCTTTCAGTAAGGTTTTATCATGGAGCGGGTTTCCGCGTACAAAGTGGACATTTTCAATTAGCGGTGATTCTTTTAAAGAATCATCTACTAAGACAATTTGTTTATACGGTTTTACGGATTGAAGTGATTCGATCATTTCGTTTGCTTTTTCATTCCAGCCAATAATGACAACATGATCTGAGCCTTTAAATGAAATAGTGCCCTCTGCATGTGAATTTTGCCTTTTAATCGCCGCTGCAGAGATGCTGGCAAAATAAGCTGAAACAAAGCTTGCGCCTGCTAAGATCATGATGATCGCTATTCCCCGTCCTAAATAGGTTTCAGGAACATAATCACCAAATCCCACAGTTGAGACCGTCACAACAACCCACCAAATCCCGTCAAACGTTGTAGGAAATTCTTTAGGTTCCACTAGTGAGATGATTTCTCCAAAGACAAGGATCATAAAAAGCACGATTAATGATATTCGGTAATGTATGGGCCATCTCAGCCATTGGATAATTGTTTTATTCGTTTTGGCCATTGAACTCAACCCTTCTTATTAGGTAAGAATGATAAAACTTCTTTAATAATCGTATTTATTTTTGCTGTGACTTCTTCTTTCCCATAAACTTCGATTGCGTTTTCGATCGTTTTGATGGTTTCCTCTGAGAACTCAATTAATCCTTTATCTTCTTCAGAATCATTATAAAATCCGATAAATGTATCTAAGCCTTCGTTCATCTTATCAATTGCTTCACTAAGCTGCTTTTTTTCCTCTTCACTGACTTTCAAAAAATCACCACACCTTCTCAACATATCCTCTTTAAGGCGCTTTCGCTTTTCTTAGTATGCGCACTTCCTAAAATAGCTTGCGAAAATTATACAATTTAATGGTAATGAAAATTAGTCTGCTGGAAAAAATAGCAGGATGGTTTAAAATAAGAAGAGAGATTGTCAACTTTAAATAAACCAATGGGATTATCCGTAATAAATATCTTGCAAAGGGTTTTATCCAACGGAATGTAACTCTGATAAAGGGAGAGACTGACATGTTAAAAAAACAAACGCTGCGTACAAATAAACGCGATGAGATGATTGAGGTAACAGAAGAAGTCCAAGCCTTCGTGAGTGAATTAGGAATACAAGAAGGGGCTGTCTTAATTTATTGTCCGCACACAACGGCTGGAATAACGATAAATGAAAATGCCGATCCAGATGTAAAACGGGATATGATTAGACGCTTTGATGAAGTCTATCCGTGGAATGTCGTAAAAGACTTGCATGCAGAAGGTAACACGGCAGCGCATATGAAAGCAAGCACTGTTGGGGCATCACAAACAGTAATTATTACGAATGGGAGATTGCTTTTAGGAACATGGCAAGGCATTTACTTTTGTGAATTTGACGGTCCAAGACAAAGAACCTTTTATATAAAATCTTTATCCCAATCTTAATGGGAGTTAATTTGGAATGCTTACTCTATGTTTGATATGTTAATATGATCTATTAGGAAGTGTCAGTATGAGGTGATGTATGGAATTCTTACTAATATTCTTTTTTGTTATAGTCATCTTAGTTTCAATTGCAGGGTTTATGATGACCAAAAAAATCTATGTTGCACCTGCTGTTGTTTTTGTTCTCTTATCATTTATTCTGCTCCTGTTTTTTAACGAAACATTTTTTATTTGGGTGCTCGGATATACATTGTTATCAACGATCATTTCTTTTCTGATGGCGATCATTAAAAAAACGGCCTGAATAAATAAAGAGGCTGTCTCAATGGGCCTAATCCATTTTAGACAGCCTTTTTCAGTTAATCATAATATAAGTGTGTGCCAATCCTGCCGACTATTTTCTTTTGTGAGATAAATCGCGGAACATTTCCTTGACGATGACTGTCATTTTCAAATTGATAGAGATAATAATCATCAATTCGAGTCACCTGTGACAGTAAATAGGCTGATATAGTTGCGTTAGGATATCTCCGCTTATTTAAAGCCTCGATAACACCTTCTGCTGTTTTTATCCCTATTCCATGAGCAAAATATAGTCCTTTACTTAAATCAATCACATTCTCCCCGCGCCATTGTGGCCTTTTTGGATCAAATTGCGGGTTATTAAAATATAGGCAATCACCGGGAATAAAATCATTTCCCCTTCTTGTATAAATGGGCAGGTCATCATCCGATTGCCAGTCACGTAAGTACATGCCTTGATAGATTCGGTCAAATTGGGTGCGATTTATCGAATCAAGAACGGCTTTATAAAAAATAATTACAATCGCAGTCGCACACTCAAACCCGTACTTGGCGCCATTTTGAAAAATATCATTGATCGCATCGGACGGACGAATTCCGTCTCTAAGCTTAAAGCCTCCTTGCACTGTTAATCTCCAATACCGTTCATTACAACGGGCGTTTTCAAAAGTGGTGAACCTGGCTTCACTAGCAAACAAATCTCTTGATGCCTTAATAATTGAAGAGCGCAAATGAAGGACAAACAGAAAATGATCATTATTCAAAAAGGTATACTTGATTGGATACCGGCCCATACGATCAATCATTTCTCTTTCTTCCTCTGAAAGTGTCGATGTGTACAATTGATTTTCCTGCACAAAATTATTTCCTATATAAATCATCTTCTCCCTCCTATCACTAAAGTGTATGTGGAGAGAAGAAAGGTTAGAGATAGGAAACAAAATTGTATGATATCATTTTCTATTTTTCGGAATTTCGGTTTGATCAAAGTGAAGTGCAAGTTTTCTCAGCTCTGTCCTTAACTCATCATTTGCCATTGGCAGTCCATGTCCTGAAATAGCGATTGAGGGCATTAATGCATCTAGTTTTTTGACAGATTCCCATGCATCCTGCCAATCAATCGTGAAGTAGGCTGGCGGGCCATGCATTTCCTGTTTTTGTGTGATGACATCATATAATGATTCCTGTTCAACCAAGGTAAACGCATCTCCAGCAATTAATGCTTGGTCATGCTCTCTGTACAATGAAATGTGACCTGGTGTATGTCCTGGTGTGTGGATATAACGCCAGTCCGGTAAGGAAGGCAGGATACCATCGTTACTTAACAGCTTTAGATGTGAGCTAATATCGATGCTATGTCTTGGAAACTTTTTAGACATTTTTGCGACAAATCCTTCCACTTCTTGGTTTGGCGGCGGATAATCACTTTTTCCGGTTAAATAGGGCGCTTCCAAAGGGTGAGCATAGACCGGTACATCCCATTTATACAGCAAATCAGGTAAAGCACCAACATGATCAAAGTGTCCATGTGTCAGGATGATGCTGCTCAACCTGCAGCCTTCCCCGAATCTTTTTTCCGCTTCGTTTATAATGAATTCACTAGATCCCGGCATTCCGGCATCAATCAAGACAAACTCATTCGTCTCTCTTGGGTTTCCAATAAAACAGAGATTGACAATTTGATCTGATAAACAAAAAACATCTGGAAGAACTTCAATTCCCATTCCACTCGTGATAGAGGTCAATGGCATTTTTTTCACTTTTGACACCCCCAAAGCATTTCATTTTCATTATTTTTCCCTGCGAAAAAGTAAAGTATGCCATCTTTAAAAAACGAGAAAGAGGAAGCATTGCTGGATAATACATTGAGGGATACGAGGAAAACTCTTCAGGAATGGTGAGGGTTTCTATCCTTTGCTTTTCCCTCTATAAATCAAGCCAAAAATAAGTGGTGCTGCAATTGTTACATACAAAAAAGACCAATCCTTATAAATGAGAAAATCAATTGCATAGCCGATTAGCAGGATAACGAAAATGAAAAAAAAGAGCCATGAAAGATCTTGTTGATTTCTCTTGAAAAACTGCTTACGACTGAACAAAAGCTTCACTGTTTTCCCTCCTCATTCCGATTATTGTTTCCTATTATATGCCTATAATGATGATTCCATGTTCTAGTTTAATACGTATCAGAATATTCATTGACATGCAGTCGAATGCCGATATATAGTTAAATAGTTGAATAGTTAAATCATTGAACTAATAAGAGGGGCGGCTTCTTTATGAAGGAAAAACAGATAGAAGATTTGATTAACCGGTACCTTTCCGTGTCCTTTTCCGTAACAAAAAAGGGTGAAAACCTAATTAAGGACAGTATCGGTGAAGAAATTACAAATGACCAGCATTACACATTGCGGTACATCCACCAGGCCGGAACATGTACATCCACCGAGCTTGCAGAGGTCTTTGAGGTAAAGAAAAGCGCGATTACTGCGATCATCAATCGCCTAACAGACAAAGAGTTAATTAAGCGGACACGTGATGAAAATGATCGCCGTGTCATCTACTTAACACTAACGGAGAAAGGGGAAGCGTTATACAAAAAAACAGAGGATAAAATTTGCAACTTAGTAGGATCCATACTTACAAGTTTTGAGGAAAGCGAAATTGTCGCATTTATTGAAACATATGAAAAGCTTGATAGACTTTTAAAGTCTCTTAAAAACTGTCATTTGGAGGAATAGCGATGAACACCATCATTAAAGGAAAATGGCTTGTTATTGTTGCTTGGATTACTGTAGTAGCAGGGTTATTTTTTGCTGCGCCTAATATGGCAGACCTTGTGCGTGAGAAAGGGCAGATTAGCGTCCCGGAAGGATATTCTTCAACCTTAGCAAGTGAGATTTTGGAGGATGTTCAGAGGCAGGAAAATGCCGGAGATGAAACACAGGTGGCCCTTGTTTTTCATAATGAAGATAAACTGTCAACTAAGGAAATCAAGGAAGCTGAAAGAGCGATTCGATTGCTCGAGGAGAACAAAGAGCTTGGCGTCACAGAAATTCTTACTCACTTTAATGAAGAAAGTTTAAAGGAACAGCTAGTATCAAAGGACGGTAAAACCATTTTAGCGTCTGTGTCGGTTAGTTGGAATGACCGGGAAGCCAAGGAAGTATCAGCATTACTTTATAAGGCAATTGAAGATGTCAATGTGGATCATTACTATACGAGCGGCTGGATGATTGATCAAGATGTCATGACAAGCTCACAGGAAGGCTTAAAGAAAACGGAAGGGATTACCGTTGTGTTTATTTTAGCTGTCCTGCTCCTTGTATTTCGATCTGTTATTGCACCACTTATTCCGCTTATTACCGTCGGGATTACCTATTTGGCTTCACAATCAATTGTTGCGATTTTAGTTGATGTTGTGAACTTTCCAATCTCAAATTTTACACAGATCTTTTTAGTGGCTGTTTTATTCGGAATTGGTACAGACTATTGTATTTTGTTGTTAAGTCGATTTAAAGAAGAACTGTCACATCATGAAAGTGTGCCAGAAGCGATTGTTGCGACGTATCGCCATGCTGGACGCACTGTCTTTTTCAGCGGGATAGCTGTCATGATCGGCTTTGCTGCCATTGGGTTTTCCCAATTTAAGCTTTATCAATCCGCATCAGCTGTAGCGGTTGGAGTTGCCGTCTTGTTGGTCGCATTGTTTACCGTTGTTCCCTTCTTCATGGCGGTACTTGGGAATAAAATCTTTTGGCCATCAAAAGGAACTCTTGAACATAAGGATAGTAAATTATGGGCAATTGTCGGCCGTTTTTCGCTTACCCGTCCACTCATCGCTCTGCTAATTGTTGCAGCGATATCTGTCCCATTTTTAGTGCAATATGATGGCGAATTATCATATAACTCCTTAGAGGAAATCGGGAGTGATGTCAACTCAATAAAAGCGTTTAATGCGATTTCAGACAGCTTTGGTCCAGGGGAATCTATGCCGACACAAATTGTTTTAAAAAATGATGAAGAAATGGATTCAACAGAATATATCAGCTTAGCTGAAAAGATTAGTCAGGAGCTCGAAACAGTTGATTTAGTCGATTCCGTCCGTTCTGTGACTAGGCCGACTGGTGAAAAAATAGACGAGTTCTATGTGGCTAACCAAGCGGGAACGCTTGAAGAAGGTCTTAATGATGGAAAAGATGGGATTGACACGATAAGTAAAGGAATGGCAGAGGCGGTAAGCGAACTCACCAAATCGTCGCCACAGCTTCAAGAGGCAACAAGTGGAATAAATGATTTGATCTCGGGTACTGAGGAAATTCAATCAGGAATGTCAGAAGTTCAGAGTAACCTAGCCAAAATTGAGGCTGGAATTCGTCAAGGATCTGCCGGTTCTGATGAGATAAAGAAGCGTTTAGCTCAAGCGAAGGCAGGAGTTGAAGAGCTTCAAGCCAGAAGCAGCCAGCTGCTTTCGGGATATCAAAATGCAGCAAATGGTCTGTATGCTTTAACTTCAGAGTATAGCAAGATTGGCAACGGGATTACAGGGCTATCTAGTGCCTTGTCTCAATTAGATCAAAGTTTTAAAAATCTAGAAGCGAAGTATCCAGAGCTGACTGACGATGGAGATTATAAAAATATCAAAGTTACGGTCCAAACTACAGCTACACAGCTTCCTAAGCTAGCAGAAGGAATTGGTAAATTAACCGAAACACAAAGTGGTATCAGCAACGGCTTAAGTAAGGCAAATGAAAACTTCGCTCAGCTGATTGAGGGCCATAAACAAATCTCAGCAGGATTAGCACAACTTATTGCCGGAATAGAAAAGCAGCAAGCAGGCTTAAATGAGCTTGCAAACGGACAGAGCCAAATTGTAAGCAATATGCCAAAATTATCAGATGGTCTCTCAAGTGTCACAACAGGTCAAAAGCAGCTGCTAGATGGTTTTGGCGATCTTGATGGACAAATGAATCAATTAACAAGTGGATTAAATCAAAGTGTTACAGGATTAAATCAAGTATCAAATGGACTCGGCTCTGCTCAGGATTATTTAGCCGACTTAGCGAAAACATCCGAGACAGCAGGCTTTTACTTGCCTGAAGACGTGTTAACAAGTGAGGATTTCCAACAGGCGCTTGATACCTATTTATCTGGTGACCGTAAAGTCATGACATTTGATGTGATTTTTGAGGCAAATCCTTACTCTAATGAAGCAATCAATCAGGTTGATGCCATTAATGCGGCGATTGAACGTGCGACAAAGGCTACGAAGTTAGAAAATGCCAAGGTCGCAATCGGAGGAATTACAAGTACAAATGCTGATTTAAATACAATGTCTAATAACGACTATACACGTACCGTTATTTTAATGCTTGTCGGTATTTCGATTATTCTAGTTTTCTTATTTAGATCACTCATCATGCCGCTTTATTTGATTGGCTCCTTGATCTTAACGTATTACACAGCCATTGGAATAAATGAAGTGATCTTTGTGAATCTATTAGGATATACAGGAATCAGCTGGGCTGTTCCATTCTTTGCTTTTGTGATTCTCGTCGCCCTGGGTGTTGACTACAGTATTTTCTTAATGGATCGTTTTAATGAGTATAAGGATTTATCAGTAGGAGAGGCCATGCTTTTATCGATGAAAAAGATGGGAACCGTTATTATTTCGGCTGTAGTCATCCTTGGCGGGACATTTGCAGCTATGATTCCTTCAGGCATGCTTTCCCTTATCCAAATTGCTTCAATTATTTTAACAGGCTTGCTCCTTTACGCATTAATTGTTTTACCTCTATTTGTTCCGGTTATGGTCAAAACATTTGGTGCCGCAAACTGGTGGCCGTTTAAACGAGCATAAGTGATGTTTAGGAAGAGGCTGTCTCAAATAGATAGAGACGGCCTCTTTCCTTTAAGACCGATCATGTTTTTTGAGAAAGCTAATAAACGCCCTGATGCTGATTCCGAATAGTAACAATCCAATGAATGAACAGGTGTGATTCCACCACTTGTAGCTTTGGTATATATCAAGGAGGGTAAATAAAGGCTCTATGACATAGGCCAGCAAAAATGCAAATAGGACATAGCGCCAAATGTAAGAAAACCAAGTAGAAGAGTATTGATAGACGATCATAGAGCCAACTGGAATAACGATTAAATCAGCTGGAATGAGTGGAGGAATAATGGAGATTAATTTATCTGGATATCCCCAAAGACCTAGCGATACACCAATTAAATCCAAAAAGGAAGCAAAAACAGCACATATCAACCCGAATGCAGCAATTTCAAATAAATTGGTTTTATCAACAATTTTCCACCATAGAATATAAGGAAGGATTGTCGATAAAAGCAAGATCCACCATGCTAATGCAAAAACATCATCATGAAACCAATGATCAAAGCTGGTCTCTTGAAGCTTTTCCCTTACCTTTTGCACGTCGTCAAAGTCAGGTGTATTCATAGAACCTCCCTTTCCAATAAAGATAGTGGGGAAACTTTCTTATTTTTCTGATCACCTTTATAATAATTATGTAAATCAAAGATATCTGTTTCGATCCTTGATTTTGGGAAAATAAAGTGTTAGAATAATATTAATTATTTTTGTTCGGATAAGGATTATTGATGGAAGTTGCTTTAAAAGTTTCCTCTTGAAAGGTCGTTGTCTAGCAAGAATAGTAATACAATGTGGGTTAATTATTCCACACAGGAGGAAAAACAATGTTACAAGGTAAAGTAAAATGGTTTAATTCAGAAAAAGGTTTTGGATTTATCGAAGTAGAAGGCCAAGACGATGTATTCGTACACTTCTCTGCTATCCAAGGTGAAGGTTTCAAAACTTTAGAAGAAGGCCAAACAGTTACTTTTGAAGTTGAGCAAGGCGCTCGTGGACCACAAGCTGCAAACGTTCAAAAATAATGAAATAACGCTGCATAGGCAGCTCTAATAAAAGACTCCGGTTTCGGGGTCTTTTTTTTACGCCCAACAAGCCGTTACATGCTAAATGGAGAAGTCCAATCTTGAATTATTTGTACACCGGGTGAGAAAACGATAAAATGAATAAATGTAGAACTATATTTAGGTATTAGATACAACTGGCAGGTGGAAAATGAACGTTTTAGTGATTGAAGATAATCCAAGTGTTTGTTCGATGCTTGAGATGTTCTTTTCAAAAGAAGGAATAACCGGTAAATTTGTTCATGATGGACTTAAGGGCTATGAGGAGTATAAAAAGCATGAGTGGGATTTATTAATTCTCGACTGGATGCTTCCAGGAATGGATGGTGTCACACTCTGCAGAAAGATTAGGCAAGAAAAAAGCACGATCCCCATCATCATGCTTACAGCAAAAGATAGTGAGTCAGATCAAGTGCTTGGACTTGAAATGGGGGCAGATGATTATGTGACAAAACCGTTCAGCCCATTAGCCTTAATGGCAAGAATAAAGGCTGTCACGCGCCGCTATCAGCTAGCCGAACAGGATCAGCAGGTAAGCAGCTCAGATGTTTTGCTAACGGAAAACTTTAAAATGAGCCAATCAACACGTGAGGTTTATTTGCAAGGGCGGAAAATCACGAATCTTACTCCAAAAGAGTTTGATTTGCTTTATTATTTTCTAAAACATCCCCGCCAAGTATTCACGAGAGAGCAGCTGTTAGAACGGGTTTGGGGTTATCAATTTTATGGCGATGAACGTACGGTTGATGTCCATATTAAGCGATTGAGAAAGAAGATCGAGACAGAAACACATCCATTTTTTCATACCGTATGGGGAGTGGGCTATAAATTTGATGAATCGGTAGAAGCGAATGAGGATTAAATATATTTATCAGCTTTTTTTAAGTCATATCAGTATATTGATCATTGCCTTTTTAATTTTAAGTTTGCTGTTTGCCCACTATGTTGAAAATTTGGTGTACGAAAATAAAGTATCAGAACTAACCGAGTTTGGGGAACAGATCCTTGATGATTTTAACCAGACCGGACAGGAATTTGTTTTAGCCCAATATAATAATGTCTTAAGCTCACAAAATATCTTTTTCAGTATTTTTGATCAGCAAGGCAGAATTGTTTATCCTCTTTCCCCGAGCTCGCCAAGAACGCGAATAACGGAAGAAGACTGGAACAAGCTTGTTAATGGTGAAAAAGTTGTAACAAGGCATAATATTAAATGGGCCGACCAACAGGTTTCGTTAGTCGCTATCCCATATATTGGCGGAGGAGGGCTGATCGGAGGAATATTGCTCATCTCCCCGGTTAGCGGCTCCCGGCAAATTATTAGTGAAATGAATCAATTTTTGCTCTACACTGTGGTTATTGCGTTATCAGTGTCCTTTCTGTTAAGCTGGATTCTTTCAAAAATTCATGTCAATCGGATCCAAAAAATAAGAAATGCCACTTCAAAAATTGCCAAAGGTGATTATGATGCCTATATTCCTGCTTCTAACTTCGATGAAATAGCAGAAATGGCGAATGATTTTAATGAAATGATTGATCAATTAAAATCGCAAAACGATGAAATCGATCGCCTGGAGAAACGGCGAAGACAATTTATTGCCGATGTTTCCCACGAGCTCCGTACACCGCTGACAACGATTAGCGGTGTGATTGAAGGGCTTAAAAACAATATGATTGCCGATAGTGAAAAGGAAAAAGGCATTCAGCTTGTAAGCCAGGAAACAAAACGGTTAATTCGTCTTGTGAATGAAAATCTTGATTATGAACGGATTCGTTCAAATCAACTGAAGCTGCTGAAAGAAAAGATCCAGTTGAAAGAGGTACTGGAAGTCATTAAGGATCATTTACTCTATCAAGCGGAAGCAAAGGGAATTGAGCTGCAAATTGACGTTGATGAGAAGAGTATCGTCTTTGCTGACTATGACCGGCTTATTCAGATCTTAATGAACATTACAAAGAACAGCATTCAGTTTACAAATCAAGGCTCAGTCTGGCTTCGCGGCAGCCAAACAAGTCATGAAACAATCATTGAAATTGAAGATACCGGAATAGGCATAGATAAGCATGAGGTTGAATCCATCTGGCAGAGATTTTATAAAGCGGACTTATCAAGAACCAGCAGCCAGTTCGGCGAATTTGGCTTAGGACTTTCGATTGTTAAACGTCTTGTCGAGCTGCATGAAGGGAGAATCTCTATTTCAAGCGAGCAAAATAAAGGGACGAAGTTTACGATTAAGCTGCCAATTTCATGATTAATGGTTACTGGAGCAATTCTAGTAACTTTTTTCATTTTTTCATCATTTGTTCATAGTTTATTAATAATTTTCCGTTACAATAAAAAGAAGGCTAATATGCAGATTATTTTGATTAAGGAGACGTATGATGATTGAGAAACTATTTTCGAGTAAAAAAACAATTGCGATTTTGGCAGTGCTTGTTGTAGCAGCAGCTGCAGTATTTATTTTTCTTTCCACACGAGGCGAAGTTGTCGCAAAGGTTGGGGATGAATCTATAACAAAAGACAATTTATATACATTCTTTGTTGAACAAAACGGTGAAGCGGCAGTCGATACACTGATTACGAAAAGCATCATCGAGCAAGAAGCAAAAAAGGAAAAGGTTTCTGTTTCTGATAAAGAAGTCGATGCAGAGCTTCAAGAGCTGATCGATTCCTACGGCGGTGAGGAAACATTTAACCAACAGCTAACTGCGAGCGGATTAACGGAAGAAGATGTAAAGGAAGATGTGAAAACAAATCTTCAAATTGAGAAAATATTAGAACCAAGTATTGAAATTACCGAAGAAGAAATGAAAACATATTTCGATGAAAACAAAGAATCCTTTGCCAAAACAAAGCAAGTAAAAGCAAGCCATATTTTAGTAGAAGATGAGAAAACAGCGAATGAGGTCAAAGAAAAGATCGACGCAGGTGAAGATTTTGCTGAACTTGCAAAAGAATATTCAACAGATACAGGCTCAGCAGAAAATGGCGGTGACTTAGGATTTTTCGGTGAAGGCAGCATGGTTGCTGAATTTGAAAAAGCAGCTTTTTCAATGAAGGTGAACGAAATCAGCGAACCAGTTAAATCAGAATATGGTTATCATATTATTAAAGTAACAGACATCCAGGAAGCAGCCGAAGCTAACTTTGAGGACAGCAAAGAAGAAATTAAAGACATCTTATTTGATGAAAAAATGCAGACTGAATATCCAACATGGTTGGAAGAGAAAAAAGAAGAATATAAGGTGAAAAATTATTTAAGTCAAGAAGAGGAAGAGAAGTAAAGACATAAAAACGGACTCCGCAGGGGGTCTGTTTTTTTATACATTAAGAAAGCATAAATTGGCAGCGTGGAAGACTATTCAACGTAGCGGCCAATTTTAGGTATGAAGTATCAGGGCAACTATGCCTCTTTCTTCGCCTTTACAAGCTCCCTAAACGGTGAGTTTTCTTTATAGAGTATGGAACTATTCTCCGGCCCAAAGCGTCTTTATAGATGTACTTATAAGAAAAGGTGGATATTTGTATGAAAAGAAAGATTTCGTATTTTCATCTAGTCATTTTGATGAATATCGTGCTGTTTGGTATAATGCTTTGGTGCTTAAACGAAATTAGAAAGTAGTAGATTTGCTGACATTTGTCGATTTAGAAATGGTATAATCATTAAAGACGATCATTTCTGAATATTTGCATTTTTATTCGACGAAGGGGAGTGGCGAGATGGAAAATCGAACAATGGAAAGAGGTTATTTTGGAGAATTTGGGGGAAGTTTTGTACCTGAGGATTTAAAAAATGTGCTGAATGTATTAGATGAGAATTTTGAAACATATAAGAATGACCCGGAGTTTATTAAGGAATTTAATTATTATATGAAGGAATATATCGGTAGGGAAAATCCGCTGACATACGCTGAAAACTTAACAAGGCAGGTCGGTGGAGCAAAAATCTATCTAAAGCGTGAGGATTTGAACCATACTGGAGCACATAAAATTAACAATGCGATTGGACAAATATTATTAGCGAAGCGTATGGGAGCAACGCGCATCATTGCCGAGACCGGGGCGGGCCAGCATGGGGTTGCGACTGCGACAGCCTGTGCGATTGTAGGCGGTATGGAATGCACGATCTACATGGGAAAATTGGATACAGAAAGACAAGCATTAAATGTGTTCCGCATGGAGCTGTTAGGTGCAAAGGTTGTTCCTGTTGACAAAGGACAAGGCAGGCTAAAGGACGCGGTTGATGAAGCATTAAATGATTTAGTGGCAAACTATAAAACAACCTTTTATTTGTTGGGCTCCGCAGTTGGACCACATCCATTCCCAACAATGGTGAAACATTTCCAATCAATTATTAGCGAAGAATCCAAAAAACAAATCCTCGAGAAAGAAGGCAAGCTTCCTAGGGCAGTTGTAGCCTGCGCCGGAGGGGGAAGTAATGCAATTGGCGCGTTTGCCCATTATATTGACGAAAAATCAGTTCGTTTAATTGGTGTTGAACCTGCAGAGGCTCCATCATTAACCGAAGGAACTCCAGCAGTCATCCACGGCTTTAAATGTTTAACATTGCTCGACGAAAACGGTGAGCCGCAGCCAACCTATTCGATTGCAGCTGGATTAGACTATCCAGGTATCGGTCCTGAGCACAGCTATTTAAAAACAACGAACCGAGCTGAATATGTAACAGTTACCGGACAAGAAGCATTAGAAGCGTTTCAAACTCTTTCTAAAGTGGAAGGGATCATCCCGGCTCTTGAAAGCTCACATGCGATTGCCTATGCTATAAAACTGGCAAAAGAGCTTGATCAAGATGATGCGATTATTGTTAACCTGTCCGGAAGAGGAGACAAGGATGTGGAGCAAGTTTATAAAATGCTTCAATCATAAAATAAATGAGGGATGACGTATGTCATCCCTCATTTATTTCCCCCACTGCGCTCCCCACTTTTTCATTTCCTTCAACATTTTATTAAGTGAATGACCCTTTTCAGTTAATGTATATTCAACCGTCACAGGGACTGTAGGAAATGTTTCGCGTGTTAATACTTCATGTGCTTCTAAATGGCGCAGAGTATCTGTTAAAGCTTTCGGACTTATTTTTGGAATGGCACGCTGCAATTCTCCAAATCGCTTCGTTCCATCAAAAAGTTCTTTAATAACTAGGAAAGACCATTTTCCACCGATAATTTCAAGCGCTTTTTCGATTGAGCATTCAATCTGTATTTCCTCTAATTTTTCCATCATATCCCCCTCAGGTAGTTACTATAAAATTTATAGTAGGTTACTAGATTTTTAGTATATCAATAATATTTCAGTACTTGTACACAAAATTCGTAAAATTTATAATTTTAGTGGGAGAACCAAAAGAAACCATTTTTGGTTTGTAAATGAAGAGGAGGATGGGATGAATGAAATATCGTCGTTTAGGAAGATCCGGATTAAAAGTAAGTGAGGTAAGCTTGGGAAGCTGGTTAACATTTGGTGCATCGACCGAAAAGGATAAGGCTATCCAAACAATTGAGACCGCTTACGATTTGGGGATAAATTCTTTTGATACAGCAAATGTGTATGCAAGAGGCGAATCTGAAAAAGTAGTTGGTGAAGCGCTTAGCAAATATGCACGAGATTCATATGTACTGGCAACAAAAGTGTTTTGGCCGATGGGAGATGGCCCGAATGATCGAGGGCTGTCAAGAAAGCATGTATTTGAACAGCTTCACGCAAGTTTAAAGCGATTAAAAACAGATTATGTTGATATCTATTATTGCCATCGTTATGATCCAGAAACACCTGTTGATGAAACATTAAGAACAATTGATGATTTAATTCGTCAAGGGAAAATTTTGTATGCAGGGGTAAGTGAATGGACAGCACAGCAAATTCAAGAAGCGGTAGGCACAGCTGATAAGTTTTTATTAAACCGTATTGTTGTCAATCAACCAAACTATAGTATGTTACAGCGCTATATTGAAAAAGAAGTCCTACCGGTATGTGAACAGCATGGTATTAGTCAGATTGTGTTTTCGCCATTAGCCCAAGGGGTTCTAACAGGAAAATACAGCTTAAGCAATCGTGCACCAGAAGGAAGCCGTGCTACAGATTCGAAGGCAAACATGCATATAGGAAATCTTTTAACAGATGAAACCTTGTTAAAGGTGGAAAAATTAGGCGGAATTGCAAAAGAGCTTGATAGTAGCTTATCACAATTAGCAATTGCCTGGATTTTACGCCAGCCGGGTGTTGCCAGTACATTGGTTGGGGCAACAAAGCCTGAGCAAATCATTGAAAATGTTAAAGGGGTTGAAGTGACATTAACGGAGGAAGTCATTTCAAGAATTGAAGAGATTCTAAAATAAAGAGAAATAGCTTATAATTAACCTCTTGATGGGGTTATGGAGAAGGTCGATAAATAGATAACTATTTATTGTCCTTCTCTATTTTAATGTGAAAAAATTCCGGCGGATCTAAACAAAAATTCCCTTTTCTCAGCATCAACTATGAAAAACTATTTGCTATCCTAAATCGAAATATATTACACTGTGAAGGGATAATTGCTGTCCATCAAACTAGTTTGATCCAAACAGAGAGGAATCGATTAATGTTACACGAATTTACTTTACATGTACCGTTTAAGCGGATTGATGAATACACGGAACTGCTGAATGCAGCGGGAATCTATAATCTTTATTATGAATCACCCATTGAAATCATTAAAGTCCAGAATGGCTATGGCTATGAAGAAAAAGAAAACGAGAAGGTTGATTTAAAAATTTACGCAAGTGATGCAGAGGTCGATCATTTACCAGAAGCATATTTTGCCCTTTTAGAAGAAACATTGTCTATTTCAAGAAACAGTATAAGCTATATTTCCCGTGAAGAAACAGACTGGGAAGAGACTTATGAATTTGAAGATATCGATTTAGGGAATGGCTGGGTTATCATGTATCCAAATTCAAAGGCACAATATGATGATCAGCATGTGTTGAAATTTGATCCATTGGCTGCATTTGGAACAGGCCTTCATGAAACGACCCAAGGCTGTTTGAGAATGATTTTGGATAAGGATTTAACAGGAAAAAGCGTTCTAGACTTAGGCACTGGTTCAGGAATGCTGACGATTGCCGCTTCCCTAAAAGGGGCTGAAAAAGTTGTTGCCGTTGATTATGAGGAGGTTGCAAGGGAGCTTTATCATAATGCTGAGCTAAATCAGCTGACGAATAGACTTGAGGTCGAGCAGGCTGATTTGATTACAGGTGATTATACAATTGATGATCAATATGATTTGATTTTAATCAATATTGGGGCAAATGAAACGATGAGCATCTTAGAAAGACATGACCTTTTAAAACACAGCAATGATTTTATCATCTCAGGTTTGGTTGAATGGCATATTGATCAATTGATTGCTGTATTTGAATCCGGCGGGTTTTCTATTAAAGAAAAAGCACAAACGAATGAATGGGTAACGATTCATTTTTCAAAAGGATATACGCACTTTTAATAGAAGGGTCTGACTCTTGATTTTGAGTCAGACCCTGACTATTTTAGGAAACGATAGCGATTGATCGGCCTCCCAATTCCCCCATATTCGATATGGATTTGTACAGTTCCCGTTTGCTCCATATATTCAAGATATCTTCTCGCCGTAACACGGGCGATGCCGATCCCTTCTGCCACCTCTTCCGCGGAAACGGCTTGACTTTGCTTTTTTAAATAATCACTTATTTTTTCCAGTGTAAGAGCGTTTAGACCTTTAGGAAGCTCCTTTTGTTCGGTTTTAGATGCTTGAAATCGGAGTAAATCCAATTCCTGCTGAGTAATTGCGTCCTTTTCCTTAAACTTTAAATGGTAGTTTCGGTAATTTGTTAGGGCTTGTCTGATGCGTTCAGATTTAAAAGGCTTCATAATGTAGTCAATTGCTCCGTGCTGAAGCACCTGTCTGACCGTTTCTATATCACTGGCAGCTGTGATTGCAATCACATCGGTATTTAGCCCTTCGGAACGAATTTGCTTGATTGTTGTTAGCCCATCCTGATTAGGCATATAAATGTCAACTAAAGCTAAATCAGGCTTTTCCTTTTTAATAAACTCGATTCCTTCCTTTCCATTTGACACTAAACCAATAACCGTGAAGCCTTCTACCTGTTCAACAAATTGTTTGTTGATTTCTTGAACCATCGGATCATCCTCAATCAGTAAGACACGTGTAGATGTACTCTTCATAGAAAAATTCCTCCATAACTTTACAGATTAAAGGTGATGATAAAGGAGGTACCTTGTTCGGATGTGGATTCAACTTTGATCGTGCCATTTGCTTTCTTAACAATCTCTTTTACTAAAAACAAACCGATCCCTCTGTTGGAGCCATCTTTTGTAGAGAAGCCTTCTTGAAAAATGAAAGCTTCTGCTTCCTTTGGTATTCCTTTTCCATTGTCCTCAACAAGGATGGATAAAAGCTTTTCATGCTGTTCTATACTTACATATATTTCTTGTTCTTTTCCGTTGCAGTCTTTAAAGGCGTCAAAAGCGTTCTCAATCAGATTTCCAAGGATGACGACAAAGTCATGATCATCAAGGGGAGGGGGGAATGAAGTCAATCTGCTGTGACGGTCAATATGAACGGTAATGCCAAGCTCCTTCCCGCGGCTCACTTTGCTTAATAGGAGGCCTGATAGACTCTCGCTATGAATGTTTTTGGATAAAAAACGTGTTAGCTCTTCGTGTTCCTCGGTTATTTGAAACACATACTCTAACGCTCTCTCTTTATGGCCAAGCTGGAGCAAGCCCGCTATTGTATGAAGCTTATTCATATGTTCATGATTTTGAATGCGCAAAGCGCTTACAAACGCTTTTACCCCTGTTAATTCTTCGGCGAGCTTTTTCACTTCCGTCCGATCCTGAAAAATCGCGACAGCTCCAACGGTTTTTTCCTCCACTTTTATCGGGATGCGGTTTGAGACAATATTTAGATTGCGAACGGTTAACTCTTTATTGTAGAGCGGTTTTTGCAGCTCAAGAATCTCTGGTAGTCTTGTATCAGGTATAATGGAATTAATGTTGTGACCAATAACGTCACCTGTAATGCCCATCATGCTTTTCGCTTTGTCATTAAAGATCGTAATCGTTTCATTTGTATCAATCGCAATAATGCCTTCATGCATCGCATTAAAGGTTTCTGTTCTCTCGATCACTAATTGAGCAATTTCATGTGGTTCAAGATTAAACATTTCTTTTTTGATTCGCAAGGCTAAAAGCCATGCACCCCAGCCGCCGAATAAAAGGGAGATCCCTCCTGTTAAGAGGATTTCAAAACGGACATTCCAGATCATTTCTAAAAATGTCGGAAGGATGTAGCCAACAACAACGACACCGACTTGATGGTGGTCTTTATTCATAATCGGAACAAATCCGCGAATAACGGTTCCGGCATCTCCTTTTGCTTTCGTTGTATAGGTAAGCTCAGCGAAGGCTGGCCTCTCATCATCACCTTGAGACCTTTTGCCAATCAGGCTGGGAACAGGATGGGACAGCCGAATATGGTTCATATCCATAACAACAATATAATCAGCATCATGGATGATTCGTAAGCTTTCGACTCTGCTATTAATCGTGTTCCGTTCATCTTTCGTACCTGTTATACTAGTGCTGATCTCCGGGACCTCGGCAACAGTACGGGCTGCCAGCAGGGCGCGCTGCTTTAAATCATCCTCGCGGGAATCAATAAAATTGCCAATAATCACGATACCGGCAAGCAACAAGGAAAAACTAACGATAAAAAAGGTGAGCCCCATAATTTTTGTTTTGATGGAAACGTAATGCATCCTGAGAGTTCCTTTCTTTCCAAAGAGGATGAACTTATTTTACCATGGAAAATCACACATGTTACAATGATCAGGATGAATAATGGGAGTAGATGTTAAAAATGAAATATTTATTCGCCTCAAGTATTCTTGTCATCATCGTGATCCTATGTTTCCTATTCTATCCTTTTGAGTTATTTAGACATGAAAACATCAGTTACGATGACGAACAAAAAGGCTTGTCTGAACAAATTACGATTCGGTTTAGTCATGTGGTTGCAGAAAACACACCAAAGGGACTAGCAGCACAAAAATTTGCCCAATTAGCCTCCGAAAAAACAGACGGATTAGTCAATGTTGAGGTTGTTCCTAATGGGACGTTATATACAGATGAAGAGGAATTGGATGCATTAATGAAAAACGATGTCCAGATGATCGCCCCATCCGTATCAAAAATGACAAAATTAGCACCAGAATGGGGATTATTCGACCTGCCTTTCTTGTTTCAAACAAATGAGGATGTCACAGCTGTCTTTACGAATGAAATTGGCCAAAATTTTTTAAAGCTCCATGAAGATGAAAACATCAAAGGAATGGCGTTGTGGAGCAATGGGCTGAAACAGATGACCAGCAGCGTAAAGGCGCTAAAGAAGCCTGAGGATTTTATTGGACAGCGTTTTCGGATCATGCCGAGTGACATCATTGCAGAGCAGTTTAGGCGATTAGAAGCAGTGCCAATTCCGCTGCCGTTTGATCAAGTGTATGTTTCTCTTGAAGCGAATAGGTTTGAAGGACAGGAAAACACCATTTCCAATATTTATTCTCGAAGATTATATGAGCTTCAAAACTATATGACAATCAGCAATCATGGATTTTTAGGGTATGTTGTTTTAATGAACAAGGAGTTTTGGAATAGCTTACCTAAAGATGTGCAAACAAGCTTAACAGAAGCTATGGAGGAGACAACAACCTGGATGATCAACGAATCCATGAAAATGAACAAACAACAGCTAAAAGTGATCGACAAAGATTCCTCGATTCAAATTCATTATTTAACAAATGAAGAAAGGGAAGCGTGGTTAAACAAGCTGATGCCTATATATCAAACGCTTTATAATCAGGTGAATGAAGAATTTGTGAAGGATTTTATTGAGCAAAGAAGGAAGCAACTGGAGACGCATTAATCTGTGTCTTCTTTTATTATTATTTGAAATATGAATGATGCTCAACAATTACTTATATTTCTATAACACTTTAAAACTTTTAGGGATGAATGATGGCTTTTGGAATAATCACAAAATGAGCAAATAAGTTATATAAAGCGAGAATATGGAGTCAATCGCTGCTCAAAATAGTGATTATTGTTAAGTTGCTACTTTTTAGGCAGCTACCTTTATGGAGCGAGGATGGAGGATTATTTTATCCTCTTTTTTTTATCTAAAAATAAAATTATTGTTATTTAGTAGAAAGACATGTTAGGATAAAATTAATAAATCATATATATGATGATTAATCTCATATGTGATTTTGGAGGTAATAACATGTCAGTAAAATCTGCTGAACGGGTTTTAAGAGTATTCGAGCTATTGGCTCATCACACAGAAGGTTTAACGATTAAAGAAATCAGTGGAAAGCTTTCATTTCCACAAAGCAGTACGTCTAATCTTATTGGTACTCTCTATCAGGAAGGATACTTAAACCAGGACTCTCATAAACGATATCGATTAGGGCCAAAGTTGATTCAAATGGGAACGCTCGCAATGGAGTCGCTTGATATTTCATCCCAAGGAACACCGTTTCTGAAAAAGTTAATGGAAGATGTACAAGAAACGGTATTCATGGCTGTTTTATCTGAGGGGCAGTTAGTATATATTGCCAAAATAGACAATAACCGTTCGATACGAACAACAGCTCAGCCAGGTTATCGCAAACCGTTGTATTGCACAGGATTAGGAAAGGCTTTTCTTGCATTCTTGCCTGAACATGAAAAAAACGCTATTTTAGACGAAACTGATCTTACTCCGATTACAAATAATACAATTACGAATCGCCAGGAGTTTGAACAGAAATTAAAACAGTTTGCTGAATGGGGATATTCTATTGATGATGAGGAAAATGAGGAAGGTCTATATTGTCTGGCAGCCCCCATTTTTGGCGCAGATCGAACAATCCAAGCTGCGATTAGTGTTGCCGGGCCAAAAGAAAGAATGATCAACAGGAAGGATTTTATCGTCGAAAAGCTCCTGCAAACAGCAAAGAACATTTCCGAAAGCATTGGATATTCATAAAGCAGAAATGGAGGAGAAACATGGAAGTTTTCTCCTCATACTTAATAGATTAATTGGAAGCGCTTGTAAATCTATCAGGAAAAGAAGATGTTTCCAGGTGAAAAATAAAGGAGGAACAGCATGTTAATGAATACACTGTCTAGCATTCTTGAAAACAAACTGATTGCTATTATCCGCGGAGCAAACCCGGAAGATGTTGTATCGATTGCGAAAGCATTGCATGAAGGCGGAGTAAACATGATCGAAATCACAATGAATTCTCCAAAAGCATTAGCTGGTATAGAAGCAGTAAAAGCTGAGCTTGGAAATCAGGTTCTGGTTGGAGCAGGTACCGTGTTAGACGCTGAAACGGCCAGAGCTGCCATTTTAGCAGGTGCCGAGTTTATCTTGTCTCCTACTATTCATCTTGAAACCATAAACATGACCAAAAGATATGGAGCAGTAAGCATTCCAGGTGCCTTTACGCCAACTGAAATTCTAGCAGCCTATGAAAATGGCGGAGATCTTATTAAAGTATTCCCTGCAACATTAGGACCAAGCTACATAAAGGATTTCCGCGGACCTCTCCCGCAAATACCGCTACTTCCAACAGGCGGTGTTGATGTAAACAATATTAAGGACTATTTGAAAGCAGGTGCAGTTGGCTGTGGAATCGGCAGCGCGCTTGTGAATACGAAGCAAAAGATAACAGCTGAATATCTCGAAAAAATAGCAGAAAAAGCAAGACAATTTGTAGTCGCTGTAACATCTGACAATTAAAGAGGAGAGTGTTATTGATGAAAATTACAAATTATGAATTATTCCAAGTACCGCCACGTTGGTTATTTTTAAAAATTGAAACAGACGAAGGGATTACCGGCTGGGGTGAACCAGTCATAGAGGGAAGAGCAACTACAGTAAAAACGGCAGTGGAAGAATTGATGGAATATCTTATGGATAAGGACCCGCTTACAATTGAAGATCATTGGAATGTGATGTATCGGGCTGGTTTTTACCGAGGCGGTCCTATCTTAATGAGTGCCATTTCCGGTATTGACCAAGCGCTATGGGATATCAAAGGAAAATACTACAACGCACCAGTGCATCAGTTGTTAGGCGGTAAGGCAAGAGAATCAATCAAGGTTTATTCATGGATTGGCGGGGACCGTCCTGCTGATGTTGGAAATGCAGCAAAAGCGGTTGTGGACCAAGGCTTTACAGCTGTAAAAATGAATGGGACGGAAGAGCTTCAATATGTAGATTCCCATGAAAAAATTGATCAGGTGATTGAACGAATTGCAGCGGTTAGAGAGGCGGTAGGTCCTTATATAGGAATCGGAATTGATTTCCACGGCCGGGTACATAAACCAATGGCAAAAATTTTAGCAAAAGAGCTTGAACCTTTCCGTCCTATGTTTATTGAAGAGCCTGTTTTGCCGGAAAATAATGAGGCGCTGCGTGAAATTGCCAATCTTGTCACCACTCCTATTGCAACAGGTGAAAGAATGTTTTCAAAATGGGATTTTAAAAACCTTTTAATGGATGGATATGTTGACATTATTCAGCCGGATTTATCCCATGCAGGCGGGATTACGGAATGCAAAAAAATCATTTCAATGGCTGAGGCGTTTGATGTTGCGGCAGCTCCACACTGTCCGTTAGGGCCCATTGCATTAGCTTCCTGTCTCCAAGTAGATGCTACATGCCACAATGCCTTTATCCAAGAACAGAGTCTTGGCATTCATTATAACCAAGGGAATGATTTATTAGATTACATTGTCGATCACAGCGTGTTCCAATATGAAAACGGGTACGTAAACATCCCGGATGGACCTGGGTTAGGAATTGAAATCAATGAAGATTATGTAAGAAAGATGGCAGAAATCGGTCATAATTGGAGAAATCCAATTTGGAGACATGCTGATGGCAGTATTGCTGAGTGGTGATTGTTACCTAGTAATTTTATTTTCTAGTAATGAAAAATATGATGATTAGAGCAAACCTATTATTGGGTCTGCTCTTTTTTATTTTAAAAGGAATTCCTAACTCTAAATAAAGACCAAAAAGAACAAAAAGACCATTAAAACCATAAATATAAAGTTTCAAAATTATCAGTTATTATAAAAATCAAGAAGTGAAAGCGGTATCAATAAGGGGTGAATGATGAATGAAAGTAAACTTTAGAAATTTAACTGTCCAGGTGATTATCGGGATTATCCTCGGGATTACAATCGGCTTTATTTTCCCGGAGTTTGGAGCACAGTTAAAGGTATTAGCTGACATTTTTATTAAGCTCATTAAGATGGTAATCGCACCAATTATCTTTTTTACGATTGTCATTGGAATTGGCAGCATGGGAGATTTAAAGAAGGTTGGCCGAATAGGCGGGAAAGCCTTACTTTATTTTGAAATTGTGACGACTTTTGCTTTAGCCATCGGTATTTTAGTTGTTACGATTATTCAGCCGGGCAATGGCTTTAATACAAATGGAGCAGAAGGGGCAGATGTCTCGCAGTACACACAACAAGCTGAAGAATCAAGTCATGGAATGATGGATTTTATCATGAGTATTGTTCCTGAAAATGCGGTTGCAGCCATGGCGGGAGGGGAATTATTACCAATTCTATTCTTTGCGGTATTATTCGGAATTGCAACGGCATCATTAGGCGAAAAAGCATCACCGGTTATCACGTTATTTGAAAAATTAACAGATATTTTCTTTGCAATTGTTAATATGATCATGAAAATTTCACCAATTGCAGCTTTTGGTGCCATGGCGTACACAATTGGGAACTTTGGTCTTGGATCCCTCGTAAATTTAGGTAAATTAATGGGCTCTGTGTATATCACGATGTTTTTCTTTGTCGTCCTTGTTCTTGGTGCGATAGCAAAATTTTATCAATTTAATATTTTTAGCTTCATCAAATATATTAAAGAGGAAATTCTGCTTGTTTTAGGTACTTCATCTTCTGAATCTGCTCTTCCAAAAATGATGGAAAAGCTTGAAAAATACGGGTGTTCTAAATCGGTAGTAGGTCTTGTTGTGCCAACAGGCTATTCCTTTAATCTAGATGGAACGTCGATTTATCTGTCGATGGCGGCCATTTTCATTGCCCAAGCCTATGGAGTTGATCTATCAATCTGGCAGCTTGCAACATTATTAGGTGTTCTAATGCTGACATCAAAGGGTGCTGCAGGGGTAACCGGCTCAGGATTTATTACATTGGCGGCAACATTAGCGGCGTTTCCGATGATTCCAGTTGAAGGAATGGCGCTTCTGCTAGGTGTGGACCGCTTTATGTCAGAAGCCCGTGCCATTACGAATTTAATCGGTAACGGAGTTGCAACAGTAGTTGTTGCGAAGTCAGAAAATGAGTTTGATCCAAATGGGTATATAGAAGCAGCAATTAATGAACCGGAAGCAAGTACATCGAGTTATGAAACATCTGTCGGTGCAGCAGTAAAATAAACTATTATATGAATTACGGAAAAAGGCTGACTTAAATTGGGTCAGCCTGTCTCTATGGAAGGGAAAAAGGAAATGATTTAAAAAGATAGAATTCTATAGAGAGGATCATTTAAGGAGGGCAAGCCATGCAATCAAGTCTATGTAAAGTGTTAGGTATTACACATCCGATTATTCAAGCAGGGATGGCTGGCGGTGCAACGACCGTTGATTTAGTAGTGAATGTATCTGAAGCTGGAGCCCTTGGTACTTTAGGTGCTGCATATATGAAGCCTGAAATGATAAGGGAAGCCGTTAAGAAAATAAAAGACCGGACAGCTCGTCCCTTTGCTGTTAATTTGTTTTGTACCTCAATGAAGGATGATGATAAAAATTTCACAGAGGTCCAACCAGTCCTAAATTGTTTTCGCAACAAATTAGGAATTCCAGAAGGAGAAGGAACAGTCAAGACAGCAGATGATTTTGAGGAACAATTTCAGGCCGTGATCGATGAAAATGTGCCGATCATAAGTACTGCATTTGGTCTGCTATCGGAAGAAAAAATGGAGCAAGTGAAAAGAAAAGGGATAAAAGTGGTTTCTATGGTCACAACGGTCCGGGAGGCGATCATGGCTGAAGAGACTGGAGCCGATGTTATTGTTGCACAAGGAAGTGATGCAGGCGGACATCGAAGCACCTTTGATATCCACGAGCATCCAAATGGAGCGAATATCGGAACATTTTCGCTTATTCCTCAAGTTGTTGATCATGTGAGAGTGCCAGTCGTTGCTGCAGGCGGGATTATGGATGGAAGAGGAATGCTCGCAGCGTTTGTTTTAGGTGCACAAGGAATACAAATGGGTACACAATTTTTAACAAGCAAAGAATCTGGAATTCACCACATCTATAAACAAGCATTATCTAGTAGTACGGAAGAAAGCACAGTACTAACAAAAAGCTTTTCAGGACGTCCTGCCAGAGGGATTCAAAATGAGTTTATTACGGAATTTGAAAAGACAGGTGTTCCGCCTTTACCTTTTCCAAGTCAAAATACATTAACAGCAGACATCCGAAAGGCCGCTGCAGCACAGAATAATCCTAACTATATGTCATTATGGTCTGGGCAGGGAACGAGATTGCTAAAGGAGGATAAGCCAGCTGAAAAAATCATCAAAGAGGTGCTAGCGGAAATGGAAGAGTCATTGCGGCTTATAAATAAAAACTAATGCTCCTTCAATGCCGTGTAATCCGATAAAATTGGGATTATTATTTGATAATTTTCAAATTTGATGGTTATTTTAATAGATGAAAATATGATATGATAGAATATATTTTATTGTGTAAAGGAGCTTTCTTATGGAAAAAGTACTTGTTTTTGGTCATAAAAATCCGGATACAGATACAATCTGTTCTGCGATTGCGTATGCTGAGCTGAAAAATAAAATCGGACAAAACGCTGAGGCTGTTCGCTTAGGTGAAATTAACGGTGAAACACAATATGCGCTTAACTACTTTAAAAAAGATGCACCACGTTTAGTAGAAAAAGTAGCCGGTGAAGTAAGCGAAGTTATTTTAGTTGACCATAACGAGCGTCAACAAAGTGCGGATGATATTACAGAGGTACGAGTACTAGAGGTAATCGACCACCACAGAATCGCAAATTTCGAGACTAGCGATCCGCTATATTACCGTGCTGAGCCTGTTGGATGTACAGCAACCATTCTTAACAAACTGTATAAAGAGCATGGCGTACAAATTGAAAAGGAAACAGCTGGATTAATGCTATCAGCGATTATTTCTGATTCTTTACTATTTAAATCACCAACATGCACACAGCAAGATGTTGACGCAGCAAAAGAATTAGCTGAAATCGCTGGAGTTGATGCAAATACATATGGATTAGATATGCTAAAAGCTGGTGCTGATCTAAGCGATAAAACAGTTGAGCAGTTAATCTCGCTTGATGCAAAAGAATTCCAAATGGGCTCAAGCAAAGTGGAAATCGCACAGGTTAATGCTGTTGATACAAATGATGTGCTTGTAAATAAAGCTGAAATTGAAGCAGCTCTTTCCAAGGTTGTCGCTGAAAAGGGATTAGATTTATTCCTATTCGTTGTAACAGATATTTTAACAAATGATTCTGTTGCTGTAGCCATCGGTAACGAAGCAAGCAAAGTAGAGCAAGCATTTAATGTTGAGCTTGACAACAACCAAGCCCTACTAAAAGGTGTTGTTTCACGTAAAAAACAAATTGTTCCTGTATTAACAGAAGCATTTACAAAGTAATTAATAGAGAAGCCATTCGCCTTATTTACTCAAGGTGAATGGCTTCTTTTTTATACATATGAAAAGTCATTATATACTTATTCTTTGTCAATTCTTGCTACAGTTTTGCAAATAATACATAATGAATAGAAATGCTATTATCTGTCTTGCGCTATTTATAGTATAATAATGGAGGTTAAGTAAACATTGGAAAGGTGGAATCACATGCTGAAATTATCTATTTCTTTCATCATAATTATTTATGTGTTTATTTCACCTGTTCTTCAGATAAAGGGCCATTTGACTGATGATGATTTGGAAAAAGAATTTCTTTCTATTATTTCTGAACTGGAGATAGAAGCTTCCAAATTAGCGGTGTTTAAAGAAATGAAAGTGACAAAGATGTTGACTGCATTTCATAGTAATGAAAAAAACGTCGCTATACATCTAATAGGGATGGATCAAATCTTACATAACATAATCGACTATTTTCCTCATGATAAGTCCTTTCTCATTGTGAAGAAATACCAATCAAATTATCTCAGCTAACTATTGATTATCAATATTTGAAGGTAATGATTTATCATAATGAAGGTAGGAGATTTTAAACAATGGTTAAAAAAAATCGCATCGTCGCATTTTTTATATTTCTTGTCGTTTTTTCAAGCATCATGCTGGCGACTTCTAAGGACATCTTAAACAATATTAAATTAGGCCTTGATCTGCAGGGTGGTTTTGAAATTCTATATGAGGTGAAACCTGCAAAAGAAGGACAAGTGATTGACCAAAAAGCACTTGCAGCAACTGCAGAAGCTTTAGATAAACGGGTAAACATTTTAGGTGTGAGTGAGCCTAATATCCAAATTGAAGGTGAAAATCGCATTCGGGTTCAATTAGCAGGTGTTGAGGATCAAAATGAGGCAAGAGAGATTTTATCAACAGAAGCAAACCTGTCTTTTCGTGATGCAAATGATCGTCTCATGATGGATGGTTCTGATCTTGCCGAAGGAGGAGCAGAACAAACCTTTGATGAGAATGGTAAGCCAAGTGTTTCAATAAAATTAAAAAGTGCTGATAAATTTCGTGATGTAACCCAGCAAATTGTTGATCTCACTCCAAACAACGTTTTAGTAATTTGGCTGGACTTCGAAGAAGGCAAGGACTCTTTTGCTAAAGAAAGTGCGAAGCCGGAACCAAAATACATTTCAGCACCAGTTGTAAACCAGGTTTTTAATCAAAATACGGTATCCATTGTAGGGGATTTTACGATAGACGAAGCAAAAAATTTAGCAGACATTTTAAATGCTGGTGCGCTGCCTGTTAAACTTGATGAAATCTACTCCACTTCAGTAGGTGCTTCATTTGGTGAACAAGCAATGGATAAAACAGTATTTGCAGGTATTATTGGCGTACTGGCAGTTTATCTCTTTATGATTTTTTACTATCGTTTTCCCGGCTTTATTGCCACGATCACCTTGACCATTTACAGTTATTTGACTGTTCTCGTTTTTGATTGGATGAACGTCGTTTTAACACTGCCTGGTATTGCAGCGCTTATTTTAGGTGTTGGTATGGCGGTAGATGCTAATATCATCACATATGAACGAATAAGAGAGGAAATTAAAGTTGGCAAATCAATGCAAGCTGCGTTTAAAGCGGGGAATCAAAGCTCGTTTTCTGCCGTTACCGATGCAAACTTAACAACGCTTTTAGCTTCTGCTGTTCTTTTCTTTTATGGGACAAGTTCGGTAAAAGGGTTTGCGACAAGCTTAATCATTGGGATACTCGGAAGCTTTTTGACCAACGTCTATCTGTCAAGATGGTTGCTTGGCCTATGGGTGAATAGTAGAATTTTCAATAAAAAACCTGGTTGGTTTGGGGTTAAGCAAAAAGAAATACATGATATATCTGAAAACTTTGATACTCTTGATCTTCCTACTAAATTTGATCGTTTTGATTTTGTAAAGCATCGTAAAAAGTTCTTTGCTTTTTCAGGAATCATCCTGCTGTTAGGGATCATATGCCTATTCGTGCTTCGTTTGAATCTAGGCATTGACTTTACAAGCGGGACAAGAGTGGAGCTGCTTTCTGATAAACCTCTAAATACGGAGTTGGTTGCAGCTGAGCTTGAAGAAATTGAACTGCCGACAGATGATATCGTCATTTCAGGAGAAGAAAGCAATTTAGCGGTTGCAAGATATAAAGGAATCCTTTCAAAATCAGAAATCGCAACGTTAAAGAGCCACTTTAGCAAGGAATTAGGGGCAGAGCCAAATGTAAGCAGTGTGACGCCGACTGTTGGTAAAGAGCTGGCCAAAAATGCTTTGACCGCATTGCTTATTTCTGTTGTAGGATTGATTATTTTTGTCACCTTCCGCTTTGAACTTCGAATGGCTGTTTCAGCCGTCATCGCGCTTTTATATGCAACATTTTTTGTCATTCCGTTCTTTAGTGTGACGGGTCTGGAAGTAGATATCACGTTTATTGCTGCGCTTTTAACGGTTGTCGGCTATTCAATTAACGATACAATTGTCACCTTTGACCGCATGCGTGAGAATATGCAAAGAAGAAGGTATTTGAAGACATATGAGGATATCGTTGATGTCGTCAATACAAGTTTACGACAAACATTGGGGCGTTCTGTTAACACCGTTTTAATGGTTGCGATCACTGTTCTTTCGCTGCTGATCTTTGGAAGCGAGGCGATTCGGCCGTTTTCAATTGCATTATTAGTTGGTTTGATCGTTGGAACCTACTCTTCTATTTTTATCGCTGCTCAGCTTTGGGGAGAGTGGAAGCATAAGGAATTGAAGAAGAAAGGTGTTATTAAGACCTTTAAAGAGAAACGTGTGTATTCAGATGAACCACAAGTGTAAGCTGCGATGCTAGAATAAAAAAGGTTAGATCAGGCACAGAGGTGAGTAAACCTCTGTGTATTTTTTTAAAGGTAAGAAAGTATAAAATTTTGTACTTAGTTTTAGTGTCTAGCTCCAGCGCCTAGCCCCTCTAGGGTCTAGCCACTCATGAATTGAAGGCAAAGAACGCCTTCTATTCATGAGCGTCTTATTTGCCCTAGGCTGATCAAGGCGCTTACGCTTTTCTTATGAGGAGATTGGGTTATTTACCTTCATTACCATCTTCTCTTATTGCCTCATTATGATCTTCTATTGGCTGGGGATGTCCATATAGCAGGTTAATTTCTCTTGCCACCTCATTTAAAAACTCGTCCGATAATAAGAGCTTCTTTTCCTTTGACATGTCATTCACCCTTTACTCGTTTTACCTATCATTATCATTGACGTTTTCATCATGAATATTCCAGACTCATTTTTTATGTTCAACAAGAAAAAATTACGATTAGGTATTTACATAGCAAAATCTTAGGAGTATGATAATCATCAGTTTCATAATTCAAATCGCTTAATCCATTAGGAACGGGGGACCCATTTTCACGTGGATCATTGATCCTTTGGGGTGAATCCTTAACAGGTAGGGATACTCTTTTGTCCCGAACCCGACAGCTAACTCCGTAAGCGTTATGAGAGGAAGGTGGAGCTGGTGTGACAGACAAAATGAATGTCCACAAGCTATTAACGGTGCCTTTGTGGGCTTTTTGGCGTTCCTAAAAAAGATATAAATTGATCTTATTGAAGGCTTATATCCCTGAATGTGGGGAATATAAGCGTGTAATCAAAAAAACGTGGTGGTGTAAGAAATGGTATCTACGGTAAAAAGAATCTTAATAGGTCGCCCCTTAAAGTCAACAGAATTAGGGGAACAAAAACTGAATAAGAAGAAAGCTCTGGCTATTTTATCTTCTGATGCTTTATCATCTGTTGCATATGGGCCAGAACAAATTTTGCTTGTTTTAATGACAGTAAGTGCCGTTGCCTTTTGGTACTCAATCCCAATCGCAATTGGCGTATTATTTCTCTTATTGGCACTCCTATCGGCAAATTATTTTTGCCTATCCGCACGGAGGTGGGGCATATGTCGTTTCACGAGAGAATCTTGGAGTAAATCCAGGGCTTGTTGCAGGCGGTTCATTATTGGTTGACTATATTCTGACTGTAGCAGTTAGTGTGTCGGCGGGAACAGATGCGATTACTTCCGCTTTTCCTGCCTTACATTCATACAATGTCATCATCGCATGTTTACTTGTTGTGTTTTTAACTATCTTGAATTTAAGAGGGGTTACTGAATCAGCTTCCTTTTTAGCCTATCCAGTTTACTTATTTGTTTTCGCTTTGTTTGTCTTAATTGGAGTAGGCTTATATCAGATTGTGACTGGTCATGTCTCACCAGAGCTTCATGCACCTGTTGGGTCGCCGGTTACTGGTATAACCTTGTTTTTGCTGCTTAGAGCATTTGCGTCAGGTTGTTCTGCTTTAACTGGTGTAGAAGCGATTTCGAATGCGATCCCCAATTTTAAGGACCCAGCTCCGAATAATGCAGCGAAAACGCTGACAGCAATGGGGATATTGCTCGCGATTTTATTTTCGGGTATTGTTTATTTAGCCTATTACTATGGTATAACACCAAAAGCAGAGGAAACGGTTGTTTCACAAATAGCATCAGAAACCTTTGGAAGGAATTTCATGTATTTCTTCATTCAAGGAACAACAGCTATGATTCTTATTCTAGCGGCAAATACCGGTTATTCTGCTTTCCCTCTATTGGCTTTTAATCTTGCAAAGGATAAATATTTGGCAAGAATGTTTACCATTAGAGGAGATCGCTTAGGGTATTCTAATGGTATCATATTTCTTGGAGTGGCTTCCATTCTTTTGATTATCGCCTTTAGAGGACATACTGAGCAATTAATTCCGCTTTATGCAGTTGGTGTATTCATACCATTTACCTTATCTCAAACAGGGATGCTGGTTAAATGGATTCGTGAAAAGCCTGATGGCTGGGTGGTAAAGCTGACAATTAACTTTGTCGGGGCATTCATTAGCTTTTTAGTTATGATGACGTTCTTTATCACTAAATTTGGCCAGGTGTGGTCTGTTGGTTTTCCTGCCAATTCTTGTGTTCATTTTTCATCGGGTGAAAAAGCACTATGACGCAGTAGGAAACCAATTAAGAATCACAACATGTGAACCAGTTAAACCAATTGAGGGAAATGTGATTATTGTTCCAGTCGCAGGAATTACTCATGTTGTAGAGAATTCATTAAATTATGCGAAATCTTTAAATGCTGACCAAATCATTGCTGTTTATGTTTCGTTTGAACGAAAGGATGAAAAAACCTTTGAACAGAAATGGGAAAAATGGCAGCCGGATATTCGGCTAGTGACATTACACTCATATTATAGAAGCATCATCCAGCCGCTATCAAAATTTATTGATACAGTGGAACATAAAGCAGATGAGTCAAATTATCGGGTCACGGTGTTAATCCCGCAATTTATTCCGAAGAAAAGATGGCACTATATTCTTCATAATCAGTCAAGCTTGTTAATTCGGGCTGTGCTTTTGTATAGGAAAGATGTTGTAGTTACTACAGTTCCTTATCATCTAAAGGAATAAAATGTTGGTAGATATGAAAATTTATACCATGAATCTATCTTAGCTTAAGTGAGTAAATTGTGATAAAACCTTCTATTTTAAGGAATAGAAGGTTTTTGTATTTTAGCAAGGAAATCATTCTGAAGAAACAGAATATTAGAGCTTTTTGCTGAATGATTGACCATCATAAGATGATTTGCTATTCTCAAATCTAGTTAATTAAATAGAGTTAAAATCCTCATCGCTATCCTGGTGAGGTAGAGGTTGCAACAATTAAGAGTAGTTCTTACTGAGATCTGGTGGGATCATGGAAGAAGAAACAAAAGGAATTGTTGCCGAAGCAAGGAATGACCACACAGCTATCCTTGCTGGGACTGCACTGAATAAGTGCAGGACTGTCATAGGTTTTTTCTATGGAGAGCTATTACGGGATAGGATGCGGGTTTTTTGAATAAGAACGCGTAGAGTATGAATCTATGCGTTTTTTTAATATCATTTATCAATTCGGAGGAATTCTTATGATAGACAAAAAATGGGGGCTTTAAGTTTTGACCTCCTTAGTAGTTGGAAATATGGTAGGCTCGGGCATCTTTATGCTTCCAAGCACACTTGCACAGACAGCAAGTCCTTTAGGGGTAACCTTTGCATGGATCATTACCGGGCTGGGTGTTTTGATGATTGCCCTTGTCTTTGGTAAGTTAGCAATCCGCAGGCCTGATTTAACAGCTGGGCCTCAAAGCTATGCACGTGAATTATTTGCATCAAAGAATAAGGGAAATGTTGCCGGTTTTGGTATGGTTTGGGGATATTGGATCGCAAACTGGATAAGTAACGTTGCGATTATTACAAGCTTTGCAGGCTATCTATCTACTTTCTTTCCTATCATGAGCAACCCATCCATTTTGTTTACAATTGGAAACCAAGATGTTGAATTAGGGAGACTTGTGACATTTATTGTTTGTACCCTGTTACTATGGGGAACACATTTCATTTTGGTAACGAACCTAAATGTTGGAGGAAAAGTAAATGTTGTAGCAACTTCTACAAAAATTATTGGCTTTGTTTTATTTATTGTCGCAGCGCTTTTTGCATTTCAATCCTCAAATTTAGGAGATTTATATTCACCTGTTGTTGATGCTAATGGACAAACACATGGATTATCCAGTCAAATCAATTTAGCGATGATTTCGACCCTATGGGCATTTGTTGGGATTGAGTCTGCTGTGATCTTATCTGGACGGGCAAAATCTCAACGCGATGTCAGCCGCGCAACTATTATTGGCTTGTTTATCGCGTTAACGATCTATACAGGAATTACATTACTGATCATGGGCGTTTTACCGCAGGAGGTATTAAAAGCTTCTGACAAACCATTCGTAGATGCGCTTTCTGTTATGATTGGCGACATGGGTGCAACCGTTATGGCCATCCTTGCGATTGTTTCATTGCTTGGCTCGACAATCGGTTGGATCCTTCTAAGTGCTGAAGTGCCTTATCAAGCGGCAAAAAAAGGAACTTTTCCAAGCTTTTTTGCCAAGGTAAATAAGAAAGGAAGCCCGGTTCGTGCTTTAACCGTTACAAATGCTATGTCGCAAATTTTTATTCTTTCCGTCATTTCAGGTACGATTAGTGAGGCATATACATTTTTGACAACTTCTGCAACACTGGCCTATCTTATTCCTTATTTTGTTTCAGCGTTATTCTTCTTAAAGCTTGTGATAAAAGGAGAAACATATGATCGTATAGCAGGTTCTAGATGGTTCGACGGTTTGATTGCAGTTTTAGCACTTATCTATTCGGTATGGGTTATTAAATCAGGAATCTCAGATTTAACGACATTTTCGTTGGGAATTGGATTATTTCTAGCAGGTATTATTATTTATCCGTTTGTAAATCGTAAAAAAACTAACAGTCAAGTTGGTCATGAAGCCGAATAACCAACGATTTTAGATTAACCAATATCGCGTCTATTATTTTTGCGAAAAAATAAAATTTAATATAATATAAATAGTTGGGATTGATGTAAACTAGATTTAGATAGGAGGAATCAATTTGAAAAGAATTGGGCTAGCTTGGCAAATTCTTATTGGACTCATCCTCGGAATTATTGTAGGAGCCATTTTTTATGGAAATGAACAAGTGGCGTCATACTTACAACCGATTGGTGATATATTCTTAAGATTGATTAAAATGATTGTGGTACCTATTGTTATTTCAAGTATTATCGTTGGTGTTGCAAGTGTAGGTGATACAAAAAAGCTTGGTCGTTTAGGCGGCAAGACCATACTTTATTTTGAAATTATTACGACGATTGCCATCATATTAGGTCTCGCAGTTGCGAACATCTTCCAGCCTGGTGCAGGTGTGGATATGGGAGCAATTGAAAAAACAGATATTAATAGTTATGTTGAAACATCTGAGGATGTAGAAAGTCATGGCATCGCTGAAACATTTGTCCATATTGTACCAAGTAATGTCTTTACATCATTTGTTGAAGGCGATATGCTGGCGATTATCTTTTTCTCTGTCCTATTCGGTTTTGCTCTTACAGCAATTGGAGAAAGGGGGAAACCTGTCCTTGCCTTTTTCCAAGGCACAGCTGACGCCATGTTTTACATGACAAATCAAATTATGAAGTTTGCTCCTTTTGGTGTTTTTGCTTTAATAGGGGTAACAATTTCAAAATTTGGTTTAGAGTCTCTTATACCACTAGGAAAATTAGTGATTACTGTTTATTTAACGATGGCGTTTTTTATCATTGTCGTACTAGGTTTCGTTGCGAAATTAGCAGGAGTTAATATTTTTCACTTTATCCGCATCATAAAGGATGAATTGCTATTAGCTTATTCAACAGCCAGCTCTGAAGCAGTATTGCCAAGAATTATGGAGAAAATGGAGAAATTCGGATGTCCGAAAGCCATTTCCTCATTTGTTATACCTACAGGTTATTCGTTTAATTTAGACGGTTCGACTTTATATCAAGCATTAGCAGCTGTTTTCATTGCGCAAATGTATGGCATTGATTTATCGCTATCACAACAGATTTCTTTACTGCTTGTGCTAATGGTCACATCTAAAGGTATAGCAGGTGTTCCAGGCGTTTCGTTTGTTGTCCTGTTAGCTACCTTAGGTACAGTTGGTATTCCGATTGAAGGTTTGGCTTTCATTGCAGGGATTGACCGTATTTTAGATATGGCTAGAACAGCAGTGAATGTCGTAGGAAACTCACTGGCAGCAGTGGTTATCTCCAAGTGGGAGGGAGAGTTCAGACCAAGTGCTGCTCCCAATAAGCAAATTGCATAAGGATTTTTTTTGGCACTACAGCATACGGTAATAATAGCAGAGAACAACAAAGAACCTCTTCTTATTGAAGAGGTTCTTTGTTTAAATGAGCTTCAATCCACTAACTAATATGATTGTAGCCATTACGGCTTGAAGAGGTTTAGGAGATACTTTAGTAGACAGCATGCTGCCTGCAATTACTCCGGGAATTGAACCTAATAATAAGTTAAGTGTAAGCAGATAATCCACACTGCCAAAGCTAGCATTTAAGATACCGGCCACTGTGACTAGCAAAAAGGCATGTGCAATATCTGTACCAACGAGCTCAGATGTCTTCATTTTATATAGATATAACATGGCAATTGCAAATAAAGATCCAGAGCCAATCGATGTTAAGCCAACGATGAATCCAAAGATGACCCCAATGAAAATCGTTAAGGCTTTTTTGTTTTCTAATGGCAGGCTCTGCCACTTGTTCGGGCGAATTTTCTTATCGAAAAATACTCGAAGTAATATCGAGATAGCAACTAATGTCAGAACATATCCTAAAGCATGAGTAATGATTTTCTCCTGGTGCTGATGAAGTGCTGGAAATAAATGAAGAGTTCCGATCGCAAGCACTGCACTAGGAATACTGCCGAAAGCTAAATATTTTACTAGTTTAAAATTGATGGTTTTCTGTCTCCAATGCTGTGCAAATCCAAATAATTTTGTAATGGAATTATAGACAAGGTCTGTTCCTACTGCAATCGTAGGATTAATCCCTAAAGCTATTAAAAGAGGAGTTAACAAAGCGGCACCGCCAACACCTGTTAAACCTACTAATATACCAACTGCTAATCCCATAATCATAATACTAATACTCATTTGGTAGCCTCCTGATCAAAATCCGAGTATGTTTATATGATTTTAACCCATTAGCCTTGTTTAGTAAATAAAATTCTTACTATTCAGCTAATTTTTTTATAAAAAGCCTAAACACAGATGTTTTCTCATTTCTAATACTTGCAGTTTCATTACGAATTATTATATTCATTGTTTTTCTAATCGCTAATACATTTTGAAAAAATCCTTCATTTATGCAAGAATTGTATAAAAGGAGTGCAAGCTTGTGAGAAGGAGAATTATCTATGATTGAACTATTGCCGTTAATGATTGAGCGGGTCGGAATTCTCATTATTGTTGCTTTTTTACTTTCAAGGATGCAATCGTTTCGTCAAATTATTCATAATGAGCATTCATTAAAAGAAAAAGTCCTTTTAATTGTTGTATTTGGATTGTTTGGGATCATTAGTAATTATACGGGAGTTTTAGTTTATAATGGTACAATCATGGCGCACACCTGGAATACAGATGTTGATATGGATAGTGCCATTGCAAATACAAGAATAATGGGAGTTGCGATTGGCGGGTTGTTAGGAGGTCCTTTTGTTGGACTTGGAGTAGGACTCATTGCAGGCATACACCGTCTTACCTTAGGAGGGTTTACAGCTGTTGCCTGTGCGGTTTCTACAATTTTAGCTGGAATCGTAACAGGTCTAATCGGAAAAAGGTTTGGAATGAAGAAAAACCGCTCACCTTGGGGAGCTGTGGCCATCGGAATCTTAATGGAATGTGTGCAAATGGGCATTATCTTACTACTTGCGAAGCCTTTTTATGCCGCTCTTAACCTTGTTGAAGTGATTGCCTTTCCGATGATTGTGATTAACGGTTTCGGGACGTTATTATTTATCTTTATTATTCAAAATATTTTTCTTGAAAAAGAAAGGTTAAGTGCCTTGCAAACACAAAAAGCTCTATACATCGCACAGCAAACGCTTCCTTTTTTTCGACAAGGGTTAAACCCGCATTCGTGCAGGGAAGCTGCAGAAATTATTTTAAACGGTACCAAGGCTGATGCGATTGCCATCACGAATCAAAAGCGTGCACTAGCACATGTAGGAGCAGGAGAAGACCATCATAAACCTTCACATCAGCTAGCAACGGGATTAACAAGGCGAGTGCTGGAGTCAGGAGAAATTGAAGTTGCCCTTTCAAAAGCGGAGATTCAATGTTATAAAGGGGATTGTCCTTTACATGCAGCCCTTGTCTTGCCATTAAAGGCACATGAGCAGACTGTTGGTACTTTAAAGCTGTATTATATGAAGCCAAGCAAACTGGACAAGGTTGAAAAAGAACTTGCTGAAGGTCTTAGCAGACTATTTTCTACACAGTTAGAGCTTGCTGAAGCGGAATTGCAGCGTAAACTTTTGAAGGATGCTGAAATTAAAGCCTTACATGCTCAGGTTCATCCTCATTTCCTGTTTAACGCCATCAATACTATTTCCAGCTTAATTCGCACAGATACAGATCAAGCAAGGAAACTTTTATTAAATTTAAGTACATTTTTTCGGAGCAATCTGCAAGGGGCAAGGCAATTATTAATTCCCCTTGAGAAAGAACTTGAGCATGTAAAAGCTTATTTAACTCTTGAACAAGCTCGGTTTCCAAATAAATATGAGGTTGATATTAACATCGATCCTGCTTTAATGTCTGTTTTAATTCCGCCGTTTACCTTACAGCCTCTAGTAGAAAATGCTATACGCCATGCCTTTCCAAAGATGAAAAATGGAAAAGTGCTGGTTAGTGCGCAGATAAAAAGTGGAAAAATGATTCTCATAGCCGAGGATAATGGAAAGGGAATTCCTCAGCATTTACTCGAATCAATCGGAAGGGGAACCGTTCAATCTGATGAAGGGACTGGTACAGCTCTTTGGAATATAAAAAATAGAATTGAAGAGCTCTATGGGAAAGAGGGTTCTTTTCAAATAAATAGTATAGAAAATCATGGAACAAAGGTATCCATTACATTACCATTATCATGGGAGCTATTGGAGGAGTTAGGGTGATAAAAGCGTTTTTAGTTGATGACGAACCTCTGGCAAGAGACGAGTTATCATATCTTTTAAAAAGAACAAAACAGGTAGAAATAGCAGGAGAAGCGGAATCGATTGAGAGTGCACTGGAACAGCTTCTTATCGTTGAAGCGGATGTCATTTTTTTAGACATCCAGTTAGCAGATGAAAGTGGATTGGATTTAGCAAATAGAATTCTGAAGCTAAAGCATCGTCCAGAGATTGTTTTTGCGACGGCTTATGATGAATACGCTTTAAAAGCTTTTGAATTGCAGGCCGCTGATTATTTATTAAAGCCATTTGATGAATCTCGAGTTCAATTAACGATAAAAAAGCTTTCTCAATTGCTTGACTCAAGGGGAGCTGTGAAAGCTCACAAGGGACAACGTAAAGAGGAAAATGACCGATTAGCCATTACGGTGGAAGAACGGATTGTCATTATAAAAGTCAGTGACATTCTATATTTAGGTGCGATTGAGGGAAAAACAATTGTTGTAACGGATAAAAACAAATATCAAGTGAGTGAACCGCTGGTAAACTTTGAACGAAGACTTAGGTCTCATGATATCATTCGGGTTCATAGAGCTTATCTTATAAATGTGAATGCCATTGTGGAAATTGAGCCTTGGTTTCACTCTACGTATAATTTAATTATGCAAGATGGAGAAAAAGTACCGGTTAGTAGAACATATACAAAGGATCTTAAACAATTACTTGATTTTTAATATGCATTTCAATTTAAAAAATTTGTAACTCAAACTCTTATTCTTGCATTCTATGCTGAAATCCTTATCAATGCGTTTACAAATAGTAAGATGAAAGTAGACATTATAAAAAGGAGGTCGCAACTAAATGAATGCGGTTACAATAGTGGTTGCTTCTATGTGTATCTTGATGATTGCCTATCGGCTGTACGGTACATTTATGGCTGTTAAAGTGTTAAAGCTTGATGATTCAAAGGCAACCCCAGCACATGAATTAAATGATGGAAAGGATTATGTTCCTACTAATAAATGGGTATCCTTTGGACACCATTTTGCAGCGATTGCCGCTGCAGGGCCGCTAGTAGGTCCAATCCTCGCAGCACAATTCGGCTATCTGCCTGGCTTGCTCTGGTTATTAATTGGAGCGGTTATTGGAGGCGCTGTACATGATGCTGTCGTGTTATTTGCATCAATGCGTAAAAAAGGGAAGTCCCTTTCAGAAGTGGCGAAAGAAGAACTAGGACCTGTAGCTGGTTTCTGTACTGGTCTTGCCATGTTATTTATTATTACAATTACAATGGCCGGCTTATCTATGGTTGTTCTTCATGCTCTTGAAAATAATCCATGGGGTACCTTTGCTGTAGGGATCACCATTCCAATTGCAATGGGAGTAGGTCTCTTTTATAAGAAAACTGGAAATCTAAAATTAGCCTCAACAGTTGGTTTTATTTTACTTATGATAGGTGTTTTTGCAGGACCATCTATACAGGGTACTGCATTTGGGGAATTCCTTACATTTGACACAAAAACATTAGCTATTATTTTACCAGTCTATGCTTTCTTTGCAGCAGCCTTGCCGGTGTGGCTATTGCTTGCTCCAAGGGATTATTTAAGCAGCTTTATGAAAATTGGCGTCTTTATTGCATTAATTATTGGTGTCTTCATAATTAATCCATCCATTCATTTTCCTGCTGTTACGGAATTTGTTGGAGGGGGTGGCCCGATTTTAGCCGGACCGGTATGGCCGTTTATTTCAATTACAATTGCTTGTGGAGCTATTTCTGGATTCCATGCATTTGTCGGTTCGGGAACAACACCAAAAATGCTCAATCGCTGGAGTGATATTAAAGTAGTCGGTTTTGGAGCAATGTTGGTTGAATGTTTGGTTGGCATTATGGCATTAATCGCAGCCACTGCTCTTCAGCCGGCAGATTATTTTGCCATTAACTCAACACCTGAGGTTTTTAAAACGTTAGGAATGGAGGTCGTTCACCTGCCTGAGCTTGCCCGTGAAATAGGCTTGGATTTAGAGGGAAGAACAGGTGGAGCTGTTACATTGGCTGTGGGTATGACCTATATTTTTACAAGCATTCCGTGGTTTGAGACCTTGTCATCTTACTTCTTCCAATTTGTTATTATGTTTGAAGCGGTATTTATTTTAACGGCCATTGATGCAGGAACCCGTGTAGCACGCTATCTTATTCAAGATTTCTTTGGTGAATTTTATCAACCGCTGAAGAAAACGGATTGGCTTCCAGGAAACATTATGGCTAGTGCTATTGCATGCTTTATGTGGGGATATCTTCTCTATTCGGGAGATATAGGTTCTGTTTGGGCATTATTTGGTGTATCGAATCAGCTAATGGCATCAATTGGGTTAATAATCGGTGCAACGGTGATCTTGAAAATAGCTGATAAACGAAGATATATGTTAACATGCCTTATTCCGCTGTCATACTTATTTATGACTGTAAACTATGCCGGCTATTGGATGGTAAAAAATGTTTACTTAAATCCTGAGGCAGCTGGTTTCAGTGTTCTAAATGGTATTTTATCAGTCATTATGTTAATACTTGGGGTCGTCATTTTGGTATCAGCAATTAAGAAATGGTTGGACCTATGGAACTCGCCTCGTGTCCAAATGCAAGTGACATCCGCTTAATCTTATAAGGAAAAAAAAATTTAAGATCGCTACTTTTTAGGTAGCGATCTTTAAAATTTTATGGATGATAGTATAAGAAAAACTAAGTGATATTTTGATCTATGATTATATTAAATTCATATAACCGAAACCATATACAGAACCAACTGTCAATGCGATGGTCCATAGTGCAAGACTAATAGCCATCCAAGAGATAACACGAGGACGAGAAGATCCGAAGCTTAGGGCCAAGATTGCTGCTAAGTCTGTTCCAACTATCCCTGGTGCTACTAAAGCTAGACCGGGAAGTCCATATTGTTCCCATATTCTTCTTGCTCTTGTTTCCCTTTTTGACGGAGTTGTAATACCTTTCTTTTGTCGTCTTTTATCTCTCCATTTTGAAAGTTGCTTAAAGAAGAAGCCAAAAAGAAGTACTATTAAAAAGTTCCCAGCAAAACCAATAACCCCGACTGCCATCGGATTTAGACCTAATGCTACCCCAAGTGGCACTACAAGAAATACATCTAATAACGGTGCTGCTGCGAGCACAAATAATATAACATATTGCCATATTCCATCAGTTTGTTGAATCCATTCCATCATTAACATAGCCCTCCGTTATTCTTTTCATTGAATACATATACGCACCAATTTTGCAAAAAGTTTCATAGTAATATTAATTTTTGAAAAAAAGAAAGCTTGTAAAGAAAATAGAATCCTTTTCTTTACAAGCTGAGCAAAAAGCTAATGCTATAGGTTTTGTTATTTTTTATAAAATGGTGTAACTCCATATATCTTGATTAGTGAAGCTGATATTTGTCTTTTAATGACGCTGGAGCCATTTTAATCATTCCATCTAAAATAAATCCTGCAATTACAACATCATCGACAATCCCAAGTAGTGATAAAAAGTCTGGGATTAAATCAAATGGGAAAAAGACATAGGTTAATATTAATAAAACCCCTAGTACCTTTTTATGGAGTACAACCTCTCTTGAAAGAAAAAAATCTTTTAAGAAAGGAATGAACTTCCAGAACTTAAGGATAAATTTTATTCTTTTAAAAAACTTAATCAAACGAATCACCCCTTTTAAGGTAATTTTCATGCTTGCTTATTTCTTAGATTACCTGGATGATGTCTTGGTCTTTACTTTCAACCCCTTCGTTAAAGGTCAATCGAGTTTTAAAGCGATAAGAGATTTTCTCGCTTGAAATAGGAATTGTTTCAGGCAGCTTAAATGTAAAGGAAACGGTATTTGATTCATCTGAATGAATATTCTTTGATGATAAAATGGTCGCGGTATCGATTACCTTTTCTTGACCAGTCGTTTGGTCGTGCATCACTAAATCACAGTCAATACGTTTAAGCTGTTGTTCAATGGTTCCGCCTTTTATATAAAAGTGTCCGTTTATTAGCTCGCCGCGTCGATACGTTTCCTTTGGCAAAATGAGGTCAATAATTGCTGAACCTACACCTAATAGTGACATATATTTTCTAAGTAACATCATGTTCCTCCCGTATTCTCCTTTTATTTGCTTTGTTTAATATATTTTTGATCAAGACGTTTTTCAATTTTTTCTAGTTGTTTTTTATCATTTAGCAGCTCTTCCTTATTCTTTTTTATTAATTCAACGAATGACATTTTTTTCATAGTATAGTTCTCCTTTCGTTACCCTAAAGAAGGATGTTCAACAGAAAAAAACCTTTACCGTCTTGGTAAAGGTTTTAGAAAACAAATAAAGACCTTTACCAATAAGTAAAGGTCTTGCTAACAACGGAATGTTGCCAACAAAGCCGAGAGCTTAACATCCACTCTGTAATGACGACTTTATTGTAAAAGCTACTCCCCTTTAGGAGATACGATATATTATTTGAGTAAATCATATGCTATTTTAAAATATTCGTCAACAGGTATTTACATGATTTTTTAGGGAAAATGTTACAAATATGTTAACTGCTTCTCGATTTTATTTGAAAATAGTAATAAAATACGTTAGACAGTAAGATCTTTACAAGTTTACCAATCTATTTTCAACCAATTATCGGTAATGGGCTAATCATAGGAGTTATTTTATAGATATTTATCGAAAAATAATTAACTGGGAAAAGGTAGAACCTTCAACATAACGAATTTTTATTAGATAGAAGGTTGACTTAAATGGTCGGCCTTATTTTTTAATTTAATGAAGAGAAACGTGTTAGAATTAGCCCATCAATGAAGAAAAACAAATTAAACCAAAATAAACAAATGCTATATATTTAAAAAACAAACAAAAACGGGTGTTAAAACAAAAAGAAAAGTAGTATAATCATATTAATAGATAGGAAAGAGGAAATTGGTTCATATTGAATGGAGGTTATGAAATGAAGGTCTCTCTTTTTATTACATGCTTGGCAGATGTATTTTATTCAAATGTTGGGAAGCATACAGTAGAACTTTTAGAGAAACTGGGCTGTGAAGTTGATTTTCCTGAACAACAAACATGCTGCGGACAGCCTGCTTATAATAGCGGTTATCATAAGGAAACAAAGGAAGTAGCAAAGCATATGATTCGTACGTTTGAAGGATCTGACTATGTGGTCGGTCCATCAGGGTCATGTGTGGCCATGCTGCGTGAATACGGACATTTATTTGAAAATGAACCAGTTTGGAAGGAAAAAGCTGAAAAATTAGCAAGCAAATCATATGAATTAACACAATTTATTGTAGAAGTATTAAAGGTCGAAAACGTGAATGCTAGTTTACCAGCATGTGCCACTTATCATAAATCCTGCCATATGACAAGGCTGCTAGGTGTGAAGGATGCCCCTGGAAAGCTTTTAGAAAATGTAGAAGGCTTAAAGGTGAATCCGCTTCCGAACAGTCAGGATTGCTGCGGCTTCGGCGGGACGTTCTCAGTGAAAATGGTGCCGATTTCTGAGCAAATGGTCGATGAAAAGGTGCAGCATATTGAGGAAACAGGTGCAGAAATTTTAATTGGCGCGGATTGCGGCTGCTTAATGAATATCGGTGGGAGAATCAACCGTAAGGGCAAGCCAATCAAGGTGATGCATATTGCAGAAGTACTGAATAGTGAGGTGAAGTAAGATGGCAATGAAAATTAGCGATGATAAGTTTTTTGAACGGGTTGATAAAGGTGTTAACAATACATTTATGCGCAATGCAGTTGTCTCCGCCCAGGAGCGTATGCAGGGAAAGCGTTTGGCAGCGGCTGAAGAATTAGGAAATTGGGAGGAATGGCGCAAGCTTGGTGAGGAAATTCGTACACACACGCTTGAAAATCTTGATTACTATTTAGAACAGCTAAGTGAAAATGTCACGAAGCGCGGGGGTCATGTTTTCTTTGCTTCAACAAAGGAAGAAGCAAATGAGTATATTTCCAAAGTAGTCAAAGAAAAGCAAGCTAAGAAGGTTGTAAAGTCGAAATCAATGGTAACAGAAGAAATTCATTTGAATGCTGCCCTTGAGGAGGCTGGCTGTGAGGTCATTGAAACAGATTTAGGCGAGTATATTCTTCAGCTTGATGATCATGATCCGCCATCCCATATTGTCGTTCCTGCACTTCATAAAAATAAAGAGCAAATTCGGGACACATTTAAGGAAAAACGGGGCTACGATAAGTCGGAGATTCCCGAAGAGCTTGCGCTTTTTGCAAGAGAGCAGCTTCGCCAGGAATTTTTAACTGCAGATTTAGGAATTACAGGCTGTAATTTTGCTGTTGCGGAATCTGGATCAATTAGCCTTGTAACAAATGAAGGAAATGCAGGACTTGTAACCGCTTTACCTAAAACGCAAATTACGGTTATGGGGATGGAGCGGATTGTTCCTACCTGGGAAGAGCTTGATATCCTTGTAAGTTTACTGTGCCGAAGCTCTGTCGGGCAGAAACTAACAAGCTATATTACAGGCTTAACAGGGCCGAAGGATGAAGGGGATGTTGATGGTCCTGAGGAGTTTCATCTTGTCATTGTCGATAATGGACGTTCCAATATATTAGGCACTGAATTCCAAAGTGCGCTCCATTGTATTCGTTGTGCAGCATGTGTGAATGTTTGCCCGGTTTATCGCCATATTGGCGGCCACTCCTATGGATCGATTTATGCTGGTCCAATCGGGGCTGTCTTAACACCATTATTAGGCGGTTATGAAGATTATAAGGAGCTGCCATATGCTTCTTCTTTATGTGCTGCATGTACGGAAGCATGTCCTGTAAAAATACCGCTGCATGAATTGCTCATTAAGCACCGGAGAAAAATTGTCGAAGATGAGAAAAAATCGCCATTTGCTGAAAAGCTTGCCATGAAGGGCTACCAGTTAGCTGCAAGTTCACCAAGTCTTTATAAGGCGGGAACAAAATCAGCTTCAACCGTTATGGCGCCATTTACCCAAGCGAATAGCATTCAAAAAGGGCCTGGTCCTATGAAGCCTTGGACAGATGTTCGTGATTTTCCAGCGCCAAGTAAGGAAAGATTTAGAGATTGGTATAAAAAGAGAGAGAAAGGTGGGGAATAGAAATGGCACAGGGACAAATCTATCATCGCGAATCATTTCTATATACCGTTGCAGCAAAGCTTGGTCGCGGACGTAAATCAACTGTTACTAAGCCTGAGTGGAAAACAACCCCGCAATATGATGTGTTAAAGGATGCTTCACAGGATGACTTAGTAACGGTTCTAAAAAAGCATTGTGATGTAATCCATACACAATTTATTGAAACGAATTCAAATGATTTAACCAAAAACCTGCGCAAGGTTTTTGAACAATATGAAGTTGGCAGCGTTGTAACCTGGAAGGATGACCGTCATAAAGAGTTTCATTTGGAGGATGAGCTTCAAAAAAATTGGCCTGCTGAAGGTATTGATGTTCATATTTGGGATCCTGCCCTTAAGGAAAAGAATCTTGAAGCGGCAGAAAAAGCGGATGTAGGAATCACCTATAGTGACATCACCCTTGCTGAATCAGGCACAGTTGTCTTATTCAGCAGTGAAAATAAAGGCCGGTCAGTTAGCTTATTGCCTAAAACGTATATTGCGATAATTCCAAAAAGCACGCTCGTTCCAAGAATGACACAAGCAACATCATTCATTTCTAAACAAGTCAAGGAGGGGAAAAACATTTCTTCTTGTATCGACTTTATTACCGGTCCAAGCAATAGTGCTGATATCGAACTCAATTTAATTGTTGGTGTACATGGTCCGATAAAGGCTACTTATCTATTAGTAAATGATAAATAAAATAATTTCAAAAACAAACAAAAAATATATTCAAAAACAAACAAACATATAGTATAATAAAACCAAGATATAAAAAGAGGAAACAGAAATAAAGAGGAGGAAACAAAAATGGTACAAAGCTTATGGAATAAAGAACAAGCTGCAGCACTACAACCGGGGTTAGAGGAGTTAGTTTACCGCTCCAATCTAATAGGTTCAGACCGTTCCGTTTGTAACTGGGGCGGCGGCAATACATCAATGAAAACAATTGAAAAGGATTTCCGCGGCCGTGATGTAGAAGTCATGTACGTTAAAGGAAGCGGATCTGACTTAGCAACGATGAAGGCTCACAATTTTACTGGCTTAAGAATGGAAGATATTCGCCCATTAATCGAGCGTGACGAAATGTCAGATGAGGAAATGGTAGCATATCTTGCTCACTGTATGATCGACAGCAAGCATCCCCGTGCATCAATCGAAACATTATTACATGCATTCTTGCCATTTAAGCATGTTGATCACACACATCCAGATGCAATCATCAGCATTTGCTGTGCAGACAATGGCAGACAAATTGCTGAAGAGATCTACGGTGACCGTTTCGTATGGGTTCCATATGTTCGACCAGGATTCACTTTATCAAAAATGATCGCTGAAGGTGTCAAAAACAATCCAAATGCAGAGCTTGTGCTTATGGAAAAGCATGGACTAGTCGTTTGGGGAGAAACAGCTGAAGAAAGCTATGAAAAAACAATTTCCGTTATTAATGAGGCAGAACAATATATTCAAGCTAAAGTGATAGAAGAAAACGTATTTGGCGGTCAAAAATACGAAGCGCTTTCTGAAGAAGATCGTAAAAAAGTTTTAGCTCAAGTTATGCCTGTTATCCGCGGTGCAGTTAGCGAAGAAAAGAAAATGCTTTTAACTTATGATGATGCTGAAGATGTATTACAATTTGTAAACAGCAACAATGCTCCGGAATTATCACAAGTAGGAGCAGCATGTCCTGATCACTTAGTTCATACAAAAATGACACCATTATTCATTGACTGGAATCCTCAATCTGAAGATGCTGCAACTCTGATAGAAAAAGTAAAAGCCGGAATTGCAAATTTTAAAGAAGAGTACAAAGCATACTTTGAAAGAAACAAAAATGAAGGTGACCAAATTTCTGAAACAGCTCCACGTGTTATTTTAATTCCTGGGATTGGAATGGTGAACACTGGTAAAAACATAGCAATGGCTAACGTAAGTGGTGCTCTATACCATCGTGCAATTGCGGTTATGAAGGGTTCAACGACTCTAGGAAGCTTTGTTTCTTTAAATGAAAATGAATCATTCAATGTTGAATACTGGCCATTAGAGCTTTACAAATTATCTCTGGCTCCTGCTGAAGCTGAATTCTCAAGACAGGTAGCATTTGTTACAGGTGGTGCAGGCGGTATCGGCAGTGAAACTTGCCGTCAATTTGTTGCAGAAGGCGCACATGTAGTGATTGCTGACCTTAATCTTGAAGGGGCAGAAAAAGTTGCAGCAGAAATCAATGAAAAATATGGTGAGGGCCGTGCATTCGCTGTGAAGATGGATGTAACAAGTGAAGAGGCTGTTCAAGCTGCATTTGAACAAACTGCCTTAACATACGGCGGTGTTGACATTATTGTTAACAATGCAGGTCTTGCAACATCAAGTCCATTTGACGAAACATCTTTAAAAGAATGGAATCTTAATATGAATGTACTTGGAACTGGTTATTTCTTAGTTGCCCGTGAAGCATTCAAGCAAATGAAAACACAAGGCACTGGCGGTAATATGGTATTCATCGGTTCGAAAAACTCAGTATATGCTGGTAAAAATGCAGCAGCTTACAGCTCTGTTAAAGCGATGGAAACTCATCTTGCAAGATGTATTGCGGCAGAAGGCGGAGAATTTGGCATTCGCGTAAACTCTGTACTTCCAGATGCTGTGCTTCAAGGTTCAGCTATTTGGGGATCAAGCTGGAGAGAAGAACGTGCTGCAGCATACGGAATTCACCCAGATCAGCTAGAAGAGCACTATCGTAAACGTACAACTTTATTAGTGAATATCTATCCAAAAGATATCGCTCAATCGATTTTATTCTTTGCTTCATCTAAATCAGATCGTACAACGGGCTGTATGCTAACTGTTGACGGCGGTGTACCAGCTGCGTTTACTAGATAATAGATAAACGTTCAAGAGGTTATCCCAAAGGGTCTGACTCCTTTAGACAAACACCAATATACGGAATTTTCTTTTAGTCAAAATCCATATATCATGTGTTTGAGGGGTCTGACCCTTTTCTGTAAGAAAAAATTTTTCACAGACCATGAAAACGCTTAATATGGAAGTCTAATAAGGACTATACGACATTTGCAGACTATGTGATAATATGAAATGATAGACAACAAGCACAAGGTCTGGCACTTATCGTCATTCCTCATTGTAAGTATAACTTGGAGGTATTCATTCAAAATGCTTGTAGCAGAAAGACATCGGAAAATCGTTGAAGTTGTAAATGAAAAATTAAGTGTAAGAGTAACAGAGCTAAGTAAGCTTTTTAAGGTTACCGAAGAAACCATTAGACGTGATTTGGAAAAATTGGAAAAGGAAAATTTACTTCGCCGCAGTCATGGCGGTGCCGTAAGTATACAGGATGAGCAATCAGAGGTTTCTTATACCGAAAGAGAAATTACGAACGCAGCAGAAAAGAAAGCTATTGCACTTGAAGCAGTAAAGCTTATTCAGCCTGGGGATCAAATTGTTTTAGATGCAAGTACATCCGCATGGTATATGGCAAAGGAAATGCCTGATCTGCCATTAACCGTCATAACAAACTCTATTAAAGTGGCGGTTGAGCTCAGCAAAAAAGAGCAGGTGAAAGTAATCTCTACCGGAGGGATGCTCCTTTCAAGATCCCTTTCATATGCAGGCCCTTTAGCAGAAAGATCATTAAATATGTACCATGTAAACAAGGCGTTTATTTCTTGCAAAGGAGTTCATCTGGAAGGCGGCATAAGCGATTCAAATGAATGGCAGGCTTTATTGAAAAGACAAATGATGTCAATAGCAGATCAAACCATTCTATTGGCGGATTCTACGAAGTTTGGTGTTCGCACCTTTGCTCATATCACCAACATCGGGCAGGTTAGCTCTATACTGACTGACTCCAAAATTGATGATTCATACAGCAAGGCATTGGAGGAAAAGGGTGTCCAAGTTAATACTGTTAAGGTTGCAGAATAAATCCGGGCAGGCAGCATGACAAGCTTGCCCAATTTAAATGAGGGATCTAAGGTGAATTCTGATCTTTTACAGGAATTACTCCAACTGACTGAAGAAGAAAAGCTAATGCTTCAACAAAAAAAAGAAGTGAAAAAAGAACTGTACACAAGCCAGGATCACTTTATTGTTGAAAGTGAGAAATTTCTTAATAATAATTCGATGATCATGGTGCGAAAGCATACAAGGTTTGTTGACTTTCCAAAGCATAAACATAATTATATCGAATTGAATTATGTGTATCATGGAACGCTAAAGCAAACGGTCGGAAATGAACGTTTTACCTTAAAAAAAGGCGATCTTCTGTTTTTAAATCAACATATTGAGCATGAGCTTGAGGCATGTGGTGAAGAGGATATTATCATCAATTTTATCATCAAGCCAGAATTTTTCTCGTTTATCTTCTCCTACTTAACAAGCGAAAACCTGCTCAGCAATTTTTTAATCAACAGTCTTTTTAATCATACTCAAAACGGGCAATACCTTTATTTTGCTGTATCAGAGATTGAGAGTATCCAAGAGCTGGTTGGGAAAATTATCGTTGAAATCATGCAGCCCTCGTTCATGTCTGAATCAACCATTAAATTATATATGGGCTTATTAATGGTTGAACTTATTAAGCATTCTGATAAGATGAAATACAAAGAGGATGCTGATAAACATCATACCATTATTGAATCGTTGAAATATGTAGAAGAACACTATCAAGACGCATCCTTATATCAGTTAGCTGAAAAATTAAATCAGCCGCACTATGCCTTAAGTAAACAAATCAAAAAGGCTACGAATCTAACCTTTAAAGAATTGCTGCAGGAAAAAAGATTAAGTGTTGCAAAGGATTTATTAGAAAATACATCTTTATCAATCACTTCGATTATTGAACAGGTTGGATATGAAAATATCAGTTACTTCTATCGAGTATTTAAAAGCAAATACGGATATACACCAAAACAATTTAGAGAACTGACAATTAAATAATTTTCACAAATAGCCATATTCCATCTAGTTAAACTAAGAAAATATGGCTTTTTTTGTCGGTAATCGACAAATCAGGTGAATGTGCAAATAAGGACAATAAATTGGTTGAATGGCGATATTGGATAAACGGCTAAACTATTTTATTATATAAATAAGCAAGCGTTTTCAATGAAGAGGGTGAAAAAAATGAGTAAATACAGCTTAGCAGTAGATATAGGAGCTTCAAGTGGAAGATTGATTCTTGGGCATCTTGAAAATGGCAAGCTAAAATTAGATGAAATTCATCGCTTTGAAAACAATATTGTTCAGAAAGGTGAGCATTATTGTTGGGATGTAGAAAAACTATTCAATGAAATAAAAGCGGGAATTAAGAAATGCAATGATTTAGACATAAAACCAGAAAGCATAGGGATCGACACTTGGGCTGTTGATTTTGTGCTGCTAGATGAAAACGACCATCCATTAACAGATGCAGTCGCCTATCGTGACCCGCGCACAGATGGGATGATGGAGGAAGTTTTTAAAATCATTCCTAAGGAAAAGCTTTATTTAGAAACAGGTATTCAATTTCAAAAATTCAATACAATCTATCAGCTTTATGCATTAAAGCAAAAGTCGCCAGAGGTACTAGAAAAAGCGAAATCATTTCTCATGATACCAGAATACTTTAACTTTTTACTAACCGGCAAAAAGGCAAATGAATACACAAATGCAACCTCAACACAGCTGGTGAATGCATTTACAAAAAAATGGGATCATGAGATTTTGGATCAATTAGGAATAAATAATCAAATGTTTCAAGAAATCCATCCGCCAAAAACGGTATTAGGCACTCTTTCTGAAGAGCTTATAAGTGAAGTTGGATTTGATATGAAGGTTGTTCTGCCAGCAACGCACGATACCGGGTCAGCGGTCATTTCCGTACCTGAATTAAGGGATACGATTTATATCAGCTCTGGTACATGGTCATTAATTGGAGTGGAAAACCGCTTCCCAATTTGTGTACCTAAGGCTCTTGAATACAATTTTACAAATGAAGGCGGAATGGATTACCGCTTCCGTTTTTTAAAGAATATTATGGGACTCTGGATGATTCAAGAGGTGAAACGCAATTACAGTGATCAATATTCATTCGCTGAATTAGTTAACTTCGCTCGTGAGGAAAAGGAGTTTAGCTCAATTGTGAATGTTGATGATGACCGTTTCTTAAAGCCTGAAAATATGGTTGCGGAAATTCAGAAGTACTGTGAAGAAACGAATCAGCAGGTACCGCAAACACCGGGACAAATCGCAAAATGCGTCTATGAAAGTTTAGTTGAAAGCTATAAGCAAGCTATTAATGAAATTGAAGAAATCTTTGAAAAGACATTCCCTAAAGTAAATGTCATAGGCGGGGGCTGCCAAAATGAAATGTTAAATCAACTTATTGCCGATGTGACGAATAAAGAGGTCGTAGCCGGACCGGTTGAAGCTACAGCGATTGGCAATATTGTCTCACAGCTTATGGCCCTTGGAGAAATAGAAGACATTACCCAAGCACGATCAATTATTAAAGATTCTTTTGAAGTGAAAACCTATAAACCGTTATTAGTGAAAGGATGAGAGCAATGTCAGTAAAAGAAAGTTTTGAATTAGCTAAAAAGGAATACGAAAAATGGGGAATCAACGTTGAAGAAGTATTCGAACAATTAAAGCAGGTGCCTATTTCGATTCATTGCTGGCAAGGTGATGATATCGCCGGCTTTGAAGTGAATAAAGGTGAATTATCTGGAGGAATTGATGTAACAGGTAACTATCCTGGAAAAGCAACAACACCTGAAGAACTAAGAAGCGATTTAGAGAAGGCACTTTCCCTTATCCCTGGTAAACACCGTGTCAATTTACATGCAATCTATGCTGAAACAAACGGTGAAGCTGTGGATCGAGATCAATTAGAACCAAAGCATTTTGAAAACTGGGTAAACTGGGCAAAGAAAAATGGACTAGGCCTTGATTTTAACCCAACGCTATTCTCCCATGAAAAAGCAGCAGATGGCCTAACATTATCACACCCGAATCAAGAAATTCGCGAGTTCTGGATTAACCACTGTATTGCCAGCCGTAAAATTGGTGAGTATTTTGGAAAAGAATTAGGTACACCAGCGTTAACGAATGTCTGGATTCCTGATGGCTATAAAGATGTCCCAAGCGACCGCCTTACACCAAGAGTACGTTTAAAAGAGTCTTTGGACAAAATTTTTAAAGAGCAAATTGATGAGCAATACAATATCGATGCAGTTGAAAGCAAATTGTTCGGCATCGGCTCTGAATCCTATGTTGTTGGCTCACATGAATTTTATTTAGGCTATGCCTTGAAAAATAACAAATTATGTCTGTTGGACACTGGACACTTCCATCCAACTGAAACAGTATCAAATAAAATTTCGTCCATGCTATTATATAGCGACAAGCTTGCCTTACACGTTTCACGTCCGGTACGCTGGGACAGTGACCACGTTGTCACACTCGATGACGAGTTAAGAGAAATTGCTTTAGAAATCGTTCGCAACGATGCATTGGACAAAGTCATGATTGGTCTAGATTTCTTCGACGCAAGCATCAACCGTGTTGCAGCATGGGCAATCGGAACACGCAATATGATTAAATCCTTGCTGTACGCAATGCTTGTTCCAAATAACCACTTAAAACAACTGCAAGAAGAAGGCAACTTTACAGAAAGACTAGCATTAATCGAAGAATTCAAAACATACCCATTCGGAGCGATCTGGGATTACTACTGCGAACAAATGGGTGTACCAGTAAAAGAAGCTTGGTTAGAAGAAGTGAAGAAATATGAACAAGAAGTATTATCGAAAAGATAGATAAAAGGCAAGGGCTGCAGCCGCTTAGGAAGAGTGGGTGCAGCCCTTTAATTTTGGTCATGAGGTGTCTTTCAAAAATGTGAGATACGCAGTTTAATTGGGTTTCGCGGAAATTAAGGGGGCTAAAAAGCCACCGATAAAATGCAGAACCCGCCGAATAGTGCCAATGCACTTATTAAAAAGGCGAGGTATCCGTTAAATTCCGTTTAAGTTGGTTACCCCTCCAATCAACCTCAACTCACTATCCTTAACATTCTCTGCAAAACCCTTACTCTTCCTGAGAATCCTGCAAAGCTTCCAATAACAAATCCACAATATGCAAGGCACGCACACGCTCAGACAGTCCTTCACGTTCAATCCCGAGCTTCATTTGCAATAAGCAGCCTGGATTCGCAGTAACAATCGTAGTAGCATGTGTTGCTTTAGCTTGTTCCATTTTATGATCTAAAATCTGCATGGACATTTCCGATTCGACAATGTTGTAGATTCCAGCTGAACCGCAGCATCGGTCGGCATCCTTCATTTCCTGAAAATCAATGCCTTTTATCGCTTGCAGCAGAAGCCGCGGTTCAATGGAGGTCTTCATCACATTACGTAAATGGCAGGAATCCTGGTACGTTACAACTTGTGCGGGCAGCTTCAAGTTTCGTTTATGGAATTCCAGATCAACTAGGACAGCCGAAACATCCTTCAGCTTGTCAACAAAAGCTTTGGCACGTTCCTTCCATTCTGGATCATTTTTTAATAAATGATCATAATCGATTAGGAATGCACCACAGCCGCCTGCATTGGTAATAATATAATCAATGTTAAGTTCTTCAAACGCTCGAATATTGCGTTTTGCTAATTCCTTTGCTTGTTCTTTTTCTCCGCTATGACCGTGAAGTGCGCCGCAGCATGCTTGATTTTGCGGAATCACGATTTCACAGCCAGCTGTTTGTAGTAGTTTGACCGTTGCATTATTTGTCTCTAAAAACATCGTATCCATTAAACAACCTGAGAAAAAGGCAACTCTTTTTTTACGTGTCCCTTCAGCTTGAAGATGGGTAGGCCGATTTTTCATTTCCTTCATTGTCGGTACTTTTGGAAGCACTTTTTCCATTGTCACCAGATGATCAGGCAGAAGATTTAGTAAGCGGGTTTTTCTCATCATGCTTTGTAAACCTGAACGCTGATAGAATCCTAAAAACCCGGTGGCCATCATCATTCGATTTTGATGTGGAAAAAGTCCTGCAAAGACGGCCTTTCGTACGGCACGGACAGGCAGTGAATGTTTTTTATTTTGGTTGATAATATCCCTTGCTTCCTCTAGTAAATGTCCGTAATTGACACCAGATGGGCAAACAGGTTCACATGCGCGGCAGCCAAGGCAAAGCTCCAACGAACGTTCAACATCTTCGTCTGGTTCAATCAGTCCGTCTGCTACCGCCTTCATTAGGGCAATCCGTCCCCGTGGAGAATGGGATTCTTTAAAACCTGATTCTACGTAAGTCGGACAAGATGGCAAACAAAAGCCGCAGCGCATACAATTTAGAAGCTCATCTTCATTCATGCGTTCTTTAAATTGTTGTTGAATCGTCTCACGTTCTTTTAAGGTTGTCATCTTGTTACCACCACCCGTTTACGAGATTCCTTGGCAAAAACTTTCCCTGGGTTCATAATATTGTTTGGGTCTAAGGCAGTTTTGATCGCCTTCATCGCTGCGATTCCTTCTTTTCCAAGCTTTAGTTCCAGGTATGGGGCTTTCATCACGCCGACACCATGCTCGCCTGTAATGGTTCCGCCAAGCTCGATTGCTTTTTCGAAGATCTCGGCGAATGCTTTTTCAACACGTTCAATTTCATCATGGTTTCGTGAATCTGTTAAGCATGTTGGATGAAGGTTTCCATCACCTGCATGTCCGAATGTACAAATGTTAACCTGGTATTTTTTTGCGATTTCGTTAATGGCACGTACCATCTTCGCGATTTCTGAACGCGGGACAGTTGCATCTTCCAGAATGGTTGTTGGTTTTAAACGAGCAAGCGCTGATAAGGCTGAACGACGTGCGGTTCGCAGCGCCATTGCCTGTTCTTCTGATTCGGCCACTTGAACGGAAATGGCATGTTCCGCAGCACAAACCTCAGAAATTCGTTTTATATCTCGTTCAACTACTTCAGAAGGTCCATCTTGTTCAATTAAGAGAACGGCTTGGACATTTGTCGGCAAGCCAATTTTTGCAAAGTCCTCCACGACCTGAAGTGTAGGCTGATCAAGAAATTCCAGTGTCGTTGGGATGATTTTACTAGCGATCATTTTTGAAACAGAGCGTGCTGCGGCTTCAAGATCCTGATATAACGCAAGAATGGTTTTTTTCGTTTCCGGCATCGGGATTAATTTTAAAGTAGCTTCTGTAATGATCCCCAGAGTCCCTTCAGAACCGACAAATAATCGCGTTAAATCATATCCAGCTACATCCTTTGCCAGTTTTCCTCCTGTGCGGATGATATCTCCGTTTGCCAGCACAATTTCAAGGGCGATGACATAATCACGCGTCACTCCGTATTTTAAGCCGCGCAAGCCCCCGGAATTTTCGTTAATGTTCCCGCCAATGGTTGAAATTTTCATTGAACTTGGATCCGGTGGATAGAATAAGCCGCGTGCCTCTACTTCATTAATCATATCGAGCGTAATCACACCGGGCTGAACCGTAACAGTTAAGTTTTCTTCATCTATTTCAAGAATGTGGTTCATATGCTTAAACAAGATGACAAGTCCGCCTTCAGTCGGACATGTGCCTGCACAAAGATTTGTGCCGGAACCGCGAGGCACGATCGGAATTTTATATTCATTGCAGATTTTCACAATTTCAGAAATCTCTTTTGTGGTTCGCGGAGAAATGACCCCATCTGGCATTGATTGAAACTGCGGGGTCGCATCATAAGAGTAAACAAGGCGTCCGGCCTTGGAATCATCAAAGTTTTCCGCACCAACGATTTCGATCAATTTCGATTTAATGTCTGATGTAATCATTTATTTCACACCTTTATCATATAGTTTAAATTTGCATTTCTTCTATTAAAAAATCAATCTATGCATCGATAGTTTACAATAGAATTGAAATAATATTTTAATAATATTATATTATAATTAAAATAAAAAATCAAAATGAATTATTGAGGTGTTAATAATGGAGTATTCGATACTGGCTGTTGACCTAGATGGAACGCTATTAAACAAAGAACATGAAATCGATCAAGAATCGGTTGAGGCGATCCAGGAGTATCGCGCAAACGGAGGTAAGGTTGTGATTTGCAGCGGAAGAACGGCGCTATCGACAAGATGGATTGCAGAAACGATCGGGATTACAGACCCGATTGTTGCGTTAAATGGTGCAGTTATTCAATCACATAGTGGAAACATTATAGAGAGATTCCATTTTGAAAACAGAACTTTGCCTGGATTTATTGACTTTTGCCTTACACATGGGGCGTATGCCCATTTTTATGAAGAGGATTCGATTCTTGTACCTGAAGAAAATCGTTGGAATGACAGATGGGGGGAAAAAAACATTTTGTCATTGCAAATGACTGGTGGTAACCCGGAGGTTTGCCAACAGTACCGTGATCAATGCTCTGTTCAAGTGGTGACAGATTTTAATCATTATTTTAAAAAAAATCCGATCATCTCAAAAATTGCAGTTTTTCATGAAGAAGACTCACTTTATGAATTTTCAAAGAAGCTTGCCGAGCAATCGAACGATTATGAAGTTTCCTCCAGCCTTAATTATGCAAATTTAGAAATATCACCAAGCGGTGTTTCAAAAGCAGGGTCAATTACTAGGCTGGCCGCTCAATTAGGTGTTCCCTTATCAAAAGTAGCTGCGATTGGAGATAATTATAATGATATGAAATTACTTAAAGCTGCCGGATTGGGAATTGCGATGGGAAATGCTCCTGAAAAAGTGAAATCGGCTGCAGATGTGATAACTGATACGAATGGTGAAGCTGGAGTTGCAAAGGCGATACGGAAATTTTTATTATAAAACTAAAATTTAATTTTAAAAATTTATTTTATATGTTGAAATTTAATTTCAAACACGCTATACTGAACGTAGATTTTGCAACACGATAATTGGAGGTCAATTCAATGGATCAAAAACTCACCTTATTGACAACAGAATCTCGTAACGAACGAACCATGCATATAGATACTGCCGATACGGCTGAAATTTTAAGAGTGATGAATGAAGAGGATCAGAAAGTGGCCTTGGCTGTTCAGCAAGTGCTTCCCGATGTCGAAACGGCGATAAACTTTGCTTTTGAGTCATTGAAAAATGGCGGCCGTCTTATTTATCTTGGAGCTGGTACGAGCGGCAGACTTGGTGTGTTAGATGCGGTTGAATGCCCGCCGACATTTAGTACAGACCCAAGCTTAGTCCAAGGCATAATGGCTGGTGGAGAAAAAGCATTTGTGAAAGCGGTTGAAGGTGCTGAGGATAAGGAAGAACTTGGTGAGCAGGATTTAAGAGATATTCAGTTAAGTTCAAATGATACAGTCATTGGCATTGCGGCAAGCGGTCGTACACCTTATGTAATTGGAGCCCTAAAATATGCAAGAAGTGTTGGTGCTAAAGCTGTGGCATTATCCTGTAATGAAAACTCACCAATCAGTCAGGTGGCAGATCTTAGCATTGAAGTTGTTGTTGGTCCTGAAGTACTGACAGGCTCAACAAGATTAAAAGCTGCAACCGCACATAAAATGATTTTAAATATGATCTCAACAACGACGATGATTAAGCTTGGTAAGGCATATGAAAATTTAATGGTTGATGTGCATGTGAGTAACTTTAAATTAAAGGAACGTGCCACAAATATTATTCGTAAAATTACCAATGTCTCGTATGAACAAGCGAAAGAAACGCTGGAATTAGCAAACAATGAAGTAAAAACAGCGATCGTCATGATTAAAACAGGAAGAGAGTACGAAGAAGCTAAAAAGCTGCTTGAACAGGCGAAAGGATATGTGAGAACAGCAATTGAACTTAGTAAGAATTAAAGGAGAGTACAGATGGCATCAGGCGGATTAAACATGATTAAAAATGTAATACCGAGTCTTCCAGAATCTGAGCGGAAAATTGCTGACTATATTTTAGAGCATCCAAAAGAGATAGTGAATTGTACCGCTGGAGAGCTGGGGACATTGGCTGGTTCAAGCAGCGCAGCTGTGATTCGTTTATGCAAGTCACTTGGTGTAAAAGGGTTTCAGGAGTTAAAGGTCAGGATTGCCGGAGATTTAGTGAAGCCTGTTGAACAAGGGTATCGGGACATTGAGCCAGATGAAACGATTCAATCGATTGTTCAAAAGACAACAAGCAACAGCATCCAAAGCTTGAGCGACACATCTGAGCTTATCAACAACTATGAGCTTGAGCAAGCAGTAAATGTGCTGCTTAAAGCAAAGAACGTTCATTTTTTTGGAATTGGTGCTTCACATATCATTGCGATGGATGCCCAGCAAAAGTTTCTGCGAATTAATAAAGGTTCAACAGCCTTTACAGATGCACATCTTGTTGCAACATTAATTGCAAATGCAGATGAAGATGATGTTGTATTTGGCATTTCCTTTTCAGGAGAAACAAAAGAGGTCATTAACGTACTTTCACTGGCAAAAGAAAATAGTGTGAAAACAATAAGCTTAACGAAATATGGCCAGTCAGCGGTTTCTTCTTTGGCAGAAATTAATTTATTTACATCATACTCAAACGAGGCGCCGTTTCGAAGTGCTGCCACCTCTTCCCGGCTTGCCCAGCTCTATGTCATCGATTTGCTGTTTTTATGCATGGCGGCTAAGCAGTATGATGATACAGTCCAATATATTGATAAAACAAGAGAAGCGATAAAATTTTTAAAAAAGAATAAATAATTGCCTGTACCTAATGATTTCAGGCTTTTATTTCAGAAAAATAATAGCGTTTTCAAAACAGCAAGATTGCCGAAATGGAAAAAAGGGGGATTTAAAATGTCTGGGGAAAATCAATTATTAGCAAAAAAAATACTTGAACAGCTTGGTGGAGCTGAAAACATTGCATCATATACACATTGCATGACCCGTCTTCGTGTAACGCCAGTTGACGGAACAAAGGTTAATAAAGAAGCACTCAAAAAGATAGATGGTGTGCTAGGACTTGTTGAACAGGAAACATTACAAATTATTTTAGGCCCAGGGAAGGTTGCGAAAGTGACAGAGGAGTTTGGCAAGTTGGTAGATGCTTCAGGAGGCATCGATTTAAAAGAGCGTGCCGCTCAGAAAAAATCAGAGCTAAAAGAAAAAAATGCGACACCATTTAAGCTTTTATTGCGGAAAATTGCGAGCATCTTTATCCCGCTTATCCCTGCTTTAGTAGCGTCTGGTTTAATCACTGGGATTACAAAGGCGATTGTTCAGGCGGGCTGGCTGCCGGCAGAATCACAAACGGCGATTATCTTGTCAACGATCGGAGGAGGCCTGTTTGCCTATCTCGGTATTTTAGTGGGGATCAATGCAGCGAAGGAATTTGGCGGTTCACCGGCGCTTGGAGGTTTAGCAGGTATCTTAATTATAAACCCTGCTGTTGCAGGCATCAGTCTTTTCGGTACAGAATTATTGCCTGGTCGCGGCGGTTTAATAGGGGTTTTATTTGCGGCGATCTTTATTGCTTTGGTAGAAAAGCGTGTTCGCAAGTTTGTACCACAGTCACTTGATATTATTCTTACGCCAACAATAGCTTTACTCATTACTGGTATTTTAACTTATCTTGTCTTTATGCCAATTGGCGGAATAATTTCAGACGGATTAACAAAAGGCTTGCTGGCTGTCTTGGATATGGGCGGCATTGTCGCTGGATTTGTGTTAGGCGCAACCTTCCTGCCTCTTGTTGTTACTGGATTGCATCAAGGATTAACACCAGTTCATTTGGAATTAATTAACTCAATCGGTGATGATCCATTGCTTCCGATTTTAGCAATGGGTGGTGCAGGTCAAGTTGGTGCAGCATTTGCTATTTATATGAAAACGAAGAAAAAACGTTTGAAACGAGCAATTGGCGGTTCCCTTCCTTCTGGGATCCTTGGAATTGGCGAACCATTAATTTTCGGGGTAACGTTGCCGCTAGGTCGACCGTTTTTAACAGCATGCCTAGGAGCAGGAGTTGGCGGTGCATTTCAGGCCTACTTTAATGTAGCAACGGTTGCTGTAGGTGTTTCAGGAATACCATTAACATTCTTAGTTCATGCCCAACAGATCGTCTTATATTTAATTGGCTTAGTTATTGCATATGCAGCAGGCTTTATCTTTACGTTCCTATTTGGATTTAATGATCGGATGGCTGGTGAATTTGAGTGATCGGTATCTCGTTTTATTTAAATGATCCAAAAGCTGAACAACGGATAATAGAAGCGAGCAAGAAAGGTGTGAAGCGGGCATTTACCTCGCTTCACATTCCTGAAGAAACAGGTGATCTTGCTAAGAGAGCCAAAATACTTCTTGAAGTGGCAAGAGATTACGGGGTTGATGTATATGCCGATGTATCGAAGAAAACACCTAAACACCTGGGAATTCAAGCATTAGAAGATTTATCGTCCCTTGGTGTTGTAGGATTGCGTCTTGATGATTTTTTTGAGGATGAAACCATTCTAAAGCTCTCAAAGCAATTTCGGCTTGCGATTAATGCAAGCATCATCCTTGAAAATGATCTGATTTCATTATTAGCAAAGGGGATCGATGCCGATCGATTAATTGCTTGGCATAACTTTTATCCCCGTCGTGAAACAGGGCTTGATGAAATGTTTTTTCAAAAGCAAACCGCTCTCTTCAATCGTTATAATATTCCAGTGTATGCGTATGTGCCTAGTCGAGGGGAGAAGCGGGGACCGCTGTTTGAGGGATTGCCTACTTTGGAACGCCATCGTTATCTAGATCCATTTGTTGCTGCAGTTGAGCTTTATCGTTGGGGCATTGCTGATGTGTATGTCGGCGATCCTGATCCTGGTGAAGGGCTGTTGGAACAATTGGTAAAATATGATCAGGACAAAGTGATTCCAATCCGGATTCAATCATCACGGCTTCAAGAAGGCGAGTATCGTCCTCGTCCTGACTTTGCAAGAGATGTACTTCGGTTAATGGATACAAGAACAGAAGAAGCGGTTGTTCCTGACAATACAGTTGAGCGAACGCTTGGCACGATTACAATGGATAATGATCTTTACGGCCGCTACCGCGGTGAAGTGCAAATCGCTTTAAGAGATCTTCCTGCCGACGAACGAGTTAATGTAATCGGCCGGGTAATTCCTGAGGATTGTCCGCTGTTATCTCTAATTCAGCCAGGGCAAATGGTGTTTTTTAAGAAGATAAATGGTTAAGCGATTGAAGAGGCTGTCTTGATTTCAAGACAGCCTCTTCGTGCTTGATTAGAGCATCTAGAACATCTTTTTTTCACATTTTTATTCGTGACTTTACAAGTTCTGATGGGGTATAATAATCCTTATATAGTTCTTCTTCTTTTTTAAAACATGTTATTAAAATGTTTTACTAAACTATGCTTCACGACTTTCCTTTTTTAATTTCTCCAATACCTCTGGAGGGAACACTAGCCGGCATATGACTTTAGCAAGTTCATAGTAGTCTGTTCGACCGCCGCTTTCCTTTTGCTTTTCTGGTACTTGATCTGATAACACCATAATTGACCATGAAACGGTCTCTAAATCTAGGTCTTGCCATACCATTCCTTTTTCTTTAGCATGTTTCAAGCTTGAATATATTCTGGCATGTATTTTTTTTCTAGCTTCAGAAATCACCTCAGCTAATTGAGAATCCTTCAGCAACAATTCAGGTAATACACGGTGCAGGCCTAATTCTTCAAGACGATTGTAATGCTGCTCTAAAAGTGTGGAAAAAAATGCTTCTGGATCAACATTCGACCAGCTCGGTTCAGGAGGCAGCAGCTTCGCCAATTGATCTTCCAACAGCGACATCATCAGCTGCCGTTTATCAGTGAAATACCTGTAAAATGTTCCAGTTGCAACACCGGCATGTAATGCGATTTCTTTTGCGTTTGTTTGCTCATATCCTTTCTGGGTAAACAGAGCACGACCGCTCTCAAGCAATGCCTGTCGTTTCAATTGTGCCCGTTTTTGTTTTGGCAAGTAAGGATATTCCCCAACTAGCTGTTCATCATCATGCTCAGACATAGGATCACCTCGGTACTACTATACCATAAAAAAGCAAAACGTGAACTTAAGTTCATATTTATTGACATAGCTATCAGTTTGGTGTAATACTTGATTTATTGTTCAATGAATTATTGAATGAATCCATTTAAAGTGAAAAAAAGAAAATGGAGTGTAAGGCTAAGATGAATGAAAATAACATAGCTAAAGAAGGAGAGAAGATCCGCTTTGAGCGGAATGGATTGGTACTTTTGGGTGAAGTAGTAAAAGTAAGAGAAGAAAGTGTCATCGTACAGATTAGCAAATCCGATGCAGAAGAAATAAATGTTGAAACACCATTAACTGTCGTTTCTCACAAAAACTATCAAATTATTAAAGACTAATTTAGCTAGGAAGGTGTGAAATTAGATGGCAACAGATACTCCAAAACCAATTGCTGTTAATTCAACTATTTCTTTAAAAGGAATTGTTAAGGCTATATTTAATGATACTGTTCATGTTCAAATTGGCGGAAAGATTATTGCCCTGCCAATTTCAGATAGCAATCTATTAAAAGGTGACCATGCGAAATAATGTTCACCGCCCCTTTAATATAGGTATAGAAAAAAACGGCTGACCTTTCGGTTAGCCGTTTTTATGTGTTTCTTTGGTTATATGTTAGATACTGTTTCGGGGTAACCATTCGATCATTGTTCGCTGAATATATTCCGCAATAATTGCCCCCTCTTTTTTTGATGCATCGCCGCATTTTCTGCAAGAAGCGGACAGCATGGACACGTGCTAATCAATTAGAAAAAAAGACTATCTTTAAATAGACGAAACCATCTTTTTTAAAGATAGTCTTTTTATCTATCATTTTACGATTTATAATTATCAAAATATCAGTAAAAAGCAGATGGAAATCCAAATGGAGGATGAATCATGAGATTTCGAGGCAGAGTAAAGCATTATTTTAACAAATACGTTATTGAAAGCATTAAGCACAAGTTAATGGGGACCCTGCTTCTGGTCATGATGGTTCCGCTTTTAATCTTCATGCTGATCTCAACTCATATTTCCAGAGGAACCGTTGAGTCATCAGAAATTAGCTCCAATCTTTCCCGGATGGAACTTTCGAAGAGTTATATTGAAGAGCAAATGTACTGGTATAATGACTTTTTATTTTCAGCACTTGTGGACGAAAAGCTGGTGCCAAGCATTACGACTGTTGATAATATAAGCACGATTAATGCTTTTAATATACAGTCCTATCTAAAAGATAAACTATTTGGTTTATATAATGGGGATGATGATATTTTATCTGCCTCACTTGTTTCCTATGAGGATGATCGCTTATACAAAGTGGAAATGAACGATTTTTATGTAAGCAATGATGTAAGCTCACCATCGAATCAAAATAAGAAAGACGCTATTTTCAATGTCGATCCAGCTACAGAAAGTTTTTCATTATCGCGTAATATCTATCGATTTGAGGACCAAAAGCTGGTTGGGAGACTTGAAATACAAGTGGTGTTTTCATTTATGGATCATATAGCCGAAAACCTGCAAAGTAATGAAGAAGAGTCCGTATTGCTTCTTGATTCCCATGGGAATTTGCTCTTTAATCCGGATCAGCTCAATATGAATAGAGAGATCAGCAAGGACATCTCCAACGAAATCATTTCTTCACAAGAAAGCCATTACTTGAAGAAGGATAAGAATTATTATTTCTTTCAGGAAATGATGAACGGAAAAATCATCTTATTAAAAGTGGTCCCAGAAGAAGTGATGATGGTAGGAGCGGTTTATATTGGCCAATCTGGTTTCGTCATTCTTATTATATCGATCTTCTTAACGGTTTTATTATCGATTATCGTCTCAAATCAAGTGGCCAAACCAATTGTAGCACTCTCTAAGACAATGGAACATGTTGAAGATACAAACTTTAACGTTCAAATAAACGATAGACGTACAGACGAAATAGGGATTCTTCAAAGAAAATATAAAGAAATGATAGAACGAATCAGGGAACTGATCGAAAAGGATTATAAACGCGAAATGGAAAATCGCGATGCACAATTTCTTGCCCTGCAAGCACAAATTAATCCGCATTTTTTATATAATACGCTGCAAGTCATCAGCGGGATGGCTTTGAAAAAACAAGCTAAAGACATGTATGAAATGACACAGCGTCTTGCGAACATGTTTCGTTATATCACAAATAAGCGTGGAGACTTGGTTCCTATCCGTGAAGAGGTTAGCCATTTGAAAAATTATTTATATATTCAAAAAGTTAGATTTGGTGAAAATATTTCGATTCACTTATTTGTTGATGAAGCTGTCAATGATGGCCTTATTCCGCTTTTATCCCTGCAGCCGATTGTAGAAAACTCTTTTAAACATGGCTTTGAGTCACAAATTGAAAAAGGCAGGATTAAAATTGATATTCAAAAAATATTTGATGAAATTGAAATTGTCATTGAAGATAATGGTGTGGGAATGACAGCACATGTTTTAGATGAGATTAGGAGAAAGCTGCTGATTGATGAGGGGCCACAAAATCGAAGCATTGGCTTAAAAAATGTAGATGCGAGACTGAAGCTTTATTTCGGAAATGATTATGGGATTGAGCTATACAGTAAGGAAGCGGATTATACAAGAGTGATTTTAAGAATGCCGTATATACAAAGGGATGTGAATTGATATGAATACTATCTTACTTGTTGACGATGAAAGCTGGACTAGAGAAACGGTTAAAGCATTAATAGATTTCGAATCATTAGACATCACACATCTAATAGAGGCAACAAATGGGGAAGAAGCCCTTGAATCCATTAAACGCAAACGCCCTGATTTCATCATAACAGATATGAAGATGCCGGGAATTGATGGAATTGGACTGCTTGAAGTACTTGAAAAAGATTTTTCACATATCCCGGTCATCGTTCTAAGCGGTTATCAAGACTTTGTTTATACTAGACAAGCCATTAAATCACGTGTGATTGAATATTTACCAAAGCCTGTCGATGGAACAGAACTAAATAAAGCATTAGAGAAAGCTTTGTATGAAAAAAGAAAATGGAAACAGCAGCAAATAGGTTTCCCATTATTTACAGTAAATCCTGAACTGGAAGAATTAATTCAACCCTTTCATCACACTCTGGCTTTTTCCTTAAAGGAATTGAATGCTTCCGAGCTTTCTAAAAGTATTGAGCGGTTTCTTAGCAAATTAAATGATTCCCAAAAGAAAGATGAATTGCTAATTTTTCACTTGCATCAAGAATTTTTATTTCTCCTTAAGGAAGCTTTGAAGGAACATGACCTTAGAATGGAGGATATCGGTTTAGATTGGGAGCAATTGAGCCACCATGCAAATATCACGGTTGAAGATGAGCTTACAAACCAATTAAATATCGGCAAACAAATCATGATAAAATTTGATGAAATCAGGAAACAGAAAAACAAAATAAACTTGGAAGATATTAAGGACTATATTGATAATCATTCTGCGTCACCGAATTTATCACTTGAAATGATCGCTAAAACCTTTTTTGTCAGCAAAGAATATTTAACGACAGCCTTTAAAAAAAGATATGGCTGCAATGTGACTGAGTATATCATCACAAAACGGATGGAAAAGGCAAAAGAGCTAATCATGACTACTTCATTACAATATAAGACAATTGCCGAAATGGTTGGATATGAAGATGTTTCATATTTTTATCGCGTTTTTAAAAAATACTTTGGAACATCTCCAGGAACAATTCGGAAAACTTAAAATAGTCCAAATGTAAGCGTTAATATTTTCAATTTCATAACCAATACAAACAGATTATGATTAAAACAGAAAGGGGAGATTACCAAATGAGAAAAGCGCTTACATTATTTCTTGTTTCCATTTTATTTGCAGGTTTACTTGCAGGGTGTACTGCACCCGGCAGCAGCAGTTCATCTGGTGATACAGGTGGAGGCGATGGGAAAAAGGTAGAATTAAAGGTCTTTATCGGACAGCCTCGTTTTAAGGAGCAATACGAAACATATATTGATCAGTTTATTAAAAAACAAAAAGAAGAAAAAGGTCGAGATGTAACAGTTAAGCTTGAATTGCCAAGTGTGAATGAAGCAGATCAGTTATTAAAAACACGTCTAGCTTCTGGTGATAGTCCGGATGTTTTTGCCCTTCATGCGGTCAATGATATCCCGGTATATGATAAGGCAGGTTATTTAGAGAATTTATCTGGTGAACCATTTGTGGAAAATCTTTATGACACAGTATCACCAGCGGTTACAAGAGATGGCAAGGTTCTTGCTGTACCTTTAGAAACACTACAATGGGGATTTATTTATAACAAAGATATTTTTGAAGAAAATGGTATTGAAGTACCAAAAACGCTCACAGAAATGAAAGCGGTTATAAAAACACTTGAAGATAAAGGAATTACACCATTCATTCGTGCTTATAAAGATTCCTATATTCCACAGCTGTTCCTACCTTTAACGGTTGGTGCATTAGAAAGTACAACAAACAAAGGTTTTATCGACAGCATGAATACTGGAGAAGGCTCATTTGCTGATTTAAAAGGCATGTTTGAGATCATTGATCTTGTTCATGCTCATGGAACAGACCGTCCATTTGAAGTTGGTCAGGATCAGGGGGCTGCAGCCTTTGCGAGCGGTGAAGCAGCTATGTGGGTTCAAGGACCATGGATGGCCGAGTCTATGCTTGCAACAAATGAAAAGTTCAACTTCGGTGTTGCAGCACTTCCGATTAATGATGATCCAAATGCTACGCTCATTAATTTAAGTACATCTACATCTCTAGCAGTTTCAAAAGTAAGCAAAGTGAAAGACGTAGCGAAAGATTTTGTGAACTATATCTTAGATGAACAAGATTCTAGTGCATTTTATGAGAGCTTAGGCTTTAATCCGATTTCTGAAGTTCATACATTTGAAACTTACCCTTGGTTAAAGGATTCGGCGAAATATGTGGAAGAAGGAAAAGTGTATCAGGATCCGGTTATTCCTGCAGCAGTAAAATCTGCTTCTGAAAAATTACTGCAAAGCTACTATGCTGGCGATTCCTCTAAAGAAGATGTTATTAAAGGATTAGACCGGGCATGGCAGGAGTATAACAAAGTGAATAAATAAACGATATACGTAAATAGTGAAAGACAGTTTTTTATAGACTGTCTTTCATTATAAGAATTATAGAATGAAAGGAATGAAACCAAGTGCCTGTTAAAGAATTGAATGTACCAAATGTACCTATGAAGGAAGCGGCAACGAAGAAAAAGCTTAAAACAAAAAGCAACCATTTAAGTTTGATTTTATTTGTCCTTCCGGCATTTGCTTTTTATTTCGTGTTTTTATTTATCCCAACGATTGGTGCAGGAGTGTATAGCTTTACGGACTGGAATGGATTAAATCCAACGTTCAACTTTGTTGGATTCAGTAATTATTTTGAGGCCTTTAGTGATGATCCAGCATTTAGACATTCCTTTTGGTTTACGTTGCGTTACACGATTTTCATGTTTGTGATTCAAAATGTTGCCGCATTGCTTTTAGCTTTATTAATAGAGTCACGAATGAAATCAAAAGGATTTTTTCGAACGATTTTCTTTATGCCAAATATGATAAGTTTAATCATTAGCTCATTAATGTTCTCATTCATTTTTACAAATGTCTTTCCAGAACTTTCAGAACAAGCCCTCTTCTCGATTTTAGATCAGTCCTGGATTGGGGATGCTAGGGTATCATTTTACTCAATTTTAATTGTTTCGCTTTGGCAGGGAATTGGCTATATGATGGTTATTTATATGGCAGCATTACAAGGCGTTCCAAAACAATTAAAAGAAGCTTCAATGATTGATGGTGCAAATGTTTTTCAACGATTAAGACATGTTGTAATTCCAATGATTATGCATGCGATTACCATTTGTTCGTTCTTAACCTTAAATGGAGCGTTTAAAGTATTCGATGTTGTCTATGCTTTGACACAAGGCGGTCCAGGGACTTCAACTCAAGTAATGGCTTTAAATATTTACGAGGAAGCCTTCTCTAATAACTTCCGTTTCGGCTATGCCAATGCAAAAGCAATGATTCTGTTCCTCGTTGTATTGATTATTACATTGATTCAAGTAACGATCTTAAAGCGTAAGGAGGTTGAAGCATGAGGGAGAACCGTGCCGTTTCATTTTCCATTAACCTAATCTTGACTGTTTTTGCGGTTATTTCATTTTTTCCGATCTATATGGCCGTGATCAATTCTTTTAAATCAAAAGGGGAAATCTTTAACTCGGTGTTATCAATGCCCAATTCACTTTCACTAGAAAACTATCTTGGTGTTTTTACAGAGTTAAACCTATTAGGAAGTGGTTTTAATACATTGATTGTTACCGTAATTGGCCTTGCGGGGATTGTATTTTGCGGGTCACTTGCCGGCTATAAGCTTGCTAGAACATCAGGGAAACTTAGTGCACTAATTTTTACGCTTTTCATTGCCTCAATGCTCGTACCTTTTCACTCGATCATGATTACGTTGAGTCAAATGGCAAAAATTCTTGGCTTCCAAGGATCACTTTATGGTCTTGGTCTCATTTATATTGGGCTGGGTGTAAACATGGCTGTGTTTCTCTATCACGGATTTGTGAAATCGATTCCGAAAGAGCTGGAGGAAGCAGCGAAGATTGATGGCTGCAACGATTTTCAAATCTTTATTAAAATTATTTTTCCATTGCTTAAACCGATAACGGCAACCATATTGGTATTGAATGTGCTTTGGCTTTGGAACGATTTCCTCTTGCCATTGATCATGCTGACAGATGTCAATAATTATACTCTTATGCTATCGATTAATATGCTGTTCGGCCAATATGTTGCAGACTGGCCGAAGATCCTGGCTGCATTGGTATTAACAGCATTGCCTGTTATCGTCTTCTATGCCTTTTTCCAAAAATATATTTTGGAAGGCATTGCTGATGGTGCGATTAAGTAATGGATGAAAGGAAGAGAGAAAGTTGAAGCAATTACTATATGGTGTCGCTTATTATGACGAATATATGCCGTATGACCGGCTGGAAACCGATATCCAAATGATGAAGGATGCAGGAATCAATGTCGTCCGCATCGCTGAATCAACATGGAGTACCCATGAGCCGCAAAACGGAGTCTTTGATTTTACATCTGTTAATAGAGTACTAGATGCCATGCATAAAGCGGAAATTTCTGTTATTGTCGGCACTCCGACCTATGCGGTGCCTACTTGGATGGTAAAAGAACATCCAGACGTATTAGCTGTCACGAAGCAAGGCAAGGGAAAGTATGGCGCAAGACAAATTATGGATATTACAAATCCGACCTATTTATTTTATGCAGAGCGGATCATTCGAAAGCTGATGGAAAATGTGAAAGACCATCCAGCCATCATCGGTTATCAAATCGATAATGAAACGAAGCATTATGATACGAGCGGACCGAATGTCCAGCATCAATTTGTGAAGTATTTAAAAGAGAAATTTAAAACGACAGAGGCTTTAAATAAGGAGTTTGGACTTGCATATTGGAGCAATGATGTTCATGCTTGGGAGGATATGCCTTCGGTTGTTGGGACAATTAACGGCAGCTTAGGAGCAGAGTTTTCTAAGTTTCAGCGCAAGCTTGTGGACGATTTTCTCGCATGGCAGGTTGATATTGTCAAGGAATATCGCCGAGAAGGACAATTTATTACGCAAAACTTTGACTTTGAATGGCGAGGCTATTCATATGGAATTCAGCCGAACGTCAACCATTTTACTGCATCAGAACCATTTGATATTACCGGAGTGGATATTTATCATCCATCACAGGATGATTTAACAGGAATGGAAATTTCCTTTGGCGGGGATGTCGCTCGTTCAACGAAACAGCAAAATTATCTTGTCCTTGAAACAGAGGCACAAGCCTTTACGAATTGGACACCTTATCCAGGCCAGCTTCGCTTACAGGCTTTCAGTCATGTTGCCTCAGGAACTAAAGGACTTATTTCATATTGCCTAATTAAACCACTAGTATTTCCATTGAATTACAATAAATATATAACATGGGTTATTAATAAAGAGGGCTAATTAACTGAACAAAAAGTTTATTTAATATTTTACTTCTAGGTTCAGCACTGATATTAACACCTTCACTAGCAAGTGCTTCACCTGGTGGTCTTGATAGCAATGGAGGCCATACTTGCCGTACAAACTGTGCACAATATGGTCTAAATAATGGTGAGTACCACTATCATAGGAATGGAGAAATTGTTAGGGTTCCTAGTAATACACCAAGTAAACCAACAGTTAATACCAGCAACAGTGCTTATAATGAAGCTGTTAAACTAGGTAATATTTTAACCTCGCAATTATTATCATATAATCAAGCAATAAATAGTGGAGAAATAACTAAAATCAATAATTTATATGATTCTTTCACTAAACAATTGAAAGTTGTAGAGTCAAAGATTGGTAAAGTTTCAGGTTCTTCAAATCGTTCTAGCTTGAACGAAAAATACGTTAAACCTGCAAAAGTTGCTATAGAGCGAACAATTTACTAAGTATCGCAGTACCGATTATTAAATGCAATTAATACAAATGTTGCAGCTGGTAATTTAGGAAAAGCAATTTAAGGACGATCAATCTTTGTCCAGATACAGCGCATATCGAAGCAGGCGGCGGTGATCCGATAGAAGTGATTAAAAAGTATGCGAATCGCATTAAATACATTCACTTCAAAGATTATCATAATGGAAAATTTCTCCCTTTAGGAGAAGGACATCAAAAATTCGGAATACCAACAGTAGTGGATAGAGTAGTTCAACAAGCCACTCATCAAGTACTCAGTCCGATATTTGAAGAACAGTTCAGTGAATTCAGTTACGACTTTAGACCAAAAAGAAGTTGTGAGATGGCAATTATAAAAAGCTTGGAATTTCTGAATGATGGACACGATTGGGTAGTGGACATTGACCTTGAAAGATTCTTCGATACGGTCCACCACGATAAACTCATGCGAATTATAGCCAAAATCGTTGCCACACCGATGAACGTACATTAGGTGGCTTATTTTATGACCTTTGTGACGAAGTAAATGAACTTGATTGGGCTTGTCGCATAGCAGCAATTAATCGAGCTTCCTCAAGATGTCTTGAAGAAGACGAATAAACAAACACAACAATTACTTAAAAATCAACTATCAAAATGGAATTCAGGTCTACCAAGCTACATCAGGGCTTACCTACCTAATTTGGTTTGCGAAAGTTGAGTAATAAATTTATTATGGTCTAAAGAGTTTTTTTATTTCTTTGGACCTATTTTGTTTTTCCTATTTATGCCACTAGACAAAAAATGATAATTTATTTATTATTATAAATATTATGACGAATTATAGTTTGAAAGTTAAACATTCTGTCTTTTTCATTAAGAAAACTATCTTAGATTAGGAAGGGAAATTTATGAATCATTTATATTTTGATATTTTGTAAGCGTTATCAAATTGAAATGTAAAAGATTTTTAATGTAATTATTCAAGAAATATTGTTTTATTTTATTTATAATTACTATTTTTATTTAAAGGTAATTACTTCATTTCTTTATATTAAACCCTTGCTTTATGCTTTTTCATTCTTATAAACAAAGTTAGTAATCAACGATAAAAAAATGTTCATATTGAAAGCAATAATAGGAGAGGAACTTATGCAATTAGTACATATTCTATTTGCCTTAATATTGTTTGTAAGCGGTTGTGAAGCGAGTGATTCCACTAATGAGATTATATATACGAATAAAGAGAAAGATAGAATTAATACACAAGTAAAACGGGATATTCAAACAGATCCCTACACAGTTGCATTAGTTCCAAGATTTATAGGAAACTCTTCTTATTACGATTCTGTAGAAGAAGGAGCCAAAGAAGCAGCCGAAAAATTAGGTGTTAACCTGATATTTACTGGTCCGCCAGTTGACGATTACCAAATGCAGATAAAAGTGATTGAAGATTTGATTAAAAAAAATGTTGATTTGATTGCTGTTTCGGCAACCGATCCGTTTAAGCTGCTGCCTGTATTAAATATAGCTCGTGAAAAAGGAATTAAGGTCATTACATGGGATTCGGATACGGATTCTACAGGAAGGGATTTTTTTGTTAACACCGTAGATCCCGATACCTTAGGATCTCATCTAATGGATAACCTAGCCGCGCGTTTAAATGAAAAAGGGGAATATGCGATCATAGTCAACAATTATTCCACTTCAAATACAAATGAATGGATTAAGTCGATGAAAATCCAACAGGAAAAATACTATCCAAACTTAAAATTGGTGAAAATCATGGTTAATTATGATAGTTATGAAAACTCATATAAAAATACTAAACTTCTAATAAAAAAATATCCTAATTTATCAGCAATAGTTAGTGTGAGTCCATTAGCAACTCCTGCCATTACACAGGCTATTTTAGAATCAGGGAAAGATGATGTCGAAGTTTTAGGATTATCATCACCTAAAGACATGAGGAATTATATTAATGATGGGGTAATAGAAGACATTACACTATGGAGTCCGAAAAAATTGGGCTACCTCACAGTTGCGTTAGCTAAAAATTATCTAAATGGACAATTTCCAACTGATCAACAAGAAATTCCTAATATAGGAAATATACGGGTGGAAGATAATGAAGTTATTATGGGACAGCCTATATTATTTACTAAGGAAAATATTAATCAATATGATTTCTAAAATAGCAGGTTCGCAATGGTGGAGACCAAAAAATTATCAGCTAAGAATGAAATTAATTATTACATATATTTTATTAACATTAATACCTATGACGGTTCTGGTTTATTTTTCTTATCACCAGTATACCAAATTAATTGAAGAACAAGTGGGAGAAAATATTCCAAAGATATTAGATCAGACAAATAAAAATATGGAAATTCAAATGTCTGAATTAGAAGATTTACCTCAACTTTTGTATAACTCAAACCAAGTGTTATCCATTTTGAGAAAAGATTCCTATTCAAATCAATCAACATTGCAAATTGATTATTACAAAGTTAATAGCTATCTTTCTCTTACATATTTAACAGATAAAAGTCCATTGTTAGGTGTGTTTTTGTGGTCTAAAGAACGATTCTTCTCAAGTAGTATAGTCCCCTATTCAGGTTTAGAGAAAACACCAGATTTTAAAGAAAATGAATCCATTGTATTACAGGATCAAGTAGATCTCCGTTTTAAGGGAAAACCATCTTTTTTTTTAATGACCGAGAGGATTGAAGATTTTGAAAATCGAAAGGAAATCGGTACTTTAGCGATTGCGGTTAATTTGTCATTTATTGAAGATATTTTTAAGGAAATTAATAATCAAAATAAAGCAGATATGTGGATAATGAATGGGCAGGGGAAGGTTATCTATCATACCGATCCTGAAAGAATCGGTACGGTTGAAGACTTGGATAATTATCCAACTATGAATGGAAGTTTTCGTTCATATTTGGAAGGTGAAAAACAACTTGTAAGTGTAAGTGAATCGGAGAAATATGATTGGGTAATGGTTCACCGCATTTCAATGAAACATTTAACTGGTAAGGCAGAGGTAATTAAGGATGTTACGATTTTGTTTTTTGTGATTATAGGCTTGGGAACGGTTATTATTTCTATTATTTTGGCATGGGGTGTAAGTCGTCCAATTTATAAGCTTAGCAAATTAATGAAAGATGTGGAAAAGGGTAATTTTGATGTTGATCTTAAAGTGGATTCGAAAGATGAGATTGGACTTTTAGCTAATAGTTTTAATTCAATGATATCCAAAATTAGAGAGCTCATAAAGGAAAATTTCCATATTGAAATACGCCAAAAACAAGCGGAATTATATGCTCTGCAATCACAAATCAATCCGCACTTTATGTACAATACGTTGGAAACAATTAGTATGGCTGTTGAGGATAATGATGATGATACAGTTGTTGAAATGGTCACTTTACTAGGTAGAATGCTGCGATTTTCATTAAGTAATAAAAATCGTATTGTTCCTTTCAATAAGGAAGTAGAACATATTAAAAATTACTTGACTATCCAGCAATTCCGTTTTGAGGAACGATTGAGTTTTCATATTCTTTCAGAAATAGATTTGAATCAATTATATTCACCTAAGTTCATTTTGCAGCCTATTATAGAAAATTGCATAAAGCATGGTCTAGAAACTAGAAGAGGAACACTTACGATAAGGATTTATATAAGAACAGTCCCAGGTATACAACCTGGAACAAAGGATGTAGTGATATATGTAGAAGACGACGGGGCTGGAATCGATGACAAAACACTTGAAAAGATTAATAGTCTATTAAAATCAGATCCTATTGGTAGACGGGATTCCGGATTCGGAATGATTAACGTACATGGTAGAATTTTTATGCTGTTTGGAGAAGAATATGGGCTAACTGTCGAAAGTGGAACTGAAAATGGAACCGTTATTATGATCCGTTTTCCTGTTATAGAAGGGGATGAAGAGGTGAAAAAATACGAAAGAAAAGAGGGTTATTTCAATGAATAAAATAAAAACAATCATTGTAGATGACGAAGTAAGAATTCGTACAGGAATTGAACGTTTATTACAAAAATTTGGAGACAATTGGGACATTGTTGGTGTATTCTCTGATGGTATAGAAGTAATAGAATTCTTAAAAGATCATACGATTGAGATTGACTTGTTGATTACGGATGTCAAGATGCCTGAAATAGATGGTCTAACACTTATAAAAGAAATGAAAAATATGAACAGAGATAACGATTTTTCTTCTATTATTGTAAGCGGATACGACGATTTCCAATTTTTACAAACGGCTATTCGGGAGGGGGCACTTGATTACATTTTAAAACCGATTGACCGTAAACAATTTTTTGAGGTTCTTCAAAAAGTTGAAAAGCGTATTGAAGAGAAAAGACTTGAAACTTATAAATGGAATGATTTAATAAAGCAATCGGATCAGCTTACCTTGACAAAACAAACACAGTTATTAAGTGAAGCGATATCATCAGAACCAGAAGACATTGCTGCTATGTATTGGATTAAAGATTTCCCAGAGGGCGTTTATCAAGCGTGTTATGTTAGTGTAGATGAATTTTCCTCTAGGACAAGTGAATACTCTAATGAAGACTGGGGAGCTTTTGCATTTGCGACTGAAAATATCATCGATGAAGTTATCATGGAATTTAAAGATTCAGAACATCAACAGTTAGGATGGTGGTGGAGGGAGGGGGGATTTCACTTTTGGGTGCTTCTTTTTAGTATGAGTAAAGAAAATAACTTCTTTGAAAAAGGAGAAACTTTCACTAGAAAACTTAAATCCTGCCTAAATAAATATACACCTTTCAGTTTTTCTATTGCACAGAGTAATCCATTTGAAGATTTATTTATCCTTCCTGAAATGAAGAAGCAATTACACTCTTTCATTCGGATGAGAATGATTTATGGTGGAAATCAAATTTATTCCTCACGCTTAACTAACGAAATGAAAGCCACGAATGGAAATAATGGGTTTGCTGCAAATAACATGAAGGAGTTTGCGAGCAAGCTTACAAATATGCTTGGAAAATCTGAAACTTCTAAGATAGAAAAGGAATTTAGCGATCTATTTAAGAGAATCAAATTGATGCGTTCACCTATGGAAATTCAATATTCACTAGAATACTTAATTATTTATATGTTCAAAGTATATCTAGAAGATACAGAATCAGGAATTGTCCACAGTGATTTAGGTGATATATTACAAGCAATTAAATCTGAGACTAATTTGAATCAGCTAGAAAAACGCGTAAAGGACACTTTTATTCAAGTTCACAAAAAACAACTTGTTATCCAACAAGACCCTGCACTTACTCCAATCATGAAGGCAAAAAAATGGATTAATGAACATCTAAGCCAAAAAATTACACTTCAAGACATTTCTGATTATGTCTATATGAACCCAACTTATTTTTGTCATTATTTTAAGAAACAGACGGGAAAAACCGTATTTGATTATATTACAGATCTCCGTTTAGAAACAGCTAAAGAATTGCTTCAAGAACAGGATTTAAAAGTGACTGAAATCTCACAGTTAGTAGGATATCAAGATTCGAAGCATTTTAGCCGTTTGTTTAAGCAGAGATGGGGAAGTCTACCTTCTGAATTCAAGAAAAAATATAAAACGAAGTTATAAAGTGATGCTATAACTTAAACAGTTGCTAACGATCTCTAGTGACACTTACAAGATAAAACCTTTAGAATTGCCTAATTAACTTGGATAATAACAAAGAGCTGGATGATTAACGGACGATACCTTCCGTTTTTTTGATGGATAGGTTAAATGCTTATAAGCTATTCTAAATCTACTTTAATTTACTCATTACCACAAGGTTGCATTATTCGGCTAAGGGGGAAAATCCTCTGGTTCTTAGTTTGTGAGTGGAAAATTATATTTTTCCTAATTAATTTTTGGGATGTTTTAGGGATTAAATATAAGGGAGTAAAAAGTATGAAATTAATTAAGGTAAGTGCGGTTTTATTATTAGTTTTTACAGTAATTTTAGTCACGGCATGTGAAAGCAGTGAAAAAAGTGATGAGGTGAATTCCAAACATAAAGGGAGCGACATAAAAATGGCTAATGACAACTCTGAAATAAATGCTGATGACTCCATTAACTTTGGTTCGTATTGTGCCGATATGTGTCAGGAATCTCTAACGTTACAAGCACCTCGAGAATCTATTGAAGGTAAGGTTGGACTTATTGTATCAGGGTTTTTTCCATATGGTTTAGGGACAAGAATAATGGGAGCAGAAGCGGCGAGAAAGTACTTTCCAAATATGGAACTTATCATTGGGAACGGAGATAATGACCCTGAAATCCAATCCTCGATTGTAGATGATTTTATTGCTAAAAAAGTAGATGTTATTGTGATTGATTTAGTTAGAAAAAATGCAGTTAATCCTGCTTTAGAGCGCGCTAAAGCTGCAGGTATTCCCATAATTACAATAGATAGATGGACACCGGCAGAAGTATTAACTCTCATAAAAGCTGACGATGTTGAAGTTGGCAGGAAAGCAGGGCAACATATTGTGAGTTTGTTAGAGGGGAAGGGGAAGGTCATTGAAATAAAAGGTTCAGAAGACTCCACCACGACTATTGACAGACACAAAGGGATTTTAGAATCCTTTAAGGGTTATAATGATATACAAATCATAGAAAGTGTAAATGCTGATTTCTCGGAAGGAAAAGCTCAGCAAAAGATGGGAGACATACTGCAACGTTTGCCTAAAGGGAAAATTGATGCTGTTGTCTCACATGCTGACGTGATGACTATGGGGGCAATAAAAGCAATTAAAGCTGCTGGCAGAGAAAATGAAATTGTGGTAGTAAGTGTGGATGGGCAAAAATCAGCTTTAAAAGCAATTGAAGCAGGCGACATTGATGCGACTGTTGCTTATCCTATCGTCATGCCTATGGGAATTGTTGCAGCGGCTAAAACGTTAGCCGGGGAACCTATTCCAGAATATATTGAGTTAGAAGCTCCGTTAATTACGAAAGAGAATGTAGCATTTTATAAAGATAAAACGGGTTACTAAAACGGAGAATTCTATCCGTTGATGATATAATTTTTGATGAAAGGGATGTCTCACTTAGAGTGGGGCATCCCTTTTTATTTTTTATGTTTTCAGAGCTTATCAAATTTACCAGATGAAAATCGAATTGGCTAAAACATTTATGATTGTACATTGCCCTTTTGACCCGACATATGGCTACTTTAGGGATCAAAGGGTTGATTATTTAATTAGAGGTGCAAAATAGCAAAAATGAAATTGGAATATTGAACCATCAATTACATGTTTATAAAGGATGTTTTGTAAGCGCTTTAACTGTTATAGGGATTTGTTTTTTTATTATTCACACTTATCTGAATATCATCTACCCTACCTAAATATCGTCTCCTTGTTAGGGCTTTCATTATGGGATATATTTTAGTCATAGTAAATGTCTTATCACTCAGGAAGTAGTTAAGAAAACGATAGGGGGTGATTAAAGAAATCCATCAAATTATATAATTGACTTTTCCTATATGTTTTATAGGGGGAATTAGAATTTGCATCATGGTGTTTGGGCAAAAAATCCATTTTTAGATAGGAGTGAAAATAATAGATGGAAGTTCAAGACGATCAAGTCCTTATTTCCTTGACCGGAATAACAAAGGAATTTCCTGGTGTCAAGGCACTCGAAGGTGTTTCGCTTGATATACGCAAAGGAGAAGTGCTTGCGCTGGTAGGAGAAAATGGTGCAGGCAAATCAACGCTTATTAAGATTCTCTCTGGGTTATATCAAAAGACTAGCGGAGAAATTCGAGTAAATGGAGAAGTTGTTGACATAAAAGATACCAAGCATGCTCAGGAACTTGGTATAAGTACAATTTTTCAGGAGCCTACACTAGCACCCGAATTAACGGCTGTTCAGAATCTATACCTCGGTCGTGAAATCGTTAAGCCAGGTTTGCGGAAGATGGACGAAAAAACCATGTATGAGGAGACAGAGAAGTTATACCGAAAATTCTTTTCTACTGTAGAGGATCTTCATGTCCCAGTAAAAGAGCTTGGTGCATTGAAAAATCGTGTAATCGAGATTGCCAAGGCAATTTCCTTTCAAGCTTCAGTTGTCATTATGGATGAGCCAACTGCACAGCTTGCGGATCATGAAAGGGAAGTATTATTTGATTTCATTCGAAGTTTGAAGGAGCAGGGTGTGTCCATTATCTATGTATCACATCACCTGCGTGAGTTGTTCCTGCTGGCAGATCGTATGCATGTCATGCGTGACGGAAAAAATGTGGCTACAGTAAATAAGAGCGATACAACGATTGATCAGCTCGTAGCAATGATGGTTGGTCGTGAAGTGTCCAATTATATTGTAAAAAAGGAAGTGCCTTTCGGTGAAGAAGTTTTGCGGGTAACCGATTTAAATCGTCAAGGTATTTTGAAAAATATCAACTTCAATCTTCGTAAAGGGGAAATTGTAGGCATAGCTGGACTTGCCGGATCAGGACGAACGGAGACTGTACGTGCTGTTGTAGGTGCGGATCCGATCAATTCAGGTAATGTGGAAGTGGAAGGAAAGTCACACAAAATAAGATCCCCAAAAGATGCCATTAAAGCTGGTATTGGACTGCTTCCGGAGAATCGGAAAATGCATGGAGCGTTAATAGACCTGCCGGTTAGCCAAAATATTACGATGGCAGCGATGGATCGGATCATAGCAAATAAGCTTGTGCTTAAGAAAAAGAAAGAATCGCAGATAGCTGAAGATTATGTTCAGCGATTAAGAATTAAAACGCCTACTATTAATCAAAAGGTGAGGTTTTTGAGTGGAGGGAACCAGCAGAAAGTTATTCTAGCAAAATGGCTCTTCACAGAGTCAAAGGTCTTAATATTTGACGAACCAACCCAAGGTATTGATGTTGGAGCTAAAGTTGAAGTGTATAATCTCATATCAGAGTTTGTACAAAATGGAGGAGGGGTTCTCTTGGTTTCTTCGGAACTACCCGAGCTGATGGGGTTATGCGATCGCATCTATGTTATACACAAAGGGGAATTTGTAAAGGAGTTTTCCCGTGAAGAAGCCACAGAAGAGAATATAATGATGTACGCTTCAGGAGGTCATACATGATGATTAACTCTAATGAAATGACTATTTCAAAGAATACTAAAAATCCACTATCAATTTTTAAACGTGAAGGTATAGGTGTTTTATTTATTCTTATCGTTATGTTTATCTTTTTATCTTTGTCATCTCCTACCTTCTTGACAATAGAAAATATTTCTAATTTGCTTTTGCAATCCGTATTTGTCATGATTGTTGCATTTGGTACCATGTTTGTACTATCGATGGGCGGTATCGATCTATCGGTGGGATCAGTCCTAGGACTCTGTGGAGGTGTCACGGGATGGCTGATGATGAGTGGAACAAACATGTGGATTGCAATATTGGCAGGAATGATCTTAGGTGCATTAATCGGTGCGTTTAACGGATTAATCATCACAAAGCTTCGTATATCACCGTTTTTGGCGACCTTCGCAATGCTTTATATAGCACGCGGATTATTATTTTTAATTACATCTGAAAATCCTATTAGGGACTTGGCCACACCTGGTTTTAAGTTTCTTGCACAGGGAAGCTTTTTAGGAATACCAATGGCTGTTGTTATAACGTTTATCATTTTTGTTATATGTCACTTTTTATTTCATTCAACCAGCTTTGGACGTCGAGTTATAGCTGTAGGATCTAACAAAGAAGCATCACATCTCTCGGGTATTTCCACTGATAGTGTCAAAATTCGTGTATATGCACTCTCAGGTTTACTCGCAGCTGTTGCTGGGATCTTGCTTACCTCTCGTCTTACTTCAGTACAACCGCTAATGGGCGATGCTTATGAATTAGATGCGATCGCTGCTGCTGTTATTGGAGGTACCAGTATGTTTGGAGGAAAGGGAAACGTAGTAGGCGTAGTTGGAGGTGCAATTATACTTGCACTTGTGTCAAATGGATTAGATCTATTAGCGGTTAATCAGTTTTATCGTTTGATCATCACTGGTTTAATCATCGTGTTGGCAGTAGGCGCAGAGCGTTTTACATCTGCAAAAACGAATTAATTGAAGTCATAACGTTTATAAATAGCCACTTATAAAGGAGGGTACGCAATTGGAAAATAAAACGCAAGAACCTATTTTACATCCTCAACCAAGCATATCTTCGATTCCTAATAGAATGCTGAGAATTGATCGACAAATCATAGGTCTTATCGTTTTCTTAGCTATTATTATGATCGTAATGTCATTTGCCTCTGAACATTTTTTTAGCTACATCAATCTAATGAACGTGCTTCAGCAATCTGCGTTCGTCATGATATTGGCGTTTGGTATGACATTTGTTCTTTCGACGGGTGGTATTGATTTATCTGTTGGATCTATCATTGGTATTTCAGGTGGTATGACTGCTTGGTTGCTTTTTAACGACGTAAACATTGTCTTAGCTATTGCAGCAGGTTTATGTGTCGGTCTTATTATAGGGATCGTGAATGGATTGGTTATTACAAAATTAGGAGTATCTCCCTTTATTGCCACACTATCTATGATGGTTGTTGCACGAGGCATCCTCTATGTTTGGACTGAGGCGATACCATTCCGAAGTTATATGAAAAGTGGTTTCGATTTTCTTGGCCAAGGACGAATTTTGAATATACAGTTTCCTATAATACTAGCGTTAATCACATTTATTGTTCTTCTATTTATCTATCGGAAAATGCGGTTTGGCCGTCACGTTCTTGCGCTCGGAAGCAGTGAGGAAGCGGTGAGAATATCTGGTATTAAAGTAGATTTGCTGAGAATTAAGGTCTATGCTTTATCAGGATTAATCGCTGCGATAGTAGGGATTATCCTTGCTTCCCGTCTCGCTACTGTTCACCCAGAAATGGGTAAGAACTACGAGTTAACAGCAATTGCTGCTGCTATCATCGGAGGAACAAGTTTAGCAGGCGGTAAAGGAAGCCTTGTTGGAACAGCATTCGGGGCAATTATTTTATCATTAATTAATAATTCATTGAATCTACTAAACGTAGACCCGTACTGGGAAACGATGGTCATTGGTGCAATTATCCTTATAGCAGTAACAGTAAATACGTCTGTAGAAAAAAGTTCTTAATTCTAAAAAGATTTGTAAAGGAGAGTGCTTTATAGACTTGCCTGAAAGGAGGTGAAATAGAGTCTGGTTCCAGAGGGACAGAGGTCAGCCATAATAGCTGAACGTACTAAAAATAAGGTTTTGGAAAATTAAGGAGGTCCAAAAACATGTCTTTTAAAAAATTGAGTATGAAATTAGTAATTATCTTGGTCCTAATTACATCTCTGATTATTACAGGTTGTCAAAGTAAAAATGATACTGCTTCCAAACCTGCAGGCACTTCTAGCGGAACCGCTTATCAATGGGGCGATGAAAATTTTGAGAAGTTCGTTAGAGAAGCAGCAGAAGGAAAAACACTTAAAATAGGTTTTACACCTCCAGCAGCTTCTGAATTCTACGATATTATTGAGCATGGTGCCAACACCATGATGAATGAAATAAGTGATCGATTCGGAGTAGATATTGTATTCGAAATGTCTGCGCCGAGTGAGCATCAATCAGTGGAATCACAAGTTGCAACAATTGAAAACTGGACCGCTAAAGGTTTTGATGCCATATTAGTTAGTTCTGCAGGTGATTTTGATTCCATGAATGCGGTCTACGAGAAAGCAATGAAACAGGGAACATCCATCTTTATGTTCAACATGCCAGCTGAAATGTGGAATGAAGAAGAATTGAAAGCGACTTCAGTCATCAGCTATAACAACCATTATCAGGCTGGATATTTAGTAGGTCAATATGCAGCTGAAAAGCTTAAAGGAAAAGGAAAGATTTTATTGGTTTGGGGATTACCAGGCCACTGGTCAACATCACGTAAAAACGGATTCCTTGAGGCAATAGAGAAATATCCTGATATGGAAATTGTTGGTGAACAACGTGGTGATTATATTCGAGACAAAGGTATGCAGGCCGCAGAAAATCTAATCCAAGCTAATCCTGATGTGGATCTAATCTATGGAGAAAATGAGGAAATGGCTCTTGGAGCAGTACAGGCTGTAGAAGCACGTGGATTGAAGCTATGGGATGGAAAAGAAGGAATCATGGTAATCGGAGCTGACGGTCTTAAATCAGGTTTTGAGTCCATCCGTCAAGGAAAATTAACAGCGACAGTTAGCGTTGGTCCAGTTGATATGGGTCGTGAGTTTATTAAATCCGTTTTCACGACCAAAATTCTTGGATATAGCGTTGATAAAGTCCAAAATGTACCAACAGTAATTGTTGATCAAACGAATGTAGATTCTGTAGAAGCCTACACAGATTGGGCACTTAATACAGATTTTAAATAAAATTGTTGTCCTTATTAATGACAGGGTTTACAGATTAATAATAAAAATTTGAAAGGGGAATATAAACATGATTTCAGAAGCAGCGTTAAAATGGTTACCTAGTAGATTTGAAGAATTAATCCGTTATGGAGAGTTCCAAGGACCTGGTGAAACGATCACGAATGAAGAGTATAAAGCTCGTGTTGAAATTGCGAAACAAAAGATTGTAGATGAAGGTTTAGATGCTTTAATCGTATTCGGAGATTGCTACAGAATGTCAAATATTCGCTGGTTGGTAAATTACCGTACAATTGACGGGGTTTATCCGCAACCGATGTTAATGTACTTGGTTCCTGACCGTGACCCTGTTTTCTTCCTTCCAAGCAGTGAAATTCCTTCAGCACACGGCAGTTCCGCAATGTGTGTGTTAGGAGGAGATATCCGTGAAATTCGTTCAGAATGGGCTCCATTCCTAAAAGAACGTGCTGTAAAAGACAAACCAAAGAAAATTGGTATTAGCGGTTATACGTACATGGATCTAGAGTTCTGGTTCCCGATTAATGATGCATTCGGTGATGCAGATGTACAACGTTCTACGATTATCGAGCAATTGAAATCTGTGAAAAATGAAGCAGAAATCGCATCAATGAAGCGTGCAGCGCGTGTAAGTAATGCTGGTATCCAAATGCTTATGGATCTATTAAGAGACAGCGAAGGAATTACCGAATTGGAAGCAACTTCTTTGGTTTACGCAGCAATGTTTGCAAATGGTGGACATGCCATTGCTTATGACATCATGATTCAGGCGGGAGAACATACGGATGTACTCTTTAAACGTCCAACTGAACGTCCGATCCGCCGTGGTGAACTCGTTATGATGGACTACGGAATTCGCGTAAATGATTACGCTTCCGACAATGCTCGTACAATCTGTTATGGAAATGTATCGGATGAAGCGAAACGTCTAATGGAAGCTTGTTCTCTAGGATATGAAGAGTGTTTACAGAAAATTTATGCTGGCATGACAGGAATTGAAGCTGACCGAGTTATTCGCGAAGCGTTCAAAAAATATGAAGTAGATCAGTACTTAGTAGAAGTAAGTGAAGGTCGTACAGGTGCCCATGCGACAGGTATGGACCCTGAAGAGGATATTCCGGAAATCGGACCAGGCTGTGCAAATGTATTGGAAGAAGGACAAACTTTTGCTTATGAATTGTCTCTAATTGTTCCTGGAATCGGCGGCGTTCGTACAGAGGATCAAGTAGTCGTACGTAAGAACGGGCTTGAGCCGCTTCATACATTCAATCGCTTCTTGTATGTTGATTAATTGAATATGTTCCATGTTGGATGACGTTGGTCACATTCCAAATAGTTTGGGTGATTATAATGAGAGCCTACATGGAATTCTATTTAATAGATTAGTAGTAAGATAAGATTAGGAAAAAATTTCAAAATTACTATTTGAGAGGGGAATATAAACATGATTTCAGAAAAAGCATTAAAATGGTTACCTAGTAGATTTGAAAAATTAGTCCGTTATGGGGAGTTCCAAGGACCTGGTGAAACGATCACGAATGAAGAGTATAAAGCTCGCGTTGAAATTGCGAAACAAAAGATTGTAGATGAAGGTTTAGATGCTTTAATCGTATTCGGAGATTGCTACAGAATGTCAAATATTCGCTGGTTGGTAAATTACCGTACAATTGACGGGGTTTATCCGCAACCGATGTTAATGTACTTGGTTCCTGACCGTGACCCTGTTTTCTTCCTTCCAAGCAGTGAAATTCCTTCAGCACACGGCAGTTCCGCAATGTGTGTGTTAGGAGGAGATATCCGTGAAATTCGTTCAGAATGGGCTCCATTCCTAAAAGAACGTGCTGTAAAAGACAAACCAAAGAAAATTGGTATTAGCGGTTATACGTACATGGATCTAGAGTTCTGGTTCCCGATTAATGATGCATTCGGTGATGCAGATGTACAACGTTCTACGATTATCGAGCAATTGAAATCTGTGAAAAATGAAGCAGAAATCGCATCAATGAAGCGTGCAGCGCGTGTAAGTAATGCTGGTATCCAAATGCTTATGGATCTATTAAGAGACAGCGAAGGAATTACCGAATTGGAAGCAACTTCTTTGGTTTACGCAGCAATGTTTGCAAATGGTGGACATGCCATTGCTTATGACATCATGATTCAGGCGGGAGAACATACGGATGTACTCTTTAAACGTCCAACTGAACGTCCGATCCGCCGTGGTGAACTCGTTATGATGGACTACGGAATTCGCGTAAATGATTACGCTTCCGACAATGCTCGTACAATCTGTTATGGTAATGTATCGGATGAAGCGAAACGTCTAATGGAAGCTTGTTCTCTTGGGTATGAAGAGTGTTTACAAAAAATTTATGCCGGTATGACAGGAATTGAAGCTGACCGAGTTATTCGCGAAGCGTTTAGAAAGCACGGGGTAGATGAGTACTTAGTAGAAGTGAGTGAAGGCCGTACAGGTGCCCATGCTACAGGTATGGATCCTGAAGAAGATATTCCAGAAATCGGGCCAGGTTGTGCTAATGTTCTGCAAGAAGGACAAACTTTTGCCTATGAATTGTCTCTAATTGTTCCTGGAATCGGCGGCGTTCGTACAGAGGACCAAGTTGTCGTACGTAAGAACGGGCTGGAGCCGCTTCATACATTCAATCGCTTCTTGTACGTTGATTAATCTATACTTGCCTTTAAAATAAAGAAAATTCTCCCTTGATATACAGACACAGATTATCCCTTAACAATGTACACTTAAACAATTTTTATGGTGTATTCAATCTTTGGTGACGGTGATCAATCTGTGTCTTTTTTTAAAAGCATTTGTTAAAAGAATAGTGATTGATTTATTGGTACTAGGCTATAACAATATGATGCTTACAATATTGCAAAGTTTGTTAAATATAGATAGGGGAAAAATCAGTGATATTGAAAAATGCACTGGAATTAAAGAAAAGAATAATTAGCAATCGAATGGATCTATACAAATTAGCGAAAGAAAAATCTCTTTCTGATCCAGATGTACTAGATAAGAGATGTCAATTAGATAAAGAGATAATGACTTTACACAAATTAATTAATAGAATTCACTCCTCCTAATCACTGAAAAATAAATTTCAGTATTACGATGATGAGAGCTGTACTAAATCAGGTTAGCATAAATGATAATATGATACCTTAACAATGTAAACTGGATTAATAATTTTTCACTATATTCCAATGATGTAGTTATATCTATAGGGATGTTTTAACCATTAAAAAGGAAAGAACCAAGAATGGTGATACCCGATGAATAAAAATATTTTTGGCTCATTACTTGTTTTATTTTCTGCCTCATGTTTTGGAGTAATGGGTATTCTCGCAAAATACGCATATGCGGCAAATATTAGCATAGGCACTCTATTATTTTTTAGATTTTTTCTAGCGGCTGTATTATTTTGGGCTTTGATATTTTATAAAAAAATTCCTTGTCGATTGCAGGTCAAACAAATTCCAATACTATTCATTATGGGGACTGGAGGTTATGCCATGATGGCTATTCTCTTGTTCACATCATTTTCTTTATTGCCTGTCTCACTAGCATCGTCAGTTTATTATTTATATCTTGTATTTGTTGTGATCTTAAATAGCTTGTTTTCTAGAAAATTGTTTAAAAAATTCCAAATAGCAGCTATTTTACTTTCCATAATCGGGCTTTACTTAATGCTCGGTGCAGATTTTAGTCAAATTAATATAATTGGATTGATATGTGGATTTGGATGTGCAATTATATATTCCGGTTATATCATTTTAACTGAAAAAATCCAAAGCCATATAAATCATTTTCTAAGTGCTGCTTATGTAACAAGCTTTGCAGCAATTACATTATTCATATTTTCAATGTTTAGACAAGATTTTTCACTAGATTTTCACTATTCAGGTTGGTTTCCTATATTAGGAATAGCACTTTTTTCAACCTTTTTCTCTATTCTTGCTTTTTCAATGGGGATAGAGCGAATTGGAAGTTCAAAAGCAGCTTTGTTAAGCATTTTTGAACCGATCGTAACTGTATTATTAAGTTATTTTCTTTTTCAAGAAAACATTGGTCTAATTCAAAAAATGGGAATTATTCTTATCTTATTAAGTGCTTTGTTAACAAATGTCCGTTGGAGAAAAAAGACTTTATCAAAGAAGGTTGAAAAATCAATTCTTTATAAAGTCACAACTCGCAGTAATACGTATAAATAATATGGTTACTACTTAAAGAAAATCTAAATAACTTGGTTTTTAAAATTTTTATCGCTTTATAAATTTTAAGTAAGGAACTCTTCTGAGTGAAATTAGCGTTCCATAGAAAGAGAGGGAAACACTTGGAAATGGTGGTGCCTATTTCAAAAAGACTAGAGTATGTTCAATTGAAGCTAGCTATTTTAAGAGAGTACTTAAGAGAGAAGAAATATGAAGCTGTGCTATTACAACGACAAGAGAACATTTCATGGCTAACTTGCAGTGACCTTGACGAACCTCCATATAATTTGGAACTAGGAAAATTTGCACTACTTGTTACTGTAGATCAATTTTTCCTCATTGCTAACAATCTCGAAGTGTCACGAATGATATTTAATGAAATTCCTGGCTTAAAACTTACAGTGGCCCAATATTCTTGTTACGAAAGTATTGAAAAAGAAGTGAATGGAATAATTAGAAGTGGCAATGTATCTTCTGATACTGAAATTACTAGTTTTCAGACAGATACATTACAATTAGAGGAACTTCGCTTTTCCATATTAAGGTAGGTATTTATAGAATCTAGGTGATAAATTAATTTAATAAAAAAGAGAGCAAATAATTGCTGTCAAGATGAGGTAACATGCATGGACTCTTTTGTTAATTTAACTTTATACTTTGAATGAACCTCTCTTTTACTAAGTCTACTAATTGGTAGCGAGAATGGTGGAAGATAGTTTTCATTCATAGCATGTCTCTCATTCTCTTACTAATCCTCTCATGTAGCTTGTTCCATAGTAACTAATATCGGAAGATTATTACATTTGACTTATCAAAAATTGATCCATCACTGAGTTAGATCGCTTGATTTGAAAGCGTTAACATTACGTATAGAAAAGATATCAAGTGAAAGATTGTTTTTTATAATCTACTTTTGGAGGAATGAAAAATGAGCTATTTTAAACCTGAATTATTCACAGATTTTCTAATATAGGCTAATATCGCCTATCTAATCAGCTTTCTTGTTACTATTTAATGCAT
>NZ_CANNCR010000004.1 GCF_947503125.1 uncultured Metabacillus sp.
CATTCTTTTAAAAACTTAGAAATGTAATTAATTTTTGATTAAATGCATGACCTGAGAGAAGGTATGAATAATTCAGGTTTTATAATAGGATCATTGATAAACAGTACGCTTTTGTTGAATTTTATGAAAGGCAACCTTGGTGTTCCATGTTAACCAAAAAGCCATAGCGCTTCCAAAGAAAAAAATAAACAAACCGGCAAACTTGGTAAAGACAACAAAGATCGTTAAGCATCCTCCAACCATCATAACGCTATGAAATATTCTTGTAATACTTACAAATAAGACATTTTTTAAAAATTCTCTAAGCGAAAGTCTTTTTTGGACAAAAAGCGGGAACATAAACGGGAGCATGATGATAAATAAAAAGCCTACAGTTATCATAAGATAACGAAGCATAAAAAAGAATGTTCCTTCTTTTTGAAAAAAGAATTGAAGATTAAAATAAAGGAGTCCAGCAGCCGCTGTTAAAAGTATTCCAAGCAGCTGTGAACGAAGAAATTCTTCTTTGAATTTAGTGAAAAATGTTTTAAAAACTGGTATATCTTTATTTCCGCTCATCCATTCATTTGCAATATAGAACATTGATACTGTGGAAGGGAAAAGTCCAAAGACACCCAAACCTGCAAGTGTAAATAATACCCACAATGCATTCAGGTAGAGTAAGCGATAGATCCAATCAAATATGTTCATTAATTTATTCATATGAACCACCCCGTTCCACATTTTTACTTATTAACTCTTTGAACCAGTCAAAGCAATACCTTCGATAATTTGTTTTTGCGCAATGACATATACGACAAGGACCGGAATAATAGAAATCGTTGTTCCTGCCATCATTAATGACCAGTCTGTAAAGTATAGACCTTTAAATGTATTTAACAGTAAAGGCACGGTAAACTTTTCAGGTGTTGACAAATAAATTAATGGCTCAAGGAAACCGTTCCAAATGCCCATGAAAGAGAAGATACCGAACGCAGCCAAAGCTGGGCGTATTAAAGGTAAAATAACACTCCAATAAATACGTAAAGGATTTGCACCATCTATGACAGCAGCTTCCTCCAACTCATTTGGAATCCCTTTGATAAATTGGCGTAATAAAAACACACCAAAAGCATTAAATAAACCAGCGGGCACAATTAAAGCCAAATGGGTATCAATCCAGCCAAGTTTATCCATAATTATATAAAGCGGAACCATTGTGACTTGCTTTGGAATCATCATCGTTGCTAAAAATAATATGAATAAAACATTTGAACCTCGAAAGCGAATTTTTGCAAAGGCATATGCAGCCATAGAGCAAGTTAATATATTTAAAAACACAACCAGGGCAGTAATATAAAAACTATTAAAATACGCTTTTCCAAATGGCATGGCTGTTAATGAGTTCGGATAATTCTGGAAGGTTACTGGGTCTGGCAGCCATTTCGGCGGAACAAGGAAAATTTGTGACATATCCTTAAGCGAACTGCTAATGGTCCACAAAAATGGCGCGACCATTAAAAAAGCACCGATGATTAACACAATGTGAAGCAATATTCTTGTTGGTCTAATTTTCTTACCAAGGCTCACTGAAATATTTCGATCAACAACCGTTTTCGTTTGAACATCACTAGTCTTCATAATGAACCCACCTTTGTGACATCTTAAACTGGAGTAAAGTAAACAATAGAATAATAACGAATAGGATCATCGCAGCAGCCGAGCTCACGCCCATTTCAAAGTCAACAAATGCTGCTTCATAAATATGATAGACGAATGTATAGCTTGATTTTGCTGGTCCTCCACTTGTCATAACAAACGCTTGGTCAAAGACTTGGAAGGATGAAATAATCGCCATAATCGTGATAAAGAATGTTGTTGGTGACAATAACGGCAATGTAATATGACGGAATTGCTGCCATTTATTTGCACCATCAATTTCAGCTGCTTCATAATAGGATCTTGAAATCCCTTGGAGCCCTGCTAAGAAAATAACCATGTTATGACCTAATCCCCACCAGATACTTAACAAAGCGATTGAAGGCATAACCCATTTTGTATCTGTCAGCCATTTCGGCCCTTCAATTCCAATATTCGCCAAAAGTTGGTTGAGGATTCCGAAATCACCGTTTAAAATCCACATCCAAATGACCCCGATTGATACAGAGCTTGTTACTACTGGCATGAAATAAAACAAACGATAAAAGTCTTTTCCCTTAATTTTATTTAAAGCAATAGCAACAGCTAATGAGATTCCGATACTAAAAGGAATAACAAGAATGGTGTAGTATACAGTATTTATTAATGCTTTCCAAAAATCAGGTTCTGTGAATTGATCTTTATAATTTGCTAGACCGATGAACTCTTTTGCTCCAAATCCGTCCCATTTCATAAAGCTCAACGCTAATGTGAAAAGCACTGGAATTAATGAGAATGCTAATAAACCGATTAACTGAGGTGCAAGAAACGTATAACCCCAGAGATTTTGACGACTTCTCAATGGTATCACCTTCTTTTGTATTGATAAGGAGAGGACTGTCTCTAAATCAAAGGGTCAAAACTCACCGAATACAATATAGCAGAACTATTTGTAAATTGGAGGAGTCAGACCCTTTTTAAGACAGGCCCCTAATTGACTAATTACTCAGCTCTGTGTTCCTCAATCATTGCTTTTGCTTTTTTAGCAAGTTTGTCTACTGTTGTTTTAGCATCGTCTTTACCGAGATACATTAAGTCCATAATGTCATTAACCTCTTTGTCCAATCCTGGAATGGTTGATTGGATAGCATTAGCAAATCCTTGCTCACGAGCATTAATGATGACGTCTACGTGCTCAGGAACTTTTGATTCTGTTACAACTTCATCAATACCGTTGACAGATGGAATTGCGTTACCAATACCAGTTAAACGGTCTTTTTGTCCAAGAGTAGAAGTATAGTAAGATGCGAATTTCATCGCTGCTTCTTTGTTTTTAGAATCATTATTTACAGCCATATATGCTGTTGGGATTGCAACTGGCTCGGTTTTGTTTTCAGTGTTTGATGGCCAAGAAATATAATCCCACTCTAAAGATTTGTTTTCGTGGAATAATGGTGTAAACCATCTGCCTGCAGCAACCATTCCAACTTGTCCAGACATAAACATTGCTTCTGCTCCTTGACCTTTTGGAAGAGATCCAGTATACGTGAAGTTTTTGTCTTTTACCATTTTTGCAAGGAATTCCATTGCTTCGGTTCCCTTAGGATTTTGGTCTAATACAAAGTCACCAGTTTCTTTGTCATAAATTTCTCCCCCATTCGCCCAAATCCAGCTAAATAAAGAAGCCCAGCCGTTATCTGCGATAAATCCATATTTTCCGCCATCACGTAATTGGTCTGTCACTTCTTCCATTGCGGCGAAATTCCATTCACCAGCATCGAAATATTCTTGAGGAGATTTAATACCTAATTCTGAGAATAATTTTTTGTTGTAGTAGAGTAACATTGGGTTACAGTCAACAGTAATACCGTAAATTTCATCATCTTTTTTCGCAGCACCCCATAAACCTTCAGCAAATTCCTCAGGTTTTGCATAGCTTTCTGAACTATTCATAAATTCGCTAAGCGGAGCTAATTTTCCAGTTTCGATAATTTTTGAAATATCACCGTCACCCACGTAGAATACATCTGGAGCTTGACTTCCTTGAAGTTGTGTCTGCAATTTTTGAATATACCCATCACTTGGGATTGGCACAAGTTTCACTTTGATGTTTGGGTTTTCCTTCATGAATCCATCAACAGCTTTTTGGTAAACTTTAATCTCTGCTGGATTTCCCCATGCTGAAAATGTCAAATTAATCGTTTCACCAGAACCATTTGAACCTGAATAAGATGAACTAGAACTACTAGAATCGCTGCAGCCTTGTAGAACCGGTACCATTACAAGCAATAATACAAGAAATAAAAATGCAAGTTTTGTTTTCTTCATACATTTACCCCCTATTTTATAATTCGGTAACTTTTGATTAGACACTTTCTAGTAACGAAACCTAAAAAAGCTTGATAAAATCTACATGTATAAGTATGCCTCACCTCCTTAAGTTCTTAGAAATAATAGAAAGCGTTTTCATTTCTGTTAGTTGTGGTAAAGAGACTGAACTTATCGTTCCATAAACCTGTCTAATAAGTCGACTACAATAATGATTTTACAGTCTCTCTTTCAATTATCGAGTGCGGGAGAATACAGGTTTGATTAAATGGTTCATCCTTCATTATGGCGATAAGATGATCTACAGCTAACTCCCCCATCTTTTCTAATGATTGCGATAACGTTGTCAGACGTGGAAACGACATTTCAGCAAGTTGTGTATTATCATAGCCGATGATTGAAAGCTGTTCTGGAACGTTTATTCCAAATTGGTGTGCCTTATTAAGAGCACCGACAGCCATTTCATCACTGGCCGCAAAAACTGCTGTAAATTTACTGTTTTTATTTAATAATGCTTCCATACAAGCACTGCCGCTTTGATATGAAAAATTACCAAATTCAATTAATTCATCATTCAGCTCTATTTCGTGATCAGCCAAAGCCTGTTGATAACCCTTTAACCTTGGCTTGCCAGCTATTGCATCTTTAAACGTACCGCTTATCATGGCAATTGATGTGTGACCTTTGTCGATTAAGAAGCTTGTTGCATCATAAGCAGCCTGATAGTCATCAACTTTTACAAAAGGATAAGGAAATTCTTCACTTATTGATGATACAAGAATGACTGGTATGTCGGTTTTTTCAAGTGCTTGATGTACTTGCTCTGTTAAATTCTGACTCAAAAAAATGATGCCATCTACTTGTTTTTCTTTTAAAAATTCAACATATCTTAGGGTTCTTTCACCGTTAAGGGATGCATTGCAAATAAAGACACTGTAATGATGATCATTTGCTGTTTCCTCGATCCCATGCAGGACCTTTGTGGAAAATAAAGAAGAGAGCTCTGGCATAATAACAGCTATTGTTTGCGTCTTTTTCCTAACAAGTCCCCTGGCAATTGCATTTGGTGAAAATTGCAATTCAGCTATTGCTTTTAAGACTTTTTCTTTTGTTTCCCTTGAATATCCCTTTTGATTGTTATTCAAGACTCGAGAAACGGTTGAAATCGAAACACCAGCCTTTTTAGCCACTTCTTTTATCGTTGATTTCATTTCTTCACCTTTTAAGAAAACGTTTTCTTTTAATCTATTTAACTAAGAATATAATCGAAGGTGGGAAACAAGTCAATACTATTTTTTCCTTTTTTCTAAAAATTGCTGCTTAAAGGATAGTTATGAAATCAGGTTAACAAGTTAACTTAAATACTAATGTTTTTTACTATTTATTAACTAATTTTTACTTCATACTTAGAGATTAACAGAAAATTCAAACGCTTACAACTACTTTTTCTAAATTTTTTCTCCTATCTTTTCGTATAACTGACAAGTGAAACTTAACTTTATAATAGTAAAATAATCCTATTATATTGCGTATTCATACTAAATAAACATAACCATATTTACTAAATTTCTTTAAAATTTGACTTTAATGTTGTCCTTGCAAATTAGCTTTGGAATACGTTATTTTTGAGTCTTTTTATGGTGTAAATTATCGGATCGATGTATGAACGCTTTATTTTTTACCTAAACTAATGAAAGGGAGGTAATGAAAATGAACCAACTAACGATTTTACTTATAAAGTTTGTTACATGTATGATTGCTTTTGGCCTTGGTTTAGATTTATTTTTTGATGCAACGATAGTGGATATTGTTTCCTTTAGTTTATTTGTAACTATTGTTTCGTATGTTTTAGGAGATCGTATTATTTTGCCGCAATTAGGGAGACGGGCAGCAACAGTTGCAGATTTCGTGTTAACCTACTTAAGCGTATGGATTTTCGGAAGCATCCTCTTAGAGAACTATATGCAAATTGCTTGGGGGAGCATTATATCTGCCGTGATTATAACAGCAGTTGAGGTTTTTGTTCATTTATTTTTACAGGAGCGTGTTACAGGAGCTCTTCCAGAAAGAAGAAATGCCGGGATAAATCCTTCATTAGCTTTTGGGACAGAATTTGGAGAAGAAGAGGATTTTACAGATCTAAAAAAATCAGACAAAAATTAAAAAACTCGTTTGAATGCAAAAAACCAACTGCGTTTTAGATTTCAGTTGGTTTTATTGTTGAACGATATCTCTATTTAGCCAAAAATTTCTTTGGCGAGCCGCTTTCCTGTTGGAGTTGCTGCTAAACCTCCTTCTGCTGTCTCCTTAAGAGCATTTGGCATCCTTTGGCCGATTCTATACATGGCATCGATTACTTCATCACAAGGTATTTTACTTTTAATGCCAGCTAATGCCATATCCGCAGCTGTGATTGCATTTGAAGCTCCCATTGCATTGCGCTTTACACATGGCACTTCAACCAAGCCTGCAACAGGATCACAGACTAATCCAAGCATATTCTTTAATGTAATTGCCATAGCTTCTGCCGATTGTGCAGGTGTACCTCCAGCTAGCTCAACAATTGCCGCCGCTGCCATGCCGCTTGCAGAGCCCACTTCCGCCTGACAGCCGCCAGCTGCACCTGAAATGGATGCATTATTTGCTACGACAAACCCGAACGCTGCTGCCGTAAATAAAAATTCAATCATTTCCATTCGTGTTGGATTTAACTTTTCTTTAACGGCAAACAAGGTACCTGGAACAACACCTGCTGAACCAGCTGTGGGTGTTGCACAAATGGTTCCCATTGCTGCATTTACCTCGTTTGTTGCGACTGCCTTGCTTACCGCGTCTAACAATACATTCCCCGCCAAGGCTTTTCCAGTTTTTAAATAATTCTGAAGTAAGACGGCATCCCCGCCTGTAAGTCCTGAAAAGGATTGAACACCTTTCAATCCGCGTTCAATTGCCTGCTCCATCACCGTTAAATTCCGGTCCATCTTTTCAATAATTTCTTCTCTTGAAAGACCTGTGACTTCGATCTCTTGTTGGATCATCACTTCTGCTATTTTCACTTGTTTGCTTTCTGCAAGCGCAACAAGCTCTGTTACATTTCTAAACATCATTATCCCTCCAAAGAACTGTCATTACTCGACCATTCGGATCGTTTGAGTAATATTCGGCAAGCTCTCAATCTCCTGTATGACGACGTCATCGATCTTTTGATCCACTTCAATGACCATCATTGCCATATTGCCTTTTTCCTTACGAGATACTTCCATCCGTCCAATATTTAATTGATATTTTGCTAAAATATTCGTTACACCTGAAATTGCTCCATAACGATCTTGGTGTACAACAAGAATCGCCGGATATTCGCCTGACAATTTAAGTTTAAAGGAATTTAATTCTGTAATTTCAATTGAACCGCCGCCAATTGAAATTCCTACAATATCGAGCTTATGTTCACCATTTGATAATTGAATTCTAACTGTATTTGGATGATCAGTCACAATATTTTCAGCGATAAATTCAATTTCAATCCCTGCTTGCTCAGCTAATTGCAAGGCTTTGGGAATTCGTTCATCAAAAGTATCAAAGTCGAGCAAACCGCCAACGATTGCTACATCTGTTCCATGTCCTTTGTATGTTTTAGCAAATGAGCCATATAAGGAAATAACAGCTCGTTTTGGTTCACGACCAAATAATGTTCTTGCAACACGACCGATACGTGCTGCCCCAGCAGTATGTGAGCTTGATGGTCCAATCATGATCGGACCGATAATATCAAAAGCAGATTTATATTTCATTTGTTCTCACCCCTAATAGTTTATGCAGCATTTTTTACAAACTGTGAACCCCTTTTTATTTATTTCAAGTATATATTTTTTCGTTTTGTAATCGCTTTCAAGGTATATGTTACCGAATGGATAGAATTTCACATAACTCCTTTTCACAAAAGTATCTTAACATAATATATACATATTAAAAATGTTTTTTTATCCCCTATGAAAATTTTGTAAAATTCAATTTAAACTTAATATTAATTGAACGTAACATTCTACCATTTCTTTTTGAAAGGCAATTAGAGCAGAAATTAATATTATTTCTGTAGAATTATTTTATCATTCGGAATAGAGAAAAAACCGCTAAAGTATAATTCCTTAGCGGCCTTTTCATATTTTCCTAATTTTAAAAGACAGAAGTATTGGCATCAATCATTTTTTCCGTTGTCTTCCATAGTTTAGGAAGAAACTGGATCACGTCGTTTCCTCTGCGAATAAGATCACTTGTAGTTGTTATTCCGATATCTGCAAGGAGTGCTTCAAAGGCTGGAGTTCGTTCACGTTGCAAACTTTGCGGTGCGTCTGCAGCTAATATTTTATGGCACCGTGCAAATGTTGCGACAATCCAAAAAACTGTTTCACGATGATATCCTGTACGAATTAAATGACGGCTTCCATCAATAACAACCGGTCTTGCCGCTGAAGTAATATCTGTACTAAAAAAGAAAGGTGTCTTTGAAACTGCTGCAGCAAGATCAAATGTTTGGGCAAGCTGATCAAGATGCCCTTCAACTTGCTGAGGAGTTAGGTCGGCACAGCCGAGCAATTCCATTAATTCTGTATAGACGTCAGCAAACCCGTATTCCATAAGCACTTTGCGAGCAGCGAGATAGCGAAGCCTTACCGTTGGATTTTGCAATGCTGCAACAAGAATGACATGTGTAGTGATACCAGTCGGAAACACCCATGATGTCACTTGATCATGAAATGGCGCAGAATGATCGAACCCGCGAATACCATTTTCAACTTTACTTCTTGCATTTTCACAACGTTTTGTTACCCATTCCCGTTTAGCAAATTGCTTCGATACTTCCGTATAAAGTTTCTGAAAATGTCCTGTCGGGTCAGCAATGATGGTATTCACTCGGAAACTGCCTGCAAGGTGATAGGAAGTTAAAACCTCCTCGACTGTACCGAACAGATCCCATGATAAGTAGGTGACTTCCAACAATACATTCTTATATACAAATTTACCAAGCTTAAGCGGTACTTCCTCTTTGGAAGTGACCACGACAACATCCACATCAGAATACGGTGACATTTCTGCATCTTCAGGCATTCCCACCGTTGATCCGCTGAAATACGCTCCCATAAACCATTTTTCCTTACTGGCATTCTGTAAAACCCATTCAGTTGCAATTGACATGGCCTTGCTAACCTTCATCAAGAACACCTCTCATTAGTATTTGACCGATGGAATAAAGTACATCTGGGATCAATTCTTTTACAACACTTCGTTTCTTTTTTGCAAATAACGATATAATATCACACTCGCTACCGAACAAAGTAAAGCACATAATCCAATAAAAATAAAACCTGCCTGAAATCCTCGGGTTAAACCAATCTCCGCACCATAAAGGCCGCTAAACCATTCTTTGAAAATATCAATAATGGCGCCAATTAGAAAATTCCCCACTACAACAGCAATCCCCATTAAGGTTACTGTAAAGGAAATCGCTGCATCAATACCATTTGGATAGCGCTTTGCTAATAATGCCATCACTGTAGGATAGATCGGTGCAATTCCGAAACCTGCAAGGGCAAATAACCATACTGCAGTTGAACCGATTAACGTAGCAAGAATTGTTGCAAGACCTGCAATGGCAGAAAAGATGATCAGTGAGGTCATAAATCCAATTTTATCTGTCACGAATCCAAGCAAAAGCCTTCCTAGCATAAAGCATAGGAAAAATACGGATAACATAACAGATGAAGAGGTCGCGCTCCACTGATAAGATTTTTCTAAAAAATTAACAAGCCAGCCGGCGATTGATAACTCAGCAATCACCCCTAAGGAAAGGATTGTGATGATTAACCATGCTGCAGGGTCTTTTATATACACTTTTAAGGGTATTCTTTCCTCAATTTTCGCATGATCCTCTGGAAACCTGCTGAAAATAGCTGGAATCATCGGAATTAAACAAAGGGACAGCATTAGCACATACATTCCGCGCCAACCTAATTCACCACCAAAAAGATGCATCCCCATTAGACCGGTCGCCATGATTGGAGCAGCGGTTGAGCTTAATCCATAAAAGAAATGCGATAAATTCATCATAAATCCGGTATTTTTCGTAAAAACCCTCGCAGCCAAGATCGCTAAAGCGATTTCAAGCATTCCGTTGCCAATATACATTAAGAAATAGGAAAGCGAAAACATCGCATAATGACTTGAAAAATAAATGAAAAATCCAGATAACGTCATGGAACCAAATGCTAATAAGCTCGAAAGCTTAATTCCATATTTAGATGTTAAAACTCCTGTAAAGCTGCATGCAAGCAAAAATCCAAGTGAATTAAACGCCAAAAGCATACCAATTTGCAGTTCATCGATCACAAAATCCGTTTGCATTCGCGGGATTGCCGGTCCCTTAATATTCTCAGAAAAGCCAAAGACTAAATACCCAATAAAAATGACGAGAAAAGGGAGTGGTATGTATCGCCTGCTTTGACGAACCTGTTGTACTGTTTCTAATTCCATTCACAAAAACCTTTCTATATATTTATTTTTAAAATCCATAAACTTACTATTTACTAGTATACAAGGTTTTTGAAAAAGGGGACAGTCCCCCATCGCTTTAAAGTAGTGAGGGACTGTCCCCTTCATAAAGTTCGTATGCACGTATTGTTTTTTTCATTTTTACTTGTTCTATTTGTGGGTTTTCTTTCTTCCGTTTGTTCATTTCTTTATGTTCGTTCACATGTTCTTCTCTTGAGATCCATGCTTTAAATGCGTCATGTGATTCCCATTTTGATACGTAAACAAATTCTACGGTGTCCTTGTTTTCTCGGCGCCAGCATTCAAAATTAACTAGTCCTTTTGCCTTTCCAAGCTCTGATTTATCTTTTTCATGCTTTCTTACAAGACGTTCCTCATAAGCTTTTTCAATTTCAAAAACAGCAGTGTTAACAAACATGTAGATCATCCTTTCAAATCTATTCATAATAATATCTAGCAATCTTATAATCCTTATATTTTCAGCTGATTTGTGTAAAGATCATGATAAAACCCGAATTGATTCAATAATTCCTCATGGTTTCCTTGCTCGATGATTTCCCCATCTTTGATAACTAATATCCGATCAGCCTGCTCAATTGTCTTAAGCCGGTGTGCGATTACAAAGCATGTTTTTCCTTTAGTCAGATTGCGAAGCCCTTTTTGTATCTCTACCTCTGTTCGAGTATCAATATTTGCCGTTGCTTCATCAAGAATTAAAATATCTGCATTGGACAGAATCGCCCTTGCGATTGAAAGAAACTGCTTTTGTCCTTGACTAATATTTGATCCTCCTGATTTAATCACCGTGTTATATTGATCCGGCAAATGTTTAATAAATCCGTGGGCTGATGCTGTTTTCGCCGCATGGATAACCTCTTCCTCTGTTGCATCCAATTTGCCATAGCGGATATTTTCCATTACCGTTCCGGAAAATAAATAAGGATCCTGCAAAACGATTCCAATTCTTTTGCGTAATTCTCTTAATCTATAATCCTTGATATTCCTGCCATCAATAAGAATTTCTCCAGATTGAATATCATAAAAGCGCATAAGCAAATTAATGATTGTTGTTTTACCAGAGCCTGTTGGTCCCACTAAGGCGATCATTTCACCAGCTTTTGCGAAAAAATGAATATTCGAAAGGATTTTCTTATCATTGTTATAGCTAAAATCAACATCGATAAATGTAATATCCCCTTGAAATCGATTGACTGGACGTGCGTCTTTCTTATCTTTTAGATCTGGAACTTCATCCATTGTTTCAAAAACGCGTTCCGCACCTGCTAAAGCAGCTTGAATCGAATTAAGCAGGTTTGACAACTGATTAATCGGTCGAGTAAATTGTCTTGAATAGGTAACAAAGGAAGCGATGACCCCCACCGTTGTCATCCCTTTTAACGCCATGATTGCACCAACACCGATAACTAGCCCCAATCCAAGATTACTTAGGAAGTTATTAATTGGACCAAGGAAGCCTGAGAACATATCAGCTCGCATCGCAGATTGGCGTAACCGTTCATTCACTGAATGAAATTGTGTAAATGTTTCCTCCTCCTTACCGAATAATGTGATCACTTCACCGCCGCTTATCGATTCCTCTATAAAACCGTTCAGCTCTCCTATATCTTTTTGTCGTCTTGAAAAGTTTTCCCGGCTGAACCCGATAATCTTCCTTGTTACAAACAGCATAAGCGGAATCGTCACAAAAGATACAAGCGCAAGTATCCAATCCAATGAAAACATGGCGATCGTCACTCCGGCTATGGTTAAGATAGAAGAGATAATTTGGATCACACTTTGACTTAATGCCTGATTCAGGTTATCAATATCATTTGTAAACCTGCTCATCAAGTCTCCATGCTTATGACGATCAAAAAAGTGTAAGGAAAGTGTCTGAAGCTTCGTAAATAAATCTTCGCGCAAGTTCCCAATTGTTTTTACCGATACATTGACCATCATATACGCCTGCAGCCATGTAAAAAGAGATGCACCAATGTATATTCCCAGCAGCATCACTGCCATTCTGATTGTCCCAGTAACATCCCCAGGGATAATATAATGGTCAATAATCACGCCAATATAATAAGGTCCTAATAAGCTCAATAAGGAGGAAATGATGACGAAAACTCCAGATAACACCAAACCTGCTTTATGTCTCTCCATATAATTCCACACTCGCAAAAGGGTTGCTTTCGTATCCTTCGTTTTAGCAGCTGGTCCTGTCATTCTTCCTTTTGGACCGATGCCTGTTGATTGTTGTATTCGTGATAGGGATTGATTGCTCAACTTACTACACCTCCCTTTTGTGCTTGTGTATGATATATTTCTTGATAGACTGGGCAATTTCTAAGCAATTCTTGGTGGGTGCCGAGTCCTACCATTTCGCCTTCATCCAGCACAAGGATTTTATCTGCATGAATAATTGATGAAAGTTTAGAAGCGATGATAAAGGTTGTTGTATGAAGATACCTTGTTTCCAAAGCCTTTAGAATACTGGCTTCTGAACGTGCATCAACTGCTGAAGTAGCATCATCTAAAATCAACATCGCCGGCTTTCGAATAAAGGCTCTCGCAATCGATAGGCGCTGCTTTTGTCCACCTGAAAGATTTGTCGCACCTTGTGTTAACTGATGCTCATAGTCTGTTTCTAACTTTTCAATAAACTCAGCTGCACATGCATCCTCTGATGCGGCTGTTAGCTCCTCAAATGTTGCAGAGGTTTTTCCAAATTTGAGATTGCTTTTGATACTTCCTGAAAATAAAAACGGTTTTTGAGAAATATACCCAATGGAAGCACGCAAATCTTCTAAATTTATCGTCTTTATGTTTTTTCCATCAATAAGAATTTCTCCCTCATCAGGGTCGTACAATCTAGGCAGCAGTTTCATTAACGTCGTTTTTCCGCTGCCTGTCGGACCAATAATCCCAATCTTTTCACCATTTTGAGCAACAAAGGAAATATTCCTTAAAACATGTTCACCATTTTTACTATAGGAAAAAGAAACATTCTTAAACTCAATGGTTCCATTGGTCGAAAAGTTATTGGCAGAAACTGTATTGCTTTCAAGCTTATTTTCTGTTTCCAGCACCTGTTGAATCCGAGCAGCCGACGGTACAGCACGAATCAGCTGCATTAATACCATACTGCTTGACATTAAAGCCATAAGGATAATGTTCAAGTAATTGATAAACGCAAGGATCACACCAACCTGAAGCGCTCCTCCATTCACTGGCATGACACCTAGAACAAGGGAAATTACAATACCAATATTAATGACGAGCAGCAAAATCGGCATAAGGACCGTAATGATTTGATCAGCATGTATTGTTGTTTTTGTTAATGTATCATTTACAATCTTAAACTGGCCAATCTCGTAATCTTTCCGGACAAACGCTTTGACAACCCGTATTCCTGCGATGTTTTCCTGCAGCTTTGTATTAAGCTGATCCATCCCTTCCTGAACCCGCTTAAACCAGACACCGGCCTTTTTGGAAAGCAGGATAATAAAAAATAGCAGAATCGGAACTAGAATGAACAATAGAGGAAACAGCTCTCGTGCCTGAAAAAAGACAATGATAATGCTGCCAATAAAAAGCAGCGGTCCCCTGACAAACACACGGAGCGTCATCATCAATGCTGTTTGAACCACGGAAATATCACTAGTTAAAATCGTAATTAATTTACCTGAACCAATATGATCACGATTTTCATTTGATAAAGATGTTGCTTTTTTAAACACATCTCTTCTAATATCAGTAGCAAAATTGACCGCAGCACGTGTACTGTAAATTGCGCAGCCTGCCCCCCCAAAGAGGCCAATTACCGCAGCACCAATCATAAGAATGCCCATGCTTATGACATAATTCATATCACCATTAGCAATCCCATTATCAATCATTTTTTGCATAATCATTGGCTGCAGGAGATCCATCGTGACCTCCAACGCCATTAATAACGGGGCAAGCAAGACAAATAGTTTATATGGCTTTGTGAACGATAACAGTTTTTTGACAGATTTCATAATCTTTACTCCTACCTATCATTTTTCCTTTTTATCCGTTTCATTTGACCATTGAATGAGTTCGTTTCTTCCCTTCCTAATAATTGAGACGAGCTCCTCTGCAAGTGCTGGATTCGTTAATACAGCTCTCATCGCATAATGAAATTCGAGCTGAAACTTATCCATTTCTGCTTTGACCACTGCTGCTTCAGTAGATTGCTTCCACATTAAGCGGAGACGCCATTCCTCCCAGAATACTTCGTCATCGTCCTGGACAAGATCTTCTAGAAATTCCAATCCTTCCTGCTTTAAGGCATACACTTTTTTATCAGCTTGTTCATCTACTGATATCAGCTCTTTATCTAATAAATCCTGTAAAGCAGGGTACACCGTACCAGCACTCGGGGAATAGAACCCGCCACTTCGCTCTTCCAACAGTTTCATTACTTGATAACCATGTCTAGGCTCTTCTTTAAGAAGCTGGAGAATCGCTAGTTGGATCAGCCCCCGTCTCTTTGCAAATTTTGATTTCATTTTGTCTCTTAAATGTGAAGGCTTTTCAAAGAAGTGACGTGACCTTTTCAAGCCCTTTTCAGATAAGGACAACATATTCTTTTTCGATAAGATGATTTCTTCCTGAAGCAAAAAATCAATGACCTCACCTACCGTGGGTATTTCGTTTCTTAAAATTTCCTGTAATCTTTCCCTGCTTATATCCTCACGGCTTATATGAATTAGGATAGTAAGAATATCCTGTCTATTAAAAACTGACACCACGAAACCTCCATATCGTTTTAATTACGATTAATCTTAATCGATATATTGATGGAATACAAGAGATATATCGATTATTTTTATCGACATAAAAAAAACGGCCCCATTAATAGAGCCGTTAGTGTTAAGTTCTTCTATCTATGAATTTTGAAGCAAATCTAGAGAGTTAGTCATCTATTGCGGTTTGGACAACATCCAGTAATTTGTCGAATCCATTCTGTGCAGAAGCTGGATGATAATTTGGAGAATACGGATCACTAAATCCATGCAATCCTTCAAGTTTAAGGACCTGGACATTTTCCTTTTCTAATTTTTTTAGTAGCTCATCTACTTGAAAGGAATGCTCCTTTTCCGGAAAAAAAAGCAGTGTTGGGCATTTTGGTGATATTTCTGTATAATTTCTTATTCTGGAACCATAAAAGCCAATAATTCCATCAATCTTTTCATCCTCACTGCAAAGCCAAGCAATAGTCGCACCGATGCTATACCCTACTATAAGGATTTTTTCATAATTTGCGTTGAAGTCCATAATAATTGAATTTACCTTATTCATTGCAGTGATAAATCCAATATTCTCAGTAAAATGCCGATAAGCCTCGTCTACTTCCGAATAATCAAAAGGAACTTCACGATCAATTAAATTAGGACAAACAACATCTGCACCTAGCTCTGATATCAACCTGCATGTTTCCTTCATAAATTGGTTCAAACCATAGATTTCATGAAGAACAATAACTAGTGTGGAGGACCCTTTTCCTATGATATCTGTTGTCATCCCAATTCCCGCCTTTTGTTATTCATTACACTATCAAGATCGAAATAATCCAAAATGCTCCTTTGCTGCTGCTTTAAATCCTTGTTCATCAACTTCTGTTTTTTTCACCACCCCATCAATCCATTCCGTTAATGAAGTGTCTGTCAATATTTTCATTCCATTTTTCGTTAACCTTGTCACAAGCTTTCTTTTATTAAATGGCGATTCCTCATGTTCTAGAATCGTTTGTTGGATCTCATTTAATTCTGAAAGAGTGTTAACTATTCGGTTTGAATCAAAAGCATACCCTAATGTCCACTCTTGATCTTTATCCTTTCGTATCATTTCAAAAACATAATTGCCATGCTCTGTAGCTAGCTTTCTTACTCTAAACTCGCCGTTTCTGGATGCTACACTCCTGCCGCTTAATGGAACCGGCTTTAACGGCAAGTTTCCCCCGAAGCCGGTATCAATAAGGTATGTCTCCCCCTTATACTCTAGCAGGTTTGCGACATGAGTGCGCCCTACAGAGTTCCAGCGTTTCTCTTTGTCATTATAGACAACTCCACGAATTAACTGGACGTTAAAACCATTATTTAAAAAGAAGAAATAAAGAAAAGCATTTAGTTCATAACAAAGACCGCCTTCATTTTTTATGGCAATTTTGTTTAGCAAGGATTCCTTTGTGATTTCACTCGTGTCATTTGCGATGATACATAAATTTTCAAAAGGGATGACTGTTGCTGTTTTTTCAAGGATATCATCCAATTTTTCAAAGGTTATCATTTCATTTTCTGGATAATTGATTCTTTTACGAAATAATTGATCAACATCATATTCATGTTGATTCATCTAGAGTCCCTCCTTAGATTTTCTAATATGTATACAGACTTATTGTCCAAATGACCAACATCCATTCCAATTATCATGGTACAATAAATGGGACAATAGTAGGTTTTCTCAAGGGTGTCGGCACACTCCTGGTAAAGGGGGTGAGGCCGATTGACGATTTTTGAATCATTGATGTTTTCGATTGCTTTTGCAAGTCTAATCGTAGCGATCCTATCATTTGACTCAAAAAAATAATCCACCCTTGAGTTAGTGGCTCAGGTGGATTCTTCTACCATTTGGCCGACTCCTTTAAAAAGGAACCGTCTATTGCAGGACCGTTTGGTGTTCCAGCACCAGCGGTCTTTTTTAATGTATTCTGCTTTGATTACTATTATTATACAACAGAGAACATAAAAGGCAATCTTCAAGATGCTTGCATAAGCAAAAATCAATGTACGTTTTATCTACGAATTCGAAAAAAATACATTTTAATTTGATCAATCGATTATGTTTCTTTCATTCTCGACAGTTTTTCTTTATCTAACGTTCCTGGGGGCTGTTCTAACCAGTTGTTTTGAATCATGATATCAGCGCCGTCCTTAGCATATTGAGCGATTTCTAATGATAAACGTTCATAATTCAAAACTAGGTCGCTTCTTTGACTTGCAGATGCCGCTGTTGCATAGTTGCCAATTCCGGCTGTGCTTAATAGGGACATATGAAACATGGCCAACTTATCTGAAAATGGTGCTATGGTTGAATCTGAAATGGATATATCTGATGAAATAGGTGGTTGGATATTATTGTTAATTAATGCTTTTGTAAATATTTGAACATGTTTTTTGGAAATTTCACTGCCTCTGATCATCCATTTTTGTATTTTTTCGTCAGGTGAAATTTGTGCAAAGCTAATGGCAAGCTTACTTCCGATCACGTTTGTTTGGATATTCATAAATAAATGGGAAATTTCAATTGTATTTAGCGGACGCTGTTTACTAAATATTGAAAACCCGCTTAAATATTTTTTATTATCGACAAAATCAGTTTTAGATGGATACGCGATATAGGGAGCACGAACAAATACTCCCTTTGAAAGGGCAACATCTGAACTTTCATCATATAAATTTGAGGTTTCTTGAAGTCCTTCTCTAAAATAAGCTCTAATATCCTTTCTTGCGCTCATGGCAATAAAACCGCTGTATGCAAATAAACCTACTTTTGCCATATGATTAATATAAGTAAGCATAAACAAATCGGTGTAAAGACGGGGAGCATTATTATTTATGTCCTTTTCATTTGTAAACCCTGTCGGTAAGGGGATTCCTTCTTTTTGAAATAAGCTTGTTAATTTTTCAATATGGGTGGCTGAAAGGTCATATGTATATTGAACAATTGAACGAATTTCCTCATCTTCAACATGTTTTAAAAAATATCCTAGAATACACTTGGACATACTATCGTTCATAAAAGCAGTCCAAATACAGGCAATCTCAGCAGATGTCAGCATTTTATGATTTTCTGTCATAGCTTACTTCCTCCAAGGAATACATTTTCAATATGATGTTTATTCTTTGCAAAGAATAAATAAATTATTTAAATAATGAAAATAAAAAAGGCAAAGTCTCCTTAGCAAGCTTGAAGAGTTTAAAGTGGATTGGAGTTTGGCCAAACTTTTATCACTTATCTGTTAATTAAGCAGTCCCCTATTTTTCAAGCAGTTTTTGATTTTCTTGCATAGATATGTTCTTGTTTCCCCTATAAATAGCATGAATGCAATAATCATTATTGCCATCCACAAAAGTAACAAGATTCCTATAAGGACCGGAAGCAGAGTTGGTTCGAAAACAGAATGACCAAATGCTGTATGAATGCCTATTAAAATAATCGATAGCATCCAAGATATACTACCGGAGTGGATAAGCATTTTTTTCAGGCAAAATAATTGGATCATGGAAAAGGAGTACATTCATTAAAATGAAAAAAGGCAACATCGTTAAAAATGTTACCGTTTTCCTCACTTTAAACTGTTAATAACAATTTTGCGGCATTTAAATAGCCATGACCTTGTATATTAGGTGGTTGTCCCAAATCTTCACATGCACCTATTAGTCTTTGTTTCACTTGGTCAGGAGTTAATGTTGGTTCTTTTTGAAGAAGTTGTGCAGCAACACCCGCACAAATAGGTGTGGCCATTGAAGTACCTGAGAGTGAGAAGTAGTTTGTATCGACACGTGCTCCAGAATTTGTCTTATCAATAAAAGATCGTGGTGAACGTAATGAAATAATGTTGACTCCAGGTGTTAATAAATCAGGTTTTACCAAACCATCAATTGTTGGTCCGCGACTAGAGAAGTCTGCTGCCACATCATCAGTACGATCAATGGAGTTATGGTCGTTTGCAGCTCCTACTGTAATTACTTTAGGGCTTATTCCCGGGCTTGCTATTGTACCTTGGGAAGGCCCTGAGTTACCAGCAGCGACACATACAACCAAGCCATTATCCCATGCTTTTTCAACAGCTTTTACTACCGGATCATCAGCAGCAGGCTGTGTAGCAGTTGACCCTAATGATAATGAAAGAATATTGATCTTTAATTGGGTTTTATTTTGAATACACCAATCAATTCCAGCAATAACGGTTGAAAGGGAGCCTGAACCCATTTTATCAAGAACCTTAACTCCTACGATGTTTGCCTCAGGTGCAGGAGCTTTATATTTGCCGCCTGATAAGAGTCCATTGCCCGCAGCATCTCCGGCACAATGGGTCCCATGACCATTATCATCATAAGGAGCTGTTCGGTTATTAATAAAATCCTTAAAACCAGTGATTCTTCCTTCTAAATCTTGGTGGGGATACACCCCAGTATCGATGACAGCGATCGTTACATCATTTCCAGTTAAACCTGTTTGTTGCAGTTGATCTGAGTGGATAGATGGAGTAGCTGTATCAAGAAGTGTTGTTACTTTTTTATCATAGTAGATTTTCTTGATATGAAGGCAGTTATCTAGTAAATGCTCTATCTTCTCAAGTGAAAGCTTGGCAGAACAACTAGACATCGAAGGGAACTGATGAAGGGAGCGGCATTTCGTGTTTTTTACATCATTAATACCATGATCAAACGCATCCTGCTCAAACTCAATAATTACCGGCAGACTTTTGTCCTTTTTCTTCATTGTCTCATAGGGACGCTGTAAGAAGCATGGGATTTTTCGAAAGGGACGGTAAAATTGAACGAGCTCTTGACGCATATCACGATCAAGCTTTCCGCCTGCACGGCGGACGAGTTGAATCATGGATAAACCTAGCATAACATTCATCCTCTCTTAATAGATTGTTCTCTTTATCGTACGCAGAACATTAAGAGAGCGAATAATTAATTCGTATAGCAACTAACAAAAAAGGCGGAAATCTACTAGATTAATAGATTAGCCTTGATTCTTTTCTATTTTTTGATCGCATGGTTTGTATTTTCTTTGTTAAACCACTCAGCCTCAAGAATGCTCATTTCCCATTGACTCCAATATTCATCACCTATTTTTCTTGCATCTCTAAGTAAGCCTTCTTTTTTAAATCCCGCTTTTTCATAGCAAGCAATCGCAGCTGTATTAAAATCAAACACACCAAGACTAACCCGGTGCAAATGAAGGTCATCAAATGCCACTTTAAGGATTTCAGTCATCATTTGTTGCCCTATGCCTTGTCCCCTAGCCTTTTGATCACCTATTAACACCTTCCCTACTCTTGCAGATCTATTCTTCCTATCAACCTGACCTAAAGAAATATGGCCAATCACAGCTGATGTTTTATCATTCACGACCTTGTATACGAATGTATTGGCATGTTCTCCGTTTGCATTCTTTATGTATGTTTCTAACTGGCTTTCTGTTAAAGGGTAATTAAAAACAGGACCTCCCCATTGGAGTAAAAACTCTGGTGAATCGATCCAGGATATAAGCTGGTTAAAATCGGAACGTTCGAAAAAACTAAGTTTGATCAATTTACTTGCTCCTTCCCTTTTAGGTAAAAATATCATAAAAAAAAGATAGAGTACAAGAAATATTATAAATGTTGAAGATGAAAATGGTAAAGAAAAGCAATTTTCTATAGAGGCTTGGTCAATTATGAGGAAAATTTAAAGAGCTGCCTTAAAGGTTAAGACAGCTCCTTAACTTTACACTTCTGGAGTTGGAGTAGGCTTTGCATAGCCCTCTTTGTACATGTTCTCTATTTTAGAGCGAATTTCTTTTATGCTTTTTCCCTCTTGATAATCTATGATTGATTGGGCAGCAATTTCAAGACAAACCCCACATTTTGTTCCATGATCATCCCAGACAATTGCTCCATTATCCTTGTTCTCATAAACAAAGCAATCATAGTTATTTTTATGATTTGCAGATTCACCACAGCCGCAATAGCATGGAATTTTTTCTAGCAGTTCTCTATTTTTTGCTGCTGATAAATAGAGAATTTGCATATCCTCTGGTTTATCTTTTAAAAATTGAGGCATATCATCACTATTTTTCGTTTCCTCACGAATATCATGGATGACATGTTCTTCATGTGTTGTATGCTCGTTCATTTTTTCAACAACATTAGCTTTTCCAGAGCACGCCGTTATCATGATCGTTACAATTAGACTAATAAATAAAAGTTTGAAATTCATTTTGCCACTCCTTATTGCGAATCATAGCCGATTCCATACACATTTATTAATTAGGTTTCTTATCACTGCCACTAACATCCTGTTTCATAAGAATAAAAGTTAATACACCTGATAAAAGTGCCCCTCCAAGTGCAATGAAAACACGTACATAAATTGATATAGTTGAAAAATCCTTTTCAAGCAACCACATTGCCATGATCAAAACAGCAATCATAGTTGGAATAACGATTCTAATGCGATTCACAACGCCACATCCTTTGACCAAGCTTCTCTCCAACTATTTTAGCATAACATGCTTTTAATTTTTTCTCGTTTCCATTAATTTTTCATGTTTATTAATTTTTTTAGCAATTTGTAAATGTGCAGTTTACGGTGAATTTTTTTAAAAAAAGACTAGAAATAATTTTAAACCTTGTTATAATGCAAATAGTACAATACATTATCTAAAGGTGGGCATTATGGGGAATACATGCAGGTATGTTGTCAATGCGGTTGGAAAAGGTGGAGAAACATACTATACCCAATTTAATAATAAAAAAGAATTAAAAAGTTGGATTACGGACAACGAAGAGAAACTAATCATGGATGAATTAAAAATTGTCGATAAGGAGCTTCATCCATTTTTTAAATGGCTCTTCTCTAAAAAATGACCAAAAAGATGCTATTCAGTTTCGAATGGCGTCTTTTTTACTTACAGACAGATAAAAGAAATCAAATGGCACAGAAATGAATTAGGTTAATTAGTAAAAGATGAAGGCTGTCTCTTGTTGGATCATGCAATGAGACAGCCATTTCCATGATTCATGATAAAAACTTCAAGTTTACAATCATGAGCAGTCGGAGTATGATATGTAAGGGATTCTTCTTATTATACAGGAAAAGGAGTTGAAATTTTATGAGTAGTCAATGCTGTAATGAACCAGAGCCCGGGTCGACAAATGAGGAAGTCATGAACGAACCAATCCTCTTAAGGGTGAATACTGATAAAAATTCAACTCCTTATGTATGACAGGGCCATTTTTGACTTCCTCTAAAAATTGAGGAGGTTTGTATGATTAAAATTTACTTAACAAATGAACATGGAGTTCATCAAGAAACAAATGAGATTTGCAATGGATGCTGGGTTAATCTCGTATCGCCTACCGAACAGGAAATCAGTGAGGTAGCCAATAAATTGCAGATTCCTTTGGACTTTTTAAAAGATCCTTTAGACGAGGAGGAACGGTCCAGAATCGAAAAAGACGACGACAATATGCTTATTATCGTCAATATTCCATTGGTGTCACAGGACGAAAATGACATCCCTATATATGACACGATTCCATTAGGTATGATTATCACGAAACATTGTTTTATTACCGTCTGTTTAAAAGACAATCCGATTTTTCATTTGTTTGAACAAAATAAAGTAAAACAATTTTTCACATACAAAAAAACGAGGTTTTCATTGCAAATCCTCTATCTGATGGCAACTTCCTTTTTAAAGTATCTTAAGCAAATCAGTAAAAAGACAGATACGATTGAGAATGAACTACATCAATCGATGAAAAATAAAGAGCTTTTTTCCTTATTAAATTTGCAAAAAAGCTTAGTTTATTTTACAACTTCACTAAAGTCAAACAATATAGTAATGCAGAAAATGCTTAAAAGCAATTATTTGAAAATGTATGAGGATGATCAAGAATTACTTGAGGATGTTATTGTTGAGAATCAGCAGGCTATTGAAATGGCAGAAACCCACACGACCATTTTAAGCGGGATGATGGATGCATTTGCATCGGTCATTTCTAATAATGTCAATATTGTTATGAAGTTTTTGACATCGATTACGATTATCATGGCATTGCCTACCATGGTAGCAAGCTTTTACGGAATGAATGTGCCGATTCCATTTCAAAACTACCCATACTCCTTTTTTGTAGCGATTATCATTTCTTTTATTTTATCAAGCATTACTGCGGTAATTTTTTGGAAGAAGCGTTTTTTTTAAAGAGAGTTATAATAGGATGACACCTCATGAGGCGTCATCCTATTTTTAATTAAACCAGCCTTTCTTTTTAAACCAAAAGAACATCCCAATGCCAATGCCAAGCATGATAAACAATATGACGAAATAGCCTATATCCCATCTTAATTCAGGCATATTTTCAAAGTTCATACCGTACACCCCTGCAATAAACGTAAGCGGCATGAAGATCGTTGTAATGACCGTTAACACTCTCATAATGCGATTGGTTTGATGTGAGTTTAATGAAAGATAGCTATCCCTAATATCATTTGTTAATTCCCGGTTTGCTTCAATCATTTCCGTTAACTTTAACAGGTGATCATAAATATCTGCGAAATACTCTTGCTTTAGCTTGATACCTTTTAACCGATGTGAATTAAGCATCCGATAAAGTAAATCCCTCATCGGTATTACAGTATGCCTAAGCTTGAGCAAATAGTGCCTGGTGTCAAACAATTGTTCAAGAAGCTGCTCCATCGATTTTTCTGCCGTATTGTTTTCAATTTGATCCAATGCTTCTTCTAATTGGTAGACGATCGGAAAATAATTATCAACCAGCTTATCAATAATATGATAAAGGACGAGGATTTGATCCCATTTGCTTACCTTTTTTGCAGCTTTTAATCGTTCCCAAACATCATAGACCGGCTTGGATTCTTGATGGTGAAACGAAACAATATAATTTTCCCCTAGAAAAAAGTTAATCTCTTCTTTCTCAACCTCATACGGATTTAAACTATGTGTGACAAAGAAGCAATAATCCTCATAGTAATCCAATTTTGGTCTTTGCAACTTGTGAATACAGTCTTCAATTGCTAACGGATGAAAATGTAAAGAACGATCCAGCTCTCCGATTTCTTCATCAGTCGGTTTATTAAAATCAATCCAAAACCATTTAATATGCTCTTGATCCAGTTCATCTAGCGGACAATTTATGATTAATTCCAGATTATGACTTACTGCTATACAATTTATCACTGCTATCTCCCATATAAGCTTTTTCTATTATCATAAAACATTAAGTGGACAACTTTCAAATTTGGTCATATATTTGGGTTGTTTAAGCTCATCTTGCTTAAGTTTTCAATAATAGGTCCCAATCAAAAGAAATCAGAACCAGTAATTGGAACTTTCCCTTCTCCCATTTCCCTATTATAATAACCTGTTGGGGAGGATGAAGATATATGGCAGAAATAAAGCAATATGTCTTTTTTGATTTTGAAATGCTTTGTTCTAATTCCGGTATGGCTTTTGAAAATATGGAAGCTATCCGTTTAGGGGCTGTGAAATATGATCTTGAAACTGAAGAAATCTGTTATTTTGATCGTATGATTAAACCAGAAAATCAGGAACCGCTATCGGAATTTTGCAAAGCATTAACAGGAATCGAAGATGCAGACTTGGCTCATGCCGACAATTTTAAACTAGTCTTTGCCGATTTTCTTGACTGGGTTGGCGGCGTGAAAAAATCCCGTTATTTTTCTTGGTCAACCAGTGATTTATCTCGCTTGAAAATCGATGCAGATAAACACAACGTCCCTCTTCGTACTATCACTAAGATTGAAAAACGGTATATCGATTTTCAGCAAATTTTTAAAAAGAGAGTTGCTAAGCATAATGTTTCTGTTGAAGATGCTTTATCTTTTTATGGATTACAATTTATCGGGGAAAAGCATCATCCAATGTATGATGCTTATAATACACTGAGGATTTATTTAAGCTTTTTAAACGAGCCGGTCCAATCAGACTTAATCATGCTGAAGCAATTTATCTTTGAAGAAGAGTTCCTCCATGATGTCGATCTTATCAATAAAAAACTAGGGGAGCGTTTAAGACAAGATGCCAAATTGTTAACCGAACAGGTTCGTGAAGTTTATCAAATAAGAGATGCAAAAAAAATAATAAAACCGATAAGAAGAATCATTGAAAAATATGAAAATGTGCTAATTAATCGTTCCGGATTGTTTTCAAAAGAGAATATTCTATATGCTGAGTGTTTGGTGGCCTTTTATCATCAAATGCTGCGATCATACAATGAGCATATCACTTATTCTTCAAAAATCATTATTTTTGATGAATATATGCTCAAGCCAATAAAAGAGCTTTCTAATATTCGATAAGGTGAGCCTTCCATCAGCAGGTTTATTCTGCTCGTAAATTTGTGTTAAACAGTAGGAGACTGTCTCAGGGAGAACAGTCTCCTTATTTTTACTCTAAATTGCTATGAAGGAGAAACGCCTCATTGTGGCCATGCTTTTTTAAGTTAGAATAGAGTAAGCAAATGCTATCAAACACAATGTGGACTGATTGATCAAATAAAGAACCGAGAGGCTGTATAGACTGTCTCTCCCCTTCAACCCGATATTTTGTGGATGCTGGTATATGAAGCACATTTGTTGAATGAAGGGCAAGCGGTGACTCGAGGGCTGTTGTAACAGCAACAACATGACAATTTAGCTCACTCGCTTTTTCTGCAGTGGAAACAACACTCTTTGTTTTCCCTGAGCCTGAAACGGCAACAAGAAGATCTCCCTCAGCAATAGAAGGGGTAATCGTTTCCCCTACAGCATAAACAGTTGCTCCTAAATGCATTAGTCTCATGGCAAATGATTTTCCCATAAAGCCTGAACGACCCTCACCAATTACAAATATTCTGTTTGCATCGGCTAATTTTACGGCAATGCTTTGCAGGCTTTCATCACTTATTTGAGTTATAACACCTTGAATTTCTGAAAGAATGCTTTCTACTGTTTTCATCGTTTCTCCCTCCATTGATTGATCTTTTTCATAAACATTTCTGCAGCCAATCGTTGATTTTGCGCCTTCGTAATGGCTGAACCAATAATCACAACATCAGGCTTTATCTCTTGAAATTGATCAAACGACTCTAAATTTATTCCCCCTGCGACCGCTAGCATTCCAGTCCAGTCATACATATGGCTAATATTAATTGCTGATTTTCCAGACATCTCCTGCTCATCTTTACTGACATGTGCACAAAAGATGGCTTGTTTGTATTTAAGCAATTCTTCTTTTTGTTCATCATTTGTATTCAGTAAGTCAATCATTACCTTCTTGCCCATTTTTTCAGCCGTTTCGACACAGGCTTTGATCGTCGCATTTGGAGACACCCCCATTACGGTGGCTACATCTGCCCCAGCACGAAAGCACATTTCAAATTCGTACAATGCATTATCGATTGTCTTTATATCTGCAACAATCACCTTATGAGGAAAAGCGTTTTTTATCCTTTTTACACTTTCCATACCGTATTCTTTGATTAAAGAAGTTCCCACTTCAATCCAATCTACAAATTCCTCTGAAGCCTTTGCAAGATCAATCGCTTCATCAATCGAATATCGATCTAACGCTAGTTGAATATACATATTTACTCCTCTAAAGCTTTATTACCTTATTTACTAAATCGATTTATGAAACTATTATAAAGCAAATGAAAGGGCTTTACAATAAGAAATGTGAAAGTCACTTTACTTGCTTAAGGAAGTCGCTGTTATTCTCACTTTGGAATGTCGATATCTTTCGGCCGAGCGCTGATCGTAAGCCCTCCTTTATCCAATAACACAAAAAAGAGCCAACCATCAAAGTTGACTCTCAGATCTTTAAAACGTATGAGCTGCATCTTTTGCACGTGCAATTGCATTTTCTTTAATTTCTTGAGCCTTTTCAGGCATTGCGTTATGACCTTCAACAAATATTCCTTCAAAGGATGGCACACCATAGAATTGCATCATAATATTCAGGTAGCGGTGCCCCATTTCCATTTCAGCTGCTGGTCCTTCTGAATAAATGCCTCCGCGTGCTTGAATATGTAAGGCTTTTTTATCAGTTAATAAACCGATTGGACCTTCTGCCGTATACTTAAATGTTTTTCCTGCTACAGAAACAGCATCAAGATATGCTTTCATAACTGGCGGGAAGGAAAAATTCCACAAAGGAGTTACAAATACATATTTATCTGCGGAAATGAATTGTTCACATAGTTCTGAAAGACGTCCAACCTTTGCTTTTTCTTCATTTGACAGCTCCTCAAATCCTTTTCCAGTTTGAAGTTTGCCCCAACCGCTGAAAACATCGACATCAATTTGAGGAATATTTTCCTTGTATAGGTCTAGATTGACAATTTCATGGTCTGGATTTACTTCTTTATAAGTGTCAATAAAAGCCTTCCCTACTGCCATACTGTAAGATTGTGTATCATCATGTGGATGAGCTGTAATATACAATACTTTTGTCATGTATCTACCTTTCCTTTCAAATAAATTAACGATCATATTTTTCACAAAAAATGATGGTTTATTCAACATACACTGAATTAATATTATTTTAATTCAAAGTAATTTTATAAAAGATTATACTTCCAAGCAAATTTTTTGCCTAAAAACAATCGAAAAAAAGACTTGCCCGTGTATGACAAATCCTTTTTGCAAATTATTGATTATTTTCAATCACGTAAGGGTTGCTGCTAATCATCTTTCTCATTTCATCAGTCAATTTAACGGGCTCATAAGAGGTTAAGTCACTTGAGGTTTCTCCATTTTGAACACTACCATCGTAATGCAACGGTTTTTCTTCCATAGTCAATCACCTCCATCAAAAAGCTAGGGATAGAACTACATATTTACTATTTACTGAAATAAGCAAACCTATTCCCCTCACATTGGAAAAATCTAGTTCATTAGATATAATGCACTAAATAAAAAACAAGAATAAAAACCTATATATCACTATTAGTGATTATATTATACTATGTTAAAAATAAGTATTTTGTCTCATTATGTAATATCCAAAATTTATTTATAAAAACTCTCTTTTTACCACTAAAAAAGCAGTGCGATTCCAATATGGAATCCACTGCTTAACAGTTTTTCAATTATTTAATTATAGAAAGTTTCCTGGACCCTTTGTCGATTCTCTTACATACAGTTCACAAGAATATACAGTATTTTTGTAGGTTACTTCTTCTTTATTAATCAGCTTTAATAACAGCTCTGCTGCTTTTTTCCCCATATCGTAAGCAGGCTGGCTGATGGTAGTAACTGTGGGGCTAACAAGGTTCGCAAAAGGGATATTATCAAACACAATTAAACCGAGCTGTTTCCCAATTTTGATATCGTTTTCTTTCGCAAATTTAAGTACTTCCAAAAACACTAAGTCATTTGCTGCAACAAGGGCAGTTGGAGGTTCTTCTAATGAAAACAATTTTTCGAGCTCCTCTGCCATCAAATGTATGGGAGTACTTATCATATATTCTTCCAATACAGGCATATTGTTATTTTTTAATGCTTCCATATAGCCTTGCTTCCGTTCATATCTTGTAGAGATCGTCAATTCTTCTGTAGCAATGGCTATTTTTGTGTATTGCTTCTTAATTAAGTGCTCTACCGCGTGCTTGGTTGCTTCCTTATTATTTACAACAACAGTTGGAACAATTAAGTCTTTGACTTTTCTGTCCATAAATACTACAGGATAGGCAGCATTTATCATTTCTTGATAGAGCTCTATATTTTGACCAGTTGGAAAAATGATTAACCCATCCACTTGTTTGGCACGAAGCATTTCGATATATTTTCGTTCTTTTTCAGGGTCATTATCTGCGTTGCATATAATTGCATTCATGTCATAATTATTAAAGTAATCCTCCAAAGCCCTGCAAACTTCAGTTGAAAAACGGTGCATAATATTGGCGACAATAATTCCAATCATCGATGTCCGCTTTTGCTTTAGGCTTCTTGCCACATAATTTGGCTGGTAACCAAGCTCTTTGATCGCATCCCTTATTTTATATCTTGTTTCCTCACTCATATATTCATATCGTTTATTTAAAAATTGTGAAACCGTGCTTTTTGAAACTCCTGCACGTTTCGCCACATCCGCCATCGTTATAGCCATGAAATCGTCCTCTTTTTGCATTTTTATTCTTTTATTTTACCTATTAATAGTGAAATAAGCTAGAAAAACAGAAAAAAGGATACCCGTAGCTTTTTGGGCATCCTTTACTGTAACTTTTTTAGTTTATTATGAAGCAACCATCTTACCGCTTTTCACATCTTGAGGCTTTATTGCGGCATTTACCGCCCAAATTGTTAATAGGGCTGATAGGAATAGCGATCCTGCCATAAAGATATACGATGCGCTAAAACTTCCAGTTGCTCCATTTAAATACCCGACGAAGTAAGAACCAGCAAACGAACCAAGAGCCCCCATGCTGTTGATTAAGGCCATTGCCCCACCTGCTACATTCCGAGGCAGTATTTCCGGAATAATCGCAAAGAATGGACCATATGGAGCATACATTGCACCGCCAGCTATGATCAACAAGAAGAATGATAACCAGAAGTTGCTTGTTCCGACTAAGTATGAGCCATAGAAAGCCAGTGCTCCAATTAGTAGAAATGGCCAAACAAACTCTTTCCTGTTTTGCAATTTATCTGAGAAGTGAGAAACCGTTAACATGAGAATAATCGACAAAATATAAGGGACAGATGATAGCCAGCCTGTTTCAACGATATCCATATTTGGGGCAGCCTTAATGATGGATGGCAACCACATAACAAAACCATATACTCCTACACTCCATAGTGCATACTGAGCACATAATAGAATAACTGCTTTCGACTTAAATGCCTCTGCATAATTTTTAACCGGTTTCAATCCTTGCTGTTCTTTCTCAAGCTCTTCTTGAAGCAAGGCTTTTTCACGTTCTGTAAGCCATTTTGCTTCTTTTGGCTCATCATTGACAACTTTCCACCAAATAAACGCCCAAATGACTGCTGGAAGACCTTCAATAATAAACATCCATCTCCAGCCATACGCTTCCAACAGATAGCCGGAAAGAATTGACATCCATAATACAGTTGCAGGATTACCTAGAATTAAAAAGGTATTAGCACGAGAACGCTCCGCTTTTGTAAACCAGTGGCTAAGGAATACAAGCATTGCTGGCATAACTGCGCTTTCAACAACACCTAGTGTAAACCTTATGACAACTAGCCAACCGACATGGCTAACGAGACCTGTCGCAGTTGCTAATCCACCCCATAAAATTAATGACCAAAAAACAAGCTTTTTCGCACTTTTATTTTCCGCATAATGTGCTCCAGGAATTTGGAAAAAGAAGTACCCTAGGAAAAACAAGGAGCCTAATAATGAGGAGATGGCCGGTGTAATTTGTAAATCCTCGGCCATACCTGCTGCCGCACCAAAGCCATAGTTTGCCCGATCTAAGTAAGCAAGACTGTACGTAATAAAAACAACAGGGATTAAACGAAGCCATCTTTGTTTTGCTAATTTGTTTTCCATTTTACTTCACTCCTTGTAAATGGTTTTTCATATATTGCTCTAACTGATGAGTGGTTGGATAACCGTCATTGTCCCCAGGGGATTGCACAGCCAATGCGCCAATGGCATTCCCTCTCCTTACAGCTTCCGAGATTGACATATTGTTTAATAATCCGCTGATCACCCCTACTGCAAACCCGTCGCCGGCGCCAACCGTATCAATGACATGGTCAACTTTATATCCATTTATTCTTCCTTCATCGTTTATGGTTTTATAATAAGCCCCTTCTTCACCCAGCTTTATGATAACTAACTTGACGCCTTTATCTAAGTAATATGCGGCAATATCTTCAGGAGCTTTGTAACCTGTTAAGATTACACCTTCTGCTAGTCCTGGAAGAAAGGTGTCAGTTTGAAAGGCAATTTCATTCGTTTCTCTCACCATTTCCTGTGTTGATTGCCATAGTGACGGACGTAAATTAGGATCAAAGGATACAGTCCGATTATTGCTTTTCATTAAGGTAAGTGCATGCTTCGCAAACTCTCGCGTACTGCTGGATAATGCAAGCGGAATTCCCGTCATATGCAAATGAATAGCTTTTAAAAAATAAGCTTCCTGAAGGTCATTTACACCCATTTGACTTGCTGCAGAGCCTTTACGAAAATATTGGACTTCAGGATCTCCTTCCGAAACCTTTGACTTTACTTGAAAACCTGTAGGATAATTTTCATCGATAATAACATGATCAATATTAACATGCTCTTCTTTTAACCGTTGAATAATAAATTTCCCAAATGAATCATTACCTACCTTGCTGGCCCAGCCTGAACGAAGACCTAATCTGGCAAGGCCAATCGCAACGTTTGTTTCCGCACCGGCAAGACCGCGTGTATAATGATTCACTTCATGAAGCGGACCTTGCTCATCTGCGATAAACATGGCCATTGCTTCACCGAATGTGATGACATCGAATTGATTCATATAATTCCCTCGCTTTCTTCAAGAACTGCTTCTTGAACCAACTTAATAAAATCCTTCGTTTTTGAAACTGGATCGATCGGAAACTCCAATGCCTTTGGCAAATGATGGGGAAAAAGTCTCACTATTTTTCGCCATTCTGCGTCACTTGTATCCATAAGCGGCAGCGTCACAAGGGAACCTCCACGATTCTCAACATGTTTGAGATGCAAGTAACCGACATATGGTGATAATTGCTCAAGAGCTTTTTGAATCGATTGTTCAGTGTAATACCAATTTCCGCTATCAAATGTCATTTTCACTGGCACTTCATAATTCGAAGCGTTTTCAAAAAAGACTCTCAAGCATTCAACATTACCACCATGCTTCGTTTGATCATTCTCAACAAATAGTTGAATAGATTCTTTTTTTAGTAGATCCTTTAATTCACTTACGTTCGAATGTTCCTGGTGATAATGTCCTAATGAGACTTTTAGCCATTGTGCTCCAAGAAGCTTCGCCTCCTCAATTGTCCTTTGAAGAAGCAGATTATTTAACGTATGGTCAACTCCCCATACTTCAATAGGAGAGGAGAAAACGGTAAATAATTGTTCATTTTCTATTTCTCTTTTTACTAGCTCGAGAGCTATATCCCCCTCCAAAAATAATTCTCTTCGAATCTCAATGCCAAATGCACCGGATAAAGCAATGTCTTTAACAAATGCAGCTTGGCCTTTCTCCAATACTTCATTTCTATTAAAAGCATTTAATGGAACGATTACATTATTCATGGATAATTCCTTTCAGTTTATTTATAAATCGGTTTAGTAAATCGGTTTATTGTAGTATAAAATAGATGTAAGCGCTTTTCAATACCTTTTTCCTTTTTATTTTTAAATAAATTGAAAAAACCTTAAAAAGCATTAGCTTATTAAGGTTTTCATCGGAATTATTTATGTTTCTTTTTTGGATTTCAATTGATTCCTAAAATTGCTCTGTTCCTCTTTATAGGAGAGATAATCCTTTGCTTGTTGTTCTGTATCTTTTTTTAATTGAAATACATTGCTTGCTTTATAGGCTTCAGCGTTGAAACGAATAGGAGAGAGTTGCACCCCTTGACTTGTAGCCTGTTGGAGATGTCGAAAAAGTGAAATTACATATTCCTCGTCCTTATTTATCGACTTGTATTCAGCCATCAGTTCACGATCCAGGTGATCTAATGCAGCTAGTGTGTCTCTACGTTGCTTTTCAGCACGATCCTGACTTTCTTCAAAACGGCTGTTTGAGAAAGCATCTATATCAATTAAGTCCTCTATCTTTTTTAGGATCTTTGTTAATTCAAAATATTGGTTTAAGACAATTTCTTCAGAGAGATTTACAGCGTTAGGCAAATCATTTTCAAGAAAAGGAACATGGATGATCGTGTTTCCTGCTAAATCTAGGTCTTCTATCGTTCCTTCAATACCGCAAAAAAAAGCAATCCGTTTATTGATAAGAAGCACCCATGCTTCTATTACATCGATTTGAGCTTGATAAAACCCTTTAACTGCCTCAGCGCCTTCACCTTTAAAATGCTCTCCCAAATTCACAACATTCCAGCATTGCTTTTTTACTTGTTCAAGATTATCGAGAAGTTCCTGGTACTGCTTGGCCCTTACTTCCATTGCTTCGATTAATTTTTTTGCTTCAAAAACCCTCACAAGTACCTTTCCCTTCTATATTTTTACTACACTTTACACTTTTTAGGTAATTAAAATTTAACTAGGTTTAGGTAATATTATACAGAGGCATTTCCATTCAACAAATGGACCATTTTTCCTTAAATCCTTTACCTGATAAGTACTATTTTCATCTCTTGAAAGTAGGAAAAAGGTATGTCACAAAATATCTACATGATTTGAAGGGGAATTTTTAGAAACCAGTGATGGGACTTTATGGTATCATTAAAGGATCGATTATTTTTGTCATTTTTCGAAAGATGGATGGAGTGTCTATCAGCTATTTTATTATGATTCCATGTTTTTAACTTGGGACAATGTTCTGCAAGATTCAGGAGAAGTTCCACACCAGTCCACAATCGTTAACGCAATAATTTCAGCGGCTTCAAACATCTTATCAATCTCAATATACTCATTTGGAAAATGAGCTTTTTCTGTAACCCCTGGGCCAAATACGATGGTTGGTGTCGCTCCCACCTTTGTTAGTAATCCCCCGTCTGTCCCCCATGGAGAGGCTTCGATCACAGGCTCATGTCCCACTACCTCACGAAAGCTTGCTGATAAATATTTTACTAATTCATGCTCGATATCAATTGAACCTGGAACCCACCTAGCACCAAACCATTCAATTGTAACTGGATGCTCTGAAAACCAAGAATCAATTTCCTTAAGTTCGTTCATCCAGCATTCCAGCTCATGTTTAGCTGCCTCCATTGTTTCTTCTGGTGAAATTCCCATCCGTCCTTCTAGTTTTACAAGATCAGCGACAGAAGAAGGCCAATCTCCCCCCTCAATTTTCCCTATATTAATGGGTATCGGGATCGGGATTTTACTGTAAAGAGGGTCAGTAATCCGTTCATTTCTCCGTTTTTCCAGCTGTCTAATATGTTCAACAACAAAAAGGGCTTTTTCAATTGCGCTAACTCCCTCATAGCGTGTTCCTCCATGTGCTGAGCGGCCTTTCACCTGGATTCTAAACCACATGGATCCCTGCTGCTTCGGGAAGATTTTCATGTTTGTCGGTTCAGGGATAATTGCTGCATCTGCCTTATATCCTCGTAGAATAGCAGCTAATGTACCCAAGCCGCCGCTTTCCTCCTCAATGACACTTTGAAAAATCACATCCCCTTTCAAAGGAATTCCAAGTGCACGCAGAGCGGATAAAGCTAACAAAAGTGAGACATTACCGCCTTTCATATCTGTTGCACCTCGTCCATATATTCTTCCATTGCTGATTTCACCGCCAAAGGGATCATATTCCCATTGCTGCGGATCTCCTTCAGGAACAATATCTATATGACCATTTAAAATAAGGGATCGTCCTCCCCCGGTGCCTTTTAGCAAACCTACAACATTTGGACTGCCTTTAAATTCATTTCGCGGCGAGGCAAAATAGGGATGCTTAATTACCTCATCCCCATCAGGCTCCCAAACATCCACCTTTAAACCTATTTTATACAAGGCTTTCATAACAATTTTTTGCGCTTGGTCCTCATTTCCTTGCGTGCTGGCTGCTCTCACTAACTTTTGCAAAAGCTTGATTCCATGTTCTCGATTAGCTATTAACCATTTATTTATATGGGATTGCAGCATCTTCCGTTCCTCACTCAACCAACTCATCCCCCTTTATCTGTCCCATATCCTTTTATTTCACCACGTTGAGGTTTTCAGAAATATTTAAAGCAGCGCCAGTTTTTTGAGCGACTTCCTCGGCAGTAAAAGGATCCATAACTTCTTTTAGAAGGAGCCCTTGATTGGTCACTTCTATGACAGCCATATCGGTAATAATCATGCTGACACATTCCTTTGCAGTTAACGGCAATGTACATGCCTGCAAAATTTTCGGTTCTCCTTTTTTATTACAATGATTCATTAAGACAATGACTTTTTTCGCTTTTTTAGCCAGCTCCATAGCTCCGCCAATTCCCGGTACCCTTTTTCCAGGTACAATCCAGTTTGCTAAATCGCCCTTTTCACTAACTTCAAGACCGCCAAGAATTGTAACATCCAAGTAACCAGAACGGATCATTCCAAAAGCCGTTGCACTGTCAAAATAAGACGCTCCAGGGTTTATGGTGACAGGAAAGCCTCCAGCATTACATAATGTTGGATCCTCTTCTCCTTTTTCAGGTGATTTTCCCATGCCGAGAATACCATTTTCCGCTTGAAACATGACATGTACATCTTCAGGGAGATGGTTGGGTACTAAAGAGGGAATCCCTATTCCCAGATTGACGATCATCCCATTTTGAATTTCCTTTGCAGCTCGTTTGGCGATTCGGTTTCTGATCTCCTTATCCATGCTCAACTTTAATCCCCCCTTTATCTGAAAAGCCCATTGGTCTTGATCATACGCTACTCCCAAGCCCACTTCCAATCCACTCCATTACTTTGAACAACAAGATCTACGTAAATCCCTGGCGTCACTATTATTTCCGGGTCAAGTTCACCCATCTCAACGATTTCTTCCCCCTCTGCAATGGTAAATCTGCCGGCCATGGCAACTAACGGATTCGTATTTCTGGCACTTGTTTCATAAATAAGATTGCCAAAGGTATCTGCCTTTTTGGCATTTACAATGGCAATATCTGCTGTCAGTGCGGTTTCCAGCAGAAATTCCTTGCCATTAACGGTTACTTTTTGCTTACCTTTCTCCACCATGCTATCAAGACCCACATCGGTTAAGATCCCGCCAAGACCAACTCCACCAGCACGAATTCGTTCCGCTAACGTACCTTGCGGGGAAAATTCAACTGCTAATTTTCCTTCCATCATTAATTGTCCTGCGATTGGATTTGAGCCGATATGGGATACGATTAATTTTGTAGCTCTGCCTTGGCTTACAAGCCGGCCAATCCCGATATCAGGAAATCCGGTATCATTACCGATTAATGTTAAATCCGTTATCCCTTTTTCGAGAATTCCATTGATTAATGATGGCGGATTACCGATACCCCCAAAACCGCCAAACATGAGAGTACAGCCATTATGAATATGTGATAATGCTTCTTCAAGGGTGCCTATTTTGCTGATTGATTTTTTTGGAGCCGTCACTGTCCTTTCCCCCTAACAATCTAATTCTCTTTGAATCTCTATGACCGTTTCTTTAAAAAGATGTACTAACTGATCAATTTCTTGTTTTGTTATGATAAACGGCGGAGAAATAATGACTGCATCACCATGAACTCCCTCTTCACCAGCAGATGCCGGATAAATAAGCAAACCCTTCTCACGTGCTCTGTCAACAACTCGGCTTGTAACTGTTTCAGATTGGCTGAATGGTTCCTTGGTCATTCGGTTGGACACAAACTCGACACCAATCATCAGCCCTTTTCCGCGAACATTCCCAATCATATTTAGATCTCCGGCTATTTCCTCTAGTTTTTGCAGCAAATAGCCGCCGTTATCATTCACCTTATCTAGCAGTCTATGTTTTTCAATATAATTTAATACTGCTAAAGCAACAGCTGCAGATTGCGGATTGGCACTATAGGTATGGCCGCTCATAATCGAACCCGAGCCTTGTAAAATCGGTGTCATCACCTTCTCACTTGCAAGGGCTGCTGCCATCGCGGTATAGCCTGCACTCATTCCTTTGCCAAGGGCAATAATATCCGGCTTTATCTCCCAATGATCCATCCCGAACATTTTTCCTGTACGCCCAATCCCAGTCATTACTTCATCAGCAATAAATAGAATATTATAATGTTTACAAATTTTTGAGATTTGTTGATAGTAGCCTTCTGGAGGAACGATAACCCCGCCAGCAGCTCCTACGATCGGCTCAGCGATAAAGGCAGCGATATGCTCGGCTCCAATCCGCTTAATTGCTGTTTCTAAATCATTGGCACAGCTTAACTGGCACTCAGGAAAGGTCTTGTTAAATGGACATCGATAACAGTATGGAGCCGCTGCACTTGGAAAGTCTTCCAGCAGCGGTACAAACCGTTCTCTCCGCTTCACATGACCTGACATTGATAACGCACCAATGGTGATGCCATGATAGCTAATAAACCGTGATAGGATTTTTGTTTTTCTGTAGTCTCCTTGCTCCTGCCAATGTTGGATCGCCATCTTCATCGCTGTTTCTGTTGCCTCTGATCCGCTATTGACGAAAAATGACCAGTAGTCCTCACCTGCATCTACAAGCTCATTTAGTTTTTGTGCCAGCATCTCTGCCGGCTCTGAGGTAAACTGTGAGCGATACACAAAAGATACCTTTTTTGCTTGATTATTCATGGCTTCAATAATTTCCGGGACCCGATGGCCGATGCTTGCTGTTACAGCACCTGAGGAGCCGTCAATATATTTTTTACCTGTGTCATCATATAAATAAATGCCATCACCATGGGTGGCTGTTGGATAAGCATCTTTCATCATCGGTTTAATTAGCAACGAACGTTTCATCCAAGTCACCGAATCCTTTCATTTTAAGTGCAGGACTATGTCACATAATTAAAATCGAAAATAATTTCTTTTTAAAAATTTCGGCTGCGCCATTAACGCTTCGTATGAGATTTCCTTGCCAATCTTTGTTGTATCAATTAATAGCAGCTGATCCTCCAGCTGTTGAATTGTCTCTTCTGTCTGATATTCCATTCCACATGACGAACATTTCATCCCTGGTGTTTCTGTTATTTCAATCGCGAGTGTGCCGTCTGGCAATTCCCAATAAACGGTACAAGTAATTTCATTTGCATCCGATTGCTCACACCATTCACATTTCATTTCCAAACCTCCTTACAAGCTCATTCATTCCTTGCTTTTTTCTTTTTTTAATTGTGCCTGATATTTTTTCTCTTTCAGCTCATCACGCTTTTCCCGCTTTTCTTTTAAAGTTGAATAGGTCGGGCTTTGTTTGAAGCTTTCTCTACGGTCGTAACGCTCAAGTGTATCTGGTACCAGATTCAACTTTTCATCGTTTAATAAACCGCTGATTCCTGATTTAGACGGCTTTAGGTCATGAGATTGATAAATGGATTGAAAATAATCATCCGCCCGTCCCGCAACATAGTTTTCTGGCTCAGGATAGGTGGTAATAACCCCTTCAAAATTACGAAGCACGGTCTTTGCAGGACTTTGTGATATCAAATAGTTCGGCTGTAAGGTAATTTTCCCGCCTCCCCCAGGTGCGTCAACCACAAAGGCTGGCACAGCATAGCCGCTTGTATGTCCACGTAACCCTTCGATGATCTCAAGACCTTTGGAAATCGGTGCACGGAAATGGCTGATCCCTTCTGAGAGGTCACACTGATAAATATAGTAAGGGCGGACCCTGATTTTTACTAAATCATGCATAAGTTTTTTCATGATCGGAACACTATCATTGATCCCTGCTAAAATAACGGCCTGATTTCCTACAGGAACTCCTGCATCAACAAGCATTTCACAAGCCCGTTTTGATTCCTCTGTGATTTCAATGGAAGTGTTAAAGTGTGTATTCAACCAAACAGGGTGATATTTTTTTAGGATGTTGCAAAGATTTTCTGTAATACGTTGCGGAAAAACAACTGGTGCTCTTGTGCCGATCCGGATAATTTCAACGTGAGGAATGTCACGCAGATTTTTTAGAATATATTCAAGAATATTGTCATTAATTAAAAGTCCGTCACCGCCCGAGAGCAGCACATCTCGAACCTCTGGTGTATTTCGGATATAGTCAATGGCTCCATCTAATTGCTTTTTAGGGACGCCCATCCCAATCTGACCTGAGAAGCGTCTCCGCGTACAATATCGGCAATACATTGAGCACTGATTTGTAACCAGAAATAACACACGGTCAGGATAGCGGTGCGTCAAGCCGGCAACGGGTGAATCCTCATCTTCTTCAAGCGGATCCTCTAAATCATATTTTGTTTTGTACATTTCTTTTCCAATTGGAACAGACTGCATCCGAATTGGACATCTAACATCGGTGGGATTCATTAATGCTGCATAATAGGGAGTAATATTTAGCGGAATTGTTTTTGTAGAAATCCTCACCCCTTCCTCTTCTTCGGGTGTGAGGTTAATAACCTTTTTTAAATCATCCAATGTGCGAATAGTATTAGTAAGCTGCCAGATCCAATCATTCCATTTTTCTTCAGGTACATCCTTCCACAATTCAATGTCTTTCCAATGACGCTGCGGTTTATATAAATCATGTAGCATGATCATTCCTCCTTCTTTGCTGTACATCATTTATCTTGCAAGTTTCATGCCAACAGAAATGAAGGAAAAAAGATCAGAAGGGAGATTGCAGCAAATACTTTTTTTACAATTAGCTTTATTAGCCAGATATAGAAACCTAATTTCAATGCTGGATTTTCGGCATAGCGTAAAAATGAATCTGCCATTCTATTGCCTAAAAATCGGCACCATGCTTAAAAACCGGCAGATCATATGTCATCTCACTTTTTAATAAATCCTTTACCCATACATTCATATCCTCTAATTTGTCAAATATATAGCAGTTGTTTGTTAATCTTCCGTTGTATTGATAGCCAAGCTGAAAAAAAGCAGCATTCATGCCAAAGGAAAGGGCACGGGCAATCGAGAATGCACAAAATATCCCGCTCTTCTTTAGTTCATCCTCGAGGTGAATAAGGAGTTTTTTCATCAATCCATATTTTCTATGTTCCGGCAATGTCGCACAGTCAGTAAGCTCAGCATGGTAAAAGGTATTGTTAACATCTGCAGAAGCAGTACTTACAAGCTGTTTGTTACATTCAACAACATAAAAAATAGTGCCTGACCTGATCATTTTTTTTACATAATCCGAGTCATTCATAGGTGTCGGATAAACAGCAAATACGATCCTATATAATTCTGCAAGTTTCTCTGCATCCTGCTCGTCTGCTTTACGGAAGTGATATCGCTCAGGGATGATTGCTGCTTCCTTCGTGGTTTTTTTCTGGATTTCCTGAAGAACCGTATCCTCTTCGATCCAATATTTACTAGTTCTTCGTTCGATATCTTTATAGCAGGTCATAATATAACTGTCTGTGCCATTAAAATAGCCCTTTATAATTGCCTCTAATTCAAATCCTGTTGATAGCAATTTTTGCCAATGCTCCGGTCTTGCAAAAAAAATCACTTTTGTAAACGAGCTTTTGTTTACTAGTTGATCGAGTTCTTGCAGAATCATTGACATATTTCCCTGGTATTGATCGACACGAAGGCGCTCATTAAAATAATCAAGATAAATCTGTAGTGTATAATGAATGGTTTTTTTGGTTATCGTTTCGTATGGTGGATTCATCTTTATCTTCCTTTCATGTTGTCGATTCAACTACTATATTATATTTTTTCATTTTATATTGCAGCGTTTGTCTGGGAACTTCTAAAATAACTGAGGCTTTGAGGACATTCCCCTTTGTTTGTGCTAATGCCTGTTGAATTAACTGTGTTTCTACCTTTTCTACCGTTTCTTTTAATGGTGATAGATTGATTTTTTCTTCTGAAGATACTTCTTTTAAAAAATCAGGTAAGTCCTTCATTGTAAGGTTATCACCTTCAGCCATATTCATCGCATACTCAATTGTATGCTCTAATTCACGAACATTCCCTTGCCAAGAATGTTTTTCAAGTTTTGCTTGCACTAGCTCATCGATATGGATGACCAGTTTATTAAATAAATAATTATATTTTTTAATAAAATGATTGACTAATAAAGGAATATCTCCTTCTCGCTCTCGTAATGGAGGAAGTTCTAGAAAAAAAACATTTAGGCGAAAAAATAAATCAGAGCGCAGCAGTTTCTTTTCCATACAGCGGTATGGATGTTCATTCATAGCAACGATAATTCTGACATCCACGATATATGACTCTGTACCACCAACTCTGCGGATTACGCCATCCTCCAGAACACGTAAAAGTTTTGCTTGGAAATCTAAAGGCATCGTATGAATTTCATCAAGAAAAAGCGTTCCGCCATGAGCAAGTTCGAACAACCCGGCACGGTCAACAGCACCAGTAAAACTTCCCTTTGTCGTACCAAATAAAATACTCTCTAATAATGATTCAGGCAAAGATGAACAGTTTTGCGCGATAAATGGGCCTGATTTACGTGAAGAGGCATTATGAATAGATTGAACAAGCAACTCCTTTCCTGTTCCTGTTTCTCCATAAACCATCACAGGTGAGGAGCTAAAGGCAGCCCTTTTCCCTTGGCTGATCACCTTTTTCATTGAATCACAGTTTGTGATGAGGTCATCCCAATTGTATTTAGCGCCCGATGAGGATGACGGTTTTGTTTTTTTGTTATTCATTTTTTGCTGAAGCTCAAGCAGTTTTTCAGAAAGCTGTTTGACTTTTGTTAAATCCTTAGCAATCTCAACCGCTCCTGCAATCCGATTTCCAACTTTTATTGGAATCGTTGTATTGACTGTATCAATCAGTTGGCCCTTGCTATTTTTATAGGTTTGGGATTGCTGGTAGATTGGTTTTCCTGTTTCAATCACCTTCAAAAGGGTGCTCGTTTGCCTTGTTAATGATGGAAATACGTCAAGAACATGCTTCCCCAGCACCTCATCAATCTCAACGCCGTCATGCTTTGCTGCTACCTTATTATAATAGATCGTAATCCCTTCTGAATTAACGGCATGAATCGCTTCATCAATACTGCCCAAAATCGCTTCTAGCATCTGTTTTGTTTCAAATGATTCTAAAAACATTGTAAGCCCACCTCGTTTTCAAGCACGACTGTTTCATTTCCGAAAATGGCTCTATATTTATTGTTATTAAGTCTTGTTCTTAACTATTCTTTCAGAGATAAAAGTACATCTTATCACACATAATCCACTAAAATATGATGTCTAATCTTGCTTGATTTTTCGTGCATATTTTGATGGATAAAGGCAAAAAGCTGCCGGAGAATCCTAGCAGCTTTTACTCTTCGTTTCATTTATTTATTAATCCAATTAAGAATTCGTCAATTAGGCTGATTAATTCTTGCTTTTCTTGTTCTGTCACCTGTGTATTCGGCAATTGACTAATCTTCTTTTTTACATCCTGAAGTTTATTTCTGGCGAGTTTTGTATTTGTGTCAAGATATCCTTCTGCTCTTTCAAGATGATTTTGGAAGGATCGCTTAAGACCATTATTTAAGCTGGATTCTAGAATGGCATTTTTCACATCCTGAATGGTTGTATCTTTAATTGTAAAGGTAACTATTTTAACTTCTTCCAGGTTATGAACTCTATCTTTTGCCCGGTATGATAATGTGTATTCTCCTTCATCCTTCACAGTAAAAGGCTGTTCATATTTTGTCCATTCGCCATCATTAAGTTTATACTCAATATAATCCAGCCCTACACCTGTTTCTAGTGCGGAAAGGGAAACAGTTGCTTCTTTTGAATATTCACCAATTGCTTTATCAGGTTGTGATAATGTATGTGAAGTGACAGGTACTGTAAAGTCCTCGGAAATTCGTCCTTCTGCCGTATAATTAATCTCTCCCGAAAGACTTTTTACAAAATCAACAGTTGCTTGTAAATCTTCCGGACCTTGAACCGGATTTTCTCCAAGTTTGCCTAGAAGATATTTATCACTACTATGAGGATACATATAATTATTTACTGTAACCGTATAGGTTTGCTCCTCATCTATTTTCGAACCGTCTGGTAAAAACATATTAATCACTTCACCATAGGTTCCCTTTGTACTATCCCATGTATAACTAAATCCAGCTATACTAACATCAGGACCATAACTACTAAATTGACTGTTAAGAATGGCACGCAGATCAGCACCCGTTACTTCAAGCTTGACCAACGTGTTTCCAAACGGTTGAATATTAAATAATTCATTCCATGTAATATCGCCTGCATTTAAATCGTCGCGGATTCCTCCACCATTCATTAAAGCAAAATCGCTATCCATTGCAGCAGCCATTCCATCTGCGATTAAGTTTCCTAATGCATTATCACCAATTAATCCTTTTTGCGTGTAGCCTCCAGCCATTTCTGAACCTGCTGTTCCAACGATCTCATTCAGCTTTGGTCCCACTTCTTCTAGATATTTATCTAAAATTGATTTTACTTCTGCATCTGGGCTGGTTCCTCCTTGTACGACATCCACAATTTCAGCTGATTTTTTTACAATATCCCCTGAAATGCGGTCAATTTCCAAATCAATATCAGAAAATGCCTTTCCATATTCCCATGCTTGAACAATTAACTTATTATCTACAACTGCATTTAATTTCACATGATTGTGAGCAGCAAAAATAACGTCAACAGCATCATTTACTTTAGTTGCAATGTTGGCAATGTCGCCAGTCGCAGTTTCACCTGATTGGTTACCAGGTACGTGGGCGAGAATAACGATTGCTTCAACTCCTTGTGCCTGAAGCTCTGGGACGTACTTGTTAATTGCTTCTGCTTCATCAGTAAAACGGATATGTTCATTACCTTTTGAAATAATCATGTTTGGTGTTTCAATTGTTGCCACACCGATAAAGCCAATCTTTGCACCGCCAACCTCTTTAATCGCATAAGGGTCTAATACTAATTGACTTGAATCTTTATACTCTACATTTGCGGCAACCATAGGAAAATCAATTCCATCGTAGTTCGCTGTCCCATTTGCATGGTCCCCGCCATTGATGACCCGTAGCATTTCGTTAACACCTTCGTCAAACTCGTGGTTCCCGACTGTCCCTACGTCAAAACCGATCGACTCCATCATTTCTACTGTCGGCTCATCTTGTAATAGGGCAGAAACAGGTGAGCTTCCTCCTACCATATCGCCAGCATGGACAATCAGCGTGTTCGGATTTGTTGCTTCTCGCTGACGCAAGTATGCTGCAAGGTAATCGATGCGTCCATAATTAACGCCGCTGACGGTTCCAGTTACATCTACTTTTCCGTGAAGATCATTGACACCTAATAATTGAACGCTGATGTTGTCATTTTCTTCATTTCCATTAGTTGCAATATAGCCATTGTCTTCCGCTTCTTGTGCACTAGCAAAGAAAATCCGTTTTTCAACAGGAACCTCTTCCCACTCTTCAGGATTTACATAGATTTTTGTTTCTGAATTCCCTACAAATCTAGTAAATCCTTTCCCTTCATCTCGTGCACGAAAGGCAAAAGGCAATTCCATTAATGGATCGGCCGGATCCCAAATTCCTAATCCTGCATCCTTCGCTTCCTTAACGGCAGCCTGAAACAGATTGTAATCCGCTTCATCGCCTACAGGCCAGATAAAATAGGTTGAAGCATATCCCTTTTTCACCATTTCTAAATTCGTATTTAATTGATCACTTTTACGAATGACTTGAGCCAGTAAACGGCCATAATCATCTGTTGCTTCCTCTCCAACTTTAACAATGACCTCATCACCAGGCTTCAACAGCTCATTTAAATAAGCCTTTGCTCTATTTCCATGATCCAACTGATTTTGATCAGCCTCATTTTGTGGTGTATAGTATGTTTCTGGTGTATCAAGGTTTACATAACGAACCTTTGTTGTCCCTAATACAGGTGTTTGTAAATGGATCGTATCGCCATCTACTACACTTGCCACAGTTGAGGTATATTCTCCAGCTGATTGTGGTGCTTCCGGCTGTGGATCCAGTAATTGAATATCCTTCACTTTACGAGGTAATAGTTGATAGGAATCATATTGACTCAATACTCCGGTAAATTCATACCACTTTCCAGTCTTAACTGAAGAGATCGCATTTGTCGCTTCCATAATGCGAATGGTTGTGCTATTAAAGTTTTCATCTATAACCGACACATTGTATCCGCCACCAGCTGGTGAACTAGGAACACTTTGAACAAAGCCTTTTACTTTAACGAGCTGGCCTTCTTTAGCTTCTGCACTACTAGCATTTGTTACATCTAGTAATGTCAATTCTTTCGGTTGCGGCAATTGATTATCTTCTGATATCACTTCAATTCCATTTGCTTTTGGGGTCAATTCAGTTAAACCACGATAAGATGTAATCGTACCAGTCACTTTAATTTGCTGACCTTCCTTTAAATCAGGAAAACGATCAGCAGACATTGCAAATAGATTCATTCCTGCTGATTCATCCTGGATAAATGTTGACAATCTTCCGCCGCCAATCGCAGAGTTGTCAGCGGTTACTGTTCCAACAACCGTTACCTCTTGTCCTGATTTAGAGCGGGCTTCAGAGATTGAAATTGGCTCACCTGGTGTTACAGGATCGGGATCTGTCGGGCCTGTACCATCTAAGAATTCAATTACCGATGGATCTTTGACACCTGGCTTCGAAAAATATGCTTCCAGATTACCAGTAACTCTAACCTTTTTTCCGATTATGGCAGGATTTGTTTGCAGTCCAAATGACGGTCGATACGAAGAAGATAATTGGACGGGCATAATCTTTGTTGCATCCTTTTGAGAAGGGGAATCTGCAATTGCAAAATTATTATCATTAGTAAATGGTGCTTCAAAATCATAATTCGCGGTACCGATCGTATGTCCTACGATATATCCTTCTACAGTCGCACTTTCTCCGCTATTATTTTTTGCAATCGCTTCATCTACTGTGAGTGAAGTTTCTTCCGCTCTTGCTCCTGTTGTAAAATTTAAAAGAATACCTGGAAAAACCAATGAAAAAATCATGACAAATAAAACGACTCTACTAACAAGTTTTTGCCCCATACTTCTCCTCCTTACTATTTTGTCACACTATTTAAAACTTACAATAATAGTATTTAGATATTGTAAATATAATGTAAAAATTTCATAGATTGGCAGTCAGACAGCAAAAAACGAGTCGAATTTACTAGAAATTCGAATTTAACGCCTTCACACTTCGACAATAATAGACATAGATTCCTTATTCATTATTAGCTATTAAAGCCTATATTTATTTTTCTAAAGAATCTTAGAAATTATTGATAATCTACTAAAACTTATTCTTTAAAATAGTTTGCTTATAAACATGACCAAAAGGAGGATAATCATCTTGATCATCCTCCTTTTCTTGTTAAGCTTTTATTAAACAGCAACCGTTGATTGATTTTTCTTAACCTGTCTTTGTTTACGAAAATCGATCAATGTCATTAAAATAACAAGAACAAAGCAAATGCTTGAAAACTGGAAAACAGTCCCCAAACCGACAAATGCTGATACCGCTCCTAAAATTATGGCACTTAATCCGAGCCCTAAATCAATCGATGAATAAAACATCCCATTGGCAATCCCGCGCTGCTCAGGCTTTGTTTTTGATAATACCCATGCTTGAAGAGCGGGCATCATTGAGCCATAGCCTATTCCAAATAAACACCCGGCAAGAATGAGCATTCCAACAGAATATGTATAGGATAAAACCCATAGACCTGCGATTGTTAATAAGGCACAAACCACAATCAATGACCATGGACCTCTTGAATCAAACCATTTTCCTGAAATTGGACGAACAATGGTTGCCATTACAGCATTACAGAAATAATAGAGAAAAATTTGATCAATTTCCCGTTCTTCCCCAAAAATGACGATGAATGTAACAATCGCTCCATAGCCAAAGGTTGAAAGAATCGTTACAACTGCAGGATACCAGCTATCCTTATCGATTAAAGATTTAAAGAAAGAAAATTCCTTTGGATTAAAGAGCTTTTCCTGGACAGCTTTAGGAGTATGATACTTACCCAACGCTAAAGTGACGATGGCAATCAGTCCCAATATGACTGAACCAATAATCAAGGTTCCAAAACCAAAGTTTTGATATAAAAAGATTCCTAGACTTGGTGCAACGATCATTCCAATGGTAACTGATAAGCCAAAGTAGCCCATCCCCTCACCAATCCGCTTTTGCGGTACCAGTTCAACAGCCACTGTTCCATTAACTGTTGTTGAGACTCCCCATGCAAACCCGTGAATAAATCGGACGGCAAGGAAAAGCAAGATGACCGAAGTATACGTATAACTGATGGTTAGAAGCAATAAAATAACAGCCCCGACAACAACAAGCCATTTTCGGCTAGAGGATTCCAGCATAAAACCAATAAATGGCCGGACGATAATGGCAGCAATGGCGAATAGCGATGTGACCAGTCCAATTTGCACATCAGATGCACCAAGTGCTTTTGCTTGCGGCGGCATGGTAGGCATTAACATCATAAAACTCATAAATAAAAAGAGATTCCCGATGATAAGTAAAAGAAATGATTTTGTCCATAGAGCAGGAGCTTCCTTATTTTCCATGTTTATTCCTCCCTTCTCGCGTTGTTTCACAATTTTACAATAAGCAGTAACCTCTCAGGGACCTTTTTATATGTATTCCACAAAAAGGCTTTTATACCTGCTTAATAGTTGACTTAGTTAACAGTTATAAATGATCTCTTTCATGATGCTTCATTCACAATAATAAGTGTATTGTGTTAAGATAACGATTAGGTTTATTCAAAATTGGAGATCATGCAAAACCAAGATGTCTCCACCACCTCACATATGTAAACGAGCAATCCACTATTTTCGGATTGCTCTTTGACCTTTATTATAGATCTGCACAACCGTTCGTAATGGCCAGTATTTTATTGGGGATGATTTTGATAGATCATTGCTGCGGCTTGTGCTTCTTGAAGTTTTTGCTGAGCAATTTGGACATCTTGTTGTGCTTTCTCAACCTGCTGCTGGGCTTGTTTTAACTGATGTATTTCAGTTTGTACCAGTTGCTGCGCTTGTAATAATTGTTGATTTTTCATTTGCAGCTGCTGATGTGCTTTTTGAACGTTCTGCTGTGCTTGCAGTAAATTGTTTTGTTGTTCCATACATGCTAGCCTCCGATAAATGAAAATATTTTCTAATCCATATCGTGCGCATTTGTTAAAAATTTATGCCAGTTATGTATAGCACTGACTTAACACAAGTTTTCCCCATCAATAATATGGTTAATTCGGCTCAACATGAACATGCACATCATAAACCCCATGCTCAACTTTAAGGGCTTCTTCAACCTCGGTAGAAATATCATGTGCATCACGAATCCCAAGGTTGGAGTTGACTAGAATGACAACATCGACGACAGAATTATTCCCATAGTTCCTGGCTTTAATGTCCTTTACTCCCTTTACCCCAAACTGAGATAAAACGGTCTCTTTGTAAGCCTCCATTTTTTCAGTATCATATCCATCTGTTAAATGATGTGAAGCATCTCTAAATATATCCCATGCCGTTTTACAAATAAGCAATCCTACAATGAAAGCAGTTAACGGATCCAACCATGGCAAGGCAAATTGTGAACCGATAATCCCTATAACGGTTCCGATACTAACCCAAGCATCTGACAGATTATCTTTTGCTGCTGCCATTAGGCCTTGGCTATTGATTTTCCTGCCTAAATTTCGATTATATCGGTAAACAAAAAACATAACGATGGCACAAAAAATACCGGTCCACGCAGAAATTAAGTCGGGTGCTTCCTGCTTGCTCGCAAATACAGATTGAACCGCGCCGAATAATACTTGTATACCAACAACAATCATGATAAAAGAAGCAACCATGGAAGCAACTGTTTCAGCCTTCCAATGTCCATATGGATGGTCTTTATCAGCCGGTTTTTGTGATACTCTAAGACCGATTAAGACGGCAACTGAAGCGATGATATCTGTGGCATTGTTTAAACCATCTGCCTTAAGAGCCTCTGAATTTGCTATGTATCCAATTAGTAATTTAAGCGAGGATAAGCAGATATAAGCAATGATGCTAATGATAACCCCTCGTTCTCCTAATTTTAAGTCGTTATATTTTTGTTCCATCCATTTCTAGCCTCCACAATTCAATTCCTTGAACATCATAACAATTAATAATCGTGTGAGTCTAGAGCAACCTTGTTTCTCTATTCTATACTAGTATTGCTCAGGCAAAAGAGTTTCCTCAAGTAAAATCTCTTATAATTGTACAAATTCACTCTCTCTTGTCTGTTAGTCTGATTCATCCCTTCCGTATTTATTAATGCTTTAACTAAAATAAATCTTGGTAGGTGGTTAGATTGATAAGCGAGTATAAATTATGCAAGGTATATTCCGGATCCCATGGTTCACCTTGAAAACCTTGATCCAAATAAAACAATATTTCAATCATTCTTACTGAACGAATAAAAGGAATCAGAAGCTGCAGCTCATTTGCTGGAATAGGACCTCCAGCGTTTTTATACACTTGAACAAAATCTATTGCCCATTCCCGATTCAGAGTATTTTGCTTTTTATCCTTGCAAAATTCCCAGGTCGCTCGTGCTAGTTCATAAACCAGCCAATCTGGTCTGCATTCATCCCAATCTATTACCGCAGAAATTTGATCATTTATACATAATATATTACCTCGGTAATAGTCACCATGTGTTGGAGCAAAGAGTAATTCAGGATTTGTATTGGATAACTGAACAATCCATTGTGAGATTTCTTCCTTTTGTCGTTCTATTTCTTTGCGCATCGTAATCAACTTAGTTATATTATCATGCTGGGATGGATGATCATTATGTGATGTAAAAAGGAGGTGTGCATGCTTCTCCAACTGACGTTTAAGCTTTTCCCAATTCCACATATGATTATGATTCCAATTGAGGTGTCTTACGGAGGTGTGTCCTGGATTTTGTTTTTCGCTTGGAAATCGTTGGGCTGCCACATGTAATTTTGCCAGCATTTCTGCGGCTGCATTTCTCGTTGCTTTCGTTTTTTCCGGAATTGCTCCCTCCATAAAAGGATATAAGGACATGATTCTGCCTTAATGAAAAAAGAATGTTGTCGCGTCGTGGAGCTTTATTGGGGCCGGAATTTCCTTGATCTGTTTATTCATATAGTTCAGTAACATATGCTCATACATTAGGCTTTCTTTTTTCGTTGAACGGTGGCTTATTCGCAACACGAACATTTCATTTTTTGTTTTCATTTTAAATACATCATTCCAATACCCGCCCTCTAAGCGCTGGAAGTCGAGGATCTCATCAATCCCATAGCTGCTTCTGATTATATTTATTAGCTTTGTAGATAATTCCATAATAGCACCCTACCTTTATTATTGGATCCAACCTCTTTATCCCATCATACTTCTACTTAAGTTTTCTATTTCCTTCATAAGAAATGAGTAAGCGCCTTGATCAGCCTAGGGCAAATAAGACGCTCATGAATAGAAGGCGTTCTTTGCCTTCAATTCATGAGTGGCTAGACCCAAGAGGGGCTAGGCGCTGGAGCTAGAAACAAAAACTAGGTTAAAATTTTATTTATTAAACTTAAAAAAAAGCGCAAGGCGCTAAGCATTCGGCGACAAGAATAAGGCGAACAGGAATAGAAGGTGTTCTTTACCTTCAATTCCTGTTTGACTAGACCCTATAGCCGATGGCGCCTGGAGCTAGATTCAGAAACGCAAGCTATGTTAAGAAAATATATAAATTCTGATATTATTATAAAAATGAGGACATCTCCAAAGGGTTAATCCTTTTGGAGATGTCCTCCTCTTTATAATTATTAGTTTCTATAAAAGCTGTTCAACAATTGATCTAAGCTCGCTAGCACGTTCTGTTGGATTTTCTGCAAGACTAATTGCTGAAATGACGGAAACACCGTTGCCGCCGCTTTCGATCACTGGTGCTGCATTTTCAGACGTAATCCCGCCAATTCCAACGATTGGCAAATCAATGCCTTTTTTACGAACTTCCTTAATAATTGCTGTTCCCTGTGCTGTTTTTGCATCCTCTTTTGTTTTTGTCGAGTAGATTGGTCCAATTCCTGCATAATCTGCTCCATCTGCGATCGCCTTTTCAACCTCATCTAGATTATGAGCGGATACACCTAAAATTTTATTTCCGATCTTCTGTCTTACTTCCTCCGCTGATGCATCATCTTGTCCAATATGAACCCCGTCAGCGTTAATGGCAAGGGCCAGCTCAATATCATCGTTTACGATAAAAGGGATTGAATAGTTTTTACATATAGCTTGTAATTGTTTAGCAAGTTCAACTTTTTCAGCACCTGTGAAAGCACCTGTTCCTTTTTCTCTAAACTGAAATAATGTTATTCCCCCTTTGATCGCTTGATCAAGTACAACTTGTGGGTCTATTTTACAGTTATTACTGCCCATAATAAAATATAATCGCAATAACTCATTCATTTCTCTTCTTGAAATTCTGTCCAAACCGTATCTCCCCTTTATTGTCGAATCTTTGCTTGCTGCCGTTGTTGATAAGCCCAGTGATTGGTTGGGCCATGGCCATTACCAATTTCTAAGTCATCTTCAATTGCAGCTTGAATAAAGTTTTTTGCTGTTTGAACGGCTTGTTCAATCGTGTTTCCTTTTGCAAGTTCTGCCGTAACGGCTGCAGCAAATGTACAGCCTGTACCATGGGTGTTCTTCGTTGCAATTCGCTTACCTTTATAATAAGTAAACTCTTCGCCATTGTATAAGATATCGACTAATTCTTCCCCCTCATCATGACCGCCCTTGATCACAACATGCTTTGCACCAAATTGATACAATCGTTTGGCTGCTTCCAACCGGTCATCCATTGTTCGAATCGACATATCGGCCAAAACTTCTGCTTCTGGAATATTTGGAGTGATAACCATCGCTAAAGGTAAAAGATATTGTTTAAGTGCAGCTACTGCCTCATTTTGTAATAAAGGTGCTCCACCTTTAGCAATCATGACTGGATCGACCACAACATGTTCCCATTGAAACTTTTTTACTGCCTCAGCAACAGCCTTGATGATTTCACCGCTAAATAACATCCCTGTTTTTACTGCATTTGTTCCTAAGTCATTCCCAATCGCTTCTATTTGATTAACAACTGCTTCAACAGATAATGGATAGACCCCATGCACGCCAAGTGTATTTTGTGCAGTAACCGCAGTAATGGCTGACATGCCAAATACATTTAATTCTTGAAAGGTTTTTAGATCGGCCTGAATACCGGCACCTCCGCCGCTATCTGATCCGGCAATTGTCAAAGCTTTTTTTATAGCCATTTTCATTCTCTCCTTTATCTTACAGTTTTTCTATTTTAGCAAACTGATTGACATCTTCTGGTGAAACATTTGCCAATTGATTTAAAAATTCAATTTGAAAGCTTCCAGGTCCGGCTTGAACCGTTTTTTCAGCTGCTAATTCAGCAGCAACTCCATATGTCGTAAGTGCTGCAACCGCAGCCTGGAGCAAGTCTTTTTCCACTGCAGCAAATGCCCCAACGACTGAGCTTAACAAACAACCGGCTCCTGTCACTTTGGTTAGCAAAGGATGACCATTATAGACAACAAAGGTATGTTGGCCATCTGTTATGACATCTTCTTTACCAGTTATAATGACAAGAGTATTTAATTTTTGTGCTGCGATTTGCGCTAAATCAATTGTATTGCCGGAACCTTGTCCAGCATCAACACCTTTAATGGTCCACGCTTCCCCAATAACATTTGCAATTTCTGCAGCATTTCCTCGTAAAATTGATATCTCTAATTCTTTAACGATTCGTCGAGCTGTTTCTGTTCGATAGGCAGTAGCTCCTGCACCGACTGGATCAAAGATAACTGGTACATCATGAAGATTTGCTGACTTCCCAGCAATCACCATCGCTTCAATTTCATCATGTGTCAATGTTCCAATATTTAATACTAAAGCACCTGCTAGTTTTGCCATTTCAGCAACTTCTTCCTTTGCATAGGCCATAACAGGTGATGCACCTAATGCTAACAAACCATTTGCGGTAAAATTTGTTACAACCACATTCGTAATATTATGAACTAGTGGATTTTGCTGTTTAAGTTTTTCAAATGTATTAATTATTTGCTCAACCTTCATCTTTATTTTCCTTTCTGCTATTCGGTCATTTTTCTGCAAAATAAAAAGAACACAATGCCGCGCAAAGTGCTCTTAGATACCTAATGACATTCCCTACGCTGGCATTATCCAACAGGTTTAAACGGTCAGCAACGGAATAGTTGCAATCTCAGCCAGCTTCCACCAGCCCCCGAAAATATAAGTTTATTGGTAGTTTACTGAATCTAGCAAGAAAAAACAAGGGTTGATTTAAATAGTATGACAAAATGGCAGGTTCATTCTTTATTTAGACTGCAGTATTAAGCCCGTAATAAATTGCAGCCATGCATATACTCCAATCTTCACTGTTTCAGAAACATGCGAATCTTTGCTTGGGTCTAAACAAACAAAATCGATATGTTTGACGCAAGGGTGTTTGCCGATTTCTAATAAGCTATCAAAAAGTTCACTCGCAGACATTCCTCCTGGTGTTGACGCCGGCACGCCAGGGGCAACAGAAATATCCAGCACATCCATATCAACTGTTACATAAATTCGGTCAGCTTTTTTTGATAAGTCGTCTAATGCTCTCTTTATTGTTTTTATTAAACCCTGCCCTCGTGCTTGGTTCAGAGTTATCATTTGTATACCATGTTCATTTGCATAATCAATTAACGGCTTTGCATTAAAATAGCCATGCAAGCCGATATTGATAACATGCTCACCTAAGACGTGGTGACCATCAATTAGTTGACGGATCGGTGTTCCATTTGCTGGTCCTAATTCATTTGGGTCCCTAACATCAAGATGGGTATCAAGCTGGAGCACTCCAATCGTGTCTTCGGGAAATGCCTCTTTAATGCCGCGAACTGCGCAGGCTGTTGTTGAATGATCACCGCCAATCATGCATGTTCGTGTGTTTGGATAGTGTTCGGCAAGAAATGCAGTTGACCTTTGGATGCGCTGATGTGATAAAAGAATATCTGTTGTATGCATCATTACATCTCCCGCATCAGCAACACGAAAGGAATTCAGATCAACATTTTCATCTAAATTATAGGTTGCAAAACTTTTCCACATCATGCGAAATTCTGTTGGATATAAAGAAGCTCCTGATACACTAATTGAAGACCGGGAAATCGGTGCACCGTACAAGATCAAATCAAAAGGTTGGTTATGATCGCTAAGAGGCCTAACCCAATGATGAACATATGTCGGCATTTCATTCCCCGATACATTCCACACCCATTCAGGCTGCTTTAAAAAATGTTCACTCAAGCTGCTACACCACCTTTACACCTTTTTTCCACACTGAATTGACATGGTTGACACCAAATAAATATTGCAATTCCTGATAATTTTTCACATTCCATAATACGAGATCTGCCTGTTTACCAACCTCAAGTGAACCGACTTTATCCTGGCGGTTAATCGCACATGCCGCATTAAAAGTAGCTGCTGTTAATGCCTCGGCAGGTGTGAGACGCATCGAGATACAAGCTAAATTCATTACTAGAGGCATAGATGTTGTTGGCGATGATCCCGGGTTACAATCTGTTGAAATGGCCACAGCCACACCCGCATCAATCATTTTTCTTCCCTCCGCTGCTGCTTCTCGTAAATAAAGGGCGGTTGCCGGGAGCAAGCAAGCAATTGTTCCTGATTGAGCCATTGCTTGAATGCCTGCCTCTGAGGCTTTCAATAAATGTTCAGCAGATATGGCTCCTATTTTCGCTGCTAATTCGGCTCCACCATAAGACTCGATTTCATCGGCATGGATTTTCGGGATAAATCCAAATCGTTTCCCTGCTTCCAGCACTCGTTCTGATTGTTCAGGGGTAAACACACCCTTTTCACAAAAAACATCTTGAAATTCTGCCAATTTTTCCTCTGCAATCACAGGCAGCATGTCATGTATCAAATGATCAACGTACTCATTTTCACGGCCTTTAAATTCTGGAGGAACAGCATGGGCCCCCATAAATGTAGGCACGATTTCGATCACATGCTGTTCTTGCAGCTTTTTCATGACTCGAAGCTGCTTAAGCTCTGTTTCTAAGTTCATTCCATAGCCGCTTTTTCCTTCAATCGTCGTCACACCATGTGCGAGAAAGGAATCAAGTCTACTAATCGTTTGTTCCATTAATTGTTCTTCAGAAGCTTCTCTTGTCATGCGGGTGGTTGCATGAATCCCCCCACCCGCGTTCATAATCTCCATATAAGCAGCACCTTCAAGCCGCTTTTCAAATTCACGTTCCCGGCTTCCCCCGTAGACAACATGTGTATGAGGATCCACAAGTCCTGGAGTAACCAAAAGGCCTGTAGCATCCACAACTTCTGCTTCATCAAGTTTGTCAGAAAACAATTCCTTTAATTTTTTGGTTGTACCAACAGCTTGAATCACTCCATTTTCAATCCATATGCTGCCGTCCTCAATTAAACCGAGCTTAGACATGGCTTCTTTTGAACGCGGTCCATTTACATCAGAAGCTAATGTCGCCAGCTGGGCAGCATGTTTAATCCACATCGGCCTACTCATTCTTGATCAGCTCCTATATCAAGCATTGGCATCTTAATCCCTTTTTCACGTGCTGTTTTTTTAGCCAGCTCATATCCGGCATCAGCATGACGGACAACTCCCATACCTGGATCCGTTGTTAGTACTCGTTCAATACGAGCTTCCGCTTCTTTCGTGCCATCTGCCACAATGACAACACCAGCGTGGAGAGAGTAGCCCATTCCAACACCGCCACCATGATGCACAGAAACCCATGTAGCACCGCCAACAGCATTTACCATGGCATTTAAAATCGGCCAGTCCGCCACAGCATCTGATCCATCCTTCATTGCCTCTGTTTCACGATTAGGTGATGCAACAGAGCCTGAATCCAAGTGATCGCGTCCAATCACAATCGGCGCTTTTAATTCACCGCTTGCAACCATATCATTCAATATCTTACCAAAGCGGGCACGTTCACCATATCCTAGCCAGCATATGCGGGAAGGCAAACCTTGAAATTGAATCTTATGTTGGGCCATTCGAATCCAGTTGCATAAATGCTCGTTATCACTGAATTCACGTAAAATCGCTTGATCTGTTTTATAAATATCTTCTGGATCTCCTGATAAAGCTACCCAGCGAAATGGTCCTTTTCCTTCGCAAAATTGCGGGCGAATATAAGCTGGAACGAAACCAGGGAAGGCAAATGCATTTTCGACCCCTTCATCTTTTGCAACCTGACGAATATTATTTCCATAATCAAATGTGATGGCTCCCTTTTCCATCATGATAAGCATTGCTTCAACATGTTTTGCCATTGATGCTTTTGAGCGTTTTATATACTCATTAGGATCATTGTTTCGCAAGTATTCTGCATCTTCAAGCGACATACCTGATGGTATATAGCCATTAAGTGGATCATGTGCAGATGTTTGGTCTGTTAAAGCATCTGGAATAAAGTTTCGTGCAATCATTTCTGGAAGAAGATCTGAAGCATTCCCTAATAAACCTATTGATAATGCTTTCCCTAGCTGTTTCGCTTCAGTAGCCAATTGAATAGCTTCATCCAACGTGTGCGCTTTAACATCTGTGTAGCGTGTTTGAATTCGACGATCAATTTTCGTCTCGTCCACTTCAATGGCGATGCAGACACCGCCATTCATCGTGACAGCAAGGGGCTGCGCACCTCCCATTCCACCAAGGCCGGCCGTTACAGTGATCGTGCCTTTTAGTGTACCGTTGAAATGCTGTTTCGCCAGTTCAGCAAACGTTTCATACGTCCCTTGGACAATTCCTTGAGAACCAATATAAATCCAGCTTCCTGCCGTCATTTGGCCGTACATCATCAGGCCCTTTTTATCAAGTTCATGGAAGGTTTCCCAATTAGCAAAGGCCGGAACCAGATTGGAATTTGCAATAAGAACACGCGGGGCATCCTTGTGAGTCTTAAAAACTACTACTGGTTTCCCTGATTGAACAAGCAATGTTTCATCATTTTCTAGTTCCTTTACTGATTTAACAATGGCATCAAACGCATCCCAATTTCGTGCCGCTTTTCCAATTCCCCCATATACAACAAGCTCCTCTGGTTTTTCAGCAACATCAGGATCTAAATTATTCATCAGCATACGCAGCACAGCCTCTTGCTGCCAGCCTTTTGTATTTAATTCTGTACCTCTTAAACGGATAATCTTGTTATTTGTTATCGCTTTCATTTATTTCTCCTCCTCTTTGTTGTTACTTTCATTTTATAATGAGTAATCTCAAAAGTAATTTATAATTTATTGATTATTTTATAAATAATTTTACTATATTTTATTAACTCATATTTTTTATAAATAGTTTCATAAAGATTTTCAACATGAATAAAAAATGATAGTAAAAGCGACCTTGTCAGTCGCTTATTTTTATTTGGATAAATTAGATTATTTTTTTAAGGACCGCACGTACCGGGCTTCCATCCCCTTCAACAAGCGGCAGTGGTAGAGCCGCCATTTCATAATCACCTGGTAGCACATTTGCTAAAACAAGCCCCTCCAATATATGAATGCCATGGGCAGCAAGTTGATGATGGGCTGATAACTCTTTACTATCTAAAGGGTCAACTGATGGCAAATCAAGACCAAGAAGTCGAATACCAACTTCGGAAAGGTACTTAGATAACTCCGGCTGGATATAAGGAATCGTTTGCGGAAATTTCTGCCGATCCTTCCAGGCATCGGTACGAATTAACAGACGAACAACACCATTAAGATCTAAACTAGATAATTCTTTTACTCCGATACAACTTATATTAGGGAGGTGAATGACCTTCGCTTTTCCAATATAGATATTTACATCCAAGTCAATCACTTTTTTCCCCTCATTATCAAAATGAAAAGGAGCATCAATATGCGTGCCGGTGTGTGTACTCATATTGATTTGGCCAACATTCACTGATCCACTTTCTTCTATATTCGTAATCAATTTATTAGAGAAAGGTGTGTCACCTGGCCAAACTGGCACCTTTTCATCCAAAGGTTGTGAAATATCAATCCATTTATTCATATCTTTTCCTCCATCTCATCTTACAGCTTCGTTCTTACACTCCATAGTTCTGGGAAGAACTGTTGATCCAGCACTCTTTTTAAATACGTTACGCCAGATGAACCTCCAGTACCTTTTTTATGGCCAATGATTCTTTCTACCGTACTCATATGATGAAAGCGCCAGGTTTGCTGTTGATAGCCAATATCCACCAGTTTTTCAGCAAGCTCATATAAATCCCAATAATGATCAACATTGCGATAAACGGTCAACCAAGCCGCTTCCACGCTGTCATTCGGTTCATAACTTAGTGAGAAATTCCTTTCGATTACATTTTTATCGACAGGTAATCCATTCGCAGCAAGTGCTTGAATGGCGATGTCATAAATACTTGGCTTCTGTAGAGCCTGCTGCATGTTCTCAAATAGGTCTGTCTGATGTTGATAGACTGATAATGTATGAACATTCTTATTACCAAGCGCAAATTCAATCAATCGATTTTGATAAGATTGAAATCCAGAAGAGCTCCCCAATTGATCTCTAAATTCCATATATTCTGCAGGAGTCAGAGTGGAAAGAACGCTCCATGATTGAATCAACTGCTGCTGAATTCTCGAAACACGTGACAGCATTTTAAATGACGGTTCCAACTCATTTTTGCTGATGCACTGAATAGCAGCTGATAACTCATGCAAAATAAGCTTCATCCAAAGCTCACTCGTCTGATGGATTATTATAAACAGCATTTCATCATGATGATCAGAGCATCTATGTTGGCTTGATAAGATGTGATCAAGCTTCAGATAATCTCCGTAAGACATCGCATGCTGGAAATCCGTTCGAATCCCTTTTTCCAACTCTTTTCCACTGTTTGGCTCATTGTTTTGGTCGTTCATTTTAAATTCCCCCTCTGTCATACCTATGCTCTGATCACCTTCCAAATCTTAAATACTACCATTCTTTCGTTATTTTTTCCTGTGTCTTCGTAAGAACATCCCTTTATGAAATGTTTTCACGCTTTTTCGCATATTTTTTATATTGGTTTTCTGACATGATCTTCTTAAGAATTTGCACCACTTTCCAAACATCCTCGTATGAACTATAAAGAGCAACAGGCGCTAGCCGTATAATATTTGGGGATCTGAAATCCGGTATGACACCGTTATCTTTCAAAGCTTTGCAAATGCGGGCAGCTTCAGGATGTTCAAGACTCACATGACCGCCGCGACACTCATCTTCTCTAGGATTTCCAATGAAAAAGCCCCAGTCTGCTAATTCGTATTCAATTAAATCCATTAAATATTGATTGATGCTTAGCGACTTTTCGCGAATCGTTTCAATCCCTGCCTCAGCAAAAAGCTCTAAGCAACCAATTAATGGGGCAAGACTTAATATATGTGGTGTTCCAATCTGATACGCTCCTGCCGATTCAGCTGGAGTGAAAAGATGTTCCATATCAAATTGCTTATCTTTTCTCGACCCGAACCATCCTGCGAGTCCAGGACTTGTTCCAAAGTGTTTTTTATTAACATATAAACCGCCAACAGCACCTGGTCCGCCATTTACATGTTTATAATGACACCAGTAAGCAAAATCAACTCCCCATTCACTAAACGAATGCGGAATGGCACCGACTGAATGACATGCGTCAAATCCAATGATAATATCTCTTTTATGCGCCTCTGCTGTTAACCGTTTTATATCAACGATTTGACTGCTCCGATAAAGCACGGTAGGCATAATTATGACCGCAATTTCTTCTGTCATCGCATCGATTATTTCATTTTCTTCTAAAAAACGGCCATCTCGGCTCTTTACACGAATAAGATGAGTTTCAGGATCATATCCACGAATACGAAGCTGACTTTGAAGGGCATATAGATCGGATGGGAAAGTTAGTTCATCGGCTAAAATTTTTGTACGCTTTCCTTTAGGCTTATAGAAAGTCGCGATTAATTGATGAAGGTTTACAGTTGTGGAGCCAGTAACAATCACTTCTTCAGGGGAAGCGCCTACTAATGGTGCACACATTTCGCCTAATTTCTCTGATAAGTAAAACCAGGGGTGTTTTCCTTGTAACCAACCATCGATTCCGAGCTCCTTCCAATCATCTATACATTCAAGCAGTGTACGTTCAGCTCTTTTTGAAAGAAGGCCCAATGAATTCCCATCCATATAAATGATGTCAGGCTTTAAATAAAACTCCTTACGATAGCGTTGAAGGCTATCTTGTTTATCTAAGTGTTTTGCAAAATCTACTAAAGGTTGAAAGTTATTTGAAGGCATGATAATCCCCCTTTTTTATTTTTTGGTGAATTCATGAAAAGCTTACTAAGGAATATGTGATGATGTATTAAGGATATAACCTATTCATTGCTGTTACGAATGACATAATTTGGGGTATGAAATGATCAAAAAGGAGATAGCTATTATGATATTTATGGAGAAACATATTGTTTTATAATCATTGAAAAACCAGGTAGGCAGTTCATTACACTTACATACCTGGCTTGTATTTTTTAAAGCACCATTGCGGCAATAATGCCAAAGATGAAGAGAGGAATATTAAAATGCAAAAAAGTTGGTACACATGTATCCCAAATATGATGATGTTTTCCATCTGCGTTTAACCCTGACGTTGGGCCAAGTGTGCTATCTGAAGCTGGTGAGCCAGCATCCCCAAGTGCACCAGCTGTTCCAATTAATGCGGCAGTCGCCATTGGAGAAAATCCGACTGTTGCACAAATCGGAACGAACAGGGCAGCAATAATTGGGATTGTCCCAAATGAAGAGCCAGTACCCATAGTAATAAGTAAGCCAATTAGAAGCATCACGACGGCAATAATAAATTTATTATCACCCAAAACTCCGGTTGAGTATTTCACAAGCTCATCAATCGCACCAGTTTCCTTTAAAATTGTCGCATATCCTGAAGCAATTAACATGACAAATGCTATCATTCCCATCATTTTAATCCCTTCATTAACAACCATTTCTCCTTTTTTAAATGGGACAACCGTTAACAGAAACATGAGAATAATCCCAGTTATGCCTCCCAAAACAAGGGAGCTGGAAACTAACTGGACGATCAGGGCACATATAATAGAGACAATTGTAAAGAAATGACGTTTCGTAAATGTTAGTCCGCTCTCTATTGATACTGCTGCCTCATTGATAACCCCTTGATTCCTTTCAGGGATTTCACGAGCCTTGCCATAAGAGATAAAAATCGCAATCAATACTCCTACAATCATGCCAAGACCTGGTATTAACATCGCGCTTGCAACAGATGAAAGGGGGATGTCCATACCGCTTGCTTTCATTTCATCGGCAATAATTCCATGAAATATTAACCCAAAACCGGCAGGAATCATGATATAAGGCGCCTCCACTCCAAACGTTAATGCCGTGGCGACACCTCTGCGATCGATCTTCATCGTATCGAATAGATGGAGCAAAGGAGGTATTAAGATTGGAATAAACGCAATGTGGATCGGAACAATATTTTGGGATAAGCAAGAAACTCCGGCAATTGTCAACAACAAGATGGTTCGCTTCCCTTTTAAAACGCTTACAAGACTTTTTACAAGAAATCCTGTAATACCCGAATAACCAATCATAACAGCAAATATACCAAGCATAACATAACTTAATGCTGTATTCGCCTGTCCTCCCATGCCAGAGATCAGCATATTCGTCGCTTCCACTAATGACAGGCCTTCCATCAAACCAGCTACACCGGCTGCAATTAAAATCGCAAACATGACATTTACACCAAGAAGACTCAATGCAGACATTACTATGACTGAAACTACTACTGCATTTAACATCTGATCATCCTTTCTACCCTTTCGAATGCCTTACATTTTTAGTTCAATCTATATAGAAAGGGAACAGGCCTTCATCTCAACTAATTAACTACAAATGGTGCTGTTCCCTTAAAATTGAATACTTAATTTTGTGTATGAGTCTTCTTTTCTCCTAAATAATCAAAGTGGAAAACTCCCTCTTTCAACCATTCGTTCATTGCTTCAATATCCTTTGAAAAAACTCGATCTTCACTAATAAATGGAATGATCTTTCTGCCATTTTCTAAAAATGCCTTTGTTGCTGTCGCCATTTTATCGATGCCGCGTATTTCAGCTGCCTGCATCCCGCAAATAGCTTCAATCGCCATTACTCTGCGTGTATTTGTTATGACTTGATAAGCATGCCGTGAACCGATTGTCCCCATGCTGACATGATCCTCTTGGTTGGCTGAGGAAGGAATGGAATCAACACTTGCGGGATGTGCCAATGTTTTGTTTTCCGAAACGAGTGAGGCTGCAACGTACTGCATAATCATGGCGCCTGATTGCAGACCAGGCTCTGGGCTTAAAAATGGCGGCAAATCATTTAACTGCGGATTTACTAAGCGTTCAATTCTTCGTTCTGAAATATTGGCCAGCTCTGCCATTGCAATGGCTAAAAAGTCCATAGCAAGGGCAATTGGCTGCCCGTGGAAATTTCCCCCTGATAAAACCTTTTCACCATTTTCAAAGATTAATGGATTATCTGTTGCCGCATTCATTTCGATCTCCAATTTTTCTTTCACATAATTTAACGTTTGCCATGTTGCTCCATGTACTTGCGGGATACAGCGGATTGAATAGCCATCTTGGACGCGTAATTCTCCCTGTTTTGTCGTTAGTTGACTATCACTAAGCAGTCCGCGAATTCGTTCTGCAACTTCTACTTGCTCTTTATAGCCCCTTGCTAGATGGATATCCCCATCAAAGGCATCAATAATTCCACGAAGTCCTTCAATTGTCAATGAGGCAATTAATTCTGTTTGGTAAGCTAGTTTTTCAGCTTCCATATAGGCTATTGCCCCCATTGCTGTCATTGCCTGTGTTCCATTGATAAGGGCTAATCCCTCTTTTGCTGTTAATGTGATGGGAAAAATCGACTCTTTCGTTAAAGCTTCAATCGCAGGTACTCGCTTTCCTTTATAGAAAACCTCACCTTCGCCAATTAAAACGAGGGCAAGATGGGAAAGCGGCGCTAAATCACCGCTTGCTCCAAGTGAACCTTGCTGAGGAATGACAGGATGGATCCCTGTATTTAATAAGTCTAACAACCGTTCAATCACAACAGGCCGGACACCGGAAAATCCTTTCAGCAAGGCGTTGGCACGAAGCAGGATCATTGCTCGTGAAACGACCTCTGGAAACGGTTCGCCAATTCCGCAAGCATGGGAACGAATGAGATTTAGCTGCAACGACTCCACATCATCCTTGCCAATAAGAACATCACTAAATTTTCCAAAACCTGTTGTAATCCCATAGACGATTCTTCCTTCTGCGACAATTTTATCCACCGCTTTTCGGCTTTCTTGCACTTTTCTCATGCTTTCTTCCGAATACACAACCTTTTCACCATCAAAAAGAACTTTCTTTAGTTCAGAAAATGTAAGTGTTTGACCCGTTAATGTAACCATCATTCTTTCTCCCTTCAAAATCCTTTAGTTAAGTAAAGAGGCAATAGAAAAGGGGGCTATATCAATGAAATCAAATATGATTTCAAGATATAGCCCCCTATTTACTAAAATACTATGGGCAAATTATATATGATTAATGCCAAAACCAATGGTTTCATGCTCAGATCCCTTAACAGGCGCACCAATTGTACCATATAAGGAAACAGCAATCCAATCTCCCTCTTGCTCATTATCATACGGGTTCCCCCGCAAAATGGCAAAAGATAAGCCAACCGTTCTAAGTACTGACCCTATTTGAACTTGGCCTCTAGTTACACCATGAAGCGCCTCAATTATTGCATGGTATAATGCATGTGATTCACGATAAACATCAGACTGGATAATCTCATTTTTCTTTGCTGCTGTTTCAATTGCAGCAACTACTTTATGTGCATCCATCGACCCGACTTTCCCTACACAACCCTTCCAATTCGACTGCTCGAGTTTTGCCAGCTGTTCAGTTGAATCGTCAGATAGTAGAAGAAGAATGGCGTGCCGACCGATACGACGATCTTTACTCAATGCCATATAAACAACTCTTTCTCACTTACTATTTATCTAAAATACTCTAATAGCTAATAACTAGTTTCATTGTAAGCGCTTGAAAATTGAGTGTCAACCATATTTTTCATAAAGCGAGACTTATCGGAATCTTTACGGGCAGTTCTACCGCTTGACTCCTATGCCTCAATTGAATCTTGTTATGGGGATTACTGACCGTTAAGATTGGGATAAAGCGCCATATCTTCCACTATAATATGAAAAAGACACGGCATTTGTGATACTTGCAGGAAAATAGTTACTCTATTCCTGAACGATAGGCAAATGGTGTGCACCCTTCAAGCTGTTTGAATTTCGTATTAAAATACGTTTGATGTGTATAGCCTGTTAACCGTGAAATTTCCTCTATCGAAAGTTCAGTATCCTGCAAAAGCCGTTTTGCTTCCCGAATCCGCATTTGATGCAGTGTATCTCGAAACGATTGTCCAGATTCTGCAGCAAAGCGACGGCTAAGCGTGCTTTTATTGATCCTGAGTGCTTGAGCACATGCAGCCAAATTCCACTGAGCATCCCAAAAATTTGCTTCCATCATGTCTTTAACCTTTTCGACAAGTGTCTCTGTGCCCTTCTGGTGACTGTCATTCCTTGCTGCAAGCAGATGGGTGACAAATGTAAGCAGTTCAGAAACAATTTGATATATGACCGGATTTCGGATAATTTGCTGAAAGACATTGTGGTAGGCGATTTCCCAGTCTGCTTCATTTGTCTTATATGCCTTCATATACCTGCGGATTTGCGCCAAAACACTTGTCAATCTGATTCGTACCATGTCAGGGCTTGGATACGGTTTTTTATAGGTGAAAAATTCATGTTCTACCCATTCGCATATCGCTTTAGTATCTCTTTTTTCAAGCATTTCAATCCACTGACGCTGTTCGAGCGGTGTCAGAAAAGGATCCATATCCCGCCATCCTGCTCGTTCATCTCCCGCCAAAATAATGTCATACCCTTCAAAGAACACTTGCTCTGTTAATTCCTTTGTTTGTCGATAGATTTCCTTTAATGTGCTTTTTCCTGCAGGTGAATTCAATACAAGGGCTAGGGGTTCCTCCATTTGTTCCTTCCAGCTTGCAAGAAATGCTCGACACTGTTCCTTTAGATGTGATTGCTCCTCTGTTTCATGAATCCCTAATATAAATTGAGATAAGGCAAAAAACCGATACTTTCCAGTAAAAGGGAACTCTTGCAGTGTTTCATATACATAAGGCAATGCATGCCCATTTGGGGTGATAAATGCCGACATGATAACCGATTGCGGATGGAGTTTGTCATTCAAGAAAAAATCAGCATAATCGATATCGATATGATCGTTCTCCTCCTCATTACTGCCAGCCGAAAATTGCTTACGATTTCGAATTTGAAAACGTAATTGCTGAACTTGTTTAATTAAATCTCCAGGGGAAAACGGTCGGAACAAAATATCCTCCGCATGCAGGCTCAGGCCGCGATAGGCAACCTGAAACACTCTCTCCGAAGAGATCCCTAACCAGCGGATTTGTTTAGTTTGCAGCACTTCTTTTAAAGGGTCATCTTTCAATGCCCATTTATCCATATCTATGATGACAAAGTCTGGCTTTTCATACTTAATAACATTGGAAAGTTCTTTTATTTCTTCAAATGACGTCAACTGAATTCCTGTGACATGTGATTGTATGATCCAACGTATTCCTTGTGCTTCAAGTCCATCTTTGGCTACCAGATAAATCTTCATCCCTGCAACTCCTAAAGCTTTTTTTACAGTTTTCTCCTTAAACTAGCACGTCCATTCTCCCAATTTACGAAAACGTCAAGTTCAAAAAGCTGCGAGAGTTTTTCTTCTGAAATCATCTCATCTGTACGTCCCGAATCGAACACCTCACCTTTTTTCAACAAAAGCGTATGGGAGAAAATGGGGAGAATTTCTTCTACATGGTGTGTGACATATAGGAATGTCGGGGCATTTTCGCGTTTATTGATCGTCTCCAATGCTGCCAACAGCTGCTCACGAGCAAGAAAATCCAAGCCAGTTGTCGGCTCATCCAAGATTAATAGCTCAGGGTCTGCCATTAATGCTCTGGCAATTAGTACCCGCTGTCTCTCACCTTGTGAAAGAGTTTCATAAGCTCTATCAGCATAGGACAAACAATGAAGTTCCTCCAGCAGTCCAATTGCTTTTTGTCTCATTTCATCTGTAGGTTCCTCATATAAACCAATGGAAGCGAATGCTCCACTTAAAACAATTTGATATGCCGTATCTGACGGATAGAGCTTTTGCTGTAAATTTGAAGACACCAAACCAATTTTTTGCCGCAGTTTTTCTGCTAAATAGTCTCTACCAAACACTTTTCCTAAAACGGTAACACTACCTGTTGTAGGGAAATAGTATGCACAAAGCATGCTTAATAGCGCTGTCTTTCCCGCACCATTCAACCCATAAAGCACCCAGTTTTCTTGTTTATGTATTGTCCAATTAATTTCTTTTAACAACCAGTGTCCGTTTCTCTTTAACGAAACGTTAGTAAGCTCAATTATGGTACTCATTGTCCACCTCTTTTTCCGACTTGATTCTATGAATCTACTTTTTTACCATCTTACAAAAGATTGGAGAAAAATACTATAACCTCGTTTTGTTGTACCTAATTTTGTAAAAATTAATTGCTTTCTTTCCGTAAATTCTTTATAATCGCTAAAAAGATCATTTGGTTCGATGACGAAGAGAGTAATTTTACAAAAAATCCAAAGCGAGTTAGGGATGGTGGGAGCCTAATGGATGATGTAAAATGAAGCGCACTTCTGAGAAGCTGCTCCGAAATTATAGTAGGTCCAGCCGGGGAACACCTCGATATCAAGGAAAAGAAGGTTCTTAATGAACAATAAGAGTGGTACCGCGGGCAAATCTCGTCTCTAGTTTAGAGGCGGGATTTTTTTATTTTCAAAAGAAAGGTGATAAAGAAGATGGATTTACTAAACATATATGCTGAAGAATTAACGAAAAGCTTAAACGGCATTCTCTCTCTTGAAAATATTTTAGAATTAATTGAAAAACCTAGATATTCTACTCAAGGTGATATCGCATTCCCTTGCTTCACGTTGGCAAAGACCTTAAAGAAAGCGCCAAACCAGATTGCTGTTGAAATTGCAACTCGCATCAATCATCCAATGTTTGAAAAAGTAGTGGCAGATGGACCTTATGTTAATGGATTTTTTCATAAAAAACTCGTCAGCAATGTAGTGATTACTTCGATTCTTGACCAAGGGAAACACTATGGTTCATCCGACATTGGAAATGGCAAAAACATAACAATAGACTTTTCATCTCCTAATATTGCAAAGCCCTTTTCAATGGGGCATTTACGTTCAACTGTAATTGGAAACTCACTTGCCCATATTTTTGAAAAATGTGGGTATAATGCAATTCGAATTAACCATTTAGGGGATTGGGGCACCCAGTTTGGAAAATTGATTGTCGCTTATAAGCTATGGGGAAATGAGGAGCAAGTAAAGCAAAACCCGATAAAGGAATTGCTGAGCCTTTATGTAAAATTTCATGAAGAAGCTGAGCAACAAAAACATCTTGAAGAAGAAGCGAGAATCTGGTTTAAAAAACTTGAAGATGGTGATGCGGAACCAACCAAGCTTTGGGAATGGTTTAGATCAGAGTCTCTCCAAGAGTTTTCAAAAATCTATAAGTCATTAGGGATTACCTTTGATTCCTACCATGGTGAAGCATTTTATAACGATAAAATGGAGAAAACTCTCCGACTACTCAATGATCAAAAGCTGCTTTCAACCTCTGATGGTGCAGAAGTCGTCCATTTAGATGAGTATGAATTACCGCCATGTTTACTAAAAAAATCAGATGGGGCTACCCTTTATGCAACAAGGGATTTAACAGCAGCATTATATAGACAAGAAACCTACCATTTCAAAAAAGGAATCTATGTTGTCGGTCATGAACAAAGCCTGCACTTTAAACAAGTATTTCTTGTTCTTAAGAAAATGGGATATAACTGGGCAAACAATTTAGTCCACGTTCCATTCGGCTTCATTTTAAAGGATGGCAAGAAAATGTCGACGAGAAAAGGCAAGGTTGTCCTTTTGGAAGATGTCATCAGTGAAGCCGTTTCTTTAGCAAAAGAAAACATTGAAGTGAAGAATCCAGGCTTACAAAATAAAGATGAGGTAGCGAAGCAAGTTGCAATTGGAGCTTTAATTTTTCATGACTTAAAAAATGAGCGCTTAAATAATATTGAATTTTCACTAAAAGATATGCTGAAATTTGAAGGCGAAACTGGACCATATGTGCAATATACACATGCCAGAGCTTGTTCCATTTTAAGAAAAGCTGGGGGAGCAAAAGATAGTCTAGCTGAAGGGTTAGATGGAGAGGAAAGCTGGGAATTAGTAAAGATGCTGATGGACTTCCCTGCTGTCATTAAAAAAAGCATGACTTTATATGAACCATCACAAATCGCCAAATACTTGATTGATCTCTCACAAGAATTCAATAAATACTATGGCATTGTGAAGATATTAGCTGATGATGAACAAAAGGCGCAACGTATCGCTTTAGTCAAATCTGTTACAACCGTCTTGAGTGAAGGTTTAAGATTGCTTGGGATCACTGCTCCTGAAGAAATGTAGTCTTGTATCACAAGAAAAGTACTGATGTTTTTCAATTTCAATTAAAGAACTAATAAATTCCTCCACTGTGGTCAAACTAATCAAAAGCCAGATCACGGAGGTGTTCCTATGTTAAGCAATGATGAGGAATATACAGATTTTTCAAATGTCGAAACCCAAAGAAACTTCTTAACAGCTGAAGAATTCCCGGAAGGTTCTTTCGGCTCACCAATTGGTAAGAATAAAAAGGTAGAAAATAAAAATACACCATGGCAGCATGGACAACAATTTTATAGCGCTTTTACTTATGAAAACCGCATTTTGCACGAGGATATGCCAAGGCAATTCCCGAATGCACATCCGCCACACGATGAAAAAAGTATAAATACTGAAGAACCATATAATGACTCTCGTTAAACTTTAGGCAATCATCTCTGGTTGCCTAAAGTTTATTTTACCTAGAATTATGCACAAGCAAAAGTAAAATAGTGTTTATTTTTTTTACTAATTATAGGAAAATAGATATTGTAAGTGAATAAAACGATTTAAAGAGGTGACTTTCAAATGGTGAACATGAAACCTTCACCTATGACTTTAACACCCCATGCAAAGCCTGGTATTAGGAAGGCGATTCTTTGCATGGGACGGTCTAATTACTAAATATCGCCCATAATAATCGACTGCTTGACTAATATTTCGGCTTTGCACTTATTTTTTGATTTATAAAAAATAAGGAGCTGAGCGGAAATGAAATATGTAAATGCAAGTCGCGTATTACCTGAAGAATTGATCAAAGAAATCCAAAAGTATGTACAAGGAGAAACTGTTTATATTCCTAAACCAAAAAGGAATCATCAAAAATGGGGATCAAACTCAGGTAGCAGACAATTAATAGATGACCGAAATGCTAAAATAAAAAAATCTTTCAAAAACGGGAATGAGATTGACCAATTAGCCGATGAATTTTTTCTCTCGATTGAAACGATAAAAAAAATAGTTTACTCAAAAACATTTGAAAGCACTGATTCATAAACAGTGCTTTTTTATATGGCTATTTTATTTCTGAATTGTTTTTTACCTATAATTTTGCAGACTAAGATTTTAAAGTAAAAGGAGATATAATGTTGAAATTTTGTAGGAGGAGTGATAACGATGGAACCCTTTATCAAAAGTTATCAATTTCATTTTATCAAGAAACAAACACAGATTCTTTTAAATGGTCATTCAAGCACAAAAGATCCAGGGGTTTTAAGTGCTCTTAAATTAGTTGCAATCGAAAAAGTATATGAATTATTTCCTGACTTAAATAAGGAGCAAGAACAATTACTCTATTTCATTCAGACCATAAAAGAAAAACAACAAGCAGAAACGTTTTTACATGGATTAAAGCCTTATGTTATTCCTTTTAAAGAAATAAGTGATAAATCCTTGAAAAATTTATTTCCAAAGATAAAAAAGCTAAAGCTCCCAAATCTTGAAAAAATTGATTTTACAGAAATCTCCTATTTAGGCTGGACAGATCAAGCTTCGGAAAGAAAATATCTTGTTTTTGTAAAAGAAAATAAACTAATTGGAATAAAAGGGACATTTAAAAACAGCCATAAGAAAGGAATTTGTTCATTATGTAATTCCCATGGACAAATAGGTATGTTTATTACTGAATCTAAGCCTTCAGTAAAGGGGACCTACATTAATAAGGGACGATATATATGTCAAGACAGCATGGAATGCAACCAAAAACTAATCAACAATGAGAAATTAATTGATTTTATTGAGCACATGAATCATTAAGCAGTAGATCAAATCTGTTTTTTGATGATCAAGTACCTATTGCGCCATTAATCCTTCATACCTTAAATAAACACCAAATCAAATTAACGATATCCCTGAAATAACTTTTATCAGAATACTTCGAAGAAAAGATCTTTAGGTTTAATTTGTCTATTAAGGGCATGATATACATACGTATTTCATTTGTGAGGTGGATGTTATGGCCAAGAAGGAACAACAAACTGGCACTGATGATGCCATTATTCTTATGTTCTTAGATTTGGTTGAAGAAGACGGAATCGAAGTAGAAGTAACTCTAAGTGTCCAAGGGGCGATTATTTCAGGGACATTAATTGGAGCAAGCGCCTACTATGAAGGCGTAACAGAAGCTTCCAAACACCTTCAGGACAGTACAATGTCAAAAATCATTTCAAAAAAATTCGGTGATTTAAAAGAAGCTTACGCCAAACAAAAACAAGAAGAGGCTGAAAAAGAGCAAAAGGGAAGTTTAAAAACCTTCATTCACTTAAAACATGCCAAGTATCACAGTAAACCAACTCAATTACCTAATGGCTCCTGGTGGAGAGGTAGAATTTCATCAATAGATGGCTTTTCTTTCGATTTACTTAACTAAAACACCTTCAGGCAATAAAATCCCCTTCAAAACCTTTTGGGGGTTTTATTTTTAATAGAGTATCAGCATGTATGTTTCAGAAAAGTATGTATCTTATGTATTACATGATGATACATTTTCACTGCTTACACATTGAACACTAAAAACTAGGGTTGTAGAGGAGGTAAGAGATGAGTAATGTAAGTTGCAGTAACCCTGGTGGTGCAAACAATAAATCACATACAAGTTCTAAAGAAGGAAATTTAATATGGTGGCAGTTATCGTTGATTGGGATTGGCTGCACAATTGGTACCGGATATTTTCTTGGCTCGAGTATAGGTGTAGAAATAACTGGACCCTCTATTGTTATTTCATTTCTCTTAGCAGCGCTTGGAACATTTATTGTTTTTAATGTTTTGGCGAAAATGACGTCTGAAGACCCTCAAGAAGGATCATTTTGTTATTATGCCGGCAAGGCTTTTGGAAAGTGGGCGGAATTCAGCTGCGGCTGGAATTATTGGTGTTCTAATATTCTTATTATGGGTAGTCAACTAACTGCACTTGCTATCCTTTCACGGTTTTGGTTCCCCCATATTCCGTTATGGATCTTTGCAGCAGGCTATGCCATTCTTTCAATTTTGGTGGTGATTTCCGGAACAAAAGGGTTTGATAAAATTGAAAATTTATTTTGTCGCAGTTATTGCCTTAGTTTGCTTAAAAATGAAAAAAGGGTGGAAAAAGCCTGTGAATAAAATTCGATATTATTAGGTTTCCTATAGAATGGTCAATCTTATTATTTGGTTGACCATTTTTTATATAAGTCTTAGCTTTAAAAGTAAAAATGATGATGAGAAATCATTCCCCATCACCATTTACCTCTTTTGCTTCATTTTGCTCCCAATAGTAATCAGCGAGAATATCTGAAAAGACATCGATTGTTCTTTCCAGCTCTTCTAAGTTATTATCCACACCGCCAACTTCCAAAAGCATGGCATTATTGGACACATCCTGATTGTAAACTCCATTTCCATCACTTTTAGACTTAAGAAACACACCGCGGCTAATCCCAGGGTATTTTGCCTCAAGTCTTTGATGAAACGTTTTCGCTACATCGAGATTTTCTAGATAATTTTCGTGTTCCTTTCCAACGACAAAATAAACCCTAGCATAATTTTTTCCATTGATTGTTTTTGTCGTGATGTGTCTTCGAGCGGAATCGCGATGAATATCAATAAAATAATCTAAATTCGCATTCTTCGCAGCAGCAGCTTCCTCAACAATCTCACCTGATACAGTATAAGCTCTGGTAGATTTCCAGCCTTTCTTATGCAACTCCTGTGTCATATTGGTTTTATCATGGATGACGCCAATTCCTCGTTTCATCAGGTTTTCAGCTAATCGGCTTCCAAGACCAATCACATTTACCCTTTCGTCAGAGCTTATCGCCTCATTGGAGTTATTTGCATCCTTTAATAATGGCAAAAACGATTCCCAGCTGTGGCTTTGATAAATAAAAACAGTTTTATGCTCAGGATTAGCAACAGGCTTTTGATCTGTTTCTGAGTTTTGTCGTTCACTAAGCTTTTCCTCCGCCACTTGTCTTTCCTTCAGTAAAACCTCAGTCGGCGGCGGTGACTCGTAGGGAAGATTACTAAGATTCGTCCCTTCCCCTGCTATAGCAATTTCTGTTTCATACAATTTCAATCCAGGCAATTCATTTCCTAAATACGTTCTTACATCTGTTGGTTTTATCCTTGTTGCTAATTGGATGGCTAATGCTGAAAGATTTGCTGTGGTAAATAAGGGGTTATCGGGATTTTGATAAAAGTACTGATTTTCAGCCTGGAGAAAATGAACAAATAGTTGCTCTGTGCTAAAATCACCAATCGTCCTTTGAATATTTTTAGAATCAACTCTCACATTAAACGTTATAATAAGGCCGATTAAACAAAAAACAAAAATCACGGTCAAAGCGGGAACATAGAAAAGCTTAAATAAGAAGAGATCCTTTGTTTTCACAACACACCCCCTTTTATTCTTCATTTATGTATATGAAAAGAAGAAGGGGGTATAACAAGATTTATCTCATTTTTATCTCATTTTTATTTCTATTCATCTTTGCTTTATAGATAATTAAATTGTATCATCCTCATTTATAATGGCCAGTACTTGATGGTCTTCCCATTTTCCGTTGACTTTAACATTTTTCCTAGCAACGCCTTCCTTGTGAAACCCTGCTTTCTCTAAAACTCTGATGGAGCCAATATTATGCGGCATTACACCAGCTTCAATTCTATGTAGCTTTAATTGATTAAATGCAAAATCAACGATTAAACGAACCGCTTCTGTCATATATCCCTTTCCATTATGGTTGCGGTCTAAAGAATAACCGACATAACAGCTCTGTAAAGCCCCTCTCAACACTTCTGAAAGCATAATGGAACGAATTTGTTCTTTTGATTCTTTTAAAAATATTCCGAAAAAATAATATTGATCAAGCTCCTGCAGTTCTTTATTTTTCTTAATTCTCGCCAGCTGACCTTCTAATGTATAAAAAGATTCCTCCCGGCGTGCAGCAAACTTTTGAAAAAATTCCCGATTGTTCAGCTCAAGCTGCAAGGAGGCCTTAGCATCATCAGGTTCTAATGTTCTGACAAATATATTTTCGCTGCTAAATTTCATTTCGCATTTCCTCCTAATTGATTTTTTGTTAGTTCAAGGCATATAACAATATATTAAAAAAGCAGCAAAGCTATTTAGAGACATGCTTTGATACCTTTATAATCACTTGTTTTTTTAGTTTAAAATCAACCGTGTTTGCTTCATAATGAACTATAGAACCATAGTTGATTCATTCAGATAGTCTTAGAGGAGGATATAAGTCCCTATCAAACTTTTTCGAGTCAATAACGGCTTAAAATGCTGTTGACATTATGATTCTTTCTCGGTTTTTTATGAATGTTTCTTTACAAATCTGCTTAATGCTGGAGTAATTCTGCGAACAAATTGCTTCATAGATTAACTTATTTAATTGATTTGCAGAGTAATGCTTTTGGTTTGGGGTTAATTTCCAATTAACCATAGCCATTCTCACAAATTTATCTTTCAACGAATCCATGAATTCTAGCATTGTTTTATTGTTTGCAGATGAAATCATACACCGAGTAAAAAGAAGATGGTATTGAATATACTTATAATAGTCATCATTCTTTTCTGCATCAAGTTGCAGGTCTAAATACATTTTTAATTTATCAAGATCGAAGCTGTGGCCCCTTGCCTCTACCTCATCAACAGAAAACTCTTGCAAAAAAAAGATTACTTGCGAAATGTCCAGCAATTCTTTCATAGAAATCTCTTTCACAATAATTCCACGGTTTTTAATAGATGTGACAAATCCCTCTGACTCTAAACGGGAGATTGCGCCTCTAATAGGGGTACGGCTCATATTTAGTTCTTTTGCTAATACATTTTCCGATAGAAGCAGACCTGGCATATAATTAGCAGTAATTAAATTTTCACGGATTGTCGTATAAGCTATGTCAACAAGTGAGTTTTTGGTCATTTTACAATTCCTTTCAAAAACAGAATTACACACACTAATTCTAAATTACCCTACAGTTATCCGCAAGAACAATTGCCCTTACATCGCGGGATAATGGAAAGTAACTATCCTCTATTATATTTACCTCACAATTGGTCTATCATATATTAAATTGCTTAAACATCATAAGGATAGTGTTCTTCTTCATTTCCAACATAGAGAGAACAAAAAAAGAAGTGCTATAACACTTCTCCTTCTACCTTATAAATATCTCTATAATGCAACAGTTTCACCTACATTTAAAAAACGTCCCTTCACTCGCTCAATTACATCCTGCCCCACACCTTTTGCCAGCAAATAGTGTCCAACACTTTGATAAGTATGAAGGATGTACTCATAGGCTCTTATAATATAGTCTCGATTTGAATACATGTACTCCTTTGGAATATTTCCATTCGGATTTTCGATCTGTTGAATAGACTCCAAATTCGTGTAGGTTACTTCATAATTTGAGACAATATCTTTCTTTTCCACTCCTGCCAAGCCTAGCAGCAGCATCGCTAAGATCCCTGTACGATCTTTTCCGGCCGCGCAATGAAAGACGATGCAGCCTTCTTCCGCTTGGTCAATTACATCAAAAATTCTCTTTACCGAATCGTTGTTTTGCTCCAATAAATCTATATAAAAATCTCCCATTGAAATCTCATACGAAGATAGAGTAATATCTGAAACCAGTTCGGTAATAAACGGGATGTTATGATATTTACAAAAATCCTCTTCTCCAAGTGGGTTTTTATGAGTTTCGATTTCATCTACTCCCCGCAGATCAATGACGGTTTTCACCCCGTACTCTTTTAAAAAGATGATGTCTTCTCGAGTGAGCTTGCTCATATCACTTGACCTTAAAAAGGAGTGCCACTTAGTTTGTTGCCCATATTCAGTACTGTATCCACCTAGCTCCCGACAGTTTTCTACACTATTAATCGGCAAGCGTACCCAATTTAATTTTGCATTTTTCATCATCTTAGTATCCTCCTACAATCAACTGTTCCCAAATTTAATATTATTTTTAATCTTCGTCATCACCAGTTCAAGCACAACCATGAGTAAACAAATCATAATGACAATTGTCGTTGTTTGTGCATAATTATACGTATTTATCGCTTGTGTCAATAAAAGACCAATCCCGCCGACCCCGATGATTCCTAAACCGATGGATTCAGAAACATTGGATTCAAAGCAAACGGTTATCCAAGCCACAAAAGCGGTAATACAAAGCGGAATCAATCCGTGATAAACAATTTTAAACCAAGAAGCCCCTGTTGACTTCATCGCTTCAATAATCTCGCCGCCCGTCTCTTCTATACTCCCTGTAAAAGTTTTGACAAGGTAGCCGACAGCAGAGATCAAAATGGCAACAAAGCCTGACACATTACCAAAACCTAGACTCGCGATCACCATTAATCCCCATACCAATGAAGGGACGGAACGAATGATGGCGAAAAACCCTTTTATAAAAATCGCTAAATATCGATTCGGTGCAATATTTGATGCTGCTAAAAAACTTAAAAACATGGCTAAAAAAACAGCCACAACCAATGTTAACAAAGCCAATGCTAAACTGGTCACAATATTCAAAAGAGCATCAGGAACAATTGAAAAATCCACAGCCATCATTCGACTTAAGACGTCGGGAACATTTTCTAACCGTTCATAAAATTTTTGTATATCTAAGTTGATAAGCTTCAAAGCTGCAATAAACACCGCACCCAATATAAGAACAAGAAGAATCGACTTGCCAACACTTCCTTTTGACGTGACTCGAATGTGCTCCATTATGTCTTCAATCTCCTTACTTTCATTAAACGAAACGTTTACGAATCGAATTGGTTACTAACTCTGTTAATAAAATAATCGCGACGACTACGGCAATAATCGTAATCGCTTCTCCGTATTTGAACAAATTAATATTTGTATCAATTAAGACGCCTATACCTCCTGCCCCAACAAGACCTAAAACCGCGGACGCTCTGACATTAATTTCAAAAGCAAATAACGTCCAATTAATCAAAGCTGGAACAAACTGAGGGATGACTCCATGAAACAAGATTTGAAAATAAGAGGAACCATTCGCCCGTAACGCCTCAAGCTTGTCTCCAGAAATTTCATCGATCGATTCTGCATAACTTTTACTTAAAAATCCGATGGTTACAAGAATCAACGCCAAAACGCCAACAATCCCGCCTATACCGAAAATATAAACCAATAATGCTCCCCAAATAATAAAAGGGATATTCCGTAATATTGATACAAAACCGCGGGTAATCACCCGCAATGATTTAAACTTATTCGTATTTTCCGAGATTAAAATCCCGAAAATAAACGCAATAATCGTAGAAATATAGGTTGAGATGATCGCATAACCGAGCGTATCGACCACTGCTGGTATATATTGTTCTAAATTCTCCGCATTTGGAGGAAAGAACTTTTCAAAGAAAAACATAACAAAGCTTGGTAAGCCCATGAGCATCTCTATAAAGGAAATCTCTAAATAAAAAACGGAAAAAATCAACACGGCAAAGATGGCAGCAACAACGGCAATAGTTTTTTTAGGATCTCTTTGATCGAGTGGGATCTTATGAATGGTTTTGTTATTCATCATTTTGTCCCACCGCCAATTGCATTGACTGCGTTCCGCTTTCTTCCTGAAGCGTCATTTGCGATTCTTTTCCTTCATAGATATCTCGAATCATTTCATCCGTTAAATGGGATGGTGCTCCATCAAAAACAACCGACCCTTTTTTGATCCCGATAATTCGTGTAGCATACTTTTTGGCGTAGTCCACTTGATGGAGATTCACAATACAGGTTAATTTCTTTTCTTGAGAAATCGTATGAAGCTGCTGCATCACTATATTGGCAGAAAGCGGATCTAGTGATGCGATCGGCTCGTCCGCAAGCAGAAGTTTTGGTCTCTGCAAGATTGCTCGACAAATTCCAACCCGCTGCATCTGTCCTCCAGAAAGCTCATCAGCTCGTTTATAAATTTGGTCTTGAAGACCCACTTTTTTCAGCAGTTCAACAGCTTCTTGCTTATCTTTATGAGAATAGAGTCCAAGCAAACTCTTGTATAAAGGAATGCTGCTTAATTGCCCATGTAGAACATTTTTAATGACATTCGTTCTTCCAACCAAGTTATAATGCTGGAATATCATTCCAATTTTTGATCTTTCTTTCCTCAACTTCCGCCCATTCAGCTTTTCCAGATGCTGTCCATCAAATATAATTTCCCCTTCGGACGGATCCACAAGGCGATTGATACATCGGATAAAGGTTGACTTTCCAGCACCAGACGGACCGATGACAACGATAAATTCACCTGGGTAGAAATCTAAAGAAATGCCATTCAAAGCACAGTATCTTTACCATAGACCTTCACTAAATTTTTTATTGTTAATAATGGGTTCATTTTGCTTCTTCCTCTAAAGCATTAATGGCATCAAGCATTTCAATTGTAGGATCATAATAATTTTGTTCAGTCGCTACAAAACGTGCCTTTGGATCATTATGGACGGCTTCAAAATATTTCTCATCTTCAAATGATACGAACGCATCTCTTAAGGCCTTTTTAAAATCTTCTGGTAAATTCTCGCGAATAATATAAGAAGCATCAGGGATATCATCTGTACGTCCGATAATTTTAAATTCATCTTCCTTAATCGTTCCTGCCTCAATCATACTATCCAGCTGACCAATAGCCACTGCCGCTGCATCAAAGTCACCCATCTTTACACCCATGACACTATTTGCGTGGGATTCGGAAAAAGTAACATTTTCAAAAAAGTAGCCAGACTGCTCAATTAAATCAGGATCCAGGTCAAACTCTTGAACTAGGGTTCCCTTTGGATAAAGATAGCCTGAGGAAGAAGCAGCATTTACAAACGCAAAGTTCTTTCCTTTTAAATCCTCCATCTTGTTGATTTCTTCATTATCCTTTTTTGTAATAAAAGCAGTATAATATTCATAACCCTCTACTTGAGGAGTAACTAATATTTCTGCCCCAGCTTTTTTGTCTGCTTGGTAATAGCTCATTGGACTAGCAAACATAATATCTAAATTCCCGCTTGCTAGAGCTTCAATTCCAACAGCGTAGCTGCCGCCTTCAAACTCTTTCACTTCAATTCCTAATTCTTCAGAAAGGTGATCTCTCAATGCTGTATGCATAGAAGCAGCATTTGGATTGTTTTCATTTGGCATTTGCACCAAGGTAAGTTCTTCTGGCCACCCCTTGTTTGCTGAATCAGCTGAAGCAGAGGATGATGAATTCGCTCCATTCCCACACGCTGCCAAAGTGGATACAAGTCCTAATGTTAGAAAGAATTTTGATAATTTTTTCATCATTTTGTATGTCTCCTTCATAGAGTTAATTAAAATAATTAAATGAATAACTTGCTTGGTACTTTGGTTGAACTAAAAATTTTAAAACATCATTCATTGAACCATTAGCAACCCTACTAATTCCTTCTCACCTAATTAAAAAAGATTGGATTTCATTTCACCTCACGTAGTATTCAACTTGTATACAACTAATAATATAAAGATAGAATGTTAAGAGAGTTTTTTTCAGACGTAAAGATTAGGTAAATAATTGTAAAGAGAAAAAAGTTTCTTCCTAATGAAACGCTCTACAACGAATTGAAATTTAAATTAATATTTATCATACACGTCAACAAGTAAAACATTATTACTGACAATTTAATGCATCAGAATTCTCATTCAGTGATAAAACAAAAGGGTTTTAAATCAGGTATTAACATGGAAAAAAGACTCATTCTTCTTTGAACGAGTCTTTTTTCATGTAGATTTACTTACTGTGTTAATATAATCGGGCCATTTTTTGTAAGAATAATCGTATGCTCTACTTGAGCGACATAGCTTTCTTTCGTAGCATAAGTCCAGCCGTCTTCTTTTTGAAATACTTCCTCTTCCAGGTTCGAGATAAAGGGCTCAAATGCGATAACCATACCTTCCTTTAGCAGCTCATCATCAAAGGTTTCATTATAATTATAAATATGATCAGGTGCTTCATGGATTGTACGGCCCACACCATGTCCTGTCAGGTTTTTGATTACTGTTAGTCCATGCTGTTTAGCCGTTTGGAAAACAGCTTTACCTATTCTGCTTTTTTTGGAGCCAGGTTTGGCATTTTTGAGACCTGCTTCAAATGCTAGTTGTGCTACTTCACATACTTTCTTGCTGATTTCTTCCCCTTCTCCTACGACAAAGGAAATACCTGTATCTGCAAAATAACCGTTCTTTGAACCAGAAACATCTATATTGACAAGATCCCCTTCTATAATTACCCGTTTTCCAGGAATGCCATGTGCCACTTCATCGTTGACGCTAATGCATGTATAACCTGGAAAATTGTATTCCCCTTTAGGAGCAGAAATAGCACCGGACTTTTCGAAAAGCTCTCCGGCAATTTCATCAAGCTCCTTCGTAGTAATACCAGGAACTGTTCTTTGCACTAATTCATCCCTAATGCTGGCAACAATTTTGCCTATTTCTTTCAAACCGCTAAAATCTTCTTCTGTTTTTGCAATCATTGTTTCCTACCTCATTCTTCAAAAATATATATTAATTGTACCTTTCTTCTAAGATCAATCCAAGCAATGAATACTTCACAAAGAAATAAGAGAAAGAAAGGGATTCATTTAAGAGTGTGAACAGACGAAATCAAAGCGTGAATCCTCTAAGAATCCACGCCTAAAAAATCATAAGTCGTTAATAGACTAAATTTTATTTTTTACCTCTTCTCTTAGTGATTCTAATATATTTTCTGATAAGTTCGCAGGTAATGAAGTTCCGTTTTTAAAAATCCAGGAGTTTAGGATTTCAAGATCTGACTTCTTAAACGTAATACTGTGAACATCATTGTTCAGGGTAAAATCTACTGTTACCGTTTCTTCTCCATCAAACTTGTCATCAATAATCATGTCTGTTATATAGTACGGCTTCAACATGCTTTCTCCTTTATCATTCTTTTATAATGTTTAGAATGAACCATCTAACAATGTTTATTCACATTAAAGGTAATAATAAAGAAAAGACTTTATTCTATAGAGGAAAACTAGAAGATCCGATATATAATTCCTTTATGATCTTACGGTGGTGGAGTTCATGACCGGCAAGAATATATACGAGGGCACGGACAGTAACCTCAGAGTTTAAAGCGATCCCTTTTCTTACCCAATCCTTTGATTGTAAGCTCTTCAGTAAATACAAAGTTGCTTTTCGAGAAGCAGCAAAATGGGCTAAAAGATCTTCTATCGACTGTTTATCAAACTCTGCATGTTGAATGTAAACATCCTTATCATACCTAGGTAGGGGAACCGGCTCACCTCTTGCAGTACAAAGAAGGGTGTACGTTAAAATCCGTTCTGTATCGATCAAGTGACCAATCAATTCTTTAATGCTCCATTTTTCAGGAGAGTATCGAAATAACCCTTGTGAATCTGTCAGTTCGCTAAGCAAGATGTCAGTTTCCTTATGTTGCTGCTCTAATTGCTGAACGATATCCCCGTTTGGAACAAGTTCTAAGTATTTTTCAAAATAAGCATCATATTCACTTACTATTGGCCTTTCTTTCATATTATCATTCCTATCATGAGAAAATTTTTTTGACCATATGTGATTTATTTAGGTTGCTTTAGCCCAAACAACTGTCTCAAAATCAAAGGACCACCCTTCTCGAAATCTAGGATCCTGATACCTGAAAGATTCGCGAGCTAACTATGTAGAAAATTCCCTTCATCAACACTCCCTCCTTTTAATAAGAATTCTCATAAACTATGTTACTATCATATGGAAAATTTCTCATTAAAAAAGCATAAAAATAAAGGCTGTCTCAAGAAGGATTAGAACCTCTCAAAACAGCCTTCATTGTATGTTCCCTATTAATTAGTTCCAATAGAATAAATATCTCTTCTCCATCATCATTTATTTATGAAGCATGTTTTCGCATGCTTTTCATAATAAAGCTTACGATGAATACCAATATAATGGCACCGATTAACGCAGGGATGATGTAAAATCCGCCAGCTTCAGGCCCCCATTGACCGAGGATGAATGATCCGAGCCATGCTCCAATAAATCCTGCTACAATATTTCCAATCACACCGCCTGGAACATCACGTCCTGCAATCAATCCTGCTAACCAGCCAATAATACCTCCAATAATTAATGCCCAAAGAAATCCCATTTTTAACACTCCTTTTATTGAGTTTTTTATTAATGGTGTTTGATCTTTATTTACCCCTCCATAGAAAACCTAAACTATTATTCTCCTATTTTTTATCATCATCAAATATCATTGAATCTCTTTTTCTAATGCCTCCTCAATGTCAGGTTTATGTCCAAAGAAATAAAGCCGGTCTCCTGATTGAAACTGCTCCTCTGCTATGTTTTTCCGAATTCTAACATCCCCTCTTTTAATCATTAAAATAACAAAATCAGAGAATTCGTGATCTTCCATGATTTGATTAACCGTGTTATTGATAAGCGGAGAATCTGCCTTAATCTGGTATTCTACTAATTGACCATCAATATCTTTTAACGTTACTTCTCTTATTGGTAAAGGAAATGATGATTCCTCTTTCTCCTCTTTATGTTCAAGTTTATTTACCAGGTATTTTTGCAAAACTGGCAGTTTTAAAATACTTAAAACAATTATTAATGACACGGCGATATAAATAATGGAACTTGTTCTTAAATCATCCTCGAATAAACTGCTAACCGAAGAAATAATAACTGCCAAAGAAAAGGCGCCAAATAAAATAAGGAAAACACCAAGCTTTCTACGAAATGGATGGGATAGGATAAATTCGGATTCACCTGTGGTATAACCTGTCCCTGTCATCATGGAAATGACTTGAAACCTTGACACTTTCTTTTTTAGACCTGTTAATTGAAATAAAATAACATGGATTTCAATGACTGTCATAATAATCGCAAAATAAATGAGTAAAAATAATAGAGTCAACCTGTTCACCTCTTTTTGCTCTTAACATAAAAATAGTTGGGGCATTAAGAGCCCCAACCAAATTATTAAACCTTTACTGCTTCTTCTCATCGTAAAATTTCACCGAGTACATTGCACCCTCACTCACCATCTTGTTATCTTCAATATCTTGCGGGTCTGGATGTCCTCCCTTTTCAACAGGTAGGTTATCACACTTGTCAATTGCTGAAGGTTTTATCTTCCTCTTCAATTCTCTAAATGTATTTTCCAATTTAATTCTATTTGGTTTTGATGATACCCATAGGACAAGAGAAGTTCCCATTCCAACAGCAACAATTGATTTCATACCTAGCATTCTTTTCATTACTACCACTCCTCTTTTAATTGAATTTTTTTTCAGAAAAAGCTGTAATTACTTGTCCTATATACCCTTTTAAAAAGGATTCAAACATTTCAATTAAAATAAAAGGTTTCAAAGCTATCAAATACGGGCATTGTTTTGGTAAATCACATAAAAAAATTTATTAAATAAGTAGGGATTTAGTGATGAATAAGTGGAAATGGTATCAATATAATAAAAATGAATTAGAAAAAATAAAGCAATCTGAACATAAAAATGAAATCCTCTCACAAAAGCCCTGGCTAGATAAAATAAAGATGAATGATACAAATTACTTGGAGATTAGCCACGCTGTGAATGGTGCTTTTACCCTTAAAGGTTCTCTCGTTTATGACCAAAATTTTCATGATGAAAGAGAATATAAAATATTTCAATTTTTTTTAACACAGGATAAGCTTGTAACAGTTGATTTAGATTTGTCATTATTTAAACATGCTAACATCGAACAAATGTTGCGAAAAATAGCAAAAGCGGATAAACCAATTGATGGGTTTTTATTTATCCTTTTGGAACTATTGGCAGAATTTTTAATAAAAATTGATGATTTTGAAGATGAGTTAAGGGAACTCATTTGGAAAATTCATAAAAAAAATAAAACGAGTATTTTAGAAGATATTTATAAACGCCGCCATGACTTGCTTGTTTGGAGCAACTTGCTTATCCCTTTAAAGGAGCTAATCATGGGAATCGAAGAGGCATGTCATGAGATATTGAATGATAATAAAACCTATGCTCTTACAGCTAAACGAATAAAAAGAGCTCTGTATTTAATCGATGAATATGAGCATGAAATTCATTCAATCATAACATTGGAAGAAGTAATCTCCACCCACCGCGGAAATGAGATTATGAAAACCTTAACGGTTATGACAGCTATTTTTACTCCTGCCATGGCATGGGGGGCAATTTGGGGGATGAATTTTAAGTTCATGCCTGAACTGGAATGGAAGTATGGATACTTCATTTCGATCATCATCATTGCATTATCCATGATTGCTGTATATATCTACCTTAAAATGAAAGGATGGACAGGAGATCTGTTAAAGGGGAAGAAAAAAGGGAAATTTTTCAAATAAATGGAAGGGCTGACTATAGATCAGCCCTGATTAGCATCCCTATTCGTATTATCTGTTATACCACTTCGTGTAAATGCCTGCGAATCTTAGCAGCTGTTTTCGTTGGGTTATCCATCGCAAACACGACATACCGATATTTCGAATGACCTTCAAGTGTGATAATGACCACTGGTTCTTTACGTTCAAACGAAAGAAAATACCATTCATCTCCATATTTAAAGCTGCCTTCATAAATATTCAATGGAGCAATGGAGGTTCCTGGCGCTCTAATCATCCATTTAGGAGCTTCAAAATCACTTACTAAAACCTCTTTAATTGTTGAATATGGCATGGTTACTTTCCTTCTGATAGCGAAAAATCTTGTTATTCCTGTCAGTTTTAATGTTAGCTCTTGTTGACCAAAATGGATTTCTCTTCCCACCATTTCCCTCCTCTCATTTTCCATTTATATTAAGAGTAGTTCTTTTAATTGTACAGCTAGAATAATAAATAATATTTGAAGGCTTTACTACATCTGGGGTGCTTCCATCCCCATAAGGGCCCATTCTTCTTTTGAAGGACCGTATAGACCCGGTACATTTAATCCTGCTTGCCTCATGAGGACTGTCATTTGTCCGCGATGATGTGTTTGATGCTGAAGCAAAAACAATAACAGTGTTCCTTTTGTCATTTTCATTTGTCCATAAAAGTCAATAACATCATTCAAACTTTCATCCATCCATTGCGTTTTGATGGCTTCGACAAATGCGGCACTTGCTTGTTGATAGCTTTCCGCTATATATGATGCGGAACTTGGTACCGGAAAGTCCTTAGCAGGGGCTTCAAATGTTAAATCAGACTGAGATGATATAATTTTAATCGCTGAAACCGTGTGCCAGGCAAGCCGGCCTAAATCCCAGTTATCCGGAGTTATTTGTTGTTTTAGTGACTCATCTGTAAGGTTATTTAATACCTTCTGAGTCTGTGCAGCTTCATAATTCCATGATTGCAGAAATCGCTCTTTCGTTTGGAACATTTTAATCATCCTCCTTTATTTTTAATCATTAATCTATTCTTTAATCGCTTCCTATTTCCTTCCAAATAGGAAAGATTTACTTCGCTGAAATGATAACTCTGCTATCCTGCAATTTTACCTTTATCAATAAACTCAGTCCTAAAAAAAGGAGAAGCCCTGTAGCTAGCAGAAATTCTTACCAGCAGTACCGGACTTCTGTTATGTAGATAAGAAAGGTTATTCTGTCCATAAAGTTCCGGTAAGTCTCGCTTTATTATTCATCTTCTGGTTGACTTCCCTCTTTTTTTCTTAAGTAGTTTAGGAAGTTCGTTTTATCTTCAAGCTCTCTTTCTAAGTAGCCGAGATAAGCAAAAAGTAAGCTTATATCTTTTGATAATTCCCCATCCTGATGGATATATTTCTCTCGAATTTTCTTTACTTCTCTTTTGACAATCCATCTATCATCTTTGTCATCTTTTTCAACAATATCAAAATACTCAACCTGTGTGTCAGGAATCAGCTCAATCCCCATAAACCGTTTCGCCGCATTTTTATTAATCATATACACAAATTTTTCCGCTTCCAGCTCTGATAGTGCATCCGGATGTATTTTAATTGATTTCGGAATAACATCCTGATTGACAATAAACTCTTTTAATTGATCGACAACCTTCATTTCCTTGCCCCCATTCAATAGATCGATTCAACATCACTTATAGTACAACCTATTCAATAGGGACAGAAAAAAGTACCTTGCTATGTTCTTATTCTTTTTATAAAAAGAACTTATTAATTGGCTGTTTCGTAAACTTTGTTGCCATATACTCAGTAGTTAGAAGCGTTCCGAATTCTATCTACTTATATTACAAAGTCTTTTTCAATGTTGAATGTGAGAACTGACTTTTAGCTGCCCTTAAAGATCGAACTGCTTCCATACTTGTTCATACACTTTTTTTAAAGGAATATTATGAAGCTTTGCAATTTGTTTACAATCTTCATATTCTGGTGCGCGTTGGATAACTTGTCCGTTAAAGATACCTTCTTTAACTGTCACCGTTCCCCATTTTGTTGGTACTTTTCTAAATATTCGTTCTACCCGGTGAACTGTTAAAGGGTAATAACGGATACCAAGTGTTGTTGTTTCCTTAAACAAAATTTCTTTCATTATGTTTATCTTTTCACGGGAACAGAGTAACTGCAGTAAAATTCCCGGTCTATTTTTTTTCATATAAATAGGTGTATAAAATACATCATTTGCACCGGATTCAAATAACAAATCCATGACATAGCCAAGCCATTCTCCTGGAGTATCATCAAGATTTACTTCCATTTTTATCATTTGATCATCAATATGTTCATCATTTGGAGGAGGTTGTGAAACCATCTTGCAAACACCTCTCATTCTGTATAGTAGGAAAAAGCCATTATCAGTATGGTGACAATGGCCGACTTCCTTTATTACTCTTCACCAATAATGACACGAAGCACATTTGGCCGGTCTTTAAACGTTTTTGTTCCTGCACCGTATCCAATTGAGGTTACCTTTATTGAAGGAAGAGTACAAAATTCTTCTGCAAGTACTGCTGCAATTGCGGCACCTGTTGGTGTTGTTAGCTCAAAATTTACCTCACTTTGTGCAATTGGAATCCCCTTTAACATTTCTAATGTCGCAGGCGCTGGAACTGGATAAATTCCATGATCAATATGGATTTTTCCTGTGCCAACCGGAATAGAAGATGATTTCACCTTTTGAATTCCCAATTGATGAATTAAGATGGCCGTTCCAACGATGTCAATAATCGAATCAACTGCCCCTACCTCATGAAAATGTACATTTTCTAATGGCAAGCCATGAATATGACCTTCCGCCTCACCAATCTTCTTAAAGATTTGTAATGCTGTCTCTTTTACCTCATTCGATAATCCTGATGACTCAATCATTTTTACAATATCACGGTATGAACGGTGGTGATGATCATGTCCATGATGGTGGTCATGGCCGTGATGGTGATCATGCTCATGATGGTCGTCATGACCATGATGGTGGTCATGTCCATGATGGTGGTCATGTCCATGATGGTGGTCATGTCCATGATGGTGGTCATGTCCATGATGGTGGTCATGCTCATGATGGTGATCATGTCCATTATGGTGAGTATGCTCATGATAGTCGTCATGCTCATGATGGTGGTCATGGTCATGTTGGTGGTCATGGTCATGTTGGTGGTCATGGTCATGAGCTTGGTGTAGGTTCTCATCTGTTAACAACACATCAAATTTCGTGCTTGTAATGCCGTTCTTAACAATTTTCTTCCAATGCAACTCATATTCATCTTCAATGTTTAACTTCTTTAATTCCTCTACTAATACATTTGGATCTGCACCGGCATCAATGAGAGCACCAATAACCATGTCCCCACTTATTCCTGAAAAGCAATCAAAATATAGTACCTTCATTTTTCAATAGCCCCTTTTTGCGCTAATTGGTATATTAATACAGCGTTATATGCAGCTCCAAAACCATTATCAATATTAACGACACTAATACCAGATGCACATGAATTTAACATCGTTAACAATGCAGACAGTCCATTGAAATTTGCACCGTAGCCAACACTTGTCGGAACAGCTAAGACGGGATGGGAAACCAGTCCGCCGACAACGCTTGGCAGGGCACCTTCCATTCCTGCTACTACAACAGAAACAGTGGCTTGTTGGATTTCTTCAATATGATCAAAGAGTCGATGAATTCCAGCAACACCTACGTCGTAAAATCGGCGAACCTCACATCCTAAAGCTTCCGCTGTAACAGCTGCTTCCTCGGCAACCCTTAAATCAGAAGTTCCAGCACAAACAATTGCTATATAGCCGTTTGTTGATTTTTTAAGCTTACCTATTTTCCTCCAATAGAGAATTTGTGCTGTTTCCTTATAAATAAAATCTGGATATTCACTTATAATAAATTCAGCCTTATCTTTTGAAATACGTGTGACTAGCACATCATGGTCTTTTGATCTTATCGCTTTAATAATAGAAAGAATCTGTTGTACTGTTTTCCCTTCCCCATAGATCACTTCTGGGAACCCTTGACGGTTTTTTCGGTGATGATCAACCTTCGCAAAGCCTAAATTTTCATAAGTAGCTAATTGCTCCTTTGCTTCAGCAACACTTAATGTACCGTTTTGGACTTGCTTTAATATCTCTTCCATCATATTTACCACTCACCTTAATAACTAAAGATCTTCCTTTATACCGTTTAACCAATTAAAAGTATTTCGCAATATCTCTAGATAAATTCTCATATTTTGAATAAAGTGCTGTATAAATTTCATGGTTCTTCATATTTGGACGAATAGGCTCTCCCATTGGTATATTCTTTTTAATTTCCTCAAAAGAATTGACCTTTCCTATTCCGATTAGTGCTGTCCATGCAGCTCCCCAGGCTGCACTATGATGACTTTCTGAAATGCAAACTTCTTTTCCAAACATATCCGCTAACATTTGCAACCATAATGGAGATCTGGACAATCCGCCATTCACATAAATTTTTTCCGGTTTACCAGCTAATTCTTCTAACGCTTGTCCAATTTGATATAGATTAAAGGTAATACCCTCTAACACAGCACGAACAAAATGTTCTTTTTTATGGGTAATAGTCATCCCATAAAAATTTCCTTTTGCCTCTTGATTCCATAAAGGTGCCCTTTCACCATTTATATAAGGGAGAAAAAGCATTCCTTCGGCACCGGGTGCAACATCTTCCGCAATGGCCGTGAATTCATCGAAACTGCCTTGATCGTTCAGGAGTTCTTTCAACCATTGCAAGGCAATACCGCCATTATTTGTCGGCCCCCCTATGATGGAAAAATCTTCAGTAAATGCATAGCAAAAGGTTTCATGTCTGTCAGTAATTTGAAAACCTTTTGTAAATTGTCTAATGGCACCACTAGTTCCAGCAGTTATTGCAACTTCACCTGGAGAAATAGCGCCAATTCCTAGATTAGCAAATTGGCCGTCAGCTGCCCCAATTACAAATGGCATTTCATTTGAAATTCCCATTTTTTCAGCAACATCTTCTTTTATTCTTGTTAATAGCTCTGTTGGCGGCACAACTTTTGAAAGCTGTTCTTTTTTAATTCCTGCAAGAGCGATGATTTCATCATCCCATTGAAATGTTTTTGCGTTAAATAAGCCTGTTGCCGCTGCCATTGAATAATCGATTACTCTTTGATCAAACCATTTTAAAAGAATGAATTCCTTTATAGATAAGAAATATGTTGCTTTTAAATAAGGATCATACTCTGTTTCTTTCATCCATAATAACTTTGATAATGGAGACATAGGATGATTTGGCAACCCAGTTTTTGAGTAGATTTCGATTCCATTTGTATCCTTTAATTTTTCTGCTTGTTCACTGCTTCTCCCATCAGACCAAATAAGCGCCTGTGATAATGGTTCCCCATTTTCATCCACACAAATAAGTGAGTGCATGGCGGAAGAAAACCCAATCGCTAAAGCTTCACTTTTCTGTATATTTGCTTGCTCTAATGCATCTCTAACAGCTTGGACAGCCTTTTGCTCAATTTCAGCTGGATTTTGCTCCACCCATCCCCTTTTCGGGTAATAAGTTGTGATTGGTATATCTGCTTCTGAAATTACTTTTCCATTTAACTGAAAAACAACAGCTTTAACACTCGTTGTTCCTAAATCTAGCCCAATAACATATTGTTGTGACACGATTTCATCTTCCTTTTCAAATAAGTATTCATAACAGCAAACGTTTACACAGAAAAAGCCTTGGAGAAATCCCAAAGCCTTTTCTATTAAGAAAGAACCTTATTCATACTACCACTCTTATATCCTATTAAATCTAACGTGATATATTTATATCCGTACTTTGTAAGTTCTTTAGAAATGGATTCATGATTTTCTAATACGATTTTCATATCATTTGGTTCTACTTCAATTCTCGCAATCTCTTGGTGGGTTCTGACACGAACTTGCCGAATTTGAAGTGATTTTATATAAGCTTCTGCTTTTTCCACTTTAGACAGCTTTTCAATGGTAATTTTCTCACCGTAAGCAATTCGTGAAGATAAACAAGCAAAGGAAGGCTTATTCCATGTTGGCAAATCAAATTCACGGGACAGCTCCCTAATTTCAGCTTTAAATAAATTGGCTTCTTGAAGTGGTCCGCGAATCCCCTTCTCCTTAGCCGCCTTCATTCCAGGCCGAAATTCATTTAGGTCATCAGCAATGACGCCGTATACCACATTTTTGAATCCTTCTTTTTCCATCAAAGGCAGTAAATGCTCGAACAAGCTGCTTTTACAGAAGTAACAGCGATTTTTATCGTTCTCTGTATAGCCTGGAATTTCCAATTCAGATGTTTCAATCACTTGATGATTGACCCCAATCCTTCCGGCTAATTCTTTTGCCTCTTGAAGCTCACTGGAGGGGTATGTTTCAGAATCGGCGGTAACTGCTAATACTCGGCTTTTTCCAAGGGTATCTACTGCCGCTTTTAATAAGAAAGTACTATCCACCCCGCCGGAAAATGCAACAACAACCGAGTCCATTTCTTGGAGAATCGACACTAGTTTTTGATATTTCTCATGTATCATGGTCTTCTCCTTTCTTACATCTATTATTGTCATTACTCATCGTTTATATTTCCATATTCAATTCGATAGAATCAGATCGTCATACTGCCAAAACCGCCGTCAACAGGGATGAGAGCCCCGGTTACAAAGCTTGAAGCCTTTTCTGAAGACAGCCAAACAGCTGCTCCTTGTAGTTCATCCGGGCTGCCGAAACGTTTCATCGGTGTATGGTTCATAATCGATTCGATTCTTTCTTCACTTAAGATTTTTCGGTTTTGTTCCGCAGGGAAAAAGCCAGGTATAATTGCATTAACCCGAATACCATGTGGAGCAAATTCACGTGCTAAATACTGTGTCATGCTATTCACTCCAGCTTTTGATACGGAATACGTAAATACTTTTGATAGGGGAGTTGTTGAAGAAACAGACGATATATTAATTATACTGCCTTTTCTTTCCTGCTCAATCATTTTCTTTGCGAAAATTTGGCAGGAGACCATCATTCCTTTTAAGTTTACATCCATGATATCATCCCATTCATCCTCACCTAGCTCAAAAAACGGTGTGGTACTGTTTTTACCAGGTGCATTTAAGAGAATATCAAATCCTCCTGACCACTTTTCAATTTGGTCAGCAGCATTCTCTAATGATTCCCTTTTGCTGACATCAGCTTGAAACGCTTTTGCTGTTCCTCCTGCTTCTTCAATTTCCTGAACAACTTGAATTGCTTTTTCAAGATTTCGGCCGACGATAGCTATTTTTGCCCCGTGAGCAGCCATCCCTTTTGCAATAGATGATCCTAATACACTATTTCCTCCGATGGCAACAGCTGTTTTTCCAGTTAAATCAAATAAGCTACTCAAATTTAATTCCCCTCTTTCTTCTATAATTCAAGGATTCAGACAGACTGATCAAATTCAAAATAAATTCCCATTTTCATCAAAGGATAGATCATATAGGTCTGAGACTTGCTCCAATTCCGGATGTTTTGCAATATGATCAAGCAAGCTTTCAGACACTTCAATTTCCGCTATATCTAATGTATTTTTAATACGCACCATTTTAACCTTCGTAAAATCTAAAATATTGCAGGTTTTAATTGCAGCTTTTATGGCATCCCGATCATTCGCTAAGGTTGTTGCAATTTTAGTTGGTGCACATACTGTCGACGTTAAACCGTTTGCATAGGTAACTTCCCTGTCCATCTTGTCAACAAGGCGTTGTGTTGTAAAATCGGCTGGAAGTGAATAATAATAAGCGTTTCGCTTCCTCAATCCGCAGCTCGGTTAAATAATCAACAAACTTTTTGTTAAGCTGCTGCTTAAATAGTTGACTGAGGTAGCTTGGATTCATATGAACCCGCTCTGCTGCTTCTTTAAGGGTTATTTCATTAAGTGGTGTATTGTTTAAATAATGCAAAACCTGATCGATTGTTGAAGTTGGAAGATCTTCGTACATCATGTCCTCTCTTTTCTCCTCTTCACCTTTTCGCTTATCTAACCACTTTTCTAAACAAAGTTTTAGATCATTTTCCTCTATCGGTTTTAGAAGATAATCAGTTACTCCGCTCCGGATTGCATGTTGGACAAATTGGAATTCATCATGAACACTAATAATGATCGTATCCTGGTCTTTTTTAAATTGTCGTAATTCCTTAATAAACGTAAGTCCATCCATTACAGGCATACTAACATCTGTAAAAATCAAATCTATTTCATTTTGCTTCATCCAATCGAGAGCCTCCAGCCCATTCTCACATTCATGTGAGATGTGAAACGGGAGATTCAATTGATTAATGGTCCATTTAAGAGTTGTACGAACCCATTTTTCATCATCTACCAGTAAGATGCTGAACATTTGACTCCTCCTCTAACTCAACAATTGGCATGCGAATCTTTACTGCTGTACCTCTTCCATTAAAGGTATCCAGCTGTATCCCATATTCTGATCCAAAAGATTTAACAATCCTTTGGTGAACATTAATAATTCCAATACTTGTTCCGCCATTTGTTATTTCTCTATGTTCAAGATTAAAAAGAATGTTTCGAAGTTCTTCTTCAGAGATGCCGACACCTGTGTCCCTCACTTCAATCATGAAAGAAGATTCAGAATCTTTATAAACGATTATGGAGATCTTGATCATAGTAGAAGCTGACCGTATCCCATGCAAAAAACAGTTTTCCAAAATCGGCTGCAAAGTAAATTTGAGTACGGTTAAGTTCTTCGCCCACTGTGGTATATCACTTTCGTATTCAAAGCGATTGCCAAAACGAAATTTCTGGATTTGTAAGTACATTTCACTAAATTTTAATTCCTCTTGTAATGTAACTGTTGGTGAAGCATTTCGCAAATTATAGCGCAGCAGCTTCCCAAGTGAAGAGGACATGGTTGCAATATGTTCCTGATTTTCTTCAAGAGCCATTCCCCTTATTGTTTCCAATGAATTATATAAAAAGTGAGGATTGATTTGCGACTGTAAGACCTGCAACTCAATTTCTTTTTGTCGCAATGACATTTCCGTTTCTCTTAATTTAGCAAAATACACTTCCTCAAACAGGTCTGATAATTTTTGCACCATGTTATTAAAACCTTTAGATAATTGCCCAATTTCATCGTTTGTTTCAATTTTTACCCGTGAATCAAGCTTACCCACCTCAACCTCTTTCATAAAAAAATGAAGCCGTTTGATTGGCCTCAAAAGCCCTTTCGCAAATGCAAATCCTAATACATAGGCAACAATTAATGAAATAACAATCGTCCAAAAAATAGTTCGCCGGATCAGGATCGTCCCTTTTGTCACATCTTTATAAGGATTTGCTGTAAAAAAAGTCCATCCAAGATCGTTCGAAACCGTATACGTAACAAAATCTTTCCGATCATTTTTCAGCAGGATAGACCCGCTTGTTTCAGAGGGCAAATGAAGTAATTCTCTCAATTTTACTTTTTCACCAAGAATAGCTGAATTAGGATGATAAACATAATGACCTTTTGAATCTAGAATAAAAAAATACCCATTATTGCCTGGAGTGACCTTATCAGAAAATTCCCGTATCCTTCGAAAATTAATATCGATAATTAGCATGCCCACAGGTTGTAATGTTTTCGGGTTATATAATCGTCTAATAAGAGAGATCACTGGTTCTTCCTTATCTTTTAATGAAAGAGTCCGGCTAACGAGAATTGCTAAACCATTATGAGGAACTGAGGAATACCAATATTCATTCTTTATTTTATAAGCAGGATAATAATTTCTATTTCCTAGTAAATCAATGAACCTGGATTGGTTATCCAGATAGACCGTAATATTTGATATATCTGGTCTTGAATAGTGTGCATCTTTTAAAACCTTATGGACCGCTTCCCTGATTTCGCCATTTTCATCCTCTTCCTGTGACTGTAATGTGCTAAACTTACTGATATCAGGCGAGTTAACAATCTTAAGACTTGTTAAATCAAAATCTCTTATATAATACTCAATCCTAGCTTCTACTTGTTCAATTACTTGCAGATTATAATGCGTTGCCTCCTCTTTCAGCTCGACGGAAGAGATATAATAAGAAATGAGGCCCACAGTAACAATTGGGAGTATAACGATAAAACTAGAGAATAGAAAAAGCTTTGTCATAAAAGAATAATTTTTATATTGTAAGATTGTACTAAGAAAGCTAGATAACTTTTTCATCCCTCTTTTAGTTCCTCCCCTCCATCTTTAACAAACAATTAAATAAGCAAATCCAGGCCATAAAGACCTGGAGATCACCTGTTACCTATTTTAACGTGCTTCGTCTATCGCATCCATAATTTCTTTGAATTCGCTTCCATATTGCTCAACTACAGGCTTAACCGCTTCTTTCCATGGCGAAAGATCGTCAACTTCAGTAATGGTTACACCTGCATCACGCAATTTTTGTTCCGATTCCTTCTCCCATTTATCCCAAGCTTCTCTTTGTGTTTTTACAGAATCAAGAGCAGCTTGTTTTATAATTTTTTGGTCTTCTTCTGATAACTTATCCCATGCAGCTTTACTTATTAAGAGAACCTCTGGCGTTCGTTGATGTGTATCCAAAATCATATGCTTTGCAGGCTGGTAATGATTTGAGGACACAAAACTCGGATAATTATTTTCCGCACCATCAATTACTCCTGTCTCAAGTGCACTAAATACCTCCCCATACGGCATCGGAGTTGCACTAGCACCTAGAGCTGATACAAGGTCTATATTCACTTTACTTTGCTGCACGCGAATTTTCTGTCCTTTCATATCTTCTAAACTTTTAATTGGTTTGGTAAAATAAAAGCTTCGTGCACCAGAACTATAATAGGCAAGACCTTTCATTCTGGAATCTTCAAGATTATCCAACATTTGATTCCCTGTTTCTCCTTCGAGGAAATTCCAGAGATGTTCATCAGAATCAAAAACATAAGGCAGACCAAGCACAGAGAATTCCTTATTAAATTCAGCCAAAGGACTTGCATTTACTCGGGTAAATTCAATGGCCCCTAATTGGACCTGTTCAATAACCGCTTTTTCTTCCCCTAATTGTGCAGATGGAAACACCTCAATTTTGATTCTGCCATCTGTTCGTTCATTTACTAGCTCAGCAAATTTCATATCCCCGATAACAGTTGGATAGTCAGGTGGATGTGTGTCCGCCAATCGAAAGGTATATGTTGCTTTGTTTCCTGTTTCAGCATTCCCTCCTGCAGATGAACCTGATTGACTTGAACATCCAGCTAAAATTGAACTTGCAAGAAATAGACTTGCCATAACGCCCCAGACAAATTTTTTCTTCATCATACACACCCCTTATAATAGTTTGATTGTTTTTTATTGCGTGGTCAAATCCTTATTTAGCCAAGAAATTCGGCAACCACATCACAACCTCTGGAATATACGTGATAATTAACAATACAACTAACATCGCATAGAAAAATGGCAACATCGCTTTTGTTCCACTTTGAATCGATACTTTACCAATGGCACATCCGACAAATAGGACGGTTCCAACCGGCGGTGTTAAAAGTCCTAATCCAGCATTGAGGATAAGAATAATTCCAAAATGAATAGGATCCATCCCAAAGCTTGTCACAACAGGAAGCAGGATTGGTGTCATGATTAAAATCATCGGTGCCATATCCATTGGTGCCCCGAGCAATAAAAGTAAAATATTTATGATTAATAGAATGATAAGTGGATTATCAGAAATAGTCAGAAACAGTTCCGTTACCATTCCAGGGATTTGCAAATAAGCTAATATCCAGCCAAATGCTGCTGACGCAGAGATGAGAAAGAACACCATTGATACGGTTCGCATGGTTCTTTTTAAAATCGTCCAAATTCTAGTTATTTTCACTTCACGATAAACAACAAAAGCCAAAATGAAAGAATACAAGCATGCTAGAGCTCCAGATTCTGTTGCGGTAAACCAGCCTGAAATAATGCCGCCTAAAATAATGAACGCAGGTGTAAGTGAGAGAATCCCATGAAAAATGATGCCTGCGCGTTTCTCTTTTGGAACAGGCTCTCCTTTTTGATAACCCCGTTTTCTTGCAATGATATAGCCTGTAATGAGTAGGGAGGCTAATAGAATCAGTCCAGGTACTATGCCGGCCATAAACAAGCTTGCGATTGAAATGCCTCCTGCGGCAAGAGAATATAAAACGAGATTATGACTTGGAGGTACAACAACACCTTGAATCGCAGAAGATATGGTAACACCAACAGAATAATCTGCATCATAGCCTTGTTTCTTCATCATCGGAATCATGACCGAGCCAACAGAAGAAGCGTCTGCAACCGCAGAGCCCGAAATATTCCCAAAAAACATACATGCTACACTATTAACCATTGCGAGACCGCCTCTTACCCTGCCGACACATAGGTTTGCAAAGTTAACCAGCCTGAGCGCCAGTCCCCCTTCACTCATAATATGGCCCGTTAAAATAAAGAACGGAATAGCCAATAAGGAAAATGAATTAACCCCTTGAAACATTTGTTGTCCTACAACAGGAAGAGGGACATCTAAATAGAGAATCGTTAAAAGCGATGAAGCAATAAGTGTCAGAGCAATCGGAAAACGCAAGAGCACTAATCCAACAAAGCTGGCAATCAGAATCGTAATGGCCATGTAATCAGTCGGCATGTTCATTTCCCTCCTCTATATTATGATGCCTTTTCGTATTAATAGAAAAAAATTGTAATAATGAGTATGCACAGATCATGATACCGGTAATCGGCATGATGAGATACTGGATACCTGTAGGGAGTTTTGTTGCAGGCAAAGTGGATTTTAACATAAGGATAGTAAAATCCCAGCCTTGAACAAGTAGAAATAACCCAAATGCAAAAATACTCGCATGTATAACTTTATCGAGAATCGTATTTACTCTCTTTGAAAAAAAGTTTGTAATAGCATCAATCCCTAAATGTATATTTTCGCGAAAACCAATCGCAATAGCCATAAAGGCAAACCAACTCAACAATAGCAAGGTAACTTCTTCAGACCAGAAAAAAACAAAATTTAAGAATTTTCTTGTCATTACCTGGGTGGTTACAATGATAACTAATCCAAGTAGTGACAAAAGGGCAATATTTTCAAAGAGTGAATCAATGATCAGCCCCGTCTTTTTAATAAAATTCATAAGCATCCTCCTCTTGGAAAGCGTTTTCAATAACCTAATTTTACGAATGAATCGAATTTTATTGAATGTGTTTTCTTTAGGAGAATTTGTGTTTTTTTTAGGTGGTATTTTCATTCCCTACGATTAACCTGTTTTTCTTCAAAAAAGAAAACATACAAAAACAGACCCTAATCGGGTCTGTATGTATGGTTTCTATCGGTTTTATATTTTTTGAACGTTCGCAGCTTGAGGCCCTCTGTTACCTTGCTCAATATCAAATGTAACCTCTTGACCTTCATCTAAGCTTTTGTAACCTTCTCCTTGAATTGAAGAGAAATGAACGAATACATCATCTCCACCCTCAACCTCGATAAATCCAAAACCTTTTTCAGAATTAAACCATTTTACTCTTCCTTGTGCCATTAACAATTTCCTCCTAAATCAATCAAAACACGTTTGATCATCATTTCGCTATATAGTATTACCTTATTGAAAAATATTAAACCAAAATTATTAACTTTTTTTATAAATCCTTTTTTCATGGGGAGTAAAACCTTCTTTGATCACTATTTCGCCCTCTTTGTAAATAAAACATTGCTGCTTATCTGAAAATAATAAACAGGACATTTTCACTAAAATCTGATCTATGTTAAAATTTACATAAAAATAAAGAAAATTTGGAGAAGAAAATGACAAACTATAAGATTTTATTTCTTGACATTGATGGAACGATTTTAAGACCTGATGACACAATCGAAGAATCAACGAAGAAAGCAGTTGCGGAGGTAAAGCAAAAAGGTGTAGATGTATTTCTTGCTACCGGAAGACCTTTGCATGAAATTGCTCATATTGCTGAAGAATTAAAGATTGAATCCTTTATTGGCTATAACGGTGCATACGCAATTCATAAAGGTGAGGATATTTTTAAGTCGCCAATGAAAGCTGAAACGGTTAGAAGCTTTGTAGAAATTGCAAAATACAATGGCCATGAACTGGTTTTATACACACATGAGAAGAATATTTTCTCAGATTTAGAAAGCTCTGTCGTAAAGGATTTTATTCATTCTTTCCATTTGCAAAACAATGAAGGTTACTCAGTAGATGTGATCCATTCTATACTTGGGATTACGCTGATTAATTTAAGTGAAAACGAGCCTGCTTTATATGAAAAGGATGATCCTTCCATTCATTTATCACAGGTAAATGTTGATGGGCTTCGCCATTGCTATGATGTAATCAGAGATAATGTTAATAAGGGTATTGCGGTTCAACATATTCTTGAACTCCTTGATATTCCTAAAGAATCTGCCATCGCTTTTGGAGATGGAATGAATGACAAGGAAATGTTAAGCGTTGTTGGAGAGGGCTTTGCAATGGGAAATGCGCACCCTGATCTTTTCCAATATGCTAAACATAAAACAACAAAAGTAACGGATTCAGGTATATTCAACGGATTGAAATCACTAGGGCTTATTGATTAGCATATCGGTAAAATGTAAATAAGAGCTAAGCAATTTACGGGCTTAATCATCGTGCAATTCAAATTGGAATTTGCACTTTTTTTATTTATTATTCCTCCCCTGTATATCTTTTCCTAGGTCACCCATACTAATAAAATGAAAAATTAGACTGCAAGGTCATAGCATTCACTTTTCTATTTATAGGGTGATCAAATGGATGTAACAAAAATAAGCGCTCTCCAGTTATTTTATGTCATCGTTAGTTTTCAAATAGGGAATACATTAGTTTATGGCTTAGGCGGAGGAGCAAAGCAAGACGCTTGGTTGGTCATCGTATTGGCCACATTATGCGGAATTATTTGGATGTTTGTCTATACAAAATTATCATCCTATTATCCAAATGATACCCTGTTACAGATGATCCCAAAAATAATTGGAAAGTTTTTATCCTATCCAATTATTTTGATTTACATCGTGTATTTTACCTATCTAGCTTCAAGAGCTTGCCGGGATTTCGCCGAACTTATCGCTGCAACAATTTTAGTTGAAACTCCGCTCATCTTTGTGATTGGAAGTTTTATGGTCTTAATGATTTATTGTTTGCGGGGTGGAGTTGAAACATTTGGCAGAATGGGAGAAGCAGTTTTTCCGATTTATACTTTTTCCATGTTTGTTATTTGGATTCTTTTATTTACTGTTAAGCCATTTACTTTTAATAACTTAATACCTATATTAGGGAATGGCATACAACCTATTTTAAAAGAGGTATTTCCAACTGTCTTAACATTCCCGTTTGGTGAAGCAGTGATTATCATGATGTTCTTTCCATTTTTAAATAACAAGCGTTATGTAAAACGGGTAGGAATGGCCGTCATCCTCACTACTGGTTTACTGATGACACTGGATTTAATTATTGTGCTATCGGTTTTAGGTCCAGAAATATATAGCAGAGATTTTTTCCCGCTACTTACCGCAACACGTATGGTTTCCATCGCGGATTTTCTGGAACGATTTGATGCATTGGTTATCTTAATGATGGTAGCTGGAGTATTTTTTAAGGTAGGGGGTTGGACATTCGGAGCTGCAATTGGAATTGCACATCTATTTAAATTAAAACAAACCAAATCAGTCTTCCTCGGCTTGGGACTGATTATTACGCCTTGGTCTGTTGTAAATTCACCAAATCAAGTTACCTATAATAAATTCGGCTTGGAATTCATCACATTATATGCACATATACCTTTGCAAATCGTATTCCCGATGTTCTTGCTTTGTATTGCGTTTGTTCGTAAAAAGGTTAGGACTATAAGAGGGGGGATTTAAATTTTATCCCTCCTCCTTTTTCATTTCAAGTTAGTTTTTCTAAGTATAAAGGTTGAACTGCTCATTTTTATTGAGCAACTAACGTCACGACTGATCTAGGAGGGATTTTAACTGCTTTTTTAGCAGGGACTAGATTCTTTTCCTCTAAATCAGCGTTTTCTGATGTAATAAATGGTTTAAATTGAATCGCTTGCTTTTTCCCTGGAAGATTGTCTACATTAACTTGCACAGATTTTTCTTCATTACTATAATTGACAAACACTACCGATAATTGATCATCCTCTTCATGATAATAAGCAGATCCCATTAGTTCCTCTTGATCATTCGCCCCTTGTAAATCAACCCGGTAGGCGCCAGGTCTAACAAAGCGACTGTAGTTTCCTAATGTCCAGAGTAATTTTGACTCAATGATCGTCTCTTTATCACCAGGATTAATATAATCCGTATAAATCAAACCATCCTTATAATCATATCTTGACAAGGCCAACCACCATTGCCAGGCTGAAGCTTGAGTTTCTACCATATCAAAGTGAATTAATCTGGCAACATCAAGGGCTGTCTTCATTGTCAAATCTCGTCCAGGTCCATTGCTTCCCAAAATACAATATTCAGACATCCAAAATTTCACATCTTGTCCATATTGATTTAAATTTTCACGTACATATTTTCTTAAAGGAACAAGACGGTTTGCACCTGAAAAATGATCTGACCAATATGCATGTGCACTAATCTTGTTTCCAATGATTTCATTCATTACAGGATCCCCTAATAATTCTTTGATGTATTCACGATATTTTCCAGGGTAACTGCCATTGGCATTGCCACTGTTATATACACTGTTATTGCCGGTAAATTTTGCATACATTTCATCATCTAGCAAAGATGTATACTCTACCGCTTCAGTAGTGTCAATTTCTGTATCAAGTCCTCTATTCTTAAGTTCCTTATGCAAAGCTAAGATCACTTTTTTAATATCTTCAATGTTATACCGATTCCCTTCTTGTCCCGCATAATCCCAGCTCCATGTTGGTTCATTAATAGGACTAATATATTGGAAAGGTAATTTTTCTTCTTCAAAATGCTCTAATACATCTGCTAAAAATACAGCAAAATCATCGATAGAATCTTCTTTTAAATTTGTGCTCCCTACAGAAGGATCAGGCTGACCATGTCCATTTTTTGTCATCCATACAGGCGGACTGTTGACAAACGCAATAAATTCTTCGACACCACGTTCCTTTGCTGCTTTTAGAAACCATTGCTGTCCAGCTTGATTGGACCAATCATATGGTTTATTTTCACCTGATTTAAAACTCTCGGTTCTTCTCCATGGATCTGTAATAATTTCCTTGTCTGTTTCTTCACTTCCAGCACCAATATTAAAACGCCACATAGATAAGCCAATTCCTTTTTCTTTTGAAAATAAGAGGTCGGCAACCTTTTTCTTATTTTCCTCTGACCATTCAGACCCTATTTTATCAAAGGACCAAGCACCAGATGCTCCGAATCCATCAATTTCTTGATACTTATTTTCTACATCAATATTGATTTCCTGAGTATTTTCATCTTTTTTCGTAGACATATTGTTTTCCTTTGCTTTAATATCTGTTGGAACAAATGTTAACATAAGTAAGAATATCGATAATTTACAGAACCAAGAAACTACCTTTTTATTTTGAAACATCTTCTACCTCCATTACTTGATGGCACTATAATAATCTCCTATACATCTCACGAATGATTGGATACTTTTTCTTTTTCCTACACTTATGAAATTCGGACACAATAACTAGTGCTTGGATAATTCATTACCTTGTACGATAGGCATCACCTCCTTTATAGATAATGGACCATCCCCTTTGCAGAATGTTTATTTATCCATGCAGATCAACTCTAGGTTTAATAACCTTAAAGCGATCTTCCGTTTCCTCTACATCATAAATTTTTGCTCGAGATTCAGGTGTACTGAATGGATGGTGCAAAATAAGTCTCCAGGCACCGGCATTATGCCTCACCAACCTTTATGACGACAGATGAACTTTCTAAATCAACTGAAGATGTCTTTATTATAATGGTCCCAGGTTGATCAGCAGCCCTTACATAAATTAATAGCTTCCCGTTATAAGCCTTTCTGCAGGTTGCTTTATAGTCCTGATGGCTAGCAGGGTTACTGCATTCCATTCCAATAATTTCACCAGGTCCCTCAATCTCGCAATCTATTAGATTATTTGCGTCATAGACGAGGTTATTATCCACGTCAAGAATATTTACTTCTACGTGTGCAACATCCTGTTTGTCTGCTTTAAGGGTTGTTGTATCCGAATGCAGCTGTATTTTTGCAGGTTCACCCGCTGTCTTTAATTCATGCGTACAACAAACGGTTTCATTCCTTTTACCGACCGCCTTTAACGTACCCTTAGAGTATGGAATATCCCAATAGATTGTTCCACCTGGGAAATTTTCTCGTTTTTTGATACCGAAAGATTTACCGTTTAACATTAAGTCCACTTCAGGGCAATTTGTACAACAAGCTACCCTTACTGTTTCTCCTTCATTTCCTTTCCAATCGCAGACAACTTCATGATCCCAATAAATATGATCAGGATGTTCTTCCTTAAGAGAAGTTAAACCTATATGGACCATATCTTTATCAGACCAATGACTTTGTTTAAAAAAGTATAAAGGCTTTTTAAATCCAGCAAGATCAAGCATTCCAGGTGTTGCATGACGAATAGGCCAACCACGGGCTTCTCCCAAATAGTCAATCCCAGTCCAGATAAATTGACCTGATATAAAGTGATTTTGTTCTACTGCCATCCATGCATCGTGATGCCTTCCATTTTCACTTCCGTAAATCACTCTATTTGGGTATTTTTCATGGTCTTTTAGATAACGATACTCTTGATAGTTATAACCAACCACGTCAAGAGCATCTGGAAAATCCGTTTCATTTGACATGATGACACTTGCTAAAGCTGCTGTAACAGGTCGGGTTGGATCATATTGCTTTACAACCTTTGCCAGCCTTTTTGCAATATCCCCCATTCCCTTTGCTTCAGGTTTGTCAACATTGTAACGATCTTTTAATACTGGATGTGAATAAGGATCATTTGGATAATCAATTTCATTGCCAATACTCCAGAAAACGATCGACGGATGGTTTCGGTCTCTTAAAATCATATCCCTCAAATCAACCTCTGCCCACTCAATAAAGTCGGAAGCATATCCATCCAGTGATGGTTCGCCGATATTCCATCCCTCAACCCACTTGTTCTTAGGATGTTCCCACTCATCAAATGCTTCTTCTTGGACTAAAAATCCATAAAAATCGCACATATCAAGTAACTCTGGTGCAGGAGGGTTATGGCTCATTCGAATCGCATTTACACCAGCTTCTTTTAATCGTTGCAGACGTCTATGCCAGACCTTTTCAGGAACAGCTGCTCCAAGACACCCTGCGTCATGATGGATACATACACCCTTCAATTGCAAATTCTTCCCATTAAGGAAAAATCCCGACTCCGCATCGAAATGAAAAGATCGAACACCAAGCGGAGTAGTCTCGGCATCTATCACTTCACCATCTTTTATTACTTTCGTTTCCACCCTGTATAAATACGGATTTTCTGGTGCCCAAAGATTTGGCTGTACTAGAAATATAGAATGAGAAAAATCTTGCTCACCATATGCTGGAATTGTCTCCACAGAAGAACAAGCTGCTATTTCTTTTCCGACTGCATCTATAATCTGATGTCTAATTTGGCATGTAGTTTCGTTTTGATTTTCATTTTTAACACTGGTTTGAATTTGGATTTCTGCTTCTGATGTTGAGATGTTCGGAGTTGTCACAAATATTCCATACGGCTTGATATACATTTGATCAGTCAAGTGGATAAATACATTTCGGTAAATACCAGATCCAGGATACCAACGGGAATCAGCAAAATCGGAGTGATCTACTTTTACCGCAATAACATTTTCTTGTGATTCGAAGTTAACATATGGGGTTAAATCATAATGAAATGAACTGTATCCATAAGGTCTTTTACCAAGAAATTGTTCATTAATCCAGACTTCACTATTTTTATAAATTCCATCAAATTGAATAAAGATTTTCTTTCCCTTTAAGCTTTCAGGTACTTTAAATTTCTTTCGATACCAGCCAATTCCACCTGGCAAATATCCTGTTGAACTTGCATATTCCTTTTTAAAGGGTCCTTCAATACTCCAATCATGCGGCAAGTCCAATGTTCGCCAATCTGAATCATCAAATTGGTTTTTAAATGCGTCAGAATTATCACCTTTGAAAAATTTCCAATCAAAGTTAAACGTTCTCCTCTTAACAGCCAGATCCCATTCTTGTGTCAGTACATTTTTCATATTCACATACACCCCTTATTTATTCATGAAACGATGGTCATATAATGTAGTGATAGAAAGAGGGCTATCAAGCATGTATGATAGCCCTCTTTCCCATACCTTTAACCTCAAATTAATTACCTTCTACAAGCTTTTTATATTCATCCATTTGTTTTTGGATTTCTTTTAAAACCTTTTCATAACCTGCTGCTTCTAATCTCTTACGGAAATCTTCAACAGCTTTTTCCGGATCTCCAGCTTTTCCGAATGCAATCGCAGGTACCATTTGTGCAGTCACTTGCGAAAGAGCAGCAACTTCAGCTTCTACAGGTGTACTATCAAAAACAAATCGGCCATATGGGAACGGCTTCTTAATTTTATCGTACTCTGCGTAAATCTCAGTAATTCCTTTCCATTTGTCAGCACTCGGGATTTCGAACTTGTCAACACGGCCACCCCAGAAGTTTGAAGAGAATGAATGTTTTGTTTCATCATAACCTTCAGGACGAACACGTTTGCCGTCAACAATTTCATATTGTACGCCTTCAATACCATAGTTGAATAATTTGTAAATTTCTTCATCGTTTCGAATTAAATCGTATACCATGAGGGCACGCTCAGGGTTTTTACTATGAGCTCCTACAGCTGTAGCACCGTGAGTAACGGACATTGCAGTTAAGTTGTCACGTGTATCAGACCAAGCAAACATATCAATTTCTGATCCTGGTTGTTTCATGTCCATTTGCACACGCAAGCCTGAGAATGTTTCTGTATGATGCTGGTCAGCACCAGTTTTTCCTGCTTGAAATAAAGCCCTGGTGTCACCTTTATAGTTCAATACGTCAGAACGCCAGTAGCCTTTATCTGCCCAATCCTTCATAAGCTTAGCATAGTCGACAAAAAGGTCTTCGAACACTGGGCTCATAACTGTATACGGATCATCATGAGATTTACCCCAATAAATTGGAAATACTCCAGTAGCGATTGGAAGTTCAATTGCATCTGAATAAGATTGTGTATATCCCCATGCTGTCGTAACGTTTGTTCCTGGTGTATCCCAAGGAATAACGCCTGGTTTATTATCAACAATGCCTTGAAAGTATTTACCCATTGTTTCAAAATCTTCAATAGGCTCAGTAATTCCAAATTCTTTTGCCCAATCTGTGCGATAGAAAAAGCCGTGGTTAACCCATTGAGTAAAAGAGTCCTCAGGAATCATGACAATTTTGCCATCATATTTTGTTTGCTCCCAATTCTCATCAGAAACTTCTTCCCATGTTTTAGGTGCATATGTTGGCAATAGATCTGTAATATCCTTGAATGCGCCCTTTTGTGCATTTCCCCATGCATCTAACCAGTCAGTTGCAGTGATGATTAAATCAACTGGTTCACCAGAAGCTAGAGTTAAATTATACTTTGTCATATAGTCCGCCCATTCGATCCACTTTATTTCAAGATGAGCGTTAACTTTTTCTTTTAATTTCGCATTTACTTGTTCCATTACTTTTTCTAACTGTCCATTTGTCGGTTTATCTCCCAACGCCAGCATCGTAATGGTTACAAATTCAGATGTATCAATTTCCCCATTTTCGTTTACCTTTGTACTTGGCTCTGATTTTTCTGAACTTGTTTGGCTGGATCCATTACAAGCTACAAGACTAAAGGTCAACAGCATGACCATGAATAGAACTAAGACCTTTCTCATCTTCAACATTTCATTTCCTCCCCTTTATCTTTTTTCATTCTAATACTCTATGAAACAAGGAAGATTCCTTAATCATATTCCATTACCCCTTAACTGCACCAATTGTAATCCCTTGAATAAAGTACCGTTGTACAAACGGGTAAAATAGGATAACCGGTCCAGTAGCCACAATTGCTGTTGCCATTTTCATGGTTTCCAATGGTATTTCTTGTGGTGCTACGTTGGAAGCTGCCGCAGAGTTCCTTATGAAATCGGCACTCGTAATCACGTTATAAAGAAACAACTGCAAAGGCCTATATTCCATATTAGGTGAAAGGAAAAGCATCGCATTATACCATTCATTCCAATACCCCAAGGCAATGAAAAGTCCGATTGTCGCCAAAGCTGGAGTAGACATTGGCAGAATTAATCTTAAGAAGATTGTGAAATCACCGGCACCATCCATCTTTGCTGATTCCGTAATTTCATGCGGAATCGACTTTGTAAACGCCTTCATCATAATGATTAGAAACGGACTCAATAATCCTGGCAGCAGTACTGCTAAATAATTATCTTTAAGGTGCAGATACTGAGTGACTAAGAGATAAAACGGTACAAGTCCACCTGAAAAAAGGGTTGTAAAGTAGATATAAAAGGATATTTTGTTACGATACAAGAAATCCGAGCGTTGCAAAGCATAACCTGTCATCGCGATTATAAACAAACCTACTGCTGTCCCGACAAGTGTAATGACCATCGTTACGGCATATGACCCAATGATCAGTCTTGGATTTCGAAAAACAATTTCATATGCAAATGTCGAAAATTCCTTCGGCCATAAAGCAAATCCGCTTTCCATAATTGCCTTTTCAGACGAAAAGGATGATGATACGATCAAAATAAAGGGAAAAAGACAACATAGAGCAAAAAGACCAATAAAACCATATCCAATAATTCGAACCATAATGGTAGAAAAATCTATATTTCGTCTTGCTGTACTTTCCATAAATACATCCCTCCTTTAAAACAATGAGTTTTCTGGTGAAACCTTTTTTACAATCCAGTTAGCAATAATGACGATAAGGAAGCCAAAAATGGATTGATATAAGCTTACAGCACTTCCTAATGAAAAATTAAAATTCGTCATCAATGTTCGGAATACGTAGGTCTCAATGATATCTGTGGTTGGATAAAGCATTGTATTATTAGCACCAACTAAGTTATAAAACAAACCGAAATTTCCTTTTAATACTCCCCCTAAAGAGAATAGTAATAAAATGATAAAGGTTGGTTTAAGCCAAGGAATAATGATATATCTAATACGCTGGAAAGCATTTGCCCCATCGATTTCTGCTGCTTCTAATATGGATTTATCAAGACCCATGATTGCAGCAAAATAAACGATCGATCCATAACCTGTGGATTGCCATAGGAAAGTAATGACAATGATATAAGGCCAAATCGCCGGGTTCGAATAAGTTTGTACTGGATCTAAGCCGACCATTTTCAAAAATGAGTTAAGTACACCATAATCGTAACTAAGTATGTTATAAGCTAAAAGTCCAACTAGAACTGCGGAAATAAAGTGCGGAAGAAACATAATGGTTTGTGAAATCTTTTTGAACCATTTACTTGTCAGTTCGTTAAGCATGATGGCTACAGCTATTTGCAGGAAATTCCCCAAAACAATGAAAGCTAAATTATAAGCAATCGTATTAAAGGTTAACTTCCACAGATCACCTGTCATAATCAAAAAGCGAAAATTATCAAGTCCAACGAAAGCGCTATCAAATATACCAAGGGAATAATCATAGTTTACAAATGCAAGATAAAGCCCCGGCATTGGCAAATACGCAAAGATAGCAAAGAAAATAATCGCAGGCAAACACATAAGAAGAAGGGTTCGGTTCTTCCACATTCTTTTAAATGCAGACTCTTTCGTTTGTTTTTTAACGATAGATGTCTGTGATTGAACAGTGACGGTTTTCATATAAATCCCCCCTAAACAACATAATCTTCAAGCAGAAAGCAGCAACCGACTTTACAAAATACAGTGATGAGGTGATCTTGCAGATTACTAATCTATTGCCATGCTCCATACATATAAAAAGTCTTTACCAAACTAAGACTTTTTAATTTGTAAAGATAGATGGTTTAGACTAATATAAGCTAGCAAGGAAATGAAATGGGTTTCAAAAATTCACTTACCAAACATTTATCTTATATTATTAAGCCTTATTCAAAAAATCTATGAAACGGGTTTCATAAAATTAAATAAACTGAATTATGTTAAACAACTAATCAAAAGATCCCTTAATTCGAAAGCGGTTACCATATCTTCATTATATTCGGGCTTTTATGAAAAGTAAATACTAATATTCCAAAAATTACGTTTATTTTAAAAATTCGTACTGTTCGAAAAATAATTGGTATCATATCTTGAACTGAAACAATCGCAAAAATAGCGGTTCCCTTGGAAAAAATATATAATCCAAGGAAACACACCATCTAGACATGATGCTATATATCCTTCCTATTAACTCCCTTTAGCTTAAAGGCATATGTGTAACACTGATTCGCAAAAAGCGTGAATTCAGGATGTGTTTTTTGTCCCCAGCTATCATCTCCACCTACACCCATTTGTTTATAATTAATCCGTACTACCGTTTTAGTGCTTTCCGGTAATTTATAGACATGATCATGTTCTTCAAGCTCGAATGGGGTATAAGGTAACGCATTCACCTCAACTGTAGGGCATCCGGATATCTTTAATCCTACCCCTTCATGATTGGAAAGTAATGCCCATCTTACATCTGTTTTATTGCCGCATTCTTGAGGTCTTAAGTATGGCACGTATTGATCTATTACTTTACCACTATATAATCCAATTTTTGCACCTTTCTTTTTATCCCAATAATTTTCATAAGGTCCTTTTCCATACCAAGTGATGGTGTCAAACGCTCCATCTAATGTTGTCATCATTCCAACCTCAGGTATCTCTGGAAGGTCCTTCCCAGGTTTTAGCTCATAATCTACTGTTATTTCGCCATCACCCGTTATGGTATAAATAATTTTGCAAGATGATTTTGTTGTAGGCAAACGGTATTCGGTTGTAACAACAGTTGTCGAACTACTTTTCGTATCAACTAAAAACGATGTAAGAATTTTATCCATTCCCGCTTCTCTCCATACGGAGCTACGGTCATGCAATTTATTCCCACGGTCATTATCTGTCATCGCACGCCAAAAATTTAGACCTAATTCATTTTCAAGTAGAGGAACACCATTGAAACTATATGACTTCAGAGCTCCATTGTTTTTATTAAATACAATATTAAAGCCGGAACCAATTATCGTTACATCATTTTCTTCTCGTAATACTTTTGTTTCAGGTAAATTGACAGTAGTACTTTCTAATGTTGCATTTACAGTAGGAATCACAAATTGTTCAAAAGCAACTTCATGACCCTTTTGAGCCCAAATTGTATTACTTTTTAACTGCAGGCTCACAGTTAAAATAAATTCATCTGATTGTTTACAGCGTTCAGGAAGAGAGTAACCTAATTTAATTGTTTTCGTGGAGCATGGTTCTACCTCAATCTCTGAAGTTCCCCTTTGGATTAATACACCATTTTCTTCAAGCTGCCAAACTAATTCGAACTCTTGCAAGTCTGTAAACAGATAGTTATTTACCAAATCAACTTGGCCCTCTGCGATATTATTCGCTGTAAAACGAACATTCTGATAGCACTTTTTCACCTCGATAATCTTTGGGGAAATCGAACCATCTGCAAAAATGAGACCATTCCCTGAAAAATTTCCATCATGAGGGGATTCGCCAAAGTCCCCGCCATAAGCTAGGTAAGGTGCACCATCCTTCGTCTTTGTTTCTAAAGCTTGATCCTTCCAGTCCCAAATAAATCCACCCTGAATAATAGGGTATTTTTCAAATAAATCGGTATACTTAAAAAGATTGCCGCAAGAATTTCCCATCGCATGGCTATACTCGCATAGAATATACGGTTTCGCCTTTTCCGCGTTCTTAGCTTCTTCAGCATATTTCTTTACCTCATCAGGATTTATATACATAGTGCTTTCGATATCTGAAGCTGCTTCTGATTTTCGGTAATGGAAAATGCCTTCATAGTGAATAATTCTCGTAGGGTCATTCTTCTTTAAAAAATCGTGCATTTTTAGAAAATTATCCCCGCCAAACGATTCATTTCCAAGCGACCAAATAATAATCGAAGGATGGTTTTTATCTCGTTGAAACATTGAATTACATCGATCAAGAACGTTTTCCTGCCATTCAACCTTGCTTCCTGGTACTGTATCGCCTTCATCTTTTTGCCCATACTTCCATGTCCCGTGAGTTTCAAGATTTGTTTCATCAATGACATATAAACCATATTGATCACATAATTCGTACCACAACGGATGATTCGGATAATGAGATGTACGGACGGCATTAATATTATGTTGTTTCATTAGTTTAATATCATGAATCATATCATCATAATCAATTGCTCTTCCTTTATCTGATGCAAACTCGTGACGATTTACACCTTTGAAGACAATTCGTCTGCCATTGATTTTCATGAGGCCGTCTTTTATTTCAAATGTTCTGAATCCAACCTTACAGCTTTCAGTTTCTTTGATGATTCCGCTTTCATTTTTCAAAATGAAAACAAGTGTATATAGATATGGTGTTTCTGCACTCCATTTAAAAGGATTTTCTATTTTGGTTGAAGCATAGATCGAAATAAGGGATTGATTCTTCATGTCCACCCTTATTTGGAGTGATTCCTTTAAAACAGGATTCTTTTTTTGGTCATAGAGCATTGCTTCAATTGAATAACCATTAACTTCTTGTTCAAAGACATTTTTAATTTTTGCTTCGATTTTTAATGTCGCATCCTTATAATCTTGATCCAGCTCCGTAGTCACAAAGAAATCATTAATGTGAACCTCAGGAGTTGAATACAAATAGACATCTCGAAAAATTCCGCTCATCCGCCAAAAATCCTGGTCCTCTAACCAGCTCGCATCACACCAACGATAGACCTCTACTGCTAGCTTGTTCTCTCCATCAATTAAGTATGGTGTTAAATCAAACTCTGCTGGAGTAAACGTATCTTCACTATATCCAACAAATTCTCCATTCACCCACATATAAAATGCTGACTCTACTCCTTGAAAGCTAATATAAATCGGCTGTCCATTCCAATCCTCTGGAATCGTAAAGTTCCGAATATACTGCCCAACAGGATTATAGTTAATTGGTGCAAAAGGCGGCTTGATATCTTCTTTTCCTTCCCAAGGATATCTTAGGTTTGTATATTGAGGATAATCATAACCTTGCAATTGCCAGTGTGAAGGCACTTTGATTTCATCCCACTCACTGGCATCATAATCCAGCTTATAAAAAGCTTGATTTCTTATTTCAGGATTTTCATAAAATGCGAATTTCCAGCTTCCATTTAACGACTGATAGAAATCAGATGAAGTTCGGTCACCTTTTAATGCCTCCTCAACTGTCTTGTATGGCATTAATGTCGCATGAGCATCCAATCGATTTAACTGAAAAATCTCAGGGTTATTATTCCACTCTGGATATCCATTTTCGGGTGGAGTGTACCTATATTTCTTCAGCTGTTTGAGCATAAAAATACCTCTTTTCCATAAATTGAACTAATTATGAAACCCGTTTCATAAAAATTAACGAAAAACAATTGTACATTCATCTTTAATAGATCCTATTCCCAAACAATGAAACCCCTTTCATTTTTATGGTACTCCATTTTTTTGAAAGAGGCAATATTATATTTGATTATTCTGAAAATAATTTGCAAGAATCCCTTAAGACGAGTGATGTTGGAACAATTGTTTCTTTTTCTGCTTCTTTCTCATTAATTAAATCTACTAATACATTGATAGCCGTTTGACCCAGCTGATCATAATTCTGGCTTACAGTCGTTATTCCTGGAGGGAAATGCTCTGCCAAATAAATATCATCAAACCCAACAACTGAAACATCATCTGGAACCTTTAAGCCAAATTTGGTAAGTACTTTTATTACTCCGATCGCTACAAAATCATTGGCACATATAACCGCTGTAGGCCTTTCTTTTAAGTAAAGTAATTGTGCAGCAACTTCTTCACCTGATTCAATACTAAACCCTGTACCAAAAATCCAATCTCTGTTAATAGTTAAACCTTTATTTTTCATCACTTTACCAAAAGTATTCCTTTTCAAGTCAGTTGAACTTACTCCTTCTTTTCCGCCAAGAAAACCAATCTTTTTATGATTTAGATTGACTAATAATTCAACAAGCTTTTCAATCCCTGACTCTTCGTCCGTTCTCACAATATGTGCATCTACCCCAGCCATTTGACCATTAACAAAAACAACAGGAATTCTTTCCATCACTGTTTTCATTTCTTCAGCATATTCCTGATCGGTATCAGTATCGTTAATTCTACCACCCAGATAGATAATCCCATCAACCTGTTTTTCTACTAAACTTTGCAAGTATTTAGACTCATTTTCAGAGTTGTTCATCGTATTGCACAAAAAGGATGTATACCCTAATTCCAATGCATGTGCTTCACTTTTTTGTACCAATGTTGAAAAAAATGGATGATTTATGTCTGGTAAAATAAACCCAATCGTTTTCGATTGCTTATGGAATAGGCTTCTTGCTAAACTATTAGGTCTAAAATTATATTTTTCAATCACATCAACGATTTTCCGCATGGTCTGTGGCCGTACTTTTGCATTTCCGGTTAAGACTCTCGATACTGTAGCTGGAGATACATTAGCTTCTTTAGCAATATCATATATTGTTATATTTTCCTTTTTCATCAGTTTCCTCCATCGCTAATGATGTCTTTGTATTCTAGAAGGTCATTGAAAAAAACTCAAGTCACCTGTTTAAAATACTATCATAATCATTCGTCATTACCTGTCGATTTCCCTACCTTTTGTTCAATAAATTAAAGGAGTCATCACCTGCTACCATTCAATCCGAAGTAATTCTTTCTTCAAATCTCACACAAAGCAACTGTATCATATTTCTCTTTTTTCGGCTTGGTTTTAAGCTTAATAAAACAAGGAAGAATATAAAAATTAGGAAAACATCATCCAATAAAAAATGATTATTTTCATTTTAACTTTTTATTGACAGAATAAAAAATACACAGTATATTGAAACCGGTTGCAGTTTCAAAATATTCAGAATTTTGAATTGCCCCCTCCCTCTTTTGAAGACCCTTTTACCCCAAGACCTACACAACAGAAAAAACGAAACACATTACATCACGAACTGCTTTCCTAGAACTCTTTCACCAATTCATTATTTTTTAGGAGGAATGACCTTGCCTAAGACAAGAAAAGTAGTTTCACTCATGCTGGTCATCTTAATGGCCGTATCTTCTTTCTTTATTACACCATCCTTTGCAGCTGAGACAAATAGCGGAGATCCAACAGCCTTTTCAGAACAAGAACTAAAAGAAAATGACTACATTCTTTATTTTGTAAATGCAGGTGACCCTACCCCTGAAACTGTTGAAGGAGCCGATAAAATGGGGCTCTTTTCTAGTAATACGGAGCAAATATATGGCACTGATCCAATAACAGGGAAAAAGTGGGGCTTAGTCACCACAACTACAAGCACAAGTGTTAATGATACAGGAAATAAATATGGGACATTACGCTATTACAATGGACCTCAAACACGTGACAAGGCAATTCAATATAAGTTTGAATTACCTGAGGGAGAGTACGATCTTACCTTAGGCTTTAAGAATCCTTGGAGCGGCCGAAGCGTTAATATTCTGGGTGAAGGAAATAATCTATCAAATGGAGATTTTGATATTGGCAGTTATTCAGCTGAAAAAGAAGTTACGTATCAGCAGGTGAAGGTAACTGACGGGGAACTTGATGTTTTGATTAAAGGACCGGCATCAGCTAATCTAACGGTTCATAATGATCCATTGGTTAACTACATCATCATTAGAAAATATGTTGTCATTCCTCTTTCTGATTTGGAAACGAAAATTGAAGCTGCAAAAACAGAAGCGGAAAAGACAGATACCTATACAAAGTATACCTTGGAAGCACTAAGTAATGCGATTGAAGAAGCTGAAACTTTTGTACGTTCTATCAAAGAAAATAACCTTGATATTAAATCAAAAGAAGTCCAAACAAAAATAAGAGAGGCGTTAGCAAACTTGGAAGAAGCCATAAACGGACTTGCATTAGATATTCCAAATGAATCCTTTAAGCCGGGACAAGAATGGCGAGATACGAATGGTGCCATCATTCAAGCACATGGCGGCGGAATCATGTACGATGAAAATACGAAAAAATATTATTGGTATGGTGAAGATAAAACAAATGGTTATCTTCCAGCAAGGGGTGTAAGAGTTTATTCATCTACAGATCTTTATAACTGGAAGGATGAGGGGCTTGCACTAACGGCTATTGAATCAATGGAACAATTCGAAACCGATCCGCTTATTTCAAAGCTATATGAAGGACGAACTGATAAAGCTGATATCTTGAATGACATCGGTACAGATAGGGTAATTGAAAGACCTAAAGTAATCTACAACGAAAAAACGAAGAAATATGTCATGTGGATGCACACAGATGGCCCTTCTGAAACATCGAATGCGATGTATGCGAAAGCTGAAGCAGGCTATTCGTTAAGTGACTCTCCTACCGGACCTTTTGTTTATCAAGAAAGCAACCGTATGGATAGAGCTCCAGAGGATGCAGAATATAATGGACAGCCGGATCAGCCAGGCATGGCACGTGATATGAACCTGTTTAAGGATGATGACGGGACGGCTTATCTGATCTATTCCAGTGAAGAAAACATGACGATTTATATTTCTAAATTAAACGAAGAATATACAGACGTTGTCGGCTGGCATAAGGATGGCAATGAAGAACGGGATGAAACCTATAAAGCTGTTTATGGCGAAGATTATATTCGAGTTTTTCCTGGTGCACAACGCGAAGCTCCTGCGATGTTTAAATATGATGGAAAATACTATATGATTACATCTGGTGCAACCGGTTGGGATCCTAACCCTGCTCGATATACAGTTGCCGATAATATATTTGGAGAATGGAAGCCGCTGCGCAATCCAGCTGTAGGAGAGAAAGCATCGACAACCTTTGATTCACAAAGCACGAATGTCATACCTGTTGATCCGGAAAACGGAAAGTTCATTTTCATGGGTGACAGATGGAACAAAAATGACTTAAGTAATTCAAGATATGTTTGGCTGCCAATTGAATTTGGCCAGGACGATGAAATTATTTTGCAATGGTATGATGAATGGAAGCTGGATCTGTTAGACAGAATGGGGAAAGTTACCATCAATACGGATCTTCTTGAAAAGGTTGCAATTGATCAAATACCTAATTTGCCAAATGTTATTAATGTTACAAATACACAAGGAAAACAAATGGATACACCAGTAAAATGGACCATTAAACCAGAAGCGTTTTCAAAACCGGGTACGGTTACAGTTGAGGGGCTCTTACCTGAATTAGCGAACAAGATGATACGAACAAAAATTCTCGTTATTCCAGACAATGTTCGATTCTTCGTTCATGCAGGCGGAGCAGCAACAAGCGATTATAAGCTTTGGTCCTCTTATATGCAAAAAACACTTATAAATAAAGACACCATCGACCAACAATATGCTCCTGAAAAAGGATTGACATGGGGATATGTTGGTGATCGGACAAGACCAGCCGGCAGTGAGGGCGGGGATTTATTCTCAGCATTACGCTACCTATTAAGGGACTCTGGAGATGATCTGACTTATAATTTTAACCTGAAAAACGGAAACTATACTGTTTATACCGGGCTTTATGACCCTTGGTATTCATCAACAAGAGGCAGCAGAAAAGCGAATATCTTGCTTAATGGAGCTACAAAAACAAGCGGTTATGTCTTTACTGATTCCTATGATGTACTTGAATACGAACACGTGAAAATTACCGATGGAAAGCTTGATCTAACTGTTCGAAGAGTACCTGGTTCACCTGACCCTCAGATTAGCTGGATCATGATTGTCGAAGAAGATACAACCGCACCGGCTGGTGACTTTACAATTAATTCGGGGGCAGAGTACACAAATAAACAAACTGTCACTCTCTCCCTTACTGCTGAAGATGATTTAAGCGGAGTTGATCAGGTTCGTCTCTCTTCTGACGGGGAGAATTGGAGTGATTGGGAAGCTTTTGATTCAACGAAAGAGTTTGTTTTACCAGCTGGTGATGGGCAGAAAACTGTTACTATGCAATTAAAAGACAAAGCTGGCAATATAAGCACAACCTTGCAAAAACAAATCACATTAGATACAACCGGGCCAGTCATTAAGTTTACAGGAAATGAGGAAAACTATACCATCGATTCACAAATCGCTATTTCCTGTCAAGCTGTTGATGAATTGTCGGGAATCAAACATTTTGATTGCCCAGGTGCAAATGGTGCTGCGTACAGCTTTAAACTCGGAGAAAATAAAATCTCGGCTACCGCAACTGACAAAGCAGGAAATACAACTGAAATAAAAACCGTATTTACAGTCACAGTGGATTTTGACAGCTTAAGCCGGTTAACTGAAAGCTTTGTTAATCAGGATGGTATTGCCCATTCTCTTACAAAGAAATTAGCATCAGCTAAAGAAGCAGCTTCTATAGGGAATCGTGAAGCAATGGCGGGAAAACTTAAGGCCTATACAAATCAAGTTGCTGCACAAAGCGGGAAGTCGATTACCACTGAACATGCTGATTTGCTCATTTCATTGGCAGCTAATCTAAAATAATAATATTGAATGAAGGATCAGAGTAAAGCTGGTCCTTTTTCTTATTCAATCCCTAGCTTTTGAATAAATTTTCAAAATAATGTAAATAATTGTAATAAAAAGCTTTTAGGAGAGTTTGTTTATGTTACATGATAAAAAGTATTACGTGGAAGATCCAGATTTTTTAGAGAAAAGAATGAAGATTGCCAAAATGACGAAAGATCCTTTACTGCAAATTGAAATGTTTGAAAATGAGACAGCAAAACAAAGGTTGCTGCAATTGGTTTCCGTTGCACAGGAGACATTTTTATATACGAGGGATACGGTGGAAATACATACCTCAGATCTCAATCTTATGTTTAGAGCAATACTTCATTTAGTCAGACTAACGAAAGATGATCTTTCCGATCTTGAATATTGCTATGTTTTAAGTAATTTAGATCATGTCACCACGAAATTGATACAATGTTGTGAAGAGATAAAAACATATTCGGACTCACCGATGGTTCGAAAGAAGAAACGGCAAGGTTACTTTGATTAATGAAAAAAGGTGCTGGCTCAAAATTAGAGACCAGTACCTTTTTTTCAGCTATTCCCTTTCCCTTTTAAGCAGCATCAAATCAAGATATAACTGACATTTTTGATTAAAGTCAGAAAAGTCTATATTAGTGAGTTCAGTTATTTGCCTAATTCGATAATTTAAGGTGTTAGGATGAATAAACATCTGCTCTGCAGTTGTCTTTAACTTACAATTATTTACTAGGAAATATTCAAGTGTTTTTAATAGCTCTGTTTGACTCTCTTGATCCTTTGCTTGTAGGATATGCAAACATTTATTTTGGTAATTTCTTCTCTTGTTCTTTTCTTTGATAACATCAAGATATCGGAAAATTCCCAGCTTTTCATATTCATATGGGACATTTTCCTGCGTGCCCAATTGGTCAGCAATCTCCACAACCTCAAGAGCTTCTTCATAGCTTGAGGATAGCAGCCTAATATCCTGATATTCATTTCCAATCCCAATATAAATATTCGAATAGCGCTTCTCATCAAAATTGGTTAATAAATTTTCAATGATCAGTAAGCCTGCTGCTGTCGGGGAATATTTAAGGGAGTAGCAGCCGATAATCATGACAATATTTGATTGATTAATTAGAACATGACTGGTATTATCCTTTAAATTCAGATAGGATTTGATCGTTTCTTTTAATTCCTCAACAAGCTCTTCCTCCGCATTCACAGCATTCACCACCATGATGGTGAAAATCGACGGCAGGACGATATCCAATTGAGCCGCTTCCCATCTTAGCTCCTTCTCATTTTTAAATCCATGATTAATCGCCTTTCTAAAGAAGCGTTCGATTTCTTCTTCCTTCTGCTGCTTAATCTTATTCTTTTTATAAATGGTTTTCCCTACATGAAAGGAGACTTCATATAAAAACTCCATTTCTTCTTCTGTAAGATTCTCTTCTATTTCTTGAACCCAAATATACCCCATAATCATATCTTTATATTTTGCGCTTACCACTACGCGCTGGTTTAAGCCAATTTCCTTCATTTCATTAATTCTAAACGGAGTCGGAATAGTTTTTAATTGATCAATGATTCCTGTTTCAACAAATCTTTCAAAAATATTAAGCGGGCACTTTTTGGCAAAAATCGTTTGCTGATTCGCTTGATCAAAGTGATCCACATAATAGGAATTGTAAGCTAGCAGAAAAAAATGATCACTTTCAAGAATCACCGGTTTTTTTAATCCATTGCTTATATGATCGACCATATCATTTAGATCTGATAAAGAGAAGATTCGTTCTAATAACTCGTTCATAGGCCTCGTTCTCCTACTTCGTTTTATCCTTATCATACTTTGCAATTGGATGAAAGTATAGTTCAATTGGCAAGAAATCTTCCGAGATTTCTTGCGTTAAGGATTTCATCTGCCCTTCAAATGTAAAAATCCCCTGAAAGCTCAGGGGATTTTACTTTTATCTTTATAAATCATTAAATTTCAATTGTTATCATTACATTGATTTTGTAAACTCAGAAAACCTCTCACTAACTTGTGCAGAAGGCTTATTAGTAAGTAAACTAACAATATACACAGCTAAAAGACTTGCTGCAAACGCTGGTACCATTTCATACAGAAAATCGGACAGCCCTAACTTCGACCAAACGATCACATGATCGCTCCTGTAACCATTCCTGCAAGCGCACCCCATTTTGTCATTCTTCGCCAATATAAGCTTAAAAGAATGACTGGACCAAATGATGCCCCAAAGCCAGCCCAAGCATAGCTAACTAACCCTAGAATCGTGTTGTTTTGAGTCCATGCCAGGCATAAAGCTAAAATTGAAACAACTAATACGCATAATCGCCCCATGAAAACAAGCTCTTTATCAGAAGCTGACCTGCGGAAAAAGGTCTTGTAGATGTCTTCAGTTAATGAACTTGATGTAACAAGTAATTGTGAGGAAATAGTGCTCATAACCGCTGCCAATATTGCAGATATTAAGAAGCCAGTAATAATTGGATGGAACAGGATATTTCCTAATTCAATAAAAATCGTTTCAGGGTCAGCAATTTTCATACCTTCTTTCGAATAATACGCAATACCCAGAAAACCTGTTAACATGGCACCAATCGTGGAAAAAATCATCCAGTTCATCCCAATTCGACGGGCCCTTTTGATTTCTTTTACAGACGTAATCGCCATAAAGCGGACAATGATGTGCGGTTGTCCAAAATAGCCTAGCCCCCATGCAAATAATGAAATGATGCCGAGGAAGCTTGTTCCTTGAAAGATATCCAACAGCTCTAGATCAATTGAACGAATTTCCGAGATTGCTTCTGTTGGACTGCCAATTTGGAGCAATGTCACTATCGGCACTAATATTAACGCAACAATCATAATAATTCCTTGTACAAAATCAGTCCAGCTAACAGCCAGGAATCCCCCAAATAATGTATAGGCTACAGTGACCCCGCCAATAAGCCATAACCCTGTATGATAATCAAGATTTAAAATGCTATTAAACAGCAGACCGCCTGATACCATTCCAGACGAAACATAAAAAGTAAAAAAGATAATAATGATAAGACCTGAAAACAAGCGAAGGATCTTCGTTTTATCATTAAAGCGGTTTTCTAAAAAGGCTGGAATTGTAATGGAGTTATTCGCCATTTCCGTATAAGTACGTAAGCGTGGTGCTACATAAAGCCAGTTAGCCCATGCCCCCAATGTTAGACCGATCACAATCCAGGAAGCCGATAAACCTGTCGCATACATGGCACCAGCAAGCCCATCATAAGCCAGCCGCTCATACCAGATGCACCAGCACTTAATGCTGTCACTGCCGGACCAAGATTCCTTCCTCCAAGCATATAATCTGATAGGTTTGCCGTACGTTTATAGGCATAATAGCCGATTAAAAGCATCCCAACCATATAAACACAAATCGATAAAATTAGCTGCAAATTAACCATTTTATTCCCCCATCCACTACTTTGTTTCAATTTTTATATAAAATATTTTATAAATATACTATAAAAGTAGAAAAATAATAGAAAGCAGATTTTGATCTGCTTTCCATTAATAATGGTTACAGCATTTCACTAATTGTTTTTGCTTGCATATGGAGTGCTAAGTAATCCGGACCTCCTGCCTTTGAATCTGTTCCTGACATTTTGAAGCCGCCAAATGGGTGATAGCCAACAATTGCGCCTGTGCAGTTTCGATTAAAATATAAGTTTCCTACGTGGAATTCCTGTTTGGCACGTTCGATATGCTTTCTGTTGTCGGTAATCACCGCGCCTGTTAGCCCATATTCTGTATTATTGGCAATTTTAAGAGCCTCATCAAAATCTTTTGCCTTGGCAAAAGCAACCACCGGTCCAAAGATTTCTTCCTGCATGATTCTAGCATTTGGATCAAGATCGGCAAAGATTGTCGGCTCAATAAAATAGCCTTTCGAATCATCACCGTTTCCCCCACTCATTAAACGGCCTTCTTCTTTCCCAATCTGAATGTAATCCATAATCTTATCAAATGAGCCTTGATCAATAACCGGCCCCATATAGGTTTCTGCCTTTTCTGGATTGCCAGTAATTTTTTGCTCTGTAATTTCTACGACACGTTGCAGAACTTGATCATACACATCTTCATGTACAACAGCGCGTGATCCTGCTGAGCATTTTTGTCCGGCAAAACCAAATGCCGAAGTAAAAATAGCTTGTGCAGCAAGCTCTAAATCACAGTCTTTATCGACAACAACTGTATCCTTTCCACCCATTTCAGCAATCACACGTTTTAAATGCATTTGACCTGGCTGAACCTTTGCTGCGCGTTCAAAAATACGAGTACCTACTTCACGAGAACCAGTAAAGGTAATAATGCTTGTTTTTGGATGATCAACTAAATAATCCCCAACTTCAGCACCACTGCCTGGAACAAAGTTTACAACTCCCTTTGGCAACCCTGCTTCTTCTAAGACTTCTACAAATAAAGCAGCGATTACTGGTGTTGCACTAGCTGGTTTTAAAACGACTGTATTTCCCGTCACAATTGGAGCAACTGTTGTACCAGCCATAATCGCAAATAAGAAATTCCAAGGCGGGATCACAACTGTAACACCTGTAGGCGTGTAGATATATTTATTGATTTCACCTTCACGACTATTAACAGGCTTGCCTTTTGCCAATTCGATCATTTGGCGGCCATAGTATTCCATAAAATCAATCGCTTCAGCTGTATCAGCGTCCGCCTCATTCCATGGTTTTCCTGCTTCTTTCACTAACAGTGCAGAAAAATCATGCTTTTTACGGCGCACGATGGCTGCTGCTCTAAACAAGATGTTTGCTCTCTCTTCCGGATTCCAATAACGCCATTCTTCAAAAGCTTCTGCTGCAGCTTGGATCGCCATCTCAGCGTGCTCCTTTGTCGCTTTGGAAACAGTTCCGACAATTTCTTCTTTATTAGCGGGGTTATAGGATATAATTTTATTTTCTGTTGAAACTCGCTCACCATTTATCACAAGCGGATAATCTCTTCCCATTATTTCGTTTACATTAGCTAGTGCCTTTTCAAAGGCGATGCGGTTTTCCTCAATACTAAAATCTGTAAATGGTTCGTGTTTGTAAGCTGTTGTCATAATAATCGACTCCTTTTCGTTTGGTTATTTTTTTGTCATTCCCTTTAGAGCAAACGCAATATTTGCCGGGCGCTCTGCAAGTCTTCTCATAAAATAGCCATACCAGTCATTTCCGTATGGAACATAGACTCGCATTTTATAGCCTTCCTTGACTAGTTCCTTTTGTGTTGCTGTTCTCATCCCATAAAGCATTTGAAACTCAAATTGAGTGGTTGGGATATCATGTTCTTTTGTCAATTTTTTTGTATATTCAATCATTGCATCATCATGTGTTGCAATGGCTGTATAATTTCCATTTAATAAATTCATTTTTATGAGCTTTTTATAATTTTCATCAACATCTGCCTTCACTGGAAAGGCTACTTTTGCTGATTCCTTATACGCTCCTTTTACTAATCGTAAAAAAGGTTTATATTGATTTAAATCTTGGAGATCTTTTTCTGTTCGATATAAATATGCTTGTAAAACTGTGCTAACATAGGTGTAGCGTTGTTTAAAATCTTTGAAAATATCAAGTGTTTTTTGGCATCGTTGTTCATCCTACATATCGATCGTAACCATTATTTTGTGCTTTTCAGCTTTATCCAAAATTCTCGTCATATTTTCAAAGACAAGGTTTTCATCAATGTCTAAGCCTAAGGACGTCATTTTTAATGAAACTTGAGAATCCAAGTTTTGTGCAGCAATCGTTTCAATTGTTTGAATGCATTCTTCTGTACGTTCCCTTGCAATAGCTTCATTAGTAACAAACTCACCTAAATGGTCAACTGTAACCGAAAGCCCCTCTTCATTTAATTCTTTTATAAATTTTATGGAGCTAGGAAAATCAAGACCACCGACAATCTTACCTGCTGCAATATTTCCTCCCCAATTTTGGGCTGCTTTATTTAACGCTTTATTTTTGGATAGATATAAGAAAAAATCTCTAGTAAGTACCTGCACTGCATACACCCCCATAGGATCAAGCTAATAAGAGTTTCATAATGTTTCCTTAATGATAATTTTACAATTGTGACCAAACTGTAACAATGTAGCGGAAATACAAAGATTTGGCCTTGTCTTTGTGTATAAAACACAATTTATTGTGTAAACGTTTTAAAGTGCTAGAATCTTATACTTTACCACTTTTCTAAGTGGTCTATATAATACTTGTTCCACAGATTGGGGATGGTTAAACAAATGATGTCATTTCCAATCATTCGGTCTTTTTACCTACCTTCGATAATAAGGAATTTATCTGTGATGAATAAAAATGGATCCTACCCAGTAGAATCCATCTTTATGATTTACCTATTCTCTTGTTTTTCACTAGGGATTAGTATATCCAGCCGATAATCAAGCTCTGCATCACATGAAACGGCAAGTGGAACGACCCCGTGTGCTGCATCGGTGTGCCCTAGCATGCGATTGCTTGCAGCTATTAGTTTTTGGCGTTTTTTAATTCTTGACAGCCGCTCTTCTCCAAGGTCGTGTCGGGTTGATTTTATTGTATCGAAGGAGAAGCTTATCTCTCCATTTTGAAATGCTTCTTGATCTAAAAACTCGAGTCTCCCCTCACGGAAATTTAGATAGAGCAAATCACCTGTTTTTAAATAGAGAATTCCTCCACGATCTTTTGCTTCTGGAGTCATGTGACCAACTGCAGCACCATAGGTTACACCTGAGTAGCGGCCATCACTAATCAGAGTAGCTAAACGCTTCAGCTTTCGATTGGCGTTTATATGCTGCATCGGAGTAAACATTTCCGGCATACCAAATGCTACAGGACCCTGCCCGGATATTATGATTGAGATTTTTAAGCTTCCTTCCTTCACCATGACATCAAATAGCTCTTCATAGCCTAATTGTTTGTAAGATTCATATAATTCAGGTGTGTTATGAAGAAGCATCGCTAGTAAATTTTCGAAGGAAAAGCTGCGGTTATCTCTTAGCTCATCTAATAGCTTGCTATTTAATAAACCTTTATTTGCCTCATCTTCATTTTCATAGTAAAGTACAAATGCACACTTTTTATCAAACATATTAAGCTGATGTGTTGTCATGCCGCTAATCTTTACAACAGCGCTTTCAAAGAAGTTTCCTTTAAGAACATCAACACCGCTGAATGCTCGTCTAGGAGTTGATAAAATGATTGGATTTTCTTTTACATTACCAGCAGATAATGCGCCTGTTTTAGTTGATAAGCGATCAAGCCAGGTTGTACCAGTAACAGTAGGTGCTTCAACATCCATTGGGACACCATTTTCAAGCAATTCATGGAAAAGTGTCTCCATGCCGCGGCTAGATCCTGAGCAGCATTGGGTAGCCAAAGCAAAAATATCCCGGCCTTCTGTTAAACTATAATTAAATAAATCTGGTATTGGAACCTCGTGGTGGATCTCATCCAAATCCCATAGGCTGAATTTGTAACCTCCATATAACATAGCTGCCACAATATGCATCATAAGGTTGGTTGAACCTCCTGAAGCACTATGGATACGGATGGCATTTTTAATATTTGCCGCCATAATATTTGAAACGCCGTAAACAGGATCATTTATCATTGTTGCTAAACAATCCAGCGATTGATTAACTTGTTCTTGTGTAGGAGGTGCTGTAAGCAGTTCTAATGCCGGATGGACAAGTCCCATGCCTGCAACGAGGTGGCGTGAGCTATTGCCAGTTCCATTAAATGCACAAACACCGCCTTGGCCATCACATGTATGTACCGCAAGCTGTCTTTCATATTCATCATGTTCGGTTTGAGTAATAAACCCATGCTCCTTTGCCCGCTGCAGGACACCTTGAAACGCTGTATTTGAGGAGCATTGCAGGATATATGCCATCGTATCACGGAGGTCGAAGGCAATATCCTCCGCTCCTTGTGCTTCTGCACGTTTTGCCACTTCCTCAAGTTCAGCAAACAATTCTTCCGGAATAGTCCCTCCTTGGAGGACATGTGCCGGAGCAAAGCTGGCAAAAAATGGCGCCTCACCGCGATCTTGTCTGACACGATCTAAATGAGCAAGCGCACTGACCACTCCCAATGGCTGTTTATCACAGCCTTGAATCACAAATGCACCATGGTAACTATGTGCTTCTAGCTGATTAACGACCATTTGTGCAACAGCATTCCGGCTTTGCAAAGAATAACTCATCCCTTGATTACTTTGGGCAGTTCCATCACACATAACAGGAGTTGAAAAATAAAAAGGCACACCGCCATTTTGCCAAATGCGGATCGCTGCTCTTGCAGAGGTTTGAAAATCCATAATATGTGCAGGATGGTCAGAAGATCCGCCAATGATAGCGATTCTAGGTGCATTTTCATGTAAGCGATTATACACCTCTTCCAAAGTCCAATCAGGCTTTCCGCCCTCATATGCAGATCCAAGTATTTGTTTTGAACGATCAAGTAAACCAGCAACACAAATCGGCTCATTTGCTTTTCCTTGAACATTGTCGCGGTAAGGGTTAATTGAGTTGTTGATATATGGGTACTTGATGGACATTATTAATATTTCCTCCTTTTGTATAGGGGGGAATGTCAACCATTTCTCCTCTCCCTTTATAAGTAAACCTCTCTAGCAGTATTCTCTACTTATAGGACTGTTCCTACTAAAATGTAGCTTTTTCACTAACTGCCGGAATACCTAATCCTTTTGCACCAGGCTTAGACATAATGGCATCTGGATAATAGCGTTCAATCATTTTCATGCCAAGCTGTGCCCTGCGAACTCTTTCTTTACATAGTGCTATATTTGTTGCATCGAGATGGGTGCCGGAAGGGTAAACATCTGGATGATTACGTAGTCCGAATTTAATGTAGACAGGTGCTAATACGCGAATAAACTCCGGAATTTCATAATGCCGAATAAATCCCCCGAAATTATCCGGTACTTCAACATATAGATCAATTGGGATGTCAATTGCCTGTCTAATCGCTGCCAGCTTCGGTAATGTTAGAGCAGTTGGAACATTATATGTATCCGCTCCTATATCCTGCATTAATTTAATGGACACAGGATTTGCCGCCATCATTTGAACTGACACCTTTACGACAAAATTCTGAGGAAGAATGCCTTGTTTTTTCATTTCCTTTGTTAATAACAACAAGCCCTCATCCGCAACTAAAGCACCTCTTAAACCAAGCTCTGCGCCTCTTTTTAAATCCTCTATCGCATAAACAAGCTGATCTGCCCCTTCATGACGAAGTGCGATTACCTTTCCAGCACTTGTCAACGGCTGTGCACCTATATCCCAAGTGCCTCTTGGTCCGACAAAAAGACTTAGTTCCATTTGTTTTTGAGCACTCATTAAGCACATTTGCTTAATCTCTTCGTCGGTTAACAACATAATGCCGCTTCCTTGCGAAACACGGTGAACAGTCAGGTTTAATTTCTCGATTTCATCAAGAGTCGCCTCTAAAGCTTTTGGTCCTTCAACACTTGGAATCTCAACACGGTATTGCGCCCCATCAGGAAAGCGTTTAGTTGAGGTTGGAAGATCATATAAATCTCCTGGTGCATAGCCTAATGATGCCAGAAAATCTCTTGAATCCTTCATTATCGTCACTCCTTGAACTTAAAATTTTTGAAAAGTAATTCGACATTAAGAGAAATCGCTTACAAACAGCTCTCAAGAAAAGAATCCGATAAAGAACATTCAGCCTCTTTTATACAAGATCAGGTAATTGAATTATATAAGAAATAAGACCTCTCCATTAGAGAAGCCTTATTTCCAACACCTTTACTAATTATGATTGTTTAGCAAGGCGAATTACATTCCAAGAAAGCTTAGGTAATACTGCAGTTACTACTCCATTCTCAAGTTCAGCATTTCCATTTGAATGAGGAGCAACAGGTGTACCTTCAGCAGAGTTCGTTTGTTTAAGATCATCATTTTCAAGAACAATATGCTCAATGACCTTATAGCCTTCAAAATTACGAATATCGCACTCTAGATGTAAGCCATCATTCAAATCACGGTTTACAGCGAAAATCGTTAATTGTTCATTTTCTTCATTATATACTGCTGTAGACTCTAGCAATGGAACATCTGTAAAATCTTTACTATCATATTTTGGACTTGAAATAACCGGATTAAGGGCTACCCCTCTACCATAAACAGATGTATGCATATATGGGTAGAAAATCGTTTGCTTCCAAGCAGTTCCATTATCTTCAGTCATAATTGGCGCAATAACGTTTACTAGCTGAGCAAGGCAAGCAATTTTCACACGGTCCGCATGCTTTAATAACGTGATCAGCATACAACCAACTAATAATGCATCTTCGAAATTATAAATATCTTCAAGCTGTGGAGGCGCAATACTCCATGGTTCAATTAACTTATCTTGTTCTCTGCTATGGTACCAAACGTTCCATTCATCAAACGAAAGATTAATATTCTTTTTGCCGCGTTTCTTTGCTTTAATATAGTCGGCAATCGAAATAACTGATTTAATAAAATCATCCATTTCAATAGATAGTGCTAAATAGTTAGAAATATCATTGTCTTTGTTACCATAGTATTGATGTAAAGATATAAATTCAACATGATCATAGGTATGGTCTAAAACGGTTGCTTCCCAATCGGCAAACGTTGGCATGCTGCGGTTTGAGCTTCCACAGGCAACCAATTCAATTGAAGGGTCAACCCATTTCATAACTTTTGCTGCTTCTTGGGCAATTCTGCCATATTCAGCTGCAGTCTTATGTCCAATTTGCCATGGCCCATCCATTTCATTTCCTAGACACCAGGTTTTAATGTTATAAGGGTCTTTGACACCATGGGAGATTCGGAGATCACTATAATAAGAACCACCTGGATGATTGCAATATTCAACTAGATTTCTAGCTGCATCAATACCGCGTGTTCCCAAGTTTACAGCCATGTTTACTTCAGCATTAACGAGCTGTGCCCATTTCATAAACTCGTTCGTTCCAATTTCATTTGTTTCCGTTGTACGCCATGCAAGATCTAAACGGCGCGGACGCTGGTCTACCGGCCCTACTCCATCCTCCCAGTTATATCCCGATACAAAGTTTCCGCCTGGATAACGAATAAGCGGTACTTGAAGTTCCTTTACCATTTCAATGACATCTTGGCGAAAACCATTTTCATCTGCTTGTGGATGTCCAGGTTCATAGACACCGCCATATACGGCACGACCTAAATGTTCAACAAAGGAACCATAAATTCGTTTATCAATCTCAGAAACTTTAAAGTCCTTCTCTAAAATCATTTTTGCTTTTTTGCTCATAATGTTTCTCCTTTCAATATGTAAATATAGTAGGAATTGGAAAATATACTAGAAAGAAAAGGGTCAAAGCTATTTTAAGCAAATGTGCCTGACCCTTTGCACTCTCTTATTGACCTATATTCGCTTCTACTGTTTCTTGCGCTTGTTTTAAAGCTTCTTCAGCAGATTGTGATTTCTGTCTAAGAACATTGTTAAAAGTGTTTGTATTTAATTCAGTGATAACATCAGGATAATGTTCAGTCACATTGATATTTGGAATTTCATCTTTAATTTCTAGTAATGTATCAAAGATATCATTACCAAAATATTGATAAAACTTGTTATCTTCACGAACAGCAGGGTCTTCCCAAACATCCCAGCGTGGCGGATCAAAACCTAAAACCTTCCATAACTGAATATTAGCTTCCTTCGAAAGCTTGGCAAATGCTAAGAACTCTTTTGCAAGCTCAGCATGTTCTGTTTGGTTCGTAACGACTGTACCTGTTCCCCCCATACCAACTGAACGATCTCCACCTTCTTCCCAAGCTGGCATCGGACGGATCACCATTTTACCCTTTAGGTCTGGCATGTAGTCTGTGAAACGGCCCATATACCATAAAGGCATAGAAATGGAAGCAGCTTTTCCTTCATTCATGTATGCATAAAATTCCTCAGCATGCACTTCTCCGCCTGGAGTAAGTTCAGCAATCTTATGCTTGTCAACCATATCACTTAAAAATTGCAGTGTTTTGATATTCGTTTCATTATCAAGCGTAATATTTCCCTCTTCATCAATAAAATCTGAGCCTTGCTGCGCAATCATCGACTGAAAATTAATCATATCTCCTGTCTGTACAGTCGTCATTACAGCATCCGTGTTTTCAACTACTTTTTTACCTGCTTCAACATAGTCATCCCAAGTCTTAATGGTTTCAATATCAACGCCTGCAGCATCCATTATTTCTTTATTGTAGAACATGACAGTTGCTCCAACATGTGTTGGCATCCCATAGTAGTTCCCGTCTTTAGCATAAAGGTTAAGCCGTGATTCAATAAAATTAGCCTTTTCAGGTTCTACGTATTCATTCATTGGCAATAATTGTGGTTCACCTTGTAAGTAGTTTGGGAAACGGCCAACTTCGATATCGGCAAGATCAGGTGCACCTTCACCAGATTGTAATGCTAATAATAAGTTATTGTGCATTTGGTCATAAGGAAAGGTTTCAGCAACCAGTTTGATTGGTCGATCAGGATTTTCTTCATTCCAACGATTTGCTGCATCTTTAAAGAATTCCATGTGCAATTCAACAAAAGTCCAAAATTTTAATTCAGTGGCATTCTCGATGTCTCCGCCTGTTACTTCAGACTCAGTCGCTTCACCACCGGCTGATTCTCCACCGCCACCGCCCGAGCATGCCATTAGCAGGGCTGTCATTAAACTTAAAAGTAAAGCTAACAAACTTTTCTTTTTCATGTTTTTTCCCCCTAATTTATTTTTAAAATTGCAGTGTTCATAACTTATTTAATACAGCAAATACTTCACCTCCCTTAAGGAGACTGGAATTGAAGGCTAAGTTTAACGCTTACATTTTTACTACTTAAACGTTTAAATCATTAATTTATTTCAGCAGATAAATGCGTTGTTCTCTCTGTTTTAGCAGTTACTTGTTGTCTCTGGTCAAGCTGGTTAAAGATTTGTAATGGCAGCCACATGCAGCAAATTCCAATTGCACTAACTGTAAAAAAAGGGATTACACCTGGATAACTAAGCGAACCATATACAAGACATAAAACTATTGCACCAGATACGATCGTATATTGAAGCTTAGATAGTCCAATAATGAGTGCATTTTTAAAATGTTGGAGGCAGGTAGCCTTATAGTGTACAAGTAATGGAAAGGACCAGATTACGAGTATCGTATAGAAAAAAATAATAAAGTAAAACGCAAATGGCACAATAAAGATCATTTCACTATTATTACTAACAATCACTCGATAGTTGAAATAAAGAATGATTCCCATTACTGATAAGGTCCAGCCCATCAAATTTGCAGCCTTAAATTCATGAAGGTAAATGTCTTTAAACGTAGTCCAAATTTTTACTTTATCACCCATTAGCCACTTTCTTGCAATACCTAGCACAGCAGCCGTAGCAGGGAAAATTCCGGCTACAAATAAGCCAAGGATAGAAAATATAAACCAAAGTATATTCAACATGACAAGGCGTATCACCCAATGGAGCATGTTATCTAGTTTTGTGACAAGCTGGTTTCCATTCATATGACTTACCACCTCTTTTTACGCTGAATGAAATTATCCTTTTACTCCACCAACTGTAAGACCAGCAACAAAGTAACGCTGGAAGAAGATAAATAGAATGATAATTGGGACAATTGTCATGACTGACCCTGCGATCAAAATATCGTAGTTATTCCCATAAGGAGTTAATAAAGTTGCTAGTCCAATTGGTAATGTAAACATATCATTCGATCTCAAAACAATTAATGGCCATAAAAAGTTATTCCAGCTTCCTAAACCTTGAAGAATAGCCATCGCTGCCATTGATGGCGCCATAAGCGGCAACATAATTTTAAAGAAAATACCATATTCATTTGCACCATCTATTCTAGCAGCATCCATCAATTCTTTCGGTAGACCAAGAGCATATTGTCTAAAGAAGAATACGGCTACTGGCGCAACTACTGCAGGAAGAATAACAGCTGTATAAGTATTGATTAAGTTTAAATTAATCATTAATTGAAATAGTGGAAGCATGAGTATTTCAAATGGAACCATTAAAATAAATAGAACGAATCCAAAAATAAGATTTTTCCCTTTAAAATCGTAGAGTGCCAATGCATACCCTACCATTGAGGAGAAGAATAATGATAAAACAATCGTGATGACAGAAATCACCAAACTATTCGTAAACCAACTCCAATAATTTCCCCCTTGAGTAAAAATATACAAATAGTTATCAAGACTCATCGTACTTGGATCAAAGACTAAGCTAATCCCGTTCCTCATTAATTCCGATGAGGGTCTAAAGGATGAAATTAATAGATTTAAAATAGGGAATAGAGCAATAAAGGAAATAATAACAAATCCGATGTTTGTAGCCCAAATTAAGACTTTAGAATTGTTCTTTTTCATTTATTGACCCTCCTTTTTAAATGCTCCAGTAAGAATTAATTGGATAAAGCTAACAACAAAGATGATTAGCATCAAGATAACGCCAATTGCTGCACCGAATCCCATATCATTTTGTTGAATACCTTGTTGATATAAGTAACCAACGACACTTAACCCAATATTTCCTGGTGATCCAGCTTCCCAAAATACAAAACTTTCTTCAAACATTCTAAATCCATGGATCACTGAAATGGTGACGACAAATATCGTTACTGGCTTTAGGAACGGAAGAGTGACATGATAGAATTTATTAAACGTTGTTGCTCCATCTATTTCTGCAGCTTCATATAATTCCTTTGGAATATTTTGAAGCCCTGCCAAAAAATAAAGGATATTTACCCCCATCCATTTCCAAGAACAAAGTAAAACCATTAAAAACATCGCAGACCATGCTTGGTATCTCCAATCAACAGATTCAAATCCTAAAAAGTTTAGAATTTGATTAGCTGCTGCAGTATCCGTTTCACCAAACATTAGTCTAAAAACCATACCAGAAACAATTGTGGACGCTAAAGCTGGTAAAAATAATGAAGCCCGGAAAATTGTTTTTAATTTTACTAACTTAGAATCTAATAAAACGGCTAAAACAATTGGGAGAATGGTTAAAATTAAGACTGTTAAAATAACATAAGTCGTTGTATTTGAAAGCGCTTTATAAAAAGTTGGATTGAATACTCTTGAGTAATTGTTTAACCCTATAAATGTAACTTGACCTGGCAGTACTTTTTGGAAGCTCATAATAATAGCTTGGATTGACGGAAATAAAGAAAAAATCAAAAATGAAAGAATGAAAGGAGAAACAAAAATATAAGGAACAACTTTTTTTGAATTTAAGAAACTAAGTAATTTTTTCTGACTTTTAACCGGTGCTGCAAGTTCTTGGGATTTTATCCTTGATTCAGGTAACATAAAAAACCCTCCCCAGAAAATACTTATAACGCTAAATTTTTAAACCTTTGTCTATTAAATATTGTTGATAAAATTAAATAGGAACTATGAAATCATTCGATAAAATTCATTGATGAAAAGAATTTTTGAAAATTTAAGATTATTGCATTTCCGATCTCAACTTTTCAATGACCATTTTTTAGCTAAGCAGCTTGTTATTTTAAGTCTTATCTTAGTTGCTAGAAATATGAGGTAATTTGTGGGCGAATATTTTTAGAACTATGTGCTTTTCATTTTGTAACCATCTGTTAAAAAACATGATGATTTAAAGAACATACTTTGAACTTGATACACCTCCTCTGCCTGTTGTTAACGCTTACACAATCGATTAAAAAAATAACTGCGTAAGCTTTCTCTACTTTTCCTTATAATTTGTACGAACGTCTTTAAGTTTTTTATCTTATAAACTCGTACGCATATATTTCTATTGCCTATTATATGAGAGTATTTTATTAGTTTCAATAGTTTTTTTAATTTTTTTAAAATTCGAAATCAACTTTACTGAAAAATCAGCCATTAATCCCAAAATCTCTATTGGTTCACTAATTTGTTAAGGTCTAATTCTTTTGTTGAATTACGTATAATGAGATCTGGCTCAAATACAACAGATTGTACTTTTTCAGCCATTTTTTTGGATTGACCGTTTTTCTCTTTCAATAGGTCTACGATCATATTTGCAGCTTTTTCTCCCATTTTGAATTTGGGATGACAAATCGTTGTTAATTTTACTTCCGTTAATTTCCCCATAAAAGAATCATCAAAGCCAATTAGAGATAGATCCTCTGGAACACGTATGTTTTTCTCTCTTAAAACATCTAACAGACTGATCGCCAACTCGTCGTTATAACAAACAATAGCTGTTGGCTGAACACTTTGCTCTAAGGATAAAAGCTTAGTAAGTTCTTCAACCGACTTTGTTGTTTTTTCATTTGAATTATACGTGACGATAAAATTCGGATTTATAGGAAGACCATATTTTCGATGTGCTTTAATAAAGCCTTTCATCCTTTTTACACCTTGAAGATCATCTGTTTTAAAGAATCCGGCTATATTTGTATGTCCCAATTGAATAAGATGCTCGGTTTGGATATAACCGCCCTTTTCATCATTCATTGTAATACTTAAAGGCTCCAATTCATCATAATAAGCATTAACCATAACATAAGGAATGTTTAAACGTTCAATATTCAAATAGTAGTTGATATTTGGGTTGGAGATAGCACTTTTTGTAGGTTCTACGATCACGCCTTCAAAGGGTTCGGTTAAAATTTTTTCTAAGACCCTTTTCTCCTTTTCATGATCGTTATTTGTACTAAAAAGATTTACATTGTAGCCATGTTTGCTTAAATATGCTTCAGCTCCGCTAATAATGGAAGGGAAAATATAATCTGAAATAAAAGTTGTAATTATCGCTATATTTCTTTGGTTACCCCCGCTTTTTAACCGGTTATCACTTGATCGATCCGCACAAAATGTGCCTGCTCCCTGCTCACGATAGAGCCACCCTTTATTCACAAGCTCGCCTATAGCAGCACGAACAGTATGACGACTAACACCGAACTGCTTCATTAATTCGCTTTCTGAGGGTATTTTTTGATGAGGCTGAAAAGTTCCATCAAGGATTCTAGATTTAATTTCTTGCTTCACAATATCATGTTTAGTTGCCATAAAAACACCTCTTATTGTTTAGTAGCTGTTGGATTTAATTTAAATTAGAAAAAAGATTCAAATTATGATCTTAAATAAATTACATGTACGAATATTTACTCTAATTATTATAAAAGAAACATATACTTCAATTGCAGGAACTAAGAAACCGTTTACACAACCCTTCAAATTCCTTCTTTTCTCTTCTTATACGTAAGTGTTTAGTTATTACCTAATAATAGTATAAATTGTACGTATATTCAAACAATTTATGAGAAAATTAACACCTTCTGACATTTACATTTTTGTTAATCTTCTCGATTAGGTCTTGGTTATTCAAATCAAAATTGTTAATACGACTTTTAATCCAGAAACCTTAAACAAGTATATCCCGTACTAATGTATAGTACGGGATATATAGTAGACATTTATATCACCAGAGCAGCTTGAGTTCGACCATCGTTTAACAACAATTACTAGTTGTCTTTTACCTGCTTGGCTATTTATTCTTCAACTTCTCGGCAAGTTCCTCCAATCGATTGTACTGCTGAATACAATAGTGACGTCCTTCCTTTTTCAGATACCCGTTTTCACAAAATTGGGCAAGAACATGCAATAAATGTCGGTAAGAGACACCTAAAAAATCACAGACGGTTACGTGTTTCTCCTTATAGACTTCTTCATCAGCGGTTTGCAAGATAAAATCCGCTAGCCGGTTTTCAAGAGGAAAGGCAAGACTTTGGGAATACTTTGCAGCCATTTGTGTTGCTTTTATACTTAAAAACTTGGTTAGTTCACGCAGAAATGTCACATCTTCCAACATTTTGGTGCGGAAGTGGTGAAAGGGAAGCGCAAAACAAACCGTCTTGGTTGAGCTTTGAATCCCTTTTGTATAGTACACTTCATTCAATAATTCCATTTCCCCAATAAAATCATTCGCATTAATAAAATTAAGTAAGGAAACTTTCCCATTTTGATGTGTTACATAAATTTTCGCTTTTCCTTCTATGACATAAAATAAAAAATCCGGGCGCATGCCTTCTTGAATAATCCATTCGTCACGTTTGTATTCATGCACTTGGATATACTCTTCAATTGGAAAAGAAAATAAATGGGCAATAGAATACTTATCCAAATAGTGTTGTCTTTTCTCATTTTTATAATTTTTCATAACCCACCTCAAAAATATGAGATATCTCATATTATTGTATGTGACTCCATGATATCATGCAAACAATGGAGGGATACATATTGAACACACAACGCTGGATGAGTCGACAATTTTTCAGTTTTTATATGACATGGGGAATTTTTCTACCCTATTGGACAGGATGGATGATTTATACAAAAGGGATTTCGGTATCACAAGCCAGTTTGATTATGAGCATAGGCTTAATTGCAAGAGGTTTTTCTACTTTAGTTGCGTTTCCTTATTTATCGGGAAAATATAGTAGCAAAACCTTATTAAATGGAATGGCAGTCGGGACAATTCTTTCAATTTTGTGTTATATTCCAGCAAATTCCTTTGCTAGTTTACTTGTAGTAACGTTTATTTTACATTTTTTTTACCCAACGTTAATGCCTGCTCTAGATAGTGCGGCAGGCTTCCTTGTACAAAGTAAACAATTAAAACATTACGGGAAAAGCCGTTCATGGGGATCGATCGGATTTGTCGTGGCTGGCATGATCTTAACCTTTTTTACAGGGGCGCTTGGAGATGAAGTGATTTTATGGGCGCTGTTACTTGGCATATCGGTTTTCATTCTTCTTGGTTTTATGCGCGCACCGGCTATTTTATCGGAAAAAACGCAAGCAGATCGAACAAAAAATGGCGGCATACTGGATTTATTTAGGGTTGAACACTTTGGTTTGGTACTCGTTATTGTGATTTTACTACAATCTGCACACGCCTCTTATTACAATTATGGCTATATCTTTTTACAAGAAATCCATGCACCGAAATACCTAATCGGGACGATTATTAACATTGCCGTGATCGCAGAAATTATATTTTTCTTGATTGCAGATAAGAGCTTTCATAAATTTTCAGTCGGGTCCTTACTCACACTAGCGGCATTTGGTGCAACGGTACGTTGGATTTTAGTATTTGCCTTTCCAAATGTCATTGTTTTCTGTATCGCGCAAACATTGCATGCATGCTCATTCGCAATGGGGCATTATGCCTTTATGAAATACTTAATTAAACATATTCCTCCTGAGCAGATTCCGAAAGCACAAGGAATTTATTCAGCGCTGGCACTTAGCTGGAGCACTGCAGCTTTTACGATTTTTGGAGGTTATTTATACGAAATCGAGCCAAAATACGCCTTCCTTGGGATGATTATTTGTACCATTCCATCGATGATGATTGCCCTTCTATATCGAAAATTTGAACACCATAAAAAGGAAGTTCGCCTAATGGTTAGTACCAGATAAAGGCGAACCAGACCCTTTTTAATCTTAAAAACAGACAGAAAAAATTTTTTCTGTCTGTTTTTCATAACCTTTTTATCATTCGATCAACCAATTGAACTGTATGCTTATTTTTTCAAAGAATTTTTCTGCTAACCTTTTTGCTAGTTCATCGTCAGATAACGGATTTCGATGAGTATTTTCTAAATAAATATGTTTTTCTGTTTCTGGCATCAAATATTCTTTATACCATAAACAACCTCTCCTTTGCATGCAGTATTAACTTTTTATTTTTAATAATTTACGAGGATAGACATTTGTTCTTTCAGCCCATTCTTCCCATGTTTTTTTCATTTCATTTACAAGTACTGGATATTCATCCTTCAGATTATGCATTTCTGTTCGATCATTTTTAATATTATAAAGTTCCCAATCTTTTTCTCTTATTTTTGATAGTTTCCATTCTCCCTGACGGATCCCACAATGATGCTCATGCTCAAAGCAAAGTGTTCTTTGCAGAGTATTCTCTCCTGTGAAGATCGGCATTAAACTTTCGCCCTCCATCGGAAGAATGTTATGTCCCTTATATGTTGCAGGGTAAGAAACACCTGTAATCTCAACAAAAGTAGCCATAAAGTCGATAAAATGTCCTGGACGATGATCAATTTCTCCCTTACGCTTCAACTTTTGGGGCCAATGAGCGATGAATGGCGTACTTATTCCTCCCTCATGACCGTAGTGTTATATAAACGAAGAGGTGTACTGCACGCGTTCGCCCATCCTGAGCCGTAACTATGATAGGTATCAGGGCCACCCATTTTCTTTAAATCCTCTTTGCGATGTAAAAAATTAGAGGTTGTAATCCAGTCATCAAATCCCCATGGATCCCATTCAGCACAGGCTCCATTATCAGAACAAAATAAGATTAACGTATTGTCTAATTCCCCATTTTCAAGTAAATTTTCAATTACTCTACCGATATTCTGATCCATACGATCGATCATCGCAGCATAGATGGCCATTCTTTTGACTAAATCTTTTTGACGATCAGGATCTATGGAATCCCATGGTGGATTTGTTCCATGAATATCCCTATCCCTATTCCAATATTCAGATCTCGGTGTTAATGATGTATTTTCATCAACAATTTGCAGCTCTTTCATCCGTTCTAAACGCTCTTCCCTAATTTTATCCCAGCCTTTTTCATATACCTTTTCATATTTAGCAATCTCCTCTTTCGGAGCCTGTAATGGAAAATGAGGTGCATTATATGAGAGGTAAAGAAAATATGGTCGTTCATCTTCACATGATTCCTCAAGGAAATCTAATGCATGGTCTGTAATTGCATCTGTCGCGTAAAATTCACCTTCTTTGTAACTGCGTTCTGGTCGGCCATCAGGCAAACGTATGTATTCTCTTTTATCCCAAAAGCTTGTAAAACCTCCTAAAATACCATAAAAATCATCAAATCCTCTATCAATTGGACCATGTTTACCAACATGCCATTTACCCGATAAATACGTGTGATAACCACCTTCTCTTAAAACCTCAGCAAGAGTAACACACTGGTCTTTCAAATGGCCGCGATATCCTGGAGTTTCACGATCCTCTGTCATCTCTCCTACCCCAGCTTGATGTGGATATAATCCGCTCAACAGTGAAGCACGGCTTGGACAACAACGAGCCGAATTATAAATTTGTGTTAAACGGAGACCATCTGTCGCAAGTTGGTCTAGATTTGGTGTATTAATCTCACCACCAAAACAGACTAAATCTGAAAATCCTAAATCATCTGCGAGTATCAATAAAATATTTGGCTTGTCAACTGCCATACTTATCCCTCCACAACTTTTTTATACGATTCCAATTCTGATAATCTAGTAGAATCGTTAATCGCTTTTATCATTGATGTATTCTTTTTAAATTAAGAAATAAATCATTAAAATAGGACGTTAAAAGATACCGATAATATGTTTAGTTACAAATATTATGTAACTTTAGTTAAAAGAATACGTTTACATATTTGTATTATCAACTATTTCATTTTTTTATTTCTATTTAATCGTACTAAAAAAGAGCCTTCTTTTAAAACACCCAAAACATCTCTGAGTTCTTATAGATAAAGCTCCTCTATTGTCACCTGGTTTTATATAAATGAAATAGTTAATAAAGTCATGCAGGTTTTCAGGTTGTTTTTAAACAGCGAAAAAACTGTAAAAATCCATATTATATTTTAATAAATATAAATTAAACTAAATTAGTTGTATCATTAAACGAAATTAAACAGAAAGTTAAAATAATTCCCTATCCATATTCCCATTGAAGATGTAATTAGCCGCCTTTTACTACAAATGCAACATGAAGGATGACTATTTTTAAAAATAAAAGTAAATTTATTGTAGCAAAAATTGTTAAGAACGAATATTTGTTTGCTGTTATAGTGGATGTAGGGTAGGTGAAGGGAAATGGATTATGTGATCTGTATACAACGAACGCTTGATTACATTGAGGAGAACTTGCATGAACAAATAACTTTAGAGAAATTAGCAGAGATTGCTTGTTTTTCTCCTTTTCATTATCATCGTGTATTCCAAGCAATGGTCGGAGAGTCTGTGATGGATTATGTTAGAAAAAGAAGGCTCACTTATGCAGCGGAACGATTATTCTATACAGATGAAAAGGTAATAACGATTGCACTCGATGTAGGGTTTCAATACCAAGAGTCATTCAACCGGGCGTTCAAAAAGCATTTTGGCGTTTCACCGAAGCAATACCGAAAGGCAACTAGAATATCTGGACCCTTACGTGGTAAAGCCTGCCTGAATACAAAACCCTTACCAGGAGGAGATAGGATGGAACCAACCTTTATCACTAAACCAGCATTTCACATCATTGGATACGAACTGAAAACGAAGAATGAAAATGGTCAAAACAAAATCGATATTCCTGAATTTTGGCAGCAGTATATACAAAATAACTTGGGCACAAAAATTCCAAATCCCTTACACAAAAATGTGGAGCTCGGCATTTGTACTAATTTTCAACCTGAAACGGGTGAATTCGATTATATCATTGGGAAGGAAGTAACGAAGCACACCCAAGCACCTAAAGGAATGGTATCGATAAGTTTCCCAGAGCTGGAATACGCGGTATTCACTACGCCAAAGTCAAATGAAGAATCGTTTATCACTTCTATTCAGTCGACATGGAATCATATTTTTACAGAGTGGTTTCCAAAATCGGGCTATGAACATTGTGGATCAGTAGAATTCGAGCTTTATGACGAAAGATGCTACGGTTCAGAGAACAAAGAGATAGATATCTATATTCCTGTCAAAAAGCGGACTGTAGAGGCATAAAAACACAAATCCCATCGTTGCAAAAATTGGAATTACAATTTATGTATCTTCAAAAAAGCCCTATCTCATTGATAATACTGAGAATTGGGCTTTTTCTATTAATCTAGCGCTCCTCCAAATTTACCGATCGGAGTACGTGTTCCATCTAAAATGACTTTTTTTACCATCTTATTTAACCCCAATTAGTTCGGGTGCCACGGTAAAGGCAGCTTCCGTTTTTTCTTTTATTTCTTCTACTGTGGCACCGTTTAGTGTTTCCGTAAGCACCATACCTTCTGGTGTAAAATCGAAGACACCTAAGTCTGTAATCAGTCTGTGTACAACCTGCTGGCCTGTTAGCGGGAGGGAACATTTCTTCTTAATTTTACTTTCTCCATGCTTGTTTACATGCTCCATAATGACAACTACTCTTTTGGCGCCATTGACAAGATCCATAGCCCCTCCCATTCCTTTGACCATTTTTCCAGGAATCATCCAATTGGCAAGATCACCAGTTTCAGAGACCTCCATTCCCCCAAGTATTGCTAGATCAATATGACCGCCCCGAATCATCGCAAACGACTCCGCACTATCAAAATAAGCTGCACCTGGTACTGTTGTAATCGTTTCCTTTCCTGCATTGATTAAATCCGGATCCTCTGTACCAGCAAACGGATATGGACCAATACCAAGCAGCCCGTTTTCTGACTGCAATAAGACACTGAAGTTTGCAGGTATTTCATTTGCGACCAATGTAGGCATTCCAATTCCAAGGTTGACATTCATACCATCTTTTATTTCCTGAACCGCTCTTTTTACAATTGTCATTCTTCTATCGCTCATTATCTTCACGCCTCCCTTTGTTAAGCTTCTTGCACGGTCAATCTCTCAATTCTTTTTTGATAGTTTGTACCAACTAGCAATCTCTGAACAAATATACTTGGCGTATGGATTTCATCTGGGTCCAGCTCACCTGGTTCTACGATTTCTTCCACCTCAGCGATGGTAATTTTGCCTGCCATTGCTGCTAGCGGGTTGAAATTACGTGATGTTTTTCGGTACACAAGATTGCCGAGCGTATCCGCCTTCCATGCTTTTACGAGGGCAAAATCTCCGACGATACCGCGCTCAAGCAAATAGGATTTTCCGTCAAACTCCTTTATTTTTTTTCCGTCTGCAATTTGTGTGCCAATCCCTGTAGCCGTATAAAAGCCAGGAATCCCTGCACCGCCGGCTCGTATTCTTTCTGCGAGTGTCCCTTGTGGTGTTAACTCTACTTCCAATTCCCCACTTAAAAATTGCTTTTCAAAAATTTTGTTTTCCCCTACATAAGATGAAACCATTTTTTTGATTTGCTTATTAGCAAGCAATAGACCTAACCCCCAATTATCCACTCCACAGTTGTTACTGACAACGGTTAAATCTTTTGTTCCTTGATCACGTAAAGCTTCAATCAATTTTTCTGGAATCCCGCATAATCCGAAGCCACCGACTATTAAGGTCGAGCCATTACGAATATCTGAAACCGCTTCCGAAAATGAAGACATAACTTTGCTATTTTTCATTCATTTCTCCTCCCACTATTTACTGGACAAAGATACCAATACTTTGAATATTCCTTATGTAAGAGTTTACATTCAGTTTGTTTATAAGTAAAATACATAAAAAGAATAGATCGCATGAATAATAGGAATAAATATAGGAGGGTTCACTATATGGAATTACGAGATCTTAAAGCCTTTATCGAAGTGACGAATCATCAAAGCTTTACAAAAGCCGCTGCACATTCCTATTTGTCACAGCCTTCTTTTAGTAAGGCCGTTAAAAAGTTGGAAGAAGAACTGCATGTAGAGTTATTCGACCGTTCAACAAGGCATCTCCGATTAACAGATGCAGGAAAAATAGTTTACCAGCAAGGTCAAAAAGCACTTTCATCTTTGTCAGAGATCAAGATATTACTAGACGAACTGATGGATATTGCAGCAGGTGAGATAAAGATGGGGATTCCGCCTCTAATCGGCACCTTGTTCTTTCCTGACATTGCGCTAAGATTTTATAAAAAATACCCAAATGTATCACTTGAGCTTGTCGAGCTCGGGGCGAAACGTATTGGCGGGCTCGTTGAAAATGGCCAAATTGATCTTGGCATTATTGTGCTTCCAACAAACGAAGCTTCATTTCATTGTTACCCGTTTTTCACCGATGAATTTGTTGTATATGTTCATAAAGACCACAGGGTAGCTAAACAAGCGGCAGTATCCTTAAGTGGATTAGAAAACGAACATTTTATTTTATTTTCAGAAGAATTTACCCTCCATGATTTCATCAAACAAGCATGTTTTAATGCAGGCTTTCATCCCATGATTGCCTACCAAAGCTCACAATGGGACTTACTTATCGAACTCGTCGCTGCCAAGCTCGGAATCACCTTGCTGCCGAAATCGATCTATAATAAGCAAAATAATCCGAACGTCTGCATTATTCCATTGTCTGAACCGCTATATTGGAAATTAGGTATTATTACCAAAAAAGGTGCGTATCATTCTTTTGCTTTGAGAAAGTTATTGGAGATGTTGGGTGCGGATGGAGAATAGAAAGTCATAATCAGATGTTAATATTCGAAATGAAGCATATATTTCTTTAAAAGACTTATGGTACAACAAAGCATTGGGTTATCATTTCTTCCTATCAATTAAGTTGTTACTTAAAAAAGGAGGCGATGTAAAGAAATGACTGTTTCTAATAGAAACTATCCAAAAAAGGTAACCGTGAATGAAGTTGGGCCAAGGGATGGATTACAAAATGAGAAGACCTTTATTTCTACAGAAGATAAAATTGCTTGGATTAATCAATTATCGCAAAGCGGCTTATCGTATATTGAAGTAACTTCCTTTGTTAACCCAAAGTGGATTCCTGCATTAGCCGATGCATATGAGGTTGCAAAACAAATAGACCGTGCCTCAGGCGTAACCTATGCAGCACTCGTCCCAAATTTGAAGGGATTGCAGCGAGGTTTGGAAGCAAATATTGATGAGGTTGCAGTCTTTATGTCCGCCAGTGAAACACATAATAAGAAGAATATTAACAAATCAATCAATGAAACTTTTCCTATTTTAAAAGAAGTTGGAAAAGAAGCAATAGCAGCTGGAAAAACCGTTCGCGGATATGTATCTACTGTTTTCGGGTGTCCATATGAGGGACCTGTTTGTGTAGAAGAAGTCTTAAGAGTATCAGAAACTCTATTTGATATAGGCGTTAGAGAAATATCATTAGGTGATACGATCGGTGTGGCAAATCCTCTACAGGTACAGAAAATGTTAGACATTCTTCTTAAACGCTTTCCTTCTGAACGATTAGCTATGCACTTTCATGATACCCGCGGTTTGGCAATGGCAAATGTTCTGGTATCGCTGGAAATGGGGATTACTAATTTCGATAGTTCAATTGGTGGGCTTGGAGGGTGTCCTTATGCTCCTGGTGCATCTGGAAATGTAGCAACAGATGATTTGTTGTATATGCTGGACGGAATGGGCATTCAAACAGGGATTCATCAGGAAAAGCTATTGGCTGCAGCTAAATTCATTCAGGAAAAAGTGGGAAGACCGTTACCGAGCCATAGTTTACAGGCTTGCAATTAGGTCTTATTAAACATACTTGATATCCACGATTTAAAATCGTGGATTTACTTTATTAACATTTTAGAAAATCAATTTAATCGTAAACGCTCTTTCAATAACTTCAAATAAAGTAGATGGATACAGCAAGAAAAATATTCAGGTTCCTACCCCTAACTAATTTAAGTAGATATAGCCGCTCGTTAATTAAACATTTAAAAATTTTTATCCGCTTCAGGTACACATTGACAAGTTTCAAAGTTGATTTTATACTCTTAATGGAACTGAATAATAAAACCTTATTAGGATGTGGATTTTTCTAGAGGTAACTCTATTTTCGCCACACAACTGCCTTTTGGCAGTTGTGTGGCTTTTTTATGTTAAATGAATGTAAACAGCAAAGCAAAGGAAGTCTTCTAATGACGAGCGTTCTTCCTGACCGAAGCTGTTCTTGTACTATCTGAACACTAATATAAAGAAAGGGGCAATAGTTATGAAAAATTGGCATTATGCGTTAGTCGTATTTTTAGGGGGCTGTTGTTACGGGATTTTATCAACTTTTGTAAAACTTGCTTATTCGGCAGGTTTTGAAGTCACTGAAGTCACTGGAGGACAATACTTTTTTGGATCGCTCATCCTTTGGATTATGGTTCTCTTATCAAAAAGGGGAAAAATCACATTAGCACAAACTTTTAAACTTTTAGCATCAGGGATACCGTTTGGTCTAACAGGAGTGTTTTATTATCAAGCTCTACAAACATTAAATGCTTCACTCGCCATTATTTTTTTATTTCAATTTGTTTGGATTGGAACCTTATATGAATTTATCTTTTATAAGAAAAAACCGGTAAAAAATAAACTTATTTCTATTTTCATTCTCCTTGTGGGTTCAGTACTAGCTGCGGGTATTACCTCTGCTGGCGGAGCTGTTATATCATGGCAAGGAATGATTTGGGGATTGCTCTCAGCCATAACGTTTACCACTTTCATTTTTTTAAGCGGCTCTGTTGGAAAAGGGACTCCTCCTATCATGAAAAGTGCGATTATTTCTACTGGAGGTGTGATTGTCGTTTTCCTAGTGTTTCCTCCAATGTTTTTATTTGATTTACCAGTCCTGACAGGAGTTGCACCGTATGGATTATTGCTTGGCTTTTTTGGCGTAGCCCTGCCACCGCTGTTATTTTCAATTGCCATGCCAAAAATCGGTCCCGGACTGGGCACAATCTTGACAGCATCTGAACTTCCGGTTGCTGTTACAATGTCATCAATAATTCTTGCTGAACATGTAAGCTTGACACAATGGCTTGGTGTTCTGCTCATATTAGGCGGAATAGCGGCCGGCAATGTGAAACATGCAATTCAAAAACAAAAGCCGGCTCAAGTACAGACAAGGTCTATCTCATAAGTTAAAATTTTATAAAAATAATGGTCTAATCTTCTTTTAAAAGGATCAGACTTTTCATTATGTTAGTAACTAATCCGTTAAGAACAAATTATAAGTTAGTCTAGTAAAATTAACTGATTTCCTTTAAGAGAATGCTCACTTATTTTATAAAGTTACAAAAATATTTTTTAATTACGAGTATATAAACATCCCACTAACTCCTGCACCTAAAATAATCAATACTGGATGAACACGAAAATATAATAATGCTGTTAGAGAAAATCCGAAAATCATTAACATGGTAATCATATCCCAGGAGAGTGAGGCGGATAAAACACCATTAGAAATCGCTAGTTTAATAGCGGCATAGAGAATTAAGCTAGTTACAATAGGACGCAGACCATAAAAAGCTGATTTAACAAAACTGTTTTTGTGAATTTTATATAAGAACATAGCGATCACTAAAATCAACAGCAATGATGGTAAACTGATTGCAATAGTCGATACCATGGCTCCCGGGAAACCTGCAACCCTAAACCCAATGATTGTTGCACTATTGGAGGCAATTGATCCTGGAGTCATTCCTGCTAATGCCACTGCATCAGTAAAGTCAGAAGTAGTGAGCCATCCCCTGCTTGTTACTTCTCTTTCTATGACCGGAATCATCGCATATCCCCCGCCAAATGATACAGTTCCTATTATAAAAAACAAAATAAATAATTCTAACAGCATCGTCTCACCTCCTACATCCCTACTTTTTGCTTCATTTCCTTTAATGGGTTAAGTATATTTTTTTCAACTTTATCATCACGATCATTTTTCTCCAATTTGACAAAAACGCCTAGTTTTTCTTTCACTTTGATGATGAGGATACCTACAATAGCGCCTAAAAGTATAATAATGACTGGGTGCCAATGAAATAAGAGCATAGCAATAAACATACTAACAGCTAAAAATGTTGTTGTCTTATCTATTAATGATGTTCGTGACATTTTGATCCCAGCATATACAATTAGAGCAACAGTTGAGGCTCGAATTCCATAAAAAGCCGCTTCAACATGAGGGTTATTCTGAAAGCTAGCAAACATCCCGGTAAGTAATAATACAATGATAAAAGTTGGAGTCAGCGTGCCTAATGTTGCGGCGAACGCCCCTTTTATACCAGCGATACGGTGGCCAATGAAGGTTGCTGCATTTACTGCAATCGCACCTGGTACTGTTCCAGCAATAGCGAAAACATCTGTAAGCTCTTCACGTTTAGCCCATTTCTTTCTATATACGACCTCTTTTTCAATAATCGGCAGCATTGCAAAGCCTCCACCGAACGTTACCGGTGATATTTTAAAGAAGATCCAAAAGAGCTGTGCGATTCTTTTCCATTCTTCCCCCATCTTTTTCCCCTCTTTTCTTCTAGATTAATAGCTAAAAAATGTGCTCTAACTCTCAAAAACAAGTATTGTTCTTATCTACTACGATATCACGTTAATCGATAGATGGTAAATTGCAACAAATGCATAGGTTATAACAGATCGTTATACCTCATCTTCCTATTGAATTCTTATGGTAATATTGTATATATACAAACCATCGGATCTTATTGATCAGGGAGGAAGTTGTTTTGAATATCGAAAACCTGAAAATGTTTTGTTTAGTCGTTGATGAGGGCAGCATAAGCCAGGCAGCAAGACTAAGCTTTGTGTCTCAACCTGCGGTAACAAGACAAATTCGCCAATTGGAGAATGTTTATGGAACCCTGTTATTCGACCGAACAGAAGGAAAATTAATTGTTACAGAAACCGGAAAAATGCTGTATCCTTTTGCAAAAGCCATTATTACCGACTTTAATCGTTCGAAAGAAGTGATTCAGCAGGCAATAGGTGAATACAATTCTACCCTCAGGGTTGGGGCTTCTTTAACAATTGGTGAGTTTTTATTGCCGAGCCTCCTCGGCCGCTTTAAAAAACTGACTCCAGATATAAAAGTATCACTTACCATTAAAAATACACCAAGTGTGCTCGAAGACTTAACAAATGATGTCATCGATATCGCCTTAGTTGAAGGACTTGTTGATGATGAAGATTTTATCGTTGAAAAATTTGCAGATGACGAATTAATCCTCGTTTTTCCTGCTGACCACCCGTGGAGAGAACGATCGGAAATTAATATTGAAGAATTGGCAAATGAACGGATGATATGGCGTGAGTCCCTATCCGGCACACGTTTAATTGTGGAAAGCACCTTAAGAGAACATGGAATACTCGATAAAATTGAAAGTTATATGGAAATCAGCTCTACACAAGCAATAAAGAGCGCGGTAGAAGCGGGCCTTGGCATAAGTATTCTCCCAAGGTTAACAGTAGCAAGAGAATTGGAGCAGGGATTTTTAAAGGAAATGAAAATTACCGATATTCATATTAATCGAAGCTTATGGTTGGTAAAAAAACCTCAAAGGTTCCATCGAAACGGGGTTTCGCGTTTTGTTGAGTTCATTCAAAAATAATCCTAGGATGTGAACAAATGAAAACGAAAAAAAATCTATCTTGCTGTAACATTAGCAGAAAAAATGAAGGAAAGGAAAATAGCGCAAGCGTACAAACTTCACAAGTAATGGCACCTAGTAAAACCATGTTCACAGAGAAAATGGTATATCTCCCCGGCGGAGAATTTTTAATGGGCACAAATGAAAAGGAAGGCTTCCCAGCTGATGGTGAGGGACCTGTACGAAAGGTGGAAGTAAATCCATTTTTAATAGACAGTTACGCGGTAACGAATGCTGAATTTAATGAATTTGTAAAAGCTACAGGCTATAAGACAGAGTCAGAGAAGTTTGGCTGGTCATTTGTGTTTCATAGCTTCTTACCTTCAAAGCTTAGGAATCAAGTAAAACGGGTTGTTCATACACCATGGTGGTGTGCTGTTGATGGTGCTTTCTGGTACCAGCCGGAAGGACCCGGCTCATCGATTGACCAACGGATGGATCATCCTGTTGTCCATGTAACCTGGAATGATGCCCTTGCCTTTTGCCAGTGGACAGGTAAACGATTACCGACAGAAGCTGAATGGGAATATGCAGCACGCGGAGGCCTTGAACTAAAAAGATATCCTTGGGGTGATGAATTAACACCTAATGGTGAGCATTACTGCAATATTTGGCAAGGCACTTTTCCTGAAAAAAATACAAAAGAGGACGGCTATGAAGGGACAGCCCCTGCTCAGTCTTTTCTAAAAAACGAGTTCGGCCTTTATAATATGTCAGGAAACGTTTGGGAATGGTGTTCTGATTGGTTTAGCAGAAGCATTCATAAAAGAGGCGGACGCACGAATCCGCAAGGCCCTTCAACAGGCGACACAAAGGTGATGAGAGGCGGTTCCTATTTATGTCATGAATCATATTGCAACCGTTATCGTGTAGCAGCACGAACCTCGAATACACCAGATAGTTCATCAGGGCACCTAGGGTTTCGTTGTGTAGCGGATGTGTAAACGAGTAAAATAGTCGAGAAATTTCCTTTTTATTAAAGGGCTGCTCAATAGGTTCAGATTCCTTTGAGTCAGCCCTGCTTTATTTGATAACCCTATAAGACTACTTCCTTACGTTCTAAGTCGAAGTATTTAGTCATGTTTTCGCTTCATTTCATCTTGTCACTTGAGGACACCTCAACCAATTTCCACTTTTGTGAGGCCTCATTATTATGATCATGAATCTCAACAACCGTACCATCCTCAAGTCTGCCCTTAGGTACTCCCAAGGATTTCCCACTGTTCATTACATGAAAAGAGAATGTACCATTCCAATGATCGGTTATGCGCCAATGTTGATTCCCATAGCCAAAATATTCCCAAACTTGAACATCATCACCGTTTGCGACTCCAGAAGCATCCAAGACTTTGTTGCTATAAGGAGAAAGAACTTTATACACACCTGATCGATTTCCTTCAAAATTCCAGGTCTGGTTTTCGGAGGCACCCCTAGGAAATATTTTTACTTTTGAACCATTGGTTGTTCCATTAACAGTAAGTGCTTTTCCGCTATTCACATCAACAATTTGGTATGATGTTTTACTAGTCACTACTGTTGAGCCAATAACTTTGCCATTATTTGTTGTTGCCGAAATAACTGCTCTGCCGTATCCAATCATCTTTACATCAGCTGTATCATGATCTAGTTTCTTCACTTCGGCAATAGCTGGATTGCTAGATTGCCATTTAATCTTCTGTTTTTTTGCAGAAAGAGGGAGTACTGATGCAGATAATTTATGTGCCTCACCAGTCCTGAGTTCAAGCTTGCTATGGTCCATCACAACTTTGCTTGACACTGTCCCATCATTAGTTGCTTCCTTCCAAATTCCTCTTAATGGATACACCTTTAATGAAACGATTTTTACCTTTCCACCTTTTGTATAGAAGCTCATACCATCACTTGCCCCATCTGGAAAAACAACATTTGAGAAAACAACTTGGCCGTCATTTCCAAACACCTCAATAGAGGATTCGTCAACAAATATGCGCATTTTAACGCGGTTGTTTTTCGGTTTTAATGCTGTTTCATGGAAAGTAGAAAACTTCTCTGAAAAATCTATTTCTCCTGATTCTGTTCGATCGAAAAACATTTTTGAATCGATGACATTATAGCCGACAATTGTTTTTTGGTCACTTGATTCTCTTAGCTTGAAGCCGAATTCAGCTGCGTTGTTATTTTCAGGCAACTCAAATTCTGCGATGATTTCATATGCTGTCCCGTTCAACCCAGCTAACAAGTTCGTATCATTAGGCTGCACATTTTGGTCACTCCATGAGGAAACCTCACCTCTTAGTTGTGCTAATTCCTCAATCGGCTTTTGAAACAATCGTACACCTTCTCCAGGTACAGTCTTTAATGTTAATTCACGCGGAATGGACATTTGTCCTTGCCATAGGGAAGTAGGAAAACTAAACGGATAGTCCCAATTACTCATCCAGCCTAAGGAGATGCGACGTCCATCTGATGCTGGTATATCGGAAAAAGACATGGCTGCATACATTTCTTTTCCGAATTCATTTTTTAATACAGTACCTGCAGGATGATCACTTACAAAACGGTTTCCATCAAATGTCCCTACAAAGTACTCAGAATCCGATCCGTTCGTTTTTGGGTTTGCCCCAGTACTGATAGACAACACCCATTTTTTCTTATTTTCATCTCCATCAACCGGAAGCTGAAAGAAATCTGGGCATTCCCAAACTCCACCTCTCACATAATTACCATACCCAAATGATTCAATCATTTTCCAATTTAACAAATCGGTTGAGGTGAAAAATCGAATATGATCTCCTCCAGATACGACCATTACCCACTGCTTATGGTCTTCATCCCAAACAACTTTTGGATCGCGGAAATCCCAGCCCTCTCCTCCATAGAATTCACCAATATTAGGGATGATCGGATTTCCTTCATAAAATTCCCATGTCCTCCCCTTATCTCGGCTATATGCGACGGCAATTTTTTGATCTCCATTATGTTTAGCAGGATTAAAGGATGTATAATAAGCGATTAAACCCGAGCCTTCTTCATTAAATAATCCTGAGACATTGTTTTTGTCAACAACAGCTGATCCAGACCAGGCATGCCCCATCTCATTCCAAGGAATTGCAATCGACAATCGCTTCCAATGAACAAGATCTTTACTTACCGCATGTGCCCATTTTCCTCCATCCTGGTGAAAGAGATGGTATTCACCTTCATAATATACAAGCCCGTTTGGATCACTTGCAGCCCCTCTTGCCTGAGTATAGTGATACTGCGGTCGATAGATCTCTGAATAATAATCATCATAGTTTGTCGCATAAATATTTTGGAAATAAGCTGTTCCATTATACACATTTAATCCAAACTTTCCGCTTGTATAAGCAGAGTCATTCACATCTATAACGGGTTCCGTATATCCGTCTATATAAACCTTTATTTGTTCATCCATTGCATGTACTTCAAAATGATAGGTTTTTCCCGTTTCAATCTCCCAATCTGCCATTCCAACCGTACGATCGCTATTGAGATCCAATAAACGAACCTTATTTAAATTAGGGTCAATGTTTAACATATATCCTCTTGTTGCGTCTGAATTCGTACGAAAAACCAGTCCGGCAGTGCCATATTTAGTCACATTATCGACCTTTAGATCTCCTTCAAGAACGAAATTTGTTTCCGTCCTTTCAGCGATCCGATACGTATTTTCTGCCCCATTGCTAATGCCTTTGATTCCATTAAGGTCTGGTGTCCATTCACCATTGTAAGAAATCCACCCATCTAAATTCGAGTTTATATCACTAACAAGTATGTTTTGAAAGACTACATTGCCATTGTACGCATGAAGCCCTAAGAACCCCTTTGTATAGGTATCATCATTAACACTGATCACAGGGTTTGATCCGTTTTGCCAATATACCTTTAAAACAGTTCCTTCTGCTTTAATGCGGATACGATAGAGATTTCCCTTTTCAATCGCCATCTTGCTTTTGGCAATGACTCTATTATTTTTCGTATCATACAACCGAATAAGGTCATTCTTGGAATCTATTTGCAAACCATATGCCTGCAAACCTGTTTTATTTGAACGAAATATTAGAGTTCCAGCGGCATTTGCATCTTCTAAACTAACATCAGCTTCAAAATTGAAGTTTGCAGCAGCTGTACGAGATATGGCATATATAATTTCTTCTGATTTTGCCTTTGCAACAAGTCCTTGTGAAGAAGGAACCCATTTGCCGCTTTTCATGTCCCAGCCTTCAATATTGGTAACGTTTTTATTTATTGATACGTCACTAAAAGTAGCTGATCCTTTATCCACATGGAAGCCTGTAAAACCTTTCGAATGCTTTGAATCTTTTTTATGAAAAAGCATGTCATCATTAAGGAATACTTTTATCTCTGGCCCATCAACAGTTATTTTAACTTTATAAGTAACACCCGTTTCAATTTCTTTTTTAATAGGCTCTGTAATGTTTATGTTTTTGTTTATAGAAACTAATTTTATTTTGTCCTTTTTTGGTTCCAACCTAAGCATATAGCCTTCTGTTCCAAATTGATTTGCGCGAAAGATCACTGAGGCTGCCGCATCATTAGAGGATGAAGAATCGATCATGACATTTGCTTCATAGACAAAGTTGCTCCCTACCTCGGTATTCGATAAGTTAATAGCTGGCTTTTTCTTTTCACTAACTCCTTTCATTTCACCAGTTGTGTTTTTCGTCCAAGAACCTGATAAAGGCAAATAACCGAATATAGCCGTATTCTGTTCAGATGCCTGTGCTTGAAGTTGGCTATCAATAGATAGAATTGAAAAAACGAATACGACCAATAAAACTAGTTTCACAGCATTTGATAGGTTATTTTTCATTTCATCACATCTCCAAAACAATTTTAAGCGTTTACATTTTCTATATAATAAGGATTGAAGGAAATATATCCGTCAATCCCAATACCTATTAATAGCTTCAAAGCTCAATCCTAAATTGTACAAAGCTCAGTTAGTTCCAATGTATTTACCTTCATACTTCCAATATGAGAAATCAAAATTAGTTGTTTGCGGCCTTCACTAGGATACAACAGGCTCGTAATAGCTGCCTCACTATCATTGGCAAAGATCTCAATTGATGAAATATCTAAGAATATCTGCATGTTTATTTTGTTATTCTTCAGCGTTAATGGCGCTTCTTGAAGAACGGGAAAGGATGCTGAAAATTGATGCACACCCGAATTTGCTCGATCGATAACCAAAGTTTCCTGTAAAACGTTGTAACGAATCTCGGTACGTTCAAATTCAGAATGCTGAATAATGAGGTCAAATTTTGTTCCATTTATTTTTTCAAGCTCGATATTTATCTCCATTAATTGGTTGTTCATATCAAAGCATACTGGATTGTCAGATTCTACGAGCAAGTTTTGCTGCACGCTTGTCTCTCGTCTTATCAAATTGATTTCAGATACCGGCTTTTGAAGCAAACGAATTCCTTTCTCATTGGAAATCAACGATAATTCCCGTGGAAGAGTCATGGCACCTCTCCATTCTTTTGTTGGAACTTGATTAGCATATCGCCAATTGCTCATCCACCCGATATACATCCTTCTACCATCCTTAGCCGGGATATCAGACCAACTAACGCCTGCATAATTATCCATGCCGTAATCTAACCATAAAAATGTTTCATCTTCATGATCATTGACAAAGGTTTTCCCGTCAAAATCACCAATAAAATATTGTGTTCTGGAACCTTCTTTGCTTGTTCCTGTATCTCCAATGCTAACTAGCATGACCCATTTGATTTTATTCTCTTCATTCTCTACCGGTAATGGAAAGAGATCCGGACATTCCCAAAATCCAACATGTGAGCCAGCATTGCTTCCAAATTCACTTGCAAACTCCCATTCTTTTAAATTAGGAGAAGTGTAAATCGTTACCGATTGACCAGTAGCTAGTATCATAATCCACTTTTTTGTAGCATCATACCAAAACACCTTAGGGTCGCGAAAATCGGTTTTCGTATGGTCTGAAAGAACTGGATTTTTCTCATATTTCACCCAAGTCCTTCCATTGTCTTTGCTATATGCTAAACATTGGCGCTGACGGACCCTTTCTGAATCCGGATACGTATCATTGCTTGTATAGATCGCCACTAATCCCGGCTGATCATCTTCGAAGAAACAAGATGAATTATGCCAATCTACAACAGCACTTCCAGAGAAAATTGTTCCGTGTTCATCAGGATGCAGGGCGATCGGCAGCTGTTCCCAGTGAATGAGATCTTTACTAACCGCATGTCCCCAGTGCATTGGGCCCCAGATCGTATCAAAAGGGTTGTATTGATAAAACAAATGGTATTCACCGTTAAAATACACCATACCATTTGGGTCGTTCATCCATTTCTCTTCTGGCGAAAAATGAAATTGCGGACGATATTGTTCTTTTAATTTTTGCACCATTTTTCTTCTCCTTTTTTATTAAACTATTTATCAAAAAAAGGCTGTACTAAGAAAAGAGCAAGCCTTGATCAGCCTAGGGCAAATAAGACGCTCATGAATAGAAGGCGTTCTTTGCCTTCAATTCATGAGTGGCTGGACCCTAGAGGGGCTAGGCGCTGGAGCTAGACACTAAAACTAAGTACAAAATTTTATGCTTTCTTACCTTTGTACAAAAACTATATACAGCCTATTTTGAACACCATCTATTGATTTTGTTGATTTCGATCATAACCTGTTTGTTTAATATCCAACCATTCCTGTAAGCCTAGTCGGTTTAATTCTTTCAAATAGGCATCCCATTCTTCTTCTACTTTTCCGTTCGTCATCCATTCCGCTCTTTTTCTGTTCACATAAGCAAACAAATCGGTTTCAATCGTTGCCAGCTTGTCTAGTTCTTCAAGTGAGAAAAATACCTTTGGATACGTATTTTCTGCTTTCATGTAAGGGACCATGACTTCCTTCATTAAATCCAGTCTCCACGCAGCATCATCTGGCTTTGTCGTAACGGAGCCATAGTATTCATCTAAAATGGCTAACGGTCCATTGATACTTGTTTTTTGTCTTAACTCAACAGGTGCTGTGCCTTCCAACGGCAAATGCTTTAACATATTCTTTTCTTTATCAAATTCAAAAATATTTTGCTGCTTTTCATCCCCATATGTTCCCCAGTTGTTTTGAACGGATTGATGCGGATCATATAATTGATCGATCCATTTTGCTGTTAATTCCAGGTTTTTATTTGCACTTGTTATGACCATTCTGCCTCTGTCAAAGCCCATTCCATTTGTTCTTGTTGCATTAATATGACCATCCGGACCTGCTAGTGGCGGCATTAACTGATATTTATCATTCATCCCTGTAATATTTGCTTTATCCCATGTGAAATACATGCCATAGCGCTCATCTTTTCCTTTTGCAAGATAGGTGTTCCAATCATGCTCAAATGCCTCAATATCAATTAAACCTAATTTATATAAGTCAGCAAAATAAGCAATTGCTTCTTTGTAGCCCTCATCAGCTGCGGTAAATAATACTTTTCCTTCATTGCTTACAACCGTATGATCCCAGTTATCACCCAATCCAAAGGATCCAAATAAGAAGGCCGGATCTTCACCACCATGGTTAATGATAAAGGACATTGGGATTTCATCAGCTTTCCCGTTACCATTAGGGTCCTTTGTTTTAAACGCAAGTAATACTTGTTTTAATTCCTCTGTTGTTTTTGGCATTTTTAGTCCTAATTTATTTAACCATTCGACGTTTATCCAAGGGAAATCATCAATTGAATGGATATTCTCCTTGCCAGTTCCTAGCTCCTCAATCCAAGGGAATGAATAAATATGCCCGTCTGGTGCTGTCATCATCGCTCGATATTCAGGTGCAGCCTCTAAAACTTTCTTTAAGTTTGGCATATAGTTGTCTATTAAATCTTCAACAGGAATAATCGCACCATCTTTTGCTAGTTTAAGTAAATCATAGTCACTGTAGCCTGCATCCATGATGGCATCGGGTAGATCACCACTTGCAACAGCCAAGTTCCTTTTTTCAACAAAAACATCGTTTGTATAGTTCTTCCATTCAATATGAACGCCTGTTTTTTCCTCCAACCGTTTGTAAATTAATTTTTCGTTAGGATCCTTTGGAGCTAATGGCGAGCTTTGCGTGATAAACTTTAATGTCATCTCTTCCTTTAATGGAAAAGAAACCTTGGAAAGCTCATAATCCTCTGAAGAAGATGTGTTTTTGCTGCTGCATCCAGATAGTAATAAAAATCCAATAGCAGTAGAACACACAATTTTTCTTACATGTTTCATCCTAATATCCCCCTATTATTTTGTAAGTGTTTTCAAATTTATTTAGTAATTGGTTCATTATTTTAATGAACCAACCATAACACCTTTTTCAAAGTACTTTTGGAAAAATGGATACATCACAATCAATGGAAGACTTGAAATGACAATGGCTGAGTATTTGATCATTTCAGAAACCTTGGCTAGTTCAGCCATCGCTAATTGATCACTTATCATCCCAGGCTCTGCTTGGTTCTGAATTAAAATCGATCTTAAAACAAGCTGCAATGGATGCAGTTTAGGATCTTCAAGATAGATCATCGCATCAAAATAAGAGTTCCACTGACCAACAAAGGCATATAGTGCGAGTACAAAGATGATCGGTTTTGACAGCGGTAACACAATTTTAAAGAAAATGAGTAAATCGGATGCTCCATCCACCTTTGCTGCTTCATGCAATTCTGTAGGAATTCCTTTAAAATAAGTCCTTGCCAAAATAATATTCCAAACATTTACAGCCCCTGGGAGCAGGATTGCCCAGATGGTATTTAACATTCCTAAATCTTTTACGACTAAATAGGTTGGAATTAATCCGCCGCTAAAGAACATCGTAATCAAAAACAGCGTCATAAAGAAATTTTTCCCGACAAAACCGTTTACTGATAACGGAAAAGCAGCAAACACTGAAACCACAACCGTTATTACCGAAAAACCAACAGAATAGAGGATCGCATTTAAAAACCCTCTAATCATCGCATCATCAGATAAAATCCGCTTATACCCTTCAAGACTCCAATCAGATACATGAAAGGAAATGCCTTGATTTAATAACACGGTTGGATCCATAAAAGAGGCAATCACAACATAAACCAAAGGAACCAAGATCACTAATACAGCTAAGCATAGGAAAACACTATTTAAGGATAAAATGATGCGATCCATTCGTGTATGTTTAATCAATTTGAAAACTCCTTTCTATCAATATAAACCTTCACCTTCGTTTAATTTTTTGACGACGAAATTCACCACAACAAGCAAAATTACATTGATGACCGAATTAAACAGTCCTACAGCAGTGGAGTAGGCGTAATCACCTGCTTGCAACCCAACTTTATAGACATAGGTTGGGAGAATTTCAGATGCCGGTAAATTCATAGCCGTTTGCATTAAATAGGCCTTTTCAAAACCAATTGCCATGATTCCTCCTGCACCGAGAATAAAGATAATCGCCATTAATGGCTTTAGTGTCGGCAGATCGATATGGATGATTCTTTGTAAAATATTTGCCCCATCAATTGTCGCAGCATTATGAAGCTCAGGATCTACATTGGCTAAAGCAGCGACATAAACAATCGAAGACCAGCCGGCAGCTTGCCAAATTCCAGAAAGAATATATATTGACCTGAAGTATTCCGGCTCTGACATAAACATAACCGGCTTTCCTGTTATGAAGGCAATGATGTTATTGATCGGCCCTGTCGGTGATAAGAAAATGAACAACATCCCGACGATTACGACCACTGAAATAAAGTTTGGTGCATAGAGGATTAGTTGAATATTTTTCTTCACCGCATTTCGCCTGATTTGATTAATCATTAAGGCTAATAGAATCGGCACTGGGAACCCTAGCAATAACCCATACAAGCTAAGCTTAAGCGTACTCATAAAGATCACTTCAAAATTTGGTGATGTCAGAAAATCGGTAAAATGCTTAAATCCCACCCATTCACTGCCTAAAATCCCTTTAATCGTGCTAAAATCCTTAAACGCAATAATCGCCCCATACATTGGAACATACTTAAAAATAATTGTAAGAATAACTGCCGGCGCAATGAGCAAGTAGAGAAAATAATTTTTTCTCATATACTCGATATTGCTTTTGATTTTTGTGTTCTTGCCGGTTTTGACTGAAACATTGGTATCACTCTTTACCTTTACTAATTCTTGCAATCTGTTTCCCCCCTTTGTGAAAAAATGAACCGGTAGAAAACTTTCAGAGAAATCAACTGGAAAGCGATTTCAAATTTTCACCTTTCGTTCATTTGTCTTCACCAACTTTATGTTCTCTTTGTGATTTCAACTATATCAAACAATGAAAAAGGAATATTTCAATTTTTTCGGATGTGGATATTTAATATTTTTGGGTGTTTTTTGAATAAAAAAATCCCCCAGTCTAATAACTAGAGGATATCTATTGAATATCATGTAAGCTCTTATTAATTTTTTCAACAGCCTCATCTGCTGATGCTTTTATATCCTTTCCGCCAATTCCTACTTCCTCAAACAATTTTTTGATCGCATCACTTACGACAGGATAAGCTGGTGTAACAGGCCGATTCTTTGAGTAATTTTGGGCTTGTTGGACAAAAATATTCTTCGGGTAGGTGGTAAGCTCAGGAAATTCTTCAGCTACTGAATATCTCGCAGGAAGATCACCTGTTATTTCTACATACCTTTTTGATCCTTCGAAACTTGTCACATACTTAATAAATTCCCATGCTTCTTCCGGATATTCAGACTTTGATGAGATTCCTAAAGCCCAGCCGCCGTTTGGTGCAACTTGATTTTTCGCCTTTGGCAGCGGCGCCACTCCATAATCTTCTCCCAACTTAAATTCCGGAAAATTCTTTTCAAATTCAGCTAATGTCCAAGAACCTAAAACTGTCATGGCAAGATGACCTGAGACAAAAGGATCTGGCGGCAATTCTACGACAGCTACTTTATGTTTATGATAGAGATCCTGATAAAATTGCAGTGCTTCTAACGCATTTTGCGAATTTAAATAACCGTCTGAAGTGTTCGCATCAGGACTTAAAACCTCTGCACCAAATTGCCATAAAAGCGGCATTTTAAAATATGCCGGTGCCTCGCCACCGTTAAACCCTTGAGCAGGATCGATGCCATAAATACCCTTAGCAGGATGATTAAGTTTTTTAGCAATCTCCAACACCTCATTCCAGGTCATTGGAGAATGAGGATCTTTTGAAGGAAAAGGCACTTCACCCTCTTTAAATAAGTGCATATTATAAAATAAAGCCACTCCTGACTCTACTACTGGCGAAAGATAAATTTCATTTTTATATTTTAATCCATCGAGCGTGGAAGGAGGGATATCGTCAATATTTCCTTCTGTCTTCATATAGTGGTCAATCGATAATAATGATCCGGAATGGGCATATAAAGCTAAATTCGGACTGTCTATTGACATGATATCCGGGGGATTTCCCGCTGCGATCTCTGTTCTCAGCCTCAATTCATAATCCCCATATGGAATGGAAACCATTTGAATATCTATTGAAGGATGGGCTGCTTCAAAAGCAGCAATAAGTTCTTTATACGCATCATTTTCTAATTTTGTCCCATAATTTCTCCAAAAGGTAAGTTCAATTTTATCCCGGTTCTCATTTAGCCTCAAATCTTGATCCTCTTGATTACTTGTGTATGTTTTGAAAAAAGAAAACGTATATCCTGCTATTGCGGTAATAAAAACAATAAAAATAATAATAGCGGTTCTTTTTTTCATAGTAGCCCCTTACCTTACACTTTGATTCAGCTGTAGAGACTTACGGAATTCAGCTGGTGTTTGACCAAAATGCTTTTTAAAAACAGTGCTAAAATAACCGGAATTTGAAAACCCTGCCAGGTAAGCCACATCGATAATTTTTAACTGTTCGTCTTTCAAAAACTCGCGGGCATTCGTCATTCGCAATTCGACGAGATAATCACTAAAATTTTTCCCAACATGTTGTTTAAAGATTTCAGATAAATAAGCACTGTTGATATGAAACTTTTCTGATAAAGTCGTAAGAGATATTTCACTTGCATAGTGCTTGTCCAAATAACGGCGGACATTTTCTACGATAACCAACCCATTTGAAGAATAGCGGGCGTCTTTTACTTTCTCTATAATCAATTCTGCTAATTCAATCAACTGTTCCATTACTCTCTTATGAGCATTAAGCTCCCAAATCCGTTGTTGGCAGGTCCATATCATTTCGTTTGTATCAAGATCATATTTTGTTGCAAGTGAACCTAATAAAAATAATATTCGATTGGCAACAAATGAAAAAGACATCATGGAATGATTATGGCTCTCACCTAAAATCGACTCCATATTTTTCTTAAATTCATCATGATTGACATTTTCAATTGAATTAACCAATTTTTTCTCAACAGAAGAAGAAAACTCAACGATTTCTTTCGTAATTGTCCCATCAATCACTTGGGAATATGTGCCGGGCTGACTTTGGCTCCATGAAAGCAATGCTGAAATATAACCTGTTTTAAACTCTGTAATACCTGTCACAATCTTGCCAATTCCAACAACCGTCTCAACATTTAAATACTTCTTCACATTTCTTTGAATGATTTGAACGATGCTGGCTGTTTGATTCTGATGTTCAGAATCGATCAGATGAATAAAATGAAGCATATTGGCATAACTTGCATCATAAAAAGTGTACGTTCCTTTATAATCCTGAGAGATTTCCTTGCACAACATCGTAAACGGAAGCCATAATTCCTTAACCAATTTTGGGTTGGAATCAGAAGCTCTTATTTCTACAGTGAAAAACTGAACACGCGCATTTATATTTGCAAATTCCGCTAATTGAAGCTGTTGTAATCTCTCTATCGCAATCGTAAGCTCAGACCATTCCTCTTTGACTAAATGAAGCAAATATTGTTCTTTCATTTCTTCTAACTGATTATGAACCAATCTGTTCATTCTTTCGGTTTCGAGTTGTTTTTTCTTTTCTTCCTCTATTTCATACTGTATTCTTTTTAAAGCATCAATTAATTCATCAGGAGCCACCGGCTTTAGTAAATAATCTTTTACTCCTTCTACGAGTGATGTTCTTACATATTCGAAATCAGAATAGCCGGATAACACGATCACTTTCACATCAGGATGCTCGATATGGCATCTCTTAACAAATTCAATCCCATCCATGATTGGCATTCTGACATCCGTTATGACAACATCAACATTGATTTTCTTTAATAATTCAAGTGTTTCTTTTCCATTTGCAGCTTCCCCAACAATATTAAAGCCTTCCTCTTCCCAATCAATCTTCATTCGCAGCCCTTTACGAATTTGAATTTCATCATCTGTGATGATAACCTTCATCATGTATATCCCCCTCTGCAACTTTTATACATAATGTAATACTTGTACCTTTCCCCACTTCAGATTGGATGTTAAAAGTAAAACGATCTCCGTAATATAAATGTAATCGACTGATGACATTCTTAAGGCCTATGCTGTTGCCTCTGCTTTCTAATACATGTGTTGTTTCATTCTTTTTATTGATATTTAAGATGTCACCTTTCACCACATTAGACATTCCTGCCCCTTTATCTTCTACTAGAATGGTAAGGAGATCTTCTTTCAATTCTGTTTTAACTTTTATTTCGGCTTTTGTTTTTTCTATGAAACTATATTTCACAGCGTTTTCTACAAGCGGCTGGATAATAAATTTAATAATCGGTATCGTTCTTGTTGCTTCATCTTCTTCAATTACATATGTGAGAGCACCTTCATACCTTATTTTTAGAATTTCTATGAAACTTCTGATATAGGTAATTTCTTCACCTAATTTAACAACGTCTGTTTCCGTGTTTAATGAGTATCTCATCATCCTGCCCAAATAAATGCTTACATTCATTACTTCTTTCTTTTTGCCTTGGACGGCTAATCCTCCAATAATTTCGAGTGTATTATTCAAAAAGTGAGGATTGATCTGTAATAATAGCGCTTTATATTCAGCATCTTTTCTTCGAATATTTGCTTCATATTCTGTTTGGATTAAATGATTGAGTTGTTCAATTGTACGATTAAAAACCTTTATCACATATCCGACTTCATGATTATAAGATTTTATTGGAGGCATTACTCTTTTTGCTGCGGCAAAATCTCCTCTTTCTACAAATCTCATTGCTTTTGTAAGCTTACCTAAAGGACTAACAATATTAGAAGAAAGCAAATAAGAAGTAATGATCGTTTTCAAAAAAATTAAAGCGCTTATGATGAACAAATTCTTTTGTAACTGATTGATTTTGCCAAATAACTCCGCCTTGGTAATTTCGCTAATGAGAACCCAGTCTCCAACTTTTAATTTTTGATAGAATACGAGATAATCTTCTCCATTGTAGCCTGTTTCGATCAAGCCTTTATCCTGACTGTCGCTGGTTATTTTCTTAAAGCTTTTATTAATGACTTCTTTAGGTGTTTGTACTTGGCTTGATAAAACATTCAATCCTTGTTGATCTAATAAATAGACTCGACCGCTTTCTCCAAGCTTGATTTTGCTTAAGGCGGTTTCAAGCAAGGATGATGGAAAGCTTACTTTAATAATTCCGGATAACTCTAACATATTCATATCAAACAAAGGGATCAGATAACTATTCATGTTTTTTTCACGCATTTCTTGATGAAGTTGAAAGGCGTCTTTATGAGTTTTTACCCATCTTTGATCATTGTCTAAAAAATCTTTGTACCACGTCATGTCTTTTAATTCCGGTATATTCCCCCATGTACCTGTCCCATTATTTAAAAAAACGGAGATCGACATTCCATTTGAATTATTAACCATCATCGATGATAGCTGCATTTTCAATTGGTTTTTTATTAATAACCGTTGCGCACTTGATACATTTTCCTTTTCTTTTTCTGTCTTTAACCACTGTTGAGTTGCTTGATTGATAAGGACTTGTTTTCCAAGATCTTCTGCTTGGGTCGTAATGGAATCAATATATAGCGAGTACTGATCCATCATTTCAACTGTTGAGTCTTTTGTTTGTTCTTCAATGACCGATGTAAACCAAGTAGGAATAATGATAGACAAAAGCAGGAATGGCACCGTTAGTAATAACGTAAAAATAATAAACAGGCGATTTCTAAGTGAAAAAAACATTTGCCCCTCCTGGAGAAACACTTAAAATTGAATAAGCAAAGGGATACTTGCCTTATTCAAACTTAGTCCCTCTATTTTCAGTAATCTTTTTTTTATAAATTTATCATAGCCTCTCACATCTTGCCATATGATCCTTTTGTTATTCCTTCGTCATATTTTATACAAATTTACGATAAGTTTATTGGCATCACACTCTTTAAAGGATAGAAATTCACAATAAACTGAGCTACTATTATGATATAAGCAATAATACAAATACTTCTTTTATAGGAGCGAAGCCCTTATGAAGCTAGCCATTATTTTAGTCATAATTATTGGTTTATTATCATTAGTTGGCACTATTTTATTAGGTGGAAAAGGTGATCAAAATTACGATGAAGCAACAAAGGGGAATATCTCCAGGCTTTCATGGATTTATATTATTTTAGGAATACTTGTGGTCATTGCATTTGCGCTTTACCTTTTCTAACTTCTCGTTAGTGTTTGGATGTCTAAAATCCTTTTTAGGCATCCATTTTATTTTACTTATTTATTATCACATTTGTTAAAGAAGATTAGGTAACTTTTTCCGATCAATCATCTAGGAAGACTAAAGAGTGAGTGTAAGATCAATCATTTAAATTAGCAAATTATATAATTAACGTCTTAACAACAAACTTCAACATCGTTTAAATAAAAAGGAAATCATATACAATTGTCGAATTGATTACATGAAAAGGGTACATGTCAGGTGTCACCCACTATATAAAGAGATACGGGAGGTTTTGTTCATGAGTAAGAGAGTACTGATTGTTACTGGAGATGCTGTTGAGGCGCTTGAAATTTTTTATCCATATTACCGATGTCTGGAAGAAGGATTTGATGTAACGATAGCTTCGCCTTCTGTAAAAAAACTGCAAACGGTCAGTCATGATTTTATTGAAGGTATGGAGACATATGTTGAAAAACCTGCTTATGGCATCGATTCGCAGCTATCGTTTGCAGATGTGAATCCATCAGACTATGACGGGTTAATTATTCCTGGTGGCCGCGCACCTGAATATATCCGCTTAGACGAATCCTTGCCGAATATTGTCCGTCACTTCTTTGAAGAAAATAAGCCTGTTGGTGCAATTTGTCATGCCGCACAAGTGCTAACGGTCGTACCAGATCTAATGAAGGGCCGGGAGTATACAGCATATATTGCTTGTAAACCCGATGTAATAGCATGTGGCGGTACCTATATTGAAGAAACTTTACACATTCATAAGAACCTTGTTTCCGGTCATGCGTGGCCTGATCTGCCAGGGTTTATGCGGGAATTTATTAAATTACTGAAATAATGTCAGATACCACATAGCATAATATGAATTGACGTTAACAAGCGACCTTATTACTTTTTTTCAAAATAATAAGGTCGCTGACTTATTTTCCTTTTCGACTGCGTTCATTAAGCTAATTTCCCCACTGTAACCTAACAAACCTTGCACTTGACCTATATTCGAAAACGCTCACAAATTGTTCAAAAAAATTCATTAAAAACGCTTACAAAAAAATAGATTTTGTTTTATAATATAATAAAATTTAGTCAATCATACACCTAAGGAGAATACAACGATGAAACAGTTTGTTTTTTTAATAGATACAGGTAATGAAACAAAAGAACATAAAATCAATGCTGCCGGTATGACAGATGCAGTGAAGCGAATTAAAGATATGAAGAAGGATTTTATGAAAGGTGACAATTCACATCTTAAGATAAAATTTAAAGGCGTCATATATGAAAACGCTTACTGATTTCTTTTTACTTTCCAGAAATTTTGTTTTTCTTTCTAAAGTTTTTATTTCAACATACCTTCTAAAACATTGATCCGAATATCGGACATTAATGAGTCCCTTATTCGGTTTTTTCTATTTTTGCAAGAATTAATAGAAAGAGAGTGGTAGAATCAGATGGAAAATCGGGCAGGAACATTTTTAGGGAAAAATCTCGCAAATGTACAATTGGATGTTTCCATTGCAGCTTATACAAAGGTCCCTAAATCTTGGCGTGATGAAAATTATACAACTGATTTTAATAAGCTTTATTACATCATGGAAGGTGAAGGTTTCGTCAAAGTAAATCATGAGACGTTTTATCCTAAAGCTGGTGAGCTTTATTTACTGCCTTCGGGCTCTGTTCAATCATATGGAACAATAAGCGACAATACGTTCGGAAAATATTGGTGCCATTTCACTGCGAAAATCGGTGATTTTCATTTATTTCAACTAATGAAGACACCCGTTTTTATCAAGCCGGAAGAATTTGAACTAGAAGAAAAATTCCAGCAACTTATTTCGTACATGCATAGTGATCGCCTTTCTAGCACCTTCCGTGTTCATTCCATCCTGCTCGAAATCATTGCCGTATTCCTTGAGAAAAGCCAGACGATTCATTTTAAAATGAATGCATCCCCTTCATTTGATAAAATGGATGTCATTTTAACCTATATTGAAGAGCATTTGGATGGAAATTTATCTGTGGAATCTCTTGCACAAATGGCTAACTTCCATCCAAATTATTTTATTTCCGTTTTTAAGAATTTTACTGGTTCTTCGCCGATTCAATACATAAACCGCAGAAAAATTGAAAAAGCAAAGGAGTTACTTATCGTTAGTGAACGAAATGTCTCATCAATTTCCGATTCAGTAGGGATGGAGCTTTCCTATTTTTCAAGAGTATTTAAAGAACTTACAGGACTTTCTCCAACTTCATTTCGTGAATTATCAGCAAAATCACGGATCAATCCGAAGTAGATTTACGGATAAAACGTATTTGCCGGTGTCGTAGTCGGGCACCATCTTGAATTAAATAAAAACGTAATCAACGCTTTGTTTGCTTGCTCTGTCCCAATATAACGAAGAGCTTCTGCTGCATGAGCACGTACATACCGGTTTTCATCCTGCAAAGCGATTTCCAATTGAGGAACTGCCAGGTCTGCTGATGCACCAATTCTTGATAACGAAAGACCTGCCATAAAGCGAACCTGTGCATCCTCATCTTGTAAACAACGGATTAATCCGCCGACAGCATCCTTAGCCGGACTGCCGATCATTCCAAGTGCTTCTGCAATTGATCTGCGAACGATCACCGAAGCATTTTCTAGTAATCGGTTAAGAGCAGGAACGGCTTCAGCAGCCTGATGTCTCTTTTCACTAAGAGCAAAAATCGCGCGCACTACTGTTGAGGTTCTGCTATGATCCAATGCTTGGATTAAACCTGGAATTGCTTCTTTTCCTGCAATCGATAACCCATAAGCAGCGAGCCGCGACACATTGCTATTATCATGCTGCAAAGCTGATAACAGGCTTTGGACACCAGCTTTCCCACAACATGCAAGCTCATAAGCAGCATTCAATGCAACTGGTTCGAATTCATCCTCTAACGAACTTAGCTTATTTTCGATCAAATCGGACGAACATGTTGCAGTTGATGCCATGCTGCCAATTTTCCCTGATAACCAATTCCAAGTTTCTTCCCACATTACGTCATGCTGGGCAAATAATGCGCTAGTGGATTCAGGAAGCTTCCACGCGCTTTCAACATTGTTCCAGCTTGGCTTTGTTGGTGCTTTTGTGCGCATAAACTCAAACTTAAGCATAAATCGCGGGTTTCCAAGTGTGTTTGGTGTGGCACGATGCCAAATATCATAGTGTATTAAAGCAAATGTACCTGCTTCTCCACATGCTAATACCTCTTGATCCAATTCATCAGACTCAAAGACGCGGGAGTCGTAATTTTGGGTACCAGGCAGGATACCGGTAGGACCCAATTCCGCTGGTGTATCCTGTGGAAAATACATAATCATTGCCCACCACGGATGATGGTTCCGCATGCGGTTATAGCCCCAATAACTGTCCTTATGCCAACCTCCTGGCACTGATGAGGCATTATAATGACCATGTCGATGGGCATGCAGCATATAATCAGGCCCGAGAACACTTGTCAGTGCTCCCGTAATAACCGGATGTTCAAATACTCTTTGCAGCTCTGTTACTCTTGGTAATAAGTTATTTCCTGGATTCCCCTCTTCCTCATACACTTTCAATAACTGTTCATTTAATCTTTCATGGAATTCATTAGAAAAATCGGTTTTTAAAACGAGAAAACCATCTGTTATAAATCTTCTCATTTGCTCATCTGTTAATAAAAGCGGATTGTTTTCACCAGCCATCCCTTTATTGCCTCCTTTAACATTCATTGAAGCTTCACGATTATTATAAAAGAAGCAAAATTGGAAAAACATAGAGAAAATTCATTTACATTTGTACAAAACTAAGGTGTTTTTTGCCTAAATGTTCTCCATAAAAAAATCAGGTATTTAAACCATAAGAGTCATTTTCTCTTTGATTTAGTACCTGATTGTTTAAAAGGTATAGAGAATTAAAGATTACTAACTAACACTTTTTTCAACATGCTCCAACCAGTTGATTTCATCTTCTGTCAACACAATTTTTGAGCCTTCAAAACATGATTGTAATTCCTCCTCATTTTGTGCACCAATAAGAGCACAAGTAGGAAACGGTTGATTCAATACATATGCCAGCGCGATTTGAATCGTAGTAACTCCCTTCTCTTTCGCTAATTGTTCTGCGCGGCGAAGGCGTTCCCAGTTGTCATCACTATAAAATACACGAACAAGATCTTCATTGCTTCGATCTTCTGGTGTAAAGCGGCCGGTAAAGAAGCCTCTTGCTTGGGAAGACCAGGATAGAATCGGCAGCTGGTGTTCTTTATGCCATGCACAATCAGAGGCATCAGCTGAAACACAGCCCGCCCAGAAAGGTTCTTTTGCTTTCGCTAAACTTAGATTAGGACTGCTGAAGGTGAAGCCAACAAGTCCATTTTCTGCTGCGTATTCATTTGCCTCCTGCAAGCGTTGCACTGTCCAATTGGATCCGCCAATTGCTTTGATACGCCCTGCTTTAATATGTTCATTTAAAGCATCGATAATGATACTGACTGGTACATTAGGATCATCACGATGTAATGCATATAAATCAATATAATCTGTTCCAAGGCGCTCTAAGCTCTCAAATAGATCTTTAGAAATGGCCTCCGGATTAACACGTGGACCATTTTGATCATGATGTGCTCCTTTTGTAAGAATGACAACATCTTCACGATTATTACGATCCTTCATCCATTGGCCAATTGCCACTTCACTTTCGCCGCCACAGTAGATATAAGCGGTATCAATGGTATTGCCGCCTATTGCAAAATAACGATCTAATACACTGCATACTCTTTCATAAACACTTGGTCTAAAATAGTCGGACCCTTGAATAAGAGTCGTTACCGGTTTATCTAATCCTGGAATCTTAATTGTTTTCATTACTCATTCCTCCTAGATTATTAGATTTCAACACGACGGCGTTCTTTTGCCGATGTTAAACATGCATCAAGAACCTTCATATTCGAAATGGCATCTGTTGCTGGAAAAGGAAGAGGCTCACCAGTCAAAATGCTTTTCCCTAATGCATCTGCTTGTAAGGAATATTGATTCAAACGAGGAACTTCAACCTCTCTCTTTCCGTCTTTTGATATAACATAAAAGTTGTCTGATTGATCTTGATTAACAACAAATGCTGAAGGAACCTCGATACGGCCTTCTGTACCAAGAATTTCAAGCGTATTTCTAAAGGCTGCCCACATCCCGCAATCAAATGTAAGAGCGACGCCATTGTCGAACTCAAGGATGCCGGATGCCATCATATCTACATGATCATGTTCTTCAGAAAAAAAGGCGTGGACAGTGGCAGCTTGAGGTTCCTGGCCAAGCAGCATCCGTGCTGCACTAATTGGATAAACCCCTACATCATACAGCGAGCCACCGCCCCATTCTTGTTTATAGCGAACATTTCCTTTAGCTTTTGCATTGTTAAAGGTAAAGGTTCCGTGGATGCCGCGGAGCTCTCCAATTTCTCCTGATTGGATTACTTCTTGAATCATCATATAACGAGGGTGATAACGGTACATAAATGCTTCTGCAAAAACAACGCCCGCTTTTTCACATGCTGCAACCATTTCGTCAGCTTCACTAGCATTGATCGCTAATGGTTTTTCACATAATACATGTTTTCCTGCTTCAGCTGCACGAATTGTCCATTCTTTATGTAAGTGGTTTGGCAGCGGAATGTAAACGCCATCAATATTTGGATCAGCAAGTAACTCTTCATAACTTCCATAGGCTGTTGGTATCTTCAATTCTTCTGCAGTTTGTTGTGCTTTTTCTAGTCCGCGACTAGCAATCGCAGAAACTTCTCCTGTTTCAGACTGTTGAATTCCAGGGATAACGGCCCGCTTAGCAATACTTGCTGAACCCATGATCCCCCAACGAATCTTTTTCATTCCGTTCCTCTCCTTTTTAGTCTTAGTTAATACTATATTGTCATTATATAAGACTAAGATTAAAATAAAAATAAAATCTTATTGCTCTATATATGAAACAATTTTGCTATGAAAGAGTGATCGCTTTGCATAGACAATATTTACTGCCTACATTAAATGACCATGAATATATGATTCTTCCTGAATCAATCGGCTGGTACTATGATGCACCTGAGCATGATGTCGATCGTAAGGTAGGTACATTGAATAATTTTAGTATCCATTTTGTTCTATCAGGAACGGGGTTTGTGGAAGCCGATGGAAAGCAATATGTATTAAAACGGGGGGACGCTTTTTTGTACTTTCCAATGCAAGAACAGCGATACTATAGCAGCAAGAATGATCCATGGAATATTCGCTGGGTTCATTTTTATGGGAGTATCCTTAATCAGTTTTTATCGGAGAAAGGTTTTCATCGTTATTCACTTTGGAATGTGAAGCATATAAAACCGGTAGAAGATGCCCACGAGAAACTACTTTTAGAAGCAGAGAAAAATAGTTTTCTCCATCTGTCTCGCTTGTCCACTCTTACCTATACGTTTTTGATGGAATTCATTACAAACGTGGTGCCAAGAACTTCTGATCGAAGACAAGAGCTCGATGATCGGATTCAGCCTCTGCTTCCATTAATGCAAAGAAAGGCTTGCGAGCCATTTGAATTAGATTATTGGGCAGAGCAAGCAGGTGTGAGTACTTATTATTTCTGCCGTTTATTTAAACGGGCTACGCAAATGACACCGATGGCTTTTATTACGTTATGCCGGCTTCAGATGAGTAAGCAATGGCTGCTAGATCACAAAGATATGACAATTAAGGATATTGCTTATAAGGCGGGGTATCCGAGTATTAGTTATTTTAATAAACGGTTTCTTGAACAAGAAGGGATGACACCGACTGAATATCGAAAGCTTTTTTCATCATAAGACATTGGAGTAGGATGTATGTCTAGAAAGTATAGCAACTCCCTAATCGCGAGGAGCAATGCTGTTGCTCAGGAATAGAAGATGTTCTCTATCATCAAGTCCTGAGCAACTAGATGCTGGCCGAACATACTCGGGTAAGATATAGCAGCTAAGAATTAATACTTTATCTACTTTTTTTGAAAATGTTCATCTCTTATCCCTTAAAATCATTTTCGAGTCAAAATGAACAATAGCACGATTTTCTATTATTCTCCGTTCAATGTTTTGAACGGTTTTGATCAATTGTGGATCTGCACGCTTCAAATCCAATTTTTTATAAAAGAAGCTATATAAAGTTAAATCCCTTAATTTTAAAAATAGCGGGATTGTTTCATAATCAAGAAGTGTTAGTTGATTTTCTGTCTCATACCCTTTTAGAAAAGCCCTCATAAAGCTCGCAGCAAATTCTTTAAGGTCTTTTTCACCTTCACGTTCTAAACTCCAGATCAAATAATACAAAGGTATCGCCAAATCACTAGCAAACCAATGATATGAACAATCATCAAAATCAAAAACATAGATCTTTCCTTCATAATAATGAAAATTTCCGTGATGAATATCAGAATGGATCAAACCAAAATTATCCTGATGAACAGGAAGGGCTTGCAATTGCTTTAGGATGAATTCCTGTTGGCGAACAACCTGTTCCGGAGCATCGATATGATACTGTTTTACATGTAATAATTCTTCTTCATACCAATCAAGCCTTTTATATTCAGAGTTTGGCTTGTAGCTTTTTGTTTTCTGATGCAGCTTTCCTATTGTTTTTCCCCATGCAAAAAATAACTCTTCGTTTACTTGTTCATCTTTTATTTTTATCTGAACACCTGGAGCTTTTTCAAACAAACAACAATAAAAGTTTGTCCCATCAAGCCCCTTTACAATTTCAACTAAATTATTTTCACGTAGCAATCACTCTAGGAATCTTTATTCCATTGTATTGTAAGTATTCGATCCACTTTAACTCAGCAAGTACCTGTTCTTTTGGTCGATGTGATTGATGTGTCATTCTTAAAATATAAGGTGTCTCATCCCGATAAACCTCAAATACATAATTCTCTGCTTCACCTAGTTTTTTAAAACGATTAGAATTGATTCCAAAAAAATTTCCGGCTATTTCTATCATTTTATTCGAAAATATTTTTTCAACCGCTGCTTCCATTTTCTTGCCTCCAATTATTTACGATAAAATTGTTCAATTTTTATGCAAAGGAAGATATTTACTAGAAATCATACAGATGTTAAAGTACGATTATACTATCAAATTTTTCCGGAGTTTATGAAAGATTCTATCTAAACGAAATAAAATCCTCCTTTTCCATGTTTTGGTAAAAATTAGAAAGTTATTAACGAGGGAGAGTTCCATAAAGGTGAAATTATTAACAGTTGAAAATTTAGTTAAAACGTTTTCATTAAAAGTATTAGCTGGAGAAGATAAACTCCAACAACCAATTACACAATCACGGTCACATCGTCCGGGTTTGGAATTCGTCGGTCACTTTGACTTTTTTCCAACTGAACGGGTTCAAATTCTTGGCAGAAAAGAAATTACCTATTTACATAAGTTAAGCATTGAAGAACGTCAGCTGCGAATAGGAAATATCGTCAAATACCACCCACCATGTTTTATCGTGACTGCCGGGCAAGAAGGGCTAACGTATTTAACTCAATACTGTAAAGAAGAGAGAATTCCTTTGTTATGCACAAATGAGCCTCAAACGACTTCTGAGTTTATTTCAAGGCTTGATGCTTATATGGTCAAAACACTTGCCCCAGAAATCGCCATTCACGGAGTATGTGTCAATGTATATGGAATTGGCATCTTACTTCGAGGAAAATCTGGCGTAGGGAAAAGCGAAACGGCACACACTTTGATAGGAAGAGGTCACAGGCTGATTGCAGATGATATTGTCGTGTTGAAAAAGCTCAGTCCAAGAACCATACTCGGTACCCATGATGGGAAAACAAAAGAATTTCTTGCACTGCGCAGTATTGGTTTGTTGAATGTGGTCCGTTTATATGGAAGAAAAGCTTTTCAGGATGAAACAAGGATCGCACTCGATATAGAACTGACAAAATGGCAAAAAAATTCGCTTAATAATGAATTAGAACACGAACCAAAATTCACAGAATATATGGGGGTGCAAATTCCTCATATTGAAATTCAACTCCAGCCAGGACGTGATGTAGCGGGATTAATTGAAGCGGCTGCAAATAATTGGCTTCTAAAACAGCAGGGATACAGTGCTGCAGAGGAGTTTATGAGACGGCTTGAATCTGATTCAAGCTGATCTCATTTTTCCTCTTTTATATTGATAATTAGGAGAATTAACTTTTTTTCATGATATTATTTTGTTAATTCTACAATTTTTGCACCTACACAATCGACAAGAAGCTCAGGTTCAATTTCGATTTGCATCCCTATCTTTCCTGCACTTACAATCAGTTTATCTACCTGGCTTGCACTGCTATCAATAAATGTCGGATAGTTTTTTTTCATGCCGATAGGCGAACAACCGCCGCGAATATATCCCGTCCATTTTTGTAGTTCCTTTACTGGAAGCATTTCAAGCTTTTTTTCACCTGCGGCTTTGGCAGCTTTTTTTAAATCAAGCTCCTCAGCTACAGGAATAACAAAGATGTAGAGGTTTTTTTCTCTATGAGCCACTAAGGTTTTAAAAACCGTTTCCATTGCTCTATTTATTTTTTCTGCGACAGCCGTTCCATGTATTAACCCATCTTGTGCATCATAGGTTAAAATATCGTATTTTATTTTTTTCCCATCTAGAATTCTCATTGCATTCGTTTTACTGCTCATTTTGTTCACTTTTTCCTTTCCTTTTACGGCTCAAATCCTCGCTGACTTACATATAATTGATCTTCTGGGAATACACGCGCTAGCCTATCATATACTTTTTTATATGCAATAGGACCATACCATTCTTCTAAGGCTAGTGTCTCATAAATCGCTTGAATTCCAAGCCTTTTTGTGCGCTTTCCGCCGCTGCCATCTCCCATAAAATAATCATCAATACAGACTCGATTAACAACAGACTTTAACGTTTCAGGAAAAGCTTCACTACTTGGCAGAACTGGGGCAATGGCTGCTTGTGTCGGTATCTTTGCCCCTCTTAATAACTCTAATGTTTTTAATCTAGCAGCAATTGGAGGAGCATCAGGAGTAAACTTCCTTCGGATCGTTTCGGAATCGGTTTCAATAGTCATACTTACCCGGACTTTCTCCTTTAAGGCTTGAAGCAAATCGATATCCCTGCGGACAAGCGGACTTCTTGTCTGCACTAGCAAGAAATCCGGCTGATCCTCTGCCATAACTTCCAGTAAAGAACGTGTTACTTTTTCCTTATGTTCGATTGGCTGATAGGGATCTGTGCTTGATGACATAAAAATTGTAACCTTTCCTTTTTCTTTCGCTCTTTGCAGCTCCTTCTTTAGTATACGGGCAGCACCCTTTTTGACGTCAACCCACTTTCCCCATTCACCTTCTCTAAATAGCGATACAGGCATTTGCCGCACATAGCAATACGAACAAGCAAACGAGCAGCCTGTATACGGATTTAATGAATGAGTATAACCAGCAAGAAAGCCCGTCCCTTTATTAAGAAGCGTTTTCGGATTTTTATAGAAAAGTTCATGTTTCATCGTTGGTTTTCAAGCTCCAGAAGCATTGTCTTCATTTCCAATCCGCCGCGATAACCTGTAAGCTTGCCATTTTTCCCAACAACTCGATGGCAGGGAATAGTGATTAACACTGGATTCGCTCCAATTGCAGCTCCCACTGCACGAACAGCAGCTGGTTTATTAATTGCCTGTGCAATCTCTGAATAGACTCTGGTTTCTCCAAATGGAATCTCACTAAGGGCATTCCACACAGCCATTTGAAAATCTGTTCCATGATAATCAAAAGAATTTGTAAAGCTCGTTCGTTCCCCTTCAAAATACTCAATGAGCTCCTTTGCATAAGGCTTAAGCTTCTCCTGATCTTCTATCACAAGGCTTCCTGGGAATCGTTTATCTGTCCATGCAATTAATTCGTCCTTCGGCATATTTTGTGAGCCTACGTAGCACAATCCTTTCTCTGTTGCCGCAAGATAGATGTTCCAATGTTTATGATTGAGCAATGACCAATAAATAGTAGGCTTCGTGTCGATTTTCACGTTTCATTGCCTCCTTTTAATCTCTCAAGAAAATTGCGTAGTGATTGTCCGGTCAATTATGCGTTGGCCTTCAAATATCACCCTCCCCTTAGATTATATCCTCTTTTAAGGGATAATGCTCTTATCTTTGAACTTATAACAGGTTACAAGGTACCAGAGATGACGGCTTTATATGGAAATCGTATTAAAATCGTACTGGTTGACAAAGCTAGTGCTAAAATTAAAGAGTAAAGAGGATTTAGGATTGCACCTCTCGACTCCTAAAAAGGATCTTACCTTATCGCGGCAAGATCTGCTTTTTCATTATCATATTATTTTTCATTATGTTAATTAATCTTTTCCATATTATTTAATACGATTCCAAAATAATCACGTAACGCTTCTGCATATTCTTTTTTCGTATTCGGGGTGAATGTACGAACATCATCTTCTGTAAAAATGCGAAATTCATTTCCAGCTATCGTATTCCTTCCCTCATTTGTTCGAATTGCTGCCATTGCAGCTTGGGTAAAGATCGATTCAGGAGCATTCTCACACCAATATGAGGTTGTGATAAAATCAATTGCCAGCTGAGGTTCTTCAGAAATAGAATAGAGCCAATTCCATTTTCCCTGCCTTTGCTCACAAAGAATCCAACCATATGTGGAATCCCGCTTTAGTTTATAAAACTCGCTGCCTTGTCCCTGCACCAAATTCTCTATCATTTTAATTGGCCTTCTCGGAGCAACACCACCTACACCAACGTCACATAGATACCTCTCCCCTTCTGCCTCAACAAGTAATACATGATGTCTCCGCATTGGCGGAGGATTTGGTTCATCACGCCAAAATCTGGCAAAGCAATCAATGACTTGGTAGCCTAGCTCTTTTAATAACCAACCAAACAAAGCATTTAATTCAAAGCAATATCCACCCCGTCTGCGAATAACAATTTTGTCATATAAATCTTGAATTTCTAATGATAATGGTATTTTTTCCAATATATCAAAATTCTCATACGGTACGGTATGAACATGGCATTCCTGCAAACTTTCAAGTACTGCTGAGCTGGGATCTACTGAACCATCATAACCAATTCTATTCAGGTACCCGTGAATTTCTGTCTTTATTTCAGCTTGATTATGCTTCACTTATATCAGTCCCTCTTATAAATTATGATTCTTTTTAAAAAAGGGTTGTTATTCATCTTAGATGAAAAGCATATCTAATTGATTTAACCATTCAATCAGCGAAATCTTTTCAAATATATCGGCCAATTGATAAAGTTTCTTCTATTATTTTTCTTCTACAAATGTATTGGTTAATGTACCTAATTTTTCAATTTCAACTGTGACTTCGTCTCCAGGCTGTATATATACTTGCTTTTCAACAGGGTAACCTAAAACAACGCCTTCTGGGGTACCTGTTAAGATCACATCCCCTGGTGTAAGTGTCATATGCTGTGATATGTAACTAACAATTTCATCTACGTAAAAGATCATATCGGACGTATTTGAATCTTGGCGGACTTCACCATTTACATACGTTTTTAATTGAAGGTTGTTAGGATCCCCCACTTCATCCGCTGTTACGAGATATGGCCCCATCGGACTGAAATCATCACAGGTCTTGCCAAGCAGCCATTGAGGTGTTCTTAATTGTAAGTCACGTGCTGATAGGTCATTGACTGTGCAATAGCCGAATATATAATCCAATGCTTCATCTTTGCTTACATATTTTGCTTTTTTTCCAATAACGACACCCAACTCTACTTCGTAATCTAATTGTTCGGTTACTTTTGGAACAGCAATTTCTCTTTTATGGCCAGTTAATGTATTATTAAATTTATTAAATAAAATCGGCACTTCCGGATATGGAGCATTTGTTTCATCCGCATGCTTGCGATAGTTTAATCCGACACAAATGATTTTATTCGGTTGTGTGACACATGGTCCCCATTGAATTTCTTCTTCATTTTTTAGATATGCAGCATCATTCGATACTGAAAGAGTAGAAATATAATCTTCTAATTGAGAAACAGCTTCCTGACCGCCTGCAATAATTTCCATCACATTTGGTTGAATTTGATCATTTGGTTTTTCACTTAAGGCTGCTTCAACGTCGATGATTCCTTTCTGAATTTTTACACCTAATGCTACCTTACCTTCTTTTATTAACGTTACGAGTTTCATAGAAATTTCCTCCTCATTTTATTACGATAATCTGTGTGTCTTTTAAATCAGGCAATTGGAAGTCACCAATTGCTTCTAATCTGTCCTCTGACCTCAAGAGCCGAAACAACTTTTGAAAACCTTTCTTGTATTCGGGCAAAAACATTTTCAAAAAATAACACTATTTATTTATGCATCCTTGCCAAATACAACACCGCCATCAATATAAAGCGGAGAGCCCATCATAAACCTTGATTCTTCTGATGCTAGGAAAAGAGCTGCATAAGCCACATCCTCAGGTCTGCCTAAATCACCGCTTAATTGACGGGTCTTAATCTTTTCGATTGCTTCTTCCGGATTTTCATAAGATTGCTTTAAATAATTTTCTACAAAAGGAGTTAAGATGGTTCCTGGTAAGATCGCGTTTACACGAATATTGTAAGCAGCATAGTCAACCTGCATTGATTTCGTTAAGGCTAATATCGCACCTTTTGTGGTTGAATAGGATGCACGGTCAGCTAGTCCCATTTCGGCAATGCATGAAGACATATTAATAATGGAACCTTTCTTTTGTTCTATCATATGCGGGAGTACAAATTTGCTTGGCAGCATGACGCCATTGATGTTTACATTGATTGTTTTGTTCCACGCATCTAAATCTACTTCATGAAGCTTGCCGACTCCACTAATCCCAGCATTATTAAACAATACATCAATACGTCCATATTTGGTTAGTACTTCGTCGACCATTACTTTAACAGAGCTTGCATCTGTAACATCGGCTTGAATGAAATAGGCATCGCCATTTGCTTCTTGGATTTCGGTTACCGTTTCTTTGCCGCTCTCAGCATTTAAATCATTAACAATAACAGATGCTCCTTCTTTTGCAAAAAGTAAAGCTGTACATTTACCAATACCTGATCCGGCACCTGTAATCAGGATCACTTTATCTTTCAATCTCATATTCTTTTATCCCCTCCTTCGTAGGTTAATGCTCCAAATGATCATCTGGCTGTGCCGCTTTAACTGTTAAGCCGCCGTCAACCATTAATAAATGGCCATTAATTTGTTCCGCTTCATCTGAAGCTAAAAACACGACTGCATCTCCGATTTGCTTTGCTGTTCCCAACCGTTTCATCGGGTTTGCTTCAATTTCTTGGCGGCGGATTTCCGGGTCAGCAAGAAAATCGGTACACATATCTGTATCAATCGTGCTTGGTCCCACTGCATTTACATTGATGTTATATTTCCCTAGCTCGATCGCCATCCCCTTTGTTAGCATATGACCGGCTGCTTTCGATGCTTGATAATGCGGTATGACTGGACTTGTTACCATTAGGCTGGCAGTTGATAATATGTTAATGATTTTCCCATTGCGCTTAGGAATCATCCGTTTGGCAGCTAATTGAGATGTAAGGAATATCCCTTTTACATTTGTATTGAATGTACGGTCCCAAGTTTCTTCTGTTACTTGCATAAACGGCTCAAAAGGGGCAATTCCAGCGTTATTAACCAGGATTTCAATTTCGCCAAGCTGCTCCTCTACAGCAATGATCATAGCTTCCACATCCTGCTTCTTGCCAACATCGGCTTTTATCACCATGGCTTTCCTGCCAAGCTCTTCTACCTTTTTCTGAACTGCTATTGCCTGTTCTCTTAGACTATCAGTGTAATAATTGATAGCTACATCTGCTCCTTCTTCAGCCAATCTCATGACGATCGCCTCTCCGATGCCACGGTTACCTCCTGTAACTAAAGAAATCTTATTTAGTAAGCGCTTCAATTTTATTCCACTCCTTCCCTATAAACTGATGCCAATTCTGCTGATACTAAATTCTTGATGACCTAAAATCTCTGCTTTTGTTAGTTGCCCAGATGCTACGCTGACAATTTCGTCAAATATCCTTTCCCCGGCTTGATAAAGCGTTTCCTTCCCTTGTAAAACAGGACTTGTATCAACATCAATATTGTCTGCCATTCGCTTCGCCATGACTTCGTTCCCGGAAATCTTGATAACCGGAACAATCGGATTCCCAGTCGGTGTCCCTCTGCCGGTTGTAAAGCATACAAGCTGAATGCCGCCCGCTGCCATCCCTGTGACACATTCAATATCATTTCCTGGCGAGTCCATAAAATAGAAACCTTTGCCTGGCACCTCACTGGCAAAATCAATGACACCTTGTAATGGAGCTGTACCAGCTTTACTTATACATCCTAATGATTTCTCCTCAATACTTGATAATCCTCCTTCAATATTTCCAGGACTAGGATTTCCGCCCCTCATATCAACCCCCATACGTTCGATCTCGGCTTCAAATTTGGCAATTGAATCATATAGCTTTTTCTTCACCTCTTCATTTACCGCTTTTTCAGCTAAAAGATGTTCCGCACCGATAATTTCAGTTGTTTCCCCCATGACGATGCTTCCGCCCTGTTTAATAATCAGATCCGATGTCACTCCTAAGGCAGGATTGCTGCATAACCCCGATGTGGCATCAGATCCGCCGCATTTTACTCCAACAATTAGCTCTGAAAGAGAAATATCTTCATGTGGAATTTTTGCTATTTTTACTGAAAGTTCTTTTGCCAATTCTGTTCCTTTTTTTATAGTATTGACAGAACCGCCCTCGTCTTGAATATCAATCCATATCACCGGCTTTCCCGTCTCAGCAATTTCATCTCTAATTTGCTCAGCATTCATAACCTCACAGCCAAGGCTTACAATTAAAACGGCACCAACATTCGGATTTTTTCCCATCCCAACAAGAACCTTATGTGTCCTTTCTTTATCATCACCTACCTGGCTGCAGCCATGCTGATGCGGAATCGCTACCGATCCTGAGACCTGCTGTTGGATGCGAGTTACGACTTGATTGGCACAGATCACTGTCGGCATTAGCAGCAGATGATTACGGATCCCTACTTTCCCATCTGGTCTGCGATATCCTTTGATCATGGTCATATTTTCACCTCTCCTTTTTCATGAAATGATTGATCTCCGCGGCCGCGAACACCGATTAGGTTATGTACATGAACATGCTCTCCTTGTTCAATGACTGCTGCAGCAACGCCAATTGACTCTCCATATTTAAGGATTGTTTCCCCAATTTCTATTCTTTTTAGAGCTAGTTTATGACCGAAGGCTACATCTTGTTTAGCTGTTAATGTACATATACGGTCTTCGATTTGAAATGATAGTACCTCACCTTTACTGACCGAGCGCAGCAATGTGACAACGCTATCATTTCGATTCATCACAATACATGAGATTCCTTCAGCAAATGATTTCTCATCCATATCTTTTTCTTCCTTTCAATCGAAAGTTATTCCTTATTTATCAGTCTATCAGCAGTATATTGTTATAAAAATTGCCAAAATTGACTTCTTTGTATCAAATTTTGATATATTATAGAAATAAGAGTATGAGTGAGGTGTTCGTTAAAAATGATGCCAATTCGAAAACAATTTGAATCTGAAAAATCATTTCCTTTCCAAATGGTCTATAAACAAACGAAAGGACTTCAGCATGAACTGCCTGAGCATACTCATGAATGGTTAGAAATTGTGATGATTCATGAAGGAAAAGGGACATTTTTCATTGACCAAACGTTTTATGATTTACAGAAAGATGACCTGATCATTATTCCAAGTAATACGATCCACCGTGGCATACCAGATAAGGGTCATTCCCTCACATCAACTGCTATTTTCTTTAGTCCCGCCCTACTAAATAATTCTATTTTTGGAAAGAGTTTTTTATATTTGAAGATTTTTGAGGAATCAAAGAAAGAGAAGAATTATAAATACTCATTAGAATCAAACCATCTCCTTCAATTAAAAGAATATATCGATACGCTTATGAATGAAGTGGAGACAGAAAACCCGGACCAAGTGAATGCCATCCTTTTATGGTTGCATGTGACATTGCTTCATCTAAATCGACATTGCCTTACCTGGAAAAGAAGAGTTACTAACCAAGTCTCCTCTTTCGGTCCCGAATGGTTTAAAGCAGCATTAATTTATATTGATCAACATTTAAACTCGAATTTAGATTTAAATTCACTCTCAACACGGTTTTCCGTTTCAGCTGCTCATTTTAGCCGTGTCTTTAAACAGCTGATTGGCATTAATGTGACTGATTATATTGCTATGAAACGGATTTTATTAGCAAAGGACCTTCTTAGTAGTGGTAATGAAAAGATTTCAATAGTTGCAGAACAATGTGGATTTACGAGTATGCCCCATTTCTTTCGAACATTTAAGAAGCTGACCTCGATGACACCATCGGAGTATCGTAAGAAGATGAGTATGTAAAAACATAATGCGGCTGTCTCAGTTTCCTTATACACATATTATAGAGGACCATATGAAATCCTTTATAGTAAGGTTTACTTTAGAGGCAAATTGAGACAGCCGCAATAGCTATTTATAAAAAAAGCGCAAGGCGCCTGCCTATCGGCGACAAGCATAAGGCGAACAGGAATAGAAGGTGTACTTTACCTTCAATTCCTGTTTGACTTATGACCTCGAGCCGATGGCGCCTGGAGCTAGATTCAGAAACGCAAGCTATGTTAAGAAAATATATAAATTCTGATATTATAAGAAAAGGTTTTTCAACCTTTTAATAGGAGATAACTAGAAAGTCAAAGATTTGAAAAGCAATTAATTGTTATCACGTTGTTTCGCACGTGATTTTCCACCTTTTTCCCGCTTTACACAACAGTAAAACAAGCCCTATATGTCTTCTTCAAAAAAAAGGAAAGACTGCCAGGTTTCCTGGGCAGCCTATTGGTTTTTCGTTTATTTTCTTAATTCTTTTTTAGTAACCGGTCCAACTGTGCCATCTGCTACTAGACCGTGCGCCTTTTGAAATTGATGCACTGCTCGTTCTGTGTTTGCTCCAAATATTCCATCGACGCCTTTTGTATTATACCCTTTAGCAGTAAGAATACGTTGCAACTCCTTTACTGCGGCGCCTCTGTCCCCTCTTTTTAAACTGCCGCTCTTGAATAAGTCTGAACCCTCTGAAGAAGAAGGCGATGTTGGCTTCGTCACCGTTGTGCCACCTAGCGCTTTTCTCGTTGCAGGACCGACAATCCCATCTACTACTAGATTTCGAGCTCTTTGAAATTGGCGAACTGCTTTGTCTGTATTTGAACCAAATATTCCATCGATCCCTTTCGTGTTAAAACCTAATGCCGTAAGCTTTCTTTGCAGGTCTGCAACAGATGGCCCTCTGTCCCCTTTTTTCAGAATGGACCCATTTGCCGTAACTGGAACTGAACCTTCAGTAACCTTGTATCCGTAAGAAACGGCTATCGAATCAAAGGATTTTCCAGAAGAAACAATAATAACTGGCGTATTAACTGGTACTTGATTGTACAGCCATTCCACCTCATTATCAAACATTCGTACACAGCCGCTGCTCACATAGCCGCCAATTGAGCTAGGATTATTGTTGCCGTGAATCGCGTAGGTCGTTCCCCATGTTCCCCTGGCATTTATTCCAAGCCATCTGTTGCCAAGTGGATTACGCGGATCCCCGCCTGGAATCCCCCCTGTGTAATAGGGTCTATTTTTAATCTTGTTGACGATTTTAAATTTTCCCTCTGGTGTTAACGATTGACTTCTTCCCGTTCCTACCTTAAATACTTTTTTTAGCTGATTATTTTCATAATAAGCAAGCTGATTAGTTGCCTTATTGATGATAATAAATTTGTTGCCTGCTGCAGAGCTGGAAGAGATCTTTCCAACACTAAAAAACATAAGAATGGCCATTAAAAAAAGTAAAAAACATTTTTTAATCAATGCTGTTCCCCCCTAAGTTGTCGATACAATTAATTAGACGGCATGATATAAAAAAATGTTTTATGTTTTTTTGAATTTTTTGGAAACAATTTCCGACCATTTTCTTAAAAAAACGCAAAAAAAGCGGCTGACTCTTCATTTGAGTCAGCCACTAATTTTTTACTTATTTTAAAAGCTCTTCAACAGTTCGAAGCCACGTAGTTGCCATTAGCATATTCCCAGCTGAATTCATATGAACACCGTCTGTTGTAAGTTTATATGTACTTTCAGATTGTAAATACTCGATAAATGCTTTATGAGTTGGAATGAGTGTCGCCTCAAATGCTTTAGCAAGTTGATGGACAATTTCCACATAGTCCTTTAATAGTTTATTTCCTGTTGAGTTAACATCCTCATCAATAATCGTTGGTTCCATTAAAAGAATGTGTGCATTTGTTTCTTCTTTTACTTTTGTTAAAAGTTCTTTGTACACGCTGGAGAACTTTTCAGGAAGTACTTGCTCAATTTCAGGACGATCAAGTTGTCTCCATACATCATTTATTCCTATTGAAATGGAAACATAATCAGGTTGGTGGTCAATAACGTCTGTTTGCCATCTTGCAGCCAAGTCCGTGACTCTGTTTCCGCCTATACCTGTATTAACAATTTGATAGTTAGCAGAAGGGTAGGTTGTGATTAAATAATCATGGATAAGTCTTACATACCCATTTCCTAATCCCTCTTGGTCTTCTCGTCTGCCGCAATCTGTAATACTATCGCCAATCAGTAAAATCTTCCTCGTTTTCATTTTTATTCTCCTCTTAATATTGTATTTCATTTCTAAGTAAATTAATTTTACATCTATTCATGAAATACCTGCTTCTTTCACTTATTTCTTTTATTCTTTAATGGAATAAAATCTGGCACAGTTCTCTCCTAAAATACGATGTTCGGACTCAGGTGCATATTGTTTTACATAATCAAGAACAATCTCCAAAACTGATTCATAATGACCACTGACCGTACAAACCGGCCAATCTGATCCAATCATGATTCTCTCAGGCCCGAATGCTTCAAATACAATATCGAGATAAGCCTTAAAATCTGCTTTTCTCCAATTCTTCCAATCTGCTTCTGTTACCATCCCTGATACTTTTACATAGACGTTTTTGTAATCCGACAGCTTCGTAATATCTTCTTGCCATGGCGACAATACTTCATTTTTTATATCCGGTTTACCGATATGATCTAACACAAAAGGTTGATTCGGAAATGTTTCAACAAGCTGGCGGGCATAAGGAAGATGCTTTGGAAAGAGTAACAGATCATATGTAAGACCAAAGTCATGTAACATACTGATGCCTCTTTGAAAATCTTCCCTTAGCATAAATCGTTCATCTGGTTCATCATGTATGATATGGCGAACTCCTTTAAAATAAGGATTTTCCGCAAATTGCTTCAATTGTTCGCTTATATTAGGCGAGCATAAGTCAACCCAACCAACGACCCCTTTGATAAAGTCGTGTTTCTGTGCTAATTCCAAAAGCCAGCTTGTTTCCTCTAAGCTTTGTCTTGCTTGAACAGCAACTGTACCGTCAAAATGAATGGTTTTTAATAATACGTTAAGATCTTCTGGCAAAAAATCTTGTTTTAATTTTGACATGTCATTGTTAATCCAGCCATATTCCGTTTCATTATAAATCCAAAAATGGTGATGTGCATCGATCTTCATAACGTATTTTCCCCTCACTTCCAAGTTTTTTCCTTAAAGATTTCTATGGTCATTTTCCCCTGGTTTTGTCCTTTAGAAGTTTTCTAACTCCCTTTCACAGTATCTACTCCCCAACTTTATTCTCGATCAATGATCGCCTTAATCACATTTGACTGCGGTAAAAGCCACTCCGCAAACTGTTCAGTCACCTCGTTAAAAGAGCATCGATGTGTAATCAAAGCTTCTAAATGAATTTTTTTCGCTTTTACGGCTTCCATTACATTATTAAAATCCTCTTTTGTCGCATTTCGACTCGCCATTAGTGTCAGCTCTTTTTTATGAAAATCCGGATCATGGAAGGTAATATCGCCCTTTACCAAGCCGACAAATACTAATGTGCCTCCATGTGCTGCGTATTGAAAAGCTTGATTCATCGATTGCATGTTTCCTGTAGCATCAAAAACAAAACTAGGGAAATCTCCATCCGTTATTTCTGATAACTGATTAATAGGATCATTTTTTGCATTGACTGTTTCATCAACATTTGCCCAACTTCGGCAAAACGCAAGCCTTTCTTCATTAATATCCATTGCGATGACATGTGCTCCACGGTATTTTGCGAAAGCCATAACTCCAAGGCCAATCGGTCCTGCACCGATGACTAAAACCTTATCACCTTCCTTTAAGGATGAACGGCGAACAGCATGGGCACCGATCGACATCGGCTCTAGCATGGCTGCTTCATCTAGTGATATATCATCGGTTTTAATTAAATGGCTGACAGGTACAGCTAATGTTTCACACATGCCGCCATTCTTATGAACCCCAATAACATGAAGTTCTGTACAGCAATTTGTTTTTCCTGTTTTGCAGGCAATGCATTTTTCGCAATGCATGTATGGAATAATCGCAACTTGATCTCCTGTATGGAATCCCCTATCATTTTCTTCGACTTCTTCAATTACTCCTGATAATTCATGTCCTAAAATTCGCGGGTAGGTAAAAAATGGCTGGTTTCCTTTATATGCGTGTATATCTGTGCCGCATATGCCAATCCGCTTTATAGTAATTAATGCCTCTCCGCTTCTTAACTCAGGCTTTTCTGTTTCAATGATTTGTAAGTCATCTGGCTTTTGGCAAACGATTGCTTTCATGTGTATCTCCTCCTAAGATAAAATAATTATCTGGACTCCCCCATTTGAAAACCCTTTCAAAATAGTATCATGTATATAAAGATATAAAAATAACTAATCCTGATGTTTTTATACCTTTTGATGATCATTTATAAGTAAAAAAGCAGGCTCGTATGTATAAAATACGTAGCCTGCTATCTAATCACCGAGCTAGTTCAATATTATCCTATAAAGCTGCAGTTTTTATCGGACGAATAGTATAAGATTCTCTTGCTTTAGTTGAAAAAGCAATCAAGCCATTTGCTATATCTTCAGTATCGATCACGCTCTCTCCTGCTTTTACTTCTACAGAATTTTCGATGTTAATAACGCATCTCTCTCCTTTTAAAGAACGGATCACGACTACTTTCAATTGTTTATTCTCCCACTCTATATCTATCTCAAAACTGCCTCGTGCCCTAAGTCCCCGGACATAGCCATTAGGCCATGCATCAGGAAGTGCCGGCAAGAACTGAATGCCCTCTGTATGGGATTGAAGGAGTAATTCAGCAAGCCCGGCCACAAAACCAAAGTTCCCATCAATTTGAAAGGGCGGATGGGCATCAAAGAGGTTTGGATAAACACCGCCTTTGTGATAATTTGTCTTATTTTCCTCATTGACAAGCTGAAGTAAATTTGAAATCAAATCTAGTGCACGATTTCCATCTTTAAATCGAGCCCATAATGCTATCTTCCAAGCAAGGCTCCAGCCCGTTCCTTCATCTCCTCTTCGTAAAAGCGACTGTTTAGCGGCCTCAAATAATTCAGGTGTTTCATGATCAGTAAACTGTCTGCCCGGATATACACCAAAGAGGTGTGAGACGTGACGATGGTTTATTTCTTGATCCTCCCAATCTTTTATCCATTCCTGAAGCTGACCATATTGACCAATCTGAAGAGGGAAGAGCTTAGATCTTTTTTCTTCTAATTCTTTACAGAATTCTATGTCACAATTTAACTCTTTTGTTGCTTCTATACAGTTTGTGAATAAATCCCATATTAACGTTAGATCCATTGTAGCGGCCATACTAATCGCTGCCAGTTTTCCATTTTCGGTTACAAATTTATGTTCAGGGGATGTTGAAGGCGCTGACACAAAGTATCCGGCTTCATCCTCTATTAACCAATCGATACAAAATAGTGCTGCTTTTTTCATGATTGGGTATGCTTTCTCACGTAAAAATTGCTTGTTACGGCTAAAGGCAAAGTGCTCCCATAAATGCTGTGATAGCCACGCTCCCGCCATCGGCCAAAATGTCCAAACCGGATCACCATGTCCATAGGCACCTACTGGAGCAGATTGACGCCAAATATCTGAATTATGATGTGCCGTCCAGCCTCGGCAACCATAATTTATTTCGGCTGTTCTTTCCCCGTTAAGGGATAGCTCCTCTATAAACGTAAGGAGTGGTTCATGGCATTCTGCTAGGTTACAGGTTTCAACAGGCCAATAATTCATTTGTGCATTAATATTTAGTGTATAATTACTGCTCCAAGGCGGTTGAAGCATATCATTCCATATGCCTTGTAAATTAGCTGGCTGTGTTCCGGGACGAGAGCTTGTGATCATTAAATATCTGCCATAATGAAAAAGCAGCTCCACTAATTTGGGATCACTTGCTCCATATTGTTCAATCCATTGGTCTGTCGAAATCTCTTCCTTTACAAAAGAAGGACCCAAATCAAGTTCTACACGATTGAAAAGTGAAGTGTAGTCCCTTATATGATTTTCTCGAAGTTTTTCAAACGTATGTTTTTTCGCATCTTTCAAGTATTTCATAACAGCTATGGAAGGAGCTTTTCCTTCTTTACGTGGGGATTTATCGTATCCATTGAAACTCGTGGCGGCAGAAAAAAACAGTGTAGCTGCTGTTGCTTGCTTAATCTGCAGACCTTCATCATTAAGCTCGTAAAAACCATCTTCTAATTTAACAGCCAACCTTCCTTCGAATGTAATAGAATTACCAGTTTCCTCTTGAGCATATTGGATTGGCTGATCATTTTCTCGGAAATAATTCGGATCTACATTCTCCGGGCAAATTCCTTTGAGAATGAGCTCTTCATCTGAACTCTCTGTAACAGACTGAAGCAAGCTATTTAATCTAGCCGTAAAATTAAGCTTCCCCTCTTTATTTGCCTTAAGATGAATAACAATCACTTGATCCTCAAAAGATGAAAACATCTCGCGTGTGTATGTAACATCATCAATCATATACTGTACACGAGCGATGCCATCCTTTAAATCAAGACCGCGTTTATAATCACTTAGTCTCCCAATGTGATCAAATGTTAAAAGCAGATCCCCTAATGGTAAATACGATTGTGTATACGGTCCCATCATTTTCTTAGCCAGTTGATCTGCCTCTACATATTTCCCAGCAAATATTAGTTTTCTCATTTCAGGTAAATACTTTTTGGCTTCTGGATTGTTCCAATCTTTTGGACTTCCTGACCATAATGAATCCTCATTCAATTGCACTCTTTCCAATTCTACCCCGCCAAAAATCATCGCTCCTAGCCGGCCATTTCCGATAGGAAGCGCCTCAGTCCATGATTTCGCACTTGTTTGATAGGTTAATTTCATTTTGTATATCCCCCTTCATTAAAGCAGAATAAGCACCTATATTCTATAACTCTTTCATATTAATAATATCCAAAAATCATTCATTTGGGTAAACTTCCAAATATTCTACCTTTCTATTTTGATATCTCCCTCGTCATTTTAAAAGGAGCATGCTGTTTAAAGTTCACATTCTAATCGTAAGGCATACTAGCAGCAGAAAAATAACCTGTCCATTAGGTCTGCACCAGCATCTCTAAAGGCCAATTATTTCTGTTCCGACCCATTATGGCAGGAGCCGATGAAGAATAAACCCATCGGCTTTTCATATAATTGTTTACCTAACCTTAGCAAATCTCTTTTTATAAACCAGAGTTATCATAAGCCTCCTGCATAATTTCGAGATAACGTTTAAGATTTAATTGTTCAAACCCTTGAACATATGCATCCCATTCTTTCTCTAAATCTTTCGTACCGGTAATAAATTGTAATGAATTCTGTTCAATATAGTCTTCAATATTTGTCCGAATCATAGCTGCTTCATCGGCAACAGCAGGATCGATCCATATTGCCCAATGCGGGAACGTTTCAGAAGGCTCTTTACCTTCATATAAATGTGTTGCTTCTTGCAATCTACGCTCATAACCTTCCGGTGAATAAATATCAGTTGCTTGAATCCATCCATCGCGGAATTCTCTTGGCTGATAATATTGTGCCATCGCACCCCAACTGTCATTACGAGGTTCTTCACCTTCTTTGGAAGGAATTTGTGCTAAAATTGGTTCTGCTTTTTCCTCAATGGCTACATCCCCTTCTTGATGCTTTCTCCAACTTACGCCTTCTTCTCCAAAATGACTGCGAATCTGACCTTCTTGGGTAAACATATAGTCCACTAGCTTAATAGCGGCAATCTGTACTTCTTCACTTGCATTATTCGTTAGCACAAATGCTCCGCCAGGACTGCTTGGAAAATTGTATGTCGCATAAGCAGCATTTGGTCCTTTAAGCGGTGCAGCAGCATCATAGTCTTTTTGATACTCAGCCTCAGAAACAAATACTCCTGGATGCATGGAGGTGGCTGCCCCTAAAATTTGCGCCTCTGCATTATTACCTGTTTTTTGGAGGGCCTCCGTATTTTGTGAAAAGGCACCTTTATCGATTAACCCCTCTTCATATAAGGATTTAATATAAGAAAGCCCTTCCTTCCATTCCTCTTTATTCGCTGCAAGATTAACTTTTCCATTTTCCAAAAGCAAGCGTGATCTTGAATCATCATAAATGAAACCATTCATTAAATATGGAATAACAGATGATTCAACTAAGCTAGGAGAGCCGCTTAAGGGAACTTCATCTTGTTTTCCGTTTCCGTTTGGATCTTGAGTTTTAAAAGCTGTTAAGACATTTTTTAATTCTTCGGTTGTTGTCGGCATTTCTAACTTCAATTTTTCAAGCCAGTCTGTATTGATCCAAAGTTTATTTCCATATGAACAATGGAAACACTCATTTAATTGCGGCAATCCATAAATATTTCCGTCTGGTGCTGTCGCCATTGCCTTATAATAAGGATGATTCTCTAACACTTTCTTTATATTTGGAGCATGCTTATCAATTAAATCATTTAATGGAAGAACAACACCTTGTTTTCCATAGCGCAGTAAATCCGTTTGAGAAAACTGATCTACCCACGGTATAAGGAGGAAGAGATCAGGATAATCGCCACTGGCAAGGGCAATATTTCTTACTTCACTTGCGGAAGTTGCATCAAATGTTGTTGTTTGCCATTCGAAATCAATATTGAACTTCTCTTCAGCAAGCTTGGTGAATGAATTTGTTTCTAGATCGGTTTCGGCCCCCTGAGGAGCAAAGACCTTAATTTTGACAGCACCATCACCACCACTCTCTTGTGACACATCGGTTTTTTCATTTGAGCTGCAACCAACTAAAGCTATACTAAGAAGCAGCAAAAGTGATACAAACAGCATGATTGTCTTTTTCATCGTAACCATCCCCTTTTCCGTTAAAATGAGAACATTAAGAATCTAGTAAACATTCAATAAAGGCTAAATATCCAGCTTTTTACCCGGCATCACCCCTTTTCGTTTCTGTAAAACTCTTATCCTTTTACAGAACCAATCATCATCCCTTTTACAAAGTGGCGCTGTACAAATGGATAAATCAGCATGACCGGTAAACTTGCAACGACGATTAAGGCATATTTCATTAAATCAGCCAGCTGCTGCCTTTCCAACATTTCCGAAGCTTCCATGCCAGCAGTGCTTGTATTTAAAATAATAATATTTCTAAGAACCAATTGAAGTGGATGCAAATCTGGGTTCTTTAAGTAAATTAAAGCATCAAAATAAGCGTTCCACTGTCCTACAGCATACATTAAGACAAGAACTGCTATTATAGGCTTGGCCAAAGGAAGCACGACCGACCAGAGAAAACGCAGATCACTGCATCCGTCCATTTCACTTGCTTCGACTAATTCATCTGGTATAGAGGATTGAAAGAATGTACGCGCGATTATAACCTGCCAAACAGCAATCGCATTTGGAATCAAGAGAGCCCATCTCGTATCGACCATCCCTAAAGATTTCACAACTAAATAAGTTGGAATTAACCCGCCATAAAAGAGCATTGTAAATACGATAAAAAACATTAAAAAATTTCTGCCAAAGAATGTTTTTCTCGAAAGTGGGTAGGCAATTAACACGGTTAACGTCACACTAATGATGGTGCCGAAAAGAGTATAAATGAGTGAATTTGCATATCCCGTTATAATCTGTGAATTACTAAAAATGATTTCATACCCTTTAAAAGACAGGTCAACTGGCCATAACCATACTTTTCCTGATGAGACAGCTCCAGGGCTGCTTATTGATGCACTGACGATATAAATGAGCGGATAAAGGACAACCACTAAAACGAGAGTTAAAAATAGATAAACACAAGTAAGGAAAACTCGATCAGCAAATGATTCTTTTATTTTGTTCTTACGACCAACCATTGTTACATTCCCCCCTTATTATCACCATAAGCCGTTTTTAGAAATTTTCTTTGCGAGTGCATTTACAACTACAAGTAAAACAAGATTAATAATTGAATTAAACAAGCCTACCGCTGTAGCAAAACTAAAGTTCGCATTCAATAAGCCAATTTTGTACACATATGTTGCAATGACTTCAGATGTCGATAGATTAAGTGGGTTTTGCAATAAAAAGACTTTTTCAAAACCAAGCGCCATGATGTTTCCTACACTTAGGATCAGGATAATCGTTGCAACGGGCATGATGCTTGGTATGTCGATATAAAGAATTTTTTGAAGCCTGGTTGCACCATCCACTTTTGCTGCTTCGTAGTGTGACGGATCTACACCTGATAACGCTGCCAAATAGATGATGGCAGAATAACCTGCATGCTGCCAAACGTCTGACCAGACATAAATATCCCTAAACATATCCGGCATGCCAAGAAAGTTTATTGATTCAAGTCCAAAATGTCCCAATAGTTGATTGACGATACCTAGTCTTGGTGAGAACATCAAAGTTAGCATTGAAACGATAATAACGGTTGAAATAAAATATGGAGCATACGTTACCATCTGAACCGTCTTTTTAAACAGACCATTGCGAATTTCATTTAAACTAAGTGCCAACATAATCGGTATAGGAAAGCCAACAGCTAAAGCATACAAACTAAGGAAAAACGTATTCTTTATCAGCACCCAAAACTGCGGATTGTTGAAAAAGAGCTCAAAATGTTTAAAACCAACCCACTCGCTACCCCAAATCCCTTTCACAACACTATAGTCTTTAAAGGCAATGACCGAGTTGACCATAGGTATATACTTAAAAATAATAAAATATAAAACAGGTGGGATGATCAGTAGATAAAATTGCCAATGCCTTCTTAAGGACTTTTTGGCATTGCCCCAGAGGGTTGACTTTACTTCTAGGGTACTTGAAGCAGGTAAAGCCTTATTTGTTATCTCGACTTTCAACTTAACCACTCCTATCTTTTATTTTTGGAAACGCTGTCATATTTTTGACTGCTAAACTGGTATGAATGTAGCATGAATTTCCGCTCCTTCATAGGTACAATTGAAAATGAAGGGGACAATTAGGGACTAAATGATTTACTATGTTAAGAAAATACGTTATGGATTGTGATGGAGTCTCTAATAATGGTTAGATGAAAGAAATGAGAACATGTAAAAAAGGTACATTTGATTTTGAAGGTACACTTACGTTTCTCATTGACTTTTTCACAAAAATTAAAAAAAAAACAAATAGATGGAACTCTATTTGTTATAAAAGTCATTTATGAGCTTGCTTCTTATCTTTACTATTTATTAATCCATCGCTATGAATGATTGTTTGCCTATAGACTTTTGGTGTTACATGTAAAACCCTCTTAAAAGCCCTGCGAAATGAATGGGCAGAATTATAGCCGACATTAACCGAAATCTCCTCAATTGTCTGTTCAGTCGTTACTAATAGCTCTGATGCTTTATTTATACGGATTTTTTCAAGATAATCTGAAACATATTCTCCTAACTGCTCTTTAAATAGCTGTGAGACAAACTTTTCAGGGAAACCTATTTTTTCAGAGATCCGATACAAAGATAGGTCTGGATCGCTATATTCCTTTTCCAAAAACTCGATAATTAATTTTATTGCATGATCATTCGTTTCTTTTTTCTTTTTATTAACCAAACTGCAGAACTCTTCAGCCAAATCCTTAAAGTCCTTCCATACTTGCTTTATCCCTACCTTGAGTTGAATCTGTAACACTTTTTTTATTAATGCTCCCGATTGACCTGAACTTTGAACTACATTTGAATCAAACGTTTTAATTAGTGTAGATTTAATTTCTTCAAGTAATTGTTCTGCAATTTTTGGTGATAAATTCCTCTCGGAAAAATTCTTCTGGAAAATTTGGTCCAATATTTGTTTTACATCATGTGCTTCTGCTGTTTTTATTGCATTAACCAACCTTAATTCCAGATCAATTGGATAATAGAAAACCGAATTTTCTTTTTCCACATCCTGGTACCACAATATTTTGCTCCCCTTCATTAATGGGAAGGTATAATCCAAAGCCTCTTTTGCTTCATGATAGGAACGGCTAATGTCAAAATAATTCCTAAAGGATCTTCCAATGAAGGCTGATATTGAGATACGATACGAATTCGCTATTGATAAAGTAAGTGCATCGATGATGCCTTTTATTTCATTTGCAGCGTCACCCTCTTTTTCTCGATTAAAAGAAAAAATAACAATAATCTTATCTGAATGAAAATCGGTCATCTTGATGGTAGGTTCTAATTCTGTAAGGGTATGTTTAATGATAAGTCGCGATGCATTCAGCTCATCATGAATTTCTTTATTTTCCATATGGCCATAACCATTGATTTTCAAAATACCGACATATCCAACATCGCCTTGAAAGTAGACTTCTAATTGTTCAGCACGATCCATTATTCCTTGTTGGGTAGGAAATTCTCCATTTAATAAACTCTTTATAAAAGAATCCTTTATGATTTGCTTCTGACTAGTTAATTCACTTTTAAGAGATTTATTGTTTGATATAAGTTTGGATATATTTCCGTGGATAAAGTCATATTCGTTTTTATGCTTTGAAGCATCTGAACCGATTTGCTCCCTTACTACATCCATCAATTTATGGATTGGTGTGCTGTTCCGATAAGCCAAAAACAAACAAAGCAATATTCCAATTAGTAACGTGCTGCCTGTGACGATCCATGTCAAATGTTTAATGATTTCTGCCTTTTCCATTAAACCTTGTTTAGGTATTCCGGCAACATATTGCCAGTCATTAAAATCTGACTTTTCAGATAATAAAAGCGTCTCATTTTCTAGAAATTGATTTGTTGAGCCACCTTCCTTTTTTAATTTTTCAACTATTTTCTTCGTTTGCGTTTTATCAATTCCTACCATTGTTAGGGGATTCCCTTCATGATCCGCAATAAAGGCCCAACCGCCATACTGTTTAGATAATCCTTCTAACAGGCCGCCAATTTTTTGTTGATCAATATTAATAACTGCCGTTCCTAATGGTTTATTAAAGCTATTTAATGGCAGTGACTGTACATAAGTGATAACAGAAAGATCCTTCTTATTACTTATATAGGAACGAACAGGAATAATCTTCCCCTGGTGATTAGCTTCTAAAATTGTTTTTTTCCATTGATCGAAGGAAAGATCATGGTAATGATAAAGTTCGTAGAAATGGTCGACTCTGAAAAATACGGAGCCATTAGATAAAATGATATTGTAATTTTTCAAATAAATATAAGAGTCCGCTAAAAAATCGTTCGTATGAGCATAGGTTGAAAGATAACGTGACGTTTCTCTCAAACTATATAAATCAATTGGGCCAGATTCAGCAGATGCACTTAAATGCTGATTAAAACCTTCTACTGATGAAAGCTGCCTGGTAAATCTCTCTACCTCCTTCATCCTGCTTTCTAAAATATCCTTACTTTTTTTTAATATTAACAAGCTAGACTCGATTGAACTTGATTTAGCAACATTAATTGACACTTGGTAAGATACAATTCCGGTAATAAGCGGAAATAAGAGAATGATAACATATGAGAGCAAGAACTTCCTGAATGTTTTTGTTTTTAGCATTAAGTTATTTTCCCTCCATTCATTAAAAATTACGGATTTAGAAAACGCTTTCATTTTACTCTGAAACAAGAACTATAATCTTTTTTCCATTTATCTTTTATGATCCTCTGTAGACAGACCATGTTTACAAAAAATTTACCATACCTGGTTGGATATAAAAATTACTTATTCTGATATTTTTATACCTTTTCATGTCACGAGTCATGTATAATCAAAATAAAAAGGATTTTATATAAGATGAAGCCTCTGCTCAAGCAATTTAATGAACAATCTCATAAACCTTTTTCAATCGTCTATAAAGATACAAAAAATCCCCTAAGTGAACTACCCGACCATTTACATGATTGGCATGAAATTGTCTATGTTTATAGTGGGAAAGGGATTTTTTTATCGACCAATCATTTCATGAGATGCAAGCTGGAGATATCTTTATCATTCCGGGTAATACAATTCATCGTGCATTTCCTGACCAACAATACCCTATTACCTCAACAGCTATCTTTTTCAGTCCGTTATTAATCCATTCTCCTTTGCTTAAACATTCTTTTACCTATTTGAAGCTGATCGATCTATGTAAAAAACATAAAACGTATAGATACAGCCTAGATCTAACCGTTTTACAAGAGATAGAGGAATACATAGACAAAATGAAAGATGAAGATCATCAGGCTAATCATGATAGTCAAGAGCTGATCATTCATTGGCTGCATATCATTTTGGTGTACTTAAATCGAAATTGTTTAATAGATCGCGAGAGTGTAAAGAACCCGCAATTTGAACCGGAGTGGATTAGGACTACACTCCAATACATCGATCAAAACCTTAACAATAAACTTGAGTTAGATTTTTTAGCAAATCATGCTGCTGTATCACCCTCACACTTGAGCCGGGTGTTTAAGCAGCTAATTGGAATCAGTGTAACAGACTATATCACAACAAAACGGATCATCAAGGTGAAGGAATTGCTATGGAATACAAAGGATAAGGTGAATGTGATTGCGGAGCAATGCGGTTTTCAAAGTATGCCTTATTTTTATCGGACGTTTAAGAAGCATACGGGTCTGACACCGAAGGAGTATCGGAAAATAGCCCCCTGACAATCTTTATAGAAGGAATACGAAAACAAACCAACCCTGAGCGTGAATCTTTATGCTAAGGGTTGGTTCATTTTTTCACTTATTTTACCTGTACTTGTTGCTCTGTGATAACTACTGCTTGCTCTTGCGCCCTCAAGCATAATTCTGCTGCTTTAAAGGCATGAGCCTGAGTCATTGCATTTTCTGTTCGATTTATGCAATCTAAGATTAACTGTCCAAAGAACGGATACCCCACCTGGCCGGAAACGTTGAAATGCTGCTCTCCGTCATTATTCACTAAATAGACGTGATTTCCCTTTTCGTCTCTTGCCAGATCCACGTATTTGCGGATTTCAATGGTGCCTTCTGTTCCAATAATAAAGGTTCTACCGTCACCCCATGTGCTTAATCCATCTGGTGTAAACCAATCAACACGGAAATAGTTTGTCGCACCATTATCGCCAACCAAGGTAGCATCTCCAAAATCATCTAGCTCCGGATATTCTGGATTATGATAGTTTGCAATTTTACTATGCAAAACTTTTGCATCTTTACAGCCTGCATAGAATAAAAATTGTTCAATTTGATGGCTGCCTATATCGCATAAAATTCCGCCGTATTCCTCTTTCTTAAAAAACCAGTCCGGGCGGCCGGAGGCATTTAGTCGATGCGGGCCAAAACCTGTAACTTGAATCACACGCCCGATTGCGCCCTTCTCAATTAACTCACCCGCATAAACAGCTCCTTCCACATGGAGTCGCTCACTATAATAAACCATGTACTTTTGGCCCGTTTGTTCTGCTACTCTTTTTGTTTCTTCAAGCTGTTCAAGAGTTGTAAAAGGAGCTTTATCTGTAAAATAATCTTTTCCAGCTCTCATCACCTGATTACCTAGCTCACTCCGTTTTGAAGGAATTGCTGCTGCAGCGACAAGCCTTATTGAATCATCAGATAATATTTGCTCTAATGACTCTGCTGGCATGACATCAGGGAAAGCTTTGACAAACCCGGCCACTTTTTTTGGATCAGGGTCATACACCCATTTCAATGTTGCGCCTGCTTCAATTAACCCGTTGCACATGCCATAAATATGGCCATGGTCAAGCGCAGCTGCAGCAAATTGAAACTCCCCTTTTTCTACAACAGGATTCGGTTTCCCTTTTGGAGCATAAGTCATTCCATCCTTCGTCATCGTTCATTCTCCTCTCTTAATGTGTTCCTGATACGTCTAAATTCACTTTTTTTACGCTCTTTTTTTGAAATGTTGAATTCTTTATTTTTTCTTGCAGCATTTCATAGTAAAGATCTGCATCAATTGGCAATTCAACTGGTTGGTTTAGCCATGATGATAAATAAATTGCATTAGAAATTTCCAATCCCTTTATTCCCTCTTCACCTGGAGCAAATAGCGGAGTGCCCTTTGTGATTGAATCAATCCAATTTTGAATAATTCCTAGATGTCCTGTGCTTTTTCCTTCAATAGGAATATCAATTGTCCAACATTCAGGATTTCCAAAACCGCCTTTATATGTTGCGTTAAATTCCCGTTCAGATTGAGTTAAGCGGTAAAAAGTAAGCTTGTTATTTTCTACGACCATCTTCCCGCGGTCACCAGCAATCTCAAAGCGGTTTGTTCCAGGTGCTTCACCTGTGGAAGTAATAAACACCCCTGTAGCACCGTTTTCATACTCTACGTAAGCAGTAATATCATCCTCAACCTCAATATCATGGTATTTTCCATAGTGACAAAAAGCATGAACTTTCTTTGGCATAAGCCCTGTTGTCCATTGCCATAAATCTAACTGATGGGGCGACTGATTTAATAATACACCGCCGCCTTCACCATGCCAGGTTGCCCGCCAATCACTTGAATCATAATAGCTTTGCGAGCGATACCAATCAGTTATAATCCAATTTGTACGTTTTATCTCACCGAGTTCACCAGCTTGAATCAGCTCGCGCAATTTTTGATAAATTGGGTTTGTCCGTTGGTTATACATAATAGCAAAGACCTTGCCGCTTTCTTCTGCTACTTTATTCATTTCAGCGACATTTTTTGTATAGACTCCTGCCGGTTTTTCAATAAGAACATGCATCCCCTTTGCAAATGCCTTCATAGCCAACTTCGGATGATCGTAATGCGGAGTCGAAATCAGGACTGCATCAATACCGGATTCATTTAAAAAGGCATCTTCGTCTCGAAAAATCTCCACATCACCTTGTGCATCACTTACTAATGATTCAAGCTGATCTTGAAATGGGTCGCATACTGCCGTTAAAATTGCTCCATTTATCTTTCCTTTACCTAAAAGCTGAACATGTGCTCTGCCCATATTTCCAACACCAATAATTCCAACTTTTATTAAACTCATCTGCCTCACCTCATCATCTAAATTTATTTGCTCTCTTGGTAAACCCTACAGTCTAGAACTCTCTTTTTCCTTTACTTCTTTTGCAAATTTCTTTAAGTTTCGTAGACTCGTTTCTAGACATTCTAATGGAGGGCGTTCACAAATGTCCTGTTCAACTGCATACCATTCAATACCATTTGCTTCACCCCATTGTAAAATAGGAATAAAATCTATAACACCTGTTCCTACTTCTGCAAAGGTTTGCCGCTGATCATTTGTCATATCCTTTAAGTGAATGATCGGCATCCTGTTTGCATAAGGGGCTATATATTCAAGCGGATCTTGGCCAGCCTTTTTCAGCCAATATACATCTATTTCTGCTAAAATCTGATTATCATCTGATGGATCTAGTAAATAACGATGAGCATCCTGACCATCTATTTGGGTATCAAATTCAAATGCGTGGTTATGATAGGAAATTCGATATTCAGGTGCCTCGTTTGCAATCTGGTTCAGGATCCTTTTTATTTCTTTATACCCTTCTGGATTTTTCAAATCAGATGGAACCGATGGAAGAATAATATCTTTTGTTCCATATAATTCTGCTTCTTTTAATACACCATTGAGGTCATGTTTTAAACGGTCCAACGATATATGCATTCCGACTGCATGTAAGTTATTTTCTTTTAATGCAAGTGCCACTTCGTTTTCGTCATATCCTTGAGGCAAAGCGGAAATTTGTACACCTGCCCAGCCCATTTCTTTAAGCTTCTTTAATAACGGTCGGATTCCTTCCTTTAATTCCTCACGTAATGTAAATAATTGTGCTGCAAATTTATGCTCCACTTAAACACACTTCCTTTACCTATTTTTTAAACGGATTTGGCGGAATTCTTTTGCCGTTACCCCTGCTTTTTCTCGAAAGTACCGGCTAAAATGTGTAGCGCTTTCAAATCCGGATTCATACGCAACATCCTTTAACGGTTTAAGCGGTTCCATTTCGAGTAAGTATTTTGCCTGCCTTAAGCGACATTCCATCACATACTCCATAACCGTATAGCCCGTCATTGTCTTAAATACTTGAGCAACATATGATCTGCTTACATTCAGATTGTCTGCGATACACTGTAAAGTCAATTTGTTCATAAAATGCTTCTGGATATAATCTGCAATGTTTTCAGCATGCACGGCTTTATCTTCTTTTTGAAGAGGAATTTCAATCGAATTCATCTTTCCGAGCTTATGGACACTAATTAACACCTGAAGCAACAGGACTTTCATTTCTGTCTCCGTTTGAATATCAGGAAATTCAGCCGTTCGACTTAACTCGGCAAGACGGCAAAACACTTTTTCCAGTTCTTTTGATTCTTCATTTTCATTCGTTCGGATCAAACAATTGTGTAATGTTTGAAACGTTTCAAGCAAATACATGCTGCCCATTTCCAGCAAAATACCTTTAATCCAATGAGGGGAAAATTGAATTACACTCCGAACATATTCACTCGTGGGACTAACATTGGGTTTATGTAATGTCAGGCCATCCATAACCAAAATATCCCCGGGCTCAAGATCATAAATGTGATTGTGAATTAAATATCTGCAGTCCCCTGCATGGAAAAAATAGATCTCATAATCCTGATGTGAATGATAATGGAACGGACCATTCCACTTATTTCGATAACTAGCTGTCACCATTTCACTCAATTCATCCAAACCTCCAATGAATCTAATATCATTATAGTGAAAACCATTAGTATATTCATGGTCTCAGATTATCTAGTTTTCTTTTAAAATTATCTGAGCGTCTTTTATTTTTTTGAATAAGTATTCTTTAGCTTTTTTAGTTCAATGTATAAGTCTTTTCTTCCTTTTATTTAACTATAAATAGCGGAAGCACATCACTCAACCTAGGGCAAATATAATGATATTGAATAAGACAGAAAACTTAGCATAAAAAGGTAAACTTTCTTTAACAAAAAACTTGGCCGTCTCAATGACAAACCAAGTTTCCGATGCAAGTTTTCAATTATTCAATCGCTTCCTTTTTCGATCCTTGGATCTTCGAAACCTTCTGATAATAACCGGCGAAGGAGACAAAGGCTATTAGTGAACCCATAAAAAACGGTATAAGAAAGGTAAACATTGTTAAGCTGACATATATGATGATTCCGTTAAGCACAACCACCAATATATTATTAAAAGGATACAGTAAGGTTAAGAAAAACGAATTTTTAAGATTCTGGAAAAACTTCAAATCTGCGTGAACCGTATTTGCAAAAAAAGTAAGCGCAAACAAAAACAAAAAGAAAAATCCTACTAAAAAGATAGAGCTTAGAATAACATTAACTTTAGAGAAGAAATAGAAGTCAACTCCCCAGATAACCCAAATGAGAGAGAAAATAAGACCTCCAGACATACTTCTTACATAGTTTTCCTTATAATATGCCCAATACGATTTAAATAATGGGACATCATGCTCACCCATCACCCACTTTCTCACAACCCCAAACATTGCTGTTGTTGCTGGAAAAAAGAAAAAAGGAGCCAAGACGACGATGGTTGCTAATAGCATAAATAAAACGGATGAGTTACTTGCATAAAGTAAAGAAAGAGCCAAATAACAGATTGGCAGATTAAATCCTATCCATAGTAAATTTATCACGGACAATCGCATAACCCATTCAAATATTCGATTTAGTCCACCCATAAGATCCGTCATTACAATACATCCCGCTTTCTGAATATTCTTTCGTCTATTATAGCATTAATTTTCATTGTATTATATCTAAATAATGACTTTTCTTACATTAATATTCTATTAAACTTGCTTGTTGTTTTGGCTACAGGTGCCCGCTTATAAACTGTTCCGAAATCTTTCTCACATTTCATTGCCATCTGCAGGTTTTCATATATTACGTTGTTTCTGCAGAAATCAAAATATAAGATCTATTCAACAAGTGGACAAATCTAAAAAAAGTGTTTCATAGCTTCCATAAAAAAATAGTGCCCTTACCCTTCACTTCCCAGAATAAGCAGCACTATCTATTAAAGTTTATTATTTTAATTCATCCATCTTAACAGCATCCATATCTGTGAACGTATAATTTTCCCCAGCCATTGCCCAGATGAATGTGTAGTTGCTTGTGCCCACACCAGAATGGATTGACCAAGGCGGTGAAAGAACTGCTTGTTCATTTTTTACAACGAGGTGGCGTGTTTCTTTTGGCTCCCCCATAAAGTGGAATACGCGGGAATCTTCATCCATATCGAAATAAAGGTATACTTCCATACGGCGGTCATGAAGATGGGCCGGCATTGTGTTCCACATGTTGTTAGGTTCTAATAGAGTCATTCCCATCATTAATTGACAGCTTTGAATACCATCGGCATGGATGTATTTGTAAATCGTACGTTTATTAGATTCACTGTCAGAGCCTAAATGATTTGGCTCAGCATCTTCGATCGGCGCTTTTTTCGTCGGGAATTGCTTATGAGCCGGTGTTGAAACAATATAAAATTTAGCTGGATCAGATGCATTGCTGCTTTCAAATAACACTTCCTTATTTCCTAATCCAACGTAAAGACAATCTCTTTTATTTAATGTATATGCCTGGCCATCAACTAAAACGGTTCCTTCAGCACCAATATTAATGATGCCGACCTCGCGTCTTTCTAAGAAATAATCTGTTTTTAATGTTTCTTGATCTTCAAGCTTAAGCGCTTGCGCAGTTGGGATCGCTCCGCCTGTTACCACACGATCGTAGTGTGAATAAACCAGGTTAATTTCCCCTTGTACGAAAAGTGAATCGATTAAAAAGTCACTTCTTAATCTTTCTGTTGTATACGATTTAAAATCTGCCGGATTTGTAGCATGTCTAATTTCCATTATTCATTTCCCCTTTCGATATTAAAAATTTTGAAATACTTCGTTTTAGACTTTGACAACCAGCTTTGAAGCACAGGTTGTGTAAGTGCACAATGGAGATTGACGTCTTGCAGTTTGACTGCCAGCGAGCCCCAAAAGTCTAGCCTTTCCATAATTTAAGGCAAAGAACACCTTCCATTCTGAAGTATCTTATGCTTGTCAAAGCTGATCAAGACGCTTGCGATTTAGTTATGAACTCATCCATCCGCCATCAACACATAAAATATGACCATTCACATAGCTTGAAGCCTCAGAAGCTAAGAAGACTACAGCACCTTTTAAATCATCTGGAGTACCCCAGCGTCCCTGCGGAATTCTTGATGTAATGTATTCATTTCGTTCAGTATTTGCGCGAAGCTGTGCTGTATTATCTGTTTCCATATACCCTGGTGCAATCGCATTTACATTGACACCTCTGCTTGCCCATTCATTTGCAAGTGACTTCGTTAAGCCGGCAACAGCATGTTTACTTGCTGTGTAAGCTGGCACTCGTAAACCACCTTGGAAGGAAAGCATGGAAGCAACATTGATGATTCTGCCTGAACGATTTTCCAGCATATGCCTTCCAACCTCTCTGCATAATTGGAAAACAGCATGCTGATTGACCTTGATCACTTCGAACCAATCATCATCTGTGAAATTTTCTGCTTCTGCACGGCGTATAATTCCTGCGTTGTTTACTAAAATATCAATCTTGTTAGTTAAAGATAAAGCTTCAGAGACTAATTTTTCTGCGGCCTGATCTTGTGAAAGATCAATTTTAACTTCGTAGAATGTGCCGCCAATTTCTTCAATTTTTTTACGAGTTCCCGACATATCACTCATCCCGGCACCAATAACAGCTGCCCCTGCTTCAGCAAGTCCAACCGCCATTCCTTGGCCCAATCCGCGGCTGGCACCAGTTATTAAGGCCACTTTGCCTTGTAATGAAAAAAGAGATTCCATTTCCTAGCCTCCTCTATATAAGTGCGTAATTGTTCAATTTAGTTCGTTATGGTTTGATTATAACACAAATAAAAAAGATGACAACGGTTAATTGTTCGTTTGTCATCTAATTTTGGTTTTTTTATTACATTTCAGCAATCTGCAAAGTAATATTTTGAGTTTCCAGCATTTCCTTGACGCTATGATCCAATCTTGAATCTGTTACAATTTCATTCACTTCTTCCAAAGAAGCAAATTGAATTAGTGCTACCTTTTCAAATTTTGTTGAATCCGCAACCAATGTTACATGGTCTGCACATTTTATGATTTGCTTTTTCCAATCAGCATGGATGCTGTTTATGACAGTCAAGCCATGTTCAAGAGAAACACCCGTTGTCCCGAAAAACAATCTGTTTACCCTGATTCTATCCAGCATTTCCGTTGCCTGAGCACCAATTAAAGAGGAGGAGTAATTAATTCTCGTCCCGCCCAAGACAATTAGTTGAACATTGTTTTTATCCAATAAAATATTGGCTATTTTCAAATCATTTGTTATCACAGTTATTGGAAATTCCCCAAGCAATTCAGCAATTGCCAGCGTTGTGCTACCGCCATCCATGAGAATCGTCTCATTTGGTTTGATTAGCTTAACCGCCTCTTTCGCAATTGCAAGCTTTACCTCACTGTGGCGTGATTGCCGCTCAGCAATCGGGAGCATTCTACCTTCTTCTTCAACAATAACTGCTCCACCATGAATTCGCTTTAGAAGACCTCTTTGTTCTAAGAGCTCAAGGTCACCTCTAACCGTTTTTTCTGTCACTTCCAATAACTTGCTAAGTTCAGAAACCTTCACAATTTTGCTTTTATCTAATTGTTCAATTATTCGTTCATGCCGTTCCACTGAAAGCATTGGTAATCCCCCGTTAAAAACTATTTAGTTTTTATTATAGAACAATTTCGAACAAAAACAAACGTTATTTTATATGAAATTGATGCTTTCTCTAACAAAAAATAGAAAACGATAATGCTTAAGGTTGAAGCAAGGGGGGAATTTTATATGGTTTCAGACTATTAACTAGCTAAGTCTGTATAATACGAGGATGCACATTTGAAGAAGAATCTTATAACTTTACGAGTTATTCTAGCAACTTTAAATTAGTATTCTTATAACCTTTCTATCATTCAGTAAAATTCGAGTGAATCCTCTATTACCATATCGAAATATTGCTAAATATTAAAAAAGCTCAAGGCGCTAAGCATAAGGCGACAAGCATAAGGCGAACAGGAATAGAAGGTGTTCTTTACCTTCAATTCCTGTTTGACTAGACCCTAGAGCCGATGGCGCCTGGAGCTAGATTCAGAAACGCAAGCTATGTTAAGAAAATATATAAATTCTGGTATAAAAAAAAGCAACCTATCACCATGATAGATTGCCTTCATCGATTTATCCCCGCGCTTCTTTAACAGCTTGAATAAATCTCGCAGCTGTTGCGGTGATTTCAGTTAAATATTCATCTGTTAAAGCCTTTTTCGTGTTAACCAATGAGCTGCCGACACCGACCCCAACAGCACCTGCTCTAATATAATCTCCTACATTATCAACGGAAATGCCTCCTGTTGTAATAATCGGAATTTGGGGCATTGGGCCGTGGATATCTTTAATATAGCTTGGTCCGAATACGTTTGCAGGGAAAACCTTAATTAAATCTGCACCGCTTTCAAAAGCTGTTAAAATTTCAGTTGGTGTTAAGGCGCCAGGGATGCTGACAACACCATATCGTTTAGCCATTTCAATTGTTTTTACATTTGTAGTTGGTGAAAATACAAATTTTGCTCCTGACATGATTGCTGTTCTTGCTGTTTCAGGATCTAGAACTGTACCGGCACCGACTAGTACATCATCAAATTCCTGTGAAGCTTTTTCAATCGCACCACATGCACCAGGTGTTTCAACCGTAATTTCCAGTACTTTTACTCCGCCTTCTTTTAACGCACTAGCGATGGCAACTATATTATCCTTTGTTGCCCCGCGAATGACCGCTGCAACTCCGGTTTCTTTAATAATTTCTAGATGACTCATGATTGATTTCCTCCTTATCGCACTACATCTTCTCCATTTTTTGATAGCAATTGCTCAACTTCTTCTCGTTCTGGCAATCCGTCTACATCGCCATTTACCATTGTTACAAGTGCTCCAACAGCATTGGCACGCTCTACAGCCTTGCTTAGTTCCAAGCCATCTAATAATCCTGATAGAAACCCTGCAGCAAACCCGTCCCCTGCTCCAACTGGATCAACGACCTGTTTAACCGGGAACCCAGGAATTAAAGCGCTCTCTTTCTCTGTAAAATAATAAGCACCTTCAGCACCCATTTTCATGACAACGACTGATGCGCCATGATTCAAAAATAATTCTCCTAGTTTAAGAGGGTCATTTTCACCAAATAAAAATTCTCCCTCAGATACACCAGGTAAAATAATATCAGCTTCAGCAGCAATTTCAAGCAATGTTTTTCTCGCTGTTTCCGCATCCCAAAGCTTTGTACGAAGATTTGGATCAAACACAATGGTACTTCCATTACTTTTGGCAAGTCTAATAGCTTCAAAAATCGTTTCTCTGCAGCTTTGACTTAACGCTGGCGTGATCCCTGTGATATGAAGATATTTCGCTTTGGAAAGATATTCATTATCAAGATCACTTGGTGCCAGCTTACTAGCTGCTGAGCCTTTTCGGTAATAATAGACTCTCATATTATTTTGTCTTCTTGGCTCTTTGAAATAAATGCCGGTAGGTGCTTCTTGATCAAATGTTACTTTGCTTACATCAACATTTTCACCTTTTAAGGCAGCTAGAATAGCTTTTCCAAATTCATCATCGCCCAGCTTGCTAATCCAGCCAACATCATGACCTAATCTTGCAAGTCCGATTGCGACATTTGATTCTGCTCCGCCAATCTTTTTTGTAAATTGAGTAGCATTTCGCATGAATCCATCACTATTTGGAGTAAACACCACCATGGATTCACCTAGTGTTACAACATCCATCTTACATCCTCCCTTTTTGTTGTGCCCTGTAGAAATAAAAACTAGTAAATAATACTACTAGTTCTTCCAATTTTCTAATATGACTAGTATAGCTTTGCATAAAAAATTTCTCTACCTATTTTTTAAAATTTTCTAAATCGATTTATGCCAACTTCCTATTTTTAACAAATCCATTAATCATCAACTAACCTTAAACTAGTTGAATTCCTTGTAAGTGGAAGGCTTAATTGAGATAATGTGTTTAAGAAAATTGATATCATTCATTAAAGGCGTGAACAATTCATCTAGCAAATTGAAATAATGATGCTAATCTTGAACACACTTACAGACTGATTTGAATTTTTGTATAAACTTGTTCAAATTACGTTTTGGGGAGAGGGTCGTTAAATGGAAAAAGAGAAAATCAATCAAAAAATTTCAGAATTAAAAATGGAGTATATTCGTATTCAAGGTGATATTGAAAAGCTAGAATCGACTGGACATTCCATTACAAAATTGGAAGAAAAATTGCAGGAAATAGAGGCAGAATTAAAGGCTCAATATGCACATCTAAATGAATAATGGATTATATGGGCTGCTGATAGATAAGCAGCCCACTCCTTTTCATAAAGCGAATAAATGACATTTCTTATGGAGAAAAATTAAAAATTATTCCAAAAAACCTCTTCCTACATTATTTTATAAATATAACATTAACCCGAAAAAAAGAGTTTAATTTACATTAAAAAACATTCACTGGAGGGCTATAGATGAAAACAGAAACAGATGAGAGCCTAATCAATTTTATTGAGCAATTAGCAGCAAAAGCTTGGCCTTGTTATACCCAAGAAACCTTTGAAAATTGGACAATGAGAGCTACATTTGGTGTGACCAAACGAGCAAATAGCGTACATACCCTTGGATCCCTGCCGCAAGATTCGATGTGGTTAAAAAAGATTGAAACGTTTTATCAAGAGAAATCGATTCCTCCCTGTTTTTATATAAGTGAAATTTCTCCAAAAGAGCTGGACTATCTATTAAAATCTAATGGATACCAAAAAGTAGATGAATGTTATACGATGACTGCATCATGCGAAGACATATTCATGCATATAATAAATAAAAGTTTATGGAAAATAGAGTATTTATCAGAGCCAGATGATACATGGATTGAAGAATTTATTAAATTAGAAGGATTTTCTTCAAATAGACAAGAAGCATATGCCCATATTTTTTCATCTATAAAACCATTAAAAACCTTTTTACGTATATCGGATCAAGAGGAAACAATTGGACTTGGTACAGTTGTATTAGAAGATGGCTGGGCGTGTATTAGCAATATCGTAGTCAACAGGCAGCATCGGAGAAAAGGGACCGCCACTTATCTCATGAACGTTCTTACAAAATGGGCATATGAAAACGGTGGACATCACATGTATTTACAAGTGATTCAAACAAATCATCCTGCAATAGAGCTTTATAAAAAGCTGGGATTTACTCCATTATCGAAACATCATTATCGAATCTTATTAGATGACTAACTTTGTTAGATAACCGATCAATACTATATAAAGATAGTAAAATGCCAACCGAGATGTTCACTGGTTGGCATTTTTTGTGTTCGTTATCAATTCATTATTGAACTGATGATTTCCAAAGGAGGAGTATGATTCACTTCTCCTATTACATAGCTAATCTGAACATACCTTATGTATGATTTCTTCAGCCTTTATCATATTTGGTTCAATATAATCCCAACGGTTCATGCAATGATGAAGAATCATGTCTAAATCATTTTCGTTTTGAGTTTCTTCGGTGTTTCGATAGAGAATATTGATCAACCAATTTGTTAGATTTCGAAGGTGGTAACGATAGGAGTAAAATCTTAATAGATCAATATTTAAAGAAACGGCATGTTTTATATGCTTTTGATAAGCGGTAAAAAACACTTCAAATTCCTCACTGATATAACCAAACAAATCATATTCAGGCGGTGCTATCATTGCTGATTCCCAATCAATGATAAACAGCTTGTTTTTTTGTAGAATTAAATTTCCTCCCCACAGATCGCCATGACACAAAACATTGTCATTGTTCTCATTTAGTGCACTAGCCCGCAGTTCACGAACAAGCTTTAGTAAGTACATAATTTGCTCTTTATTTAATACTACCTGCTCTCTTAAACTCTTTATTATTTGGCAGTCTTTTGCAGCAGATCCTTCAAGCACTGATATACATTTTAATAGGTCAGATTCAAAGGAAATATCAAATGTTTCCCTTTCTATAGAGGTGATGGCGATATCCTTTGGAATCTGATGGATTGCCGCCATCTCTTTTGCAATTTCTTCCAAAATCTCTTTTGAGAAAGGGTATGCCTCTGCCAATGTTTCTCCTTCAATAAACTGAAACAAAACCAATGTCATGTCATTGTATGTTGTTTTAAAATCACCATTTTGTTTTTTAATGGGATATGTAATATTTGTCAGAAAACCACCGTGATGCAACGTCCAGATCAATGGCAAATAGTTCTGAAGCTTTTCAACTGCTTTTCTTTGTCTATCATTTTTATGAGCAAACAATTTCAAATAATAAGTATCCCCATTGCGGCAATTCACTTTGTAAGAGTATGCTGAATCACCCATTGGTATAAATTTTACACTCACAACTTGAATACCGTAATCTTTATGAAGATGCAGCATTAGTATTCGATCATCAATCATGTATCTTGTTTTCATTAAGTACCCTCCCCGTAAAGGCGCGTATTGTCAAAACTTATATATTAAAAAGTTAATAATCTTTGAATTTAAGGGCTTTAAATGCAAAAAACTTGCCACCCCCGTGAAATTAGGTTAAAAGTG
>NZ_CANNCR010000005.1 GCF_947503125.1 uncultured Metabacillus sp.
ATATATGGACATTATAATCGTCTAATTCTGGACAGGCAATACCGTCAACTTTTGGTCATTTTGGGATGGCAATAACATCTAAGTACAAAATGAAAAGTTTCAGTGTTTGTTCATAACTTGCTAATGTTTTTCTAGATAAATTTTTTGAATCACAGTAAAGCATAAAATTATCTAAGTGATCTTCAATCCCAGACAAAACAAAAAACCTCCCTAAATCTTGGTATGACCCAATAAATAGGAAGGTTTAAAATTAACCGGTATTTAATTAAAAATTAGTTGGTTACTTATGTCAGTGTTCCAATAATTACAATTTAACTATAAACCCTTGATAAGCTTGGCTTTCACCGCCATTAGCTTGCCTTATGCTCCAAACGAAGCTTATCCGCAACCATCGCGATGAATTCTGAATTTGTCGGCTTTGCTTTCGTCATACTAACTGTATATCCGAACAGAGAGGAGATTGATTCAATATTCCCTCTGCTCCATGCAACTTCAATTGCATGCCGAATAGCCCTTTCAACGCGGGAAGCAGTTGTGTTGTATTTTTTGGCGATGTCCGGGTATAACACCTTTGTAATGGATCCAAGTAATTCAATATCGTTATAGACCATAGAGATGGCTTCACGTAAATATAAATATCCTTTAATATGTGCTGGCACACCGATTTCATGGATAATGCTCGTGATGCTGGCATCAAGGTTTTTTCCTTTGCCATGAGAGGATTCATTCGATGATCTAACAGAGGAGCTAGCACGTTTTATTAGCGGTGCCGCATTTCCGCTTACTTGGCGGATATGACTCGCTAAGCCTTCCATATCAAAAGGTTTTAAAATAAAGTATGCTGCTCCAAGGTCTACCGCTTTTTTCGTAACATCCTCTTGTCCAAATGCTGTAAGCATAATGACATTAGGCTGCGGACGGTCCATTTGTCTTAATCTTTCTAACACACCTAGGCCATCTAAATGCGGCATAATAATATCTAATACCAATACATCAGGATCTTTTTCTTTTTCTTTTAACATATTTAAACATTCTTGGCCATTATACGCAACGCCTAGAACTTCAATATCATCTTGACTTGAGAGATATTCCTCTAATAAACCAACAAGTTCACGGTTATCATCAACAATACAATCCTTAATTTTTTTCACAAATCTTCCTCCTCAGTCTCGTTTTGCCATTATGTCTTATATCTATACATGATTATACCTAAACAAATTCGACAATGTGAGTAAAATTCCTTTATTTTTATAAAAAAACTTTAAAAAGCAGAGTTTATCATTATATACCTTCAATTTGCTCCTTTTTTCGACTAAAAACGCCATTTGACTTTTTGAGACTAAGGTTGTTTTGTCGAAAAATCTTTTCAACTTTATTTTACATAAATCCCAATTAAAATAAAAGCAGAAAATGAAAAATACGCCAAGAAATTGAAATTTCCTGGCGTATTACCATTTTTTTCTTAACTTACCTTTTGTTTTTGTTTTGAATAAATATCAATTCCTGCTTCATTTAGCATCCATTCAATGTGAACACCGTACCCGCTTGTTGGATCATTTACGAAAACATGTGTGACCGCACCGATCACCTTTCCATTTTGGATAATTGGGCTGCCGCTCATCCCTTGAACGATCCCGCCTGTTTTATCTAATAATTTTTCATCGGTGATTTTTATGACCATTCCTTTTGTTGCAGGAAATTTTTGCGGAACAGAGCTGACTACTTCTACATCAAACTGTTCAACTTTGTCATCCTCAACAACTGTTAAAATTTTTGCAGGACCTTCTTTTACTTCATTCGAAAGCGCGATCGGTATGGCTTTATCCATTATCCAATTGCGAATATCTTGATTAAGCTCCCCAAAAATTCCAAATGGACTGTTACGTGTAATGCTGCCAATGACTTCACGATCTCCAGAAAAGCGAGCAAGCTTTTCTCCAGGATTACCGTTGCTGCCTTTTTCAATCGATGTTACGGTCGATCGCACGATTTGTCCATCCTCAACAACAATTGGTTTTTTCGTATCCATATCAGAGATAACATGTCCTAATGCACCGTACTTTTTTGACTTAGGATCATAAAAAGTCATCGTCCCGATTCCTGCCGCAGAATCACGAATGTACAAACCAATTCGATAAGATTGATCATTTTCATCTTTAAGAGGATAAAGCTTTGTTTTCACTTCTTTTTCTTCTCTGGATAGAATTAAATCAAGAGGTTTTCCTGTTTTCCCAGCTTCTTGAATAAACGGGGTTACATCACTCATTTGTTCAATTTTTGTGCCATTGATGCTTGTAATGATGTCTCCGACCTGAACACCAGCTAATTCACCCGGAGATTTCTTTCCTTCAGTTGTATTGATTTGGTGATGTCCAACCACCAAAACGCCAAGGGTATTTAATTTTACACCAATTGATTGTCCGCCTGGAATCACTTTAAAATCTGGAAGAACATTTACGCCAACCTTTTTAACAGGAAAGCCTGCAAGATCAAATACAACTGCACCTTCTCCCGCTTTTTTACCATGAACATCAAGTGTTTTACCATCACTATTCTTTTGAACTGTAAATGCCTCTTGTACATCTAGTTGCGAAGCCGTTACAGGAATTGAACTTTCCACGCTCACTTGCTGTGACTCAAACACCGACAAACTTGTTGGTATTTTAACGTATTCCTTTACTTCTTTTACAAATCCTAAACACATGAATGAAACAAGGAGAATTACACCAACTATTTTTCTCATTTTATCTATTTGCAATAACTTTCACTCTCCTCGCTCCTAACCCACACCACAACTATATATGGCTACAGTTTTAATTTAGCCTTCTCAACGCTTATTTATAACTTCAATCATTAGAAAAAAGAAGGTTTTGTTGTAAGTTTTAAGCATAATGAAATTTTTTTATCCTTAAGCAAATAAAAAGCCGCCTAAAGGCTGCTTTTTATTGTTATTTCTTTGACGTATGGGCTAAAGCAAGCAGCTCTTTTGCATGCTCCTTTGAAAGCTCGGTCACTTCTACTCCAGCAATCATACGACCAATCTCTTTAATTTTTTCTTCTTCATTAAGTGGCTTTACACTCGTTTTTGTTCGACCTGATTTGGTTTCTTTCGCAATATATAGATGGGTATCTGCCATTGCAGCAACTTGAGGAAGGTGGGTAATGCATAAGACCTGTGAGCCATTTGAAACGCGATAAATTTTTTCTGCAATCGCTTGTGCGACACGTCCGCTTACACCTGTATCCACTTCATCAAATATGATCGATGTAATCCCTTGGTGTTGGGAAAAAATGCTTTTCATTGCTAACATAATTCGTGACAGCTCTCCTCCAGATGCTGTTTTACTTAAAGGCTTTAAAGGTTCACCAGGATTAGTCGATAAATAGAATTCTACATCATCCACACCGGTTGGAGTAAATTTCACTTCGTTAAATGTGGTTATTTTTTCTGCAAAATGTACGTTAAAGGTTGTTTTTTCCATATATAGCTCTTTTAACTCGCGATGAATTTCATCTGTTAATATATCAGCGAAGTTTCTTCGAATACTTGTTAGGTTTTTTGCTTCAATTGCCAAATCCTTAAGAATCGAATCAAGCTCTTTTTTTAATTTATGCAGGTGACTGTCACGATTTTGAATTTGATCGATTTCCTCTTCAATACGTGCCGAATACGTTAAAATCTCTTTTACTGTTTGCCCATATTTACGTTTTAAATGAGTAATTTCATTTAATCGACCCTCAACAAAATTTAAACGCTCCGGATCAAATTCCAATGAATCCAATTCATTTCGAACTTGATAGGAAAGATCCTCAAGTAAATAATACGCATTTGAAATGGTTTCCGATAATTCCTTTAATGTTGCATTGATTGAGGAGACATCTTCTAAATTGCTCATTGCATGTCCGACCCAGTCCAATCCCTTTTGCTCACCATGAAGGGAATTGTAGCTGTTTTTTAAGGCTTCATAGATTTTTTCAAAATTGGAAATTTGATTTTTTTCCTTCTGAAGTAGCTCATCTTCATTAGGCTGTAATTCTGCTTTTTCAATTTCATCTAATTGAAACTGAAGGAGATCAAGACGGTGAGCCATTTCCTGTTCATTTTCGGAAAGTTGTTTGATTTTTTTCTGTAAATTATCAAAGCTTTTAAATATTTGAAAATAAGCATCTATCGCTTGTCTCACTTTTTTTCCGCCATATTGATCAAGCAATGTTAAATGATTTTCCTCATTCATAAGCTCCTGGTTATCATGCTGTCCATGAATATCAACTAAACACTGGCCGATTTCTCTCAGAATGGCAATTGTAACCAGCTTTCCATTTATTCGGCAAATACTTTTACCTGAGGAAGCTACATCTCTGCGTAAAACAATCATTCCATCACTGATATCGATTCCGAAGTTTTCACATTTTGTATAAACTGGATGTTGTTCATCATCAATGAGAAATAACCCTTCAAGCTCAGCTCGTTTTTCCCCAAATCGGACAAATTCCGAGGACCCTCTAGCCCCCGCAAGTAAATGGATTGCATCAATTATAATCGATTTTCCCGCTCCAGTTTCACCTGTTAACACCGTTAATCCTTTTTCAAAGGAAATCGTTAATGATTCAATTATGGCAAAGTTTTTTATTGATAATTCCGCTAGCAAACAGAATCACACCTCTTTTGGATAAATGTATTCATATTTCTTTATCATACTTGATTTATCAGCTGCCTTTAACTGAAACCTTTGAATGGATGAAAATCCTTAAATTTACAGCATATCTAAGAAACGTTCAGAAATCGTTTCAGTATCCTTTGCAGTTCTGCAGATGATTAAGATTGTATCATCACCGCAAATGGTCCCTAGTACCTCATCCCAATCAAGATTATCAATTAAGGCACCAATAGCATTGGCATTTCCAGGAAGAGTCTTCATCACAAGCATATGTCCGGCAGAGTCGATTTTAACAAAGGCATCCATAAGTGCACGCTTTAGTTTTTGTAATGGGTTAAAGCGCTGATCTGCTGGCAGGCTGTATTTATAACGCCCATCAAGCATCGGCACTTTTACTAAATGTAATTCTTTAATATCACGAGAAACCGTTGCCTGTGTAACATTAAAGCCCATTCCTTTTAATAAATCAACTAATTCATCTTGTGTTTCAATATCATTATTTGAAATGATTTCTCGAATTTTAATATGTCTTTGCCCTTTATTCATAAAAGCACCCCTTTTGCAATGATGCATATCTTTTTAATTTTGCATGTTTATACTTTTCATCTTATATTAAAAACCTTAAAATGTACAGGTTTTAAAAAGATTAAGTCTAGAAATACTGCATAAAAAGCTGAGTAAAGGGGGAATCATTATAATTTTAGAATAAAATCACACATTCACTTTTTGCATGAATATCCAGAACATTCCGATTCTATAAAAATTCATGACAATCCATAAAGAAAACTCGTCGACTGGCGAGCCTGAAAGGCGAAGACAGAGGCGTAGGTGCTCTTATATTTTATACTTAAAATTGGCCACTACGTCGAATTCCTTCTTCGCTGGCAATTTATGCTTTCTTAAAACTTGAAAAAAACAGGATCATAGCATATGCTATTCTTCCTGCTTAGCTTTTTGTTTATTTTCTTTTAAAGTGGAATGAGCTGCCTCGACAATGACAGGAGCTGATTTCTCCAAGTGGTTTTTTCCTTGTTCTTTTACACCTTCATAACGAAGATGTAATAAAAATTCAATATTTCCATCTCCACCTGTTATCGGTGAATAAGATAGGTTATAGACATCAAACCCCTCTTTTAACGAAAACTCAATCATTTCCTCTAATACAAGCTCATGAACTTTTGGATCACGTACGATCCCTTTTTTGCCTACTAACTCTCTTCCGGCTTCAAATTGCGGTTTAACTAAGGCGACAACATCACTATGAGCCACTAAAATCGTTTTTAGCACAGGCAATATCAGCTTTAGTGAAATAAAAGAAACATCTATCGAAGCGAATTCCGGCAACCCTTCCTGAAAATCAGCAGGTGTTGCATACCGGAAATTGGTTCTTTCCATGACAACAACTCGCTCATCCTGCCTAAGCTTCCATGCTAATTGATTGTAGCCAACATCTAACGCATATGAAAGCTTAGCACCATTTTGCAGAGCACAATCCGTAAAGCCGCCGGTTGAGGAGCCAATATCGATCATGATTTTATCCTTAACATCAATGTCAAACTCTTTAAGTGCTTTCTCAAGCTTTAGTCCCCCGCGGCTAACATAGGGAAGTGTATTCCCTTTTATTGTTAAGACGATATCACGGGAAACTTTTTCACCTGGCTTGTCTAAGCGTTCTTCATTACCATATACGAGGCCTGCCATGATCGCACGCTTCGCTTTTTCTCTTGTTTCAAACAAGCCGTTTTCAACAAGAAGAATATCTACTCGTTCTTTTTTCGTACTCATGATCTTAATACCCTTTTCTCTTTTTCAGGCATCATCGCTCTTAATTGTGCCACAACATCTTCTTTCGTCATCCCGATTTCTTCAAGAAGTTTCGACACACTGCCATGCTCAATAAAACGATCAGGAATACCCATTCTTGAAATCAGTGATTGATGATAATTATGTTCTTGAGCAAACTCTAAAATAGAACTGCCAAAACCTCCTTGCAAAACAGCTTCCTCAATCGTCAGCACTGGTATTTGCTCTGTAAAGATTTCATGAAGCATTTGGTCATCTAAAGGTTTAATAAATCGTGCATTGACAACACGTATCGCTTTACCTTGTTTAGCCATAATCTCTGCGGCTTCCATTGCCATTTCAATCGTCGTACCAAAGGTAAGTATCACCGCATCGCTGCCTTCTCTAAGAACTTCCCAAGTACCAATTGGGATTTCTTTTAGCTCTTCATCCATTTTCACTCCGATACCGTTACCGCGCGGATAGCGAAGAGCAATTGGGCCATCATTATATTTTAAAGCTGTATTAACTAAGTGCTGTCCTTCATTTTCATCCTTTGCCATCATAATGACCATATTTGGCAAATGTCTTAAAAAGGCAATATCAAACACACCTTGATGTGTTTCCCCATCTGCACCGACTAGTCCTGCACGATCAATACCGATGAAGACATTTAAATTTTGGCGGCAAATATCATGAACAACCTGGTCATATGCACGTTGTAAGAAGGTTGAATAGATGGCCAGAAATGGTTTCATATTTTGCGTGGCAAGCCCTGCTGCCATCGTTGCAGCATGCTGCTCGGCAATTCCTACATCGAACATCCGATCCGGAAACTCCTCTGCGAATGCTTCAAGCTTTGAACCAACCGGCATAGCTGGAGTAATTGCGACAATCCGCTCATCTTCTCGAGCGAGTTTACGTACGGTTTCACTAACAAGCTTGCTCCACGCAGGACCGACAACTTTTGGCTTTACGAAATCACCCGTTTCAATTTTATAGGGTCCTGTTCCATGCCAAGTACCGATGGTATCTGTTTCAGCAGGTTGATACCCTTTTCCTTTCTTCGTAATCACGTGAAAAAGAACGGGGCCTGATGTCTTTTTAGCGTATTGAAGATTTTCAAATAAATCTTCGTAATTATGGCCATCGATCGGACCTAAATAAGTAAATCCTAATTCTTCAAAAAATACTCCTGATACAAGCATGTATTTCAGGCTGTCCTTCACTCTTTCAGCAGTTGAAGCAAGCTTTCCGCCTACAGCAGGTATTTTCTTTAATAAATATTCAAGTTCATCTTTTACCCAATGATACTTGCCTGCTGTTCTAAGGCGCCCAAGCACATTATGAAGTGCACCAACGTTTGGAGCAATCGACATTTCATTATCGTTAAGAACTACGATAATATCTTTTTTCTCATGACCAATATGATTAAGAGCTTCAAGAGCCATCCCGCCGGTAAGAGCTCCATCACCTATAATCGGAATGATATGCTCTTTTGTTTTCTTTAAATCTCTAGCTATAACCATTCCCATTGCAGCCGATAATGATGTTGAACTATGACCGGTTTCCCATACATCATGCTCACTCTCATTTCGTTTCGGAAAGCCGCATAAGCCTTTGTATTGACGAAGCGTATCAAATTCATTCGCTCTTCCTGTCAAAATTTTATGAACATAGGATTGATGGCCAACATCCCAAATAAATTTATCCTTTGGACTTTCAAAAACTTTGTGAAGGGCGATGGTTAGTTCAACCACACCTAAATTCGGCCCAATATGCCCTCCTGTTTCTGATAGCTTTTCAATTAAAAATTGCCTGATTTCCGCACTTAGCTTTTCAAGTTCATTAATGGAAAGCTTTTTTAAAAAGCGCGGGTCTTTAATGGATAGAAGATCCAAATGGATCACTCACTTTCGGATTCAGTTTGATTCTATATGACTGTTTACTTTTATACATTATATTCTCTTCTTTATATTTTAATGTAAACTTCTTATATTTAAAAATGGATGAAATAAGATTTATACATCGAATAACTATGCGCAAGCAAAAACTTACCATAAAATAACGGTAATTACAATGATTAAAGTGAGGGGCACCTTGCTTTCAGAATGAAAATAGTATAAAAACCGCTACCAATCGGGAACGGTTTTAAAATCTATACTTGATTAATGGTCTCTATTTGCCATTAAGTCACACATTTGATAAAGCAATTCAGACCGAACTGATAAATTGTTGAGAATCTCTTTTGCAAAGTCGATATGATCATTAAGTTTTTCCTTTGCTCCTTGCATTGTTAAAATAGAAGGATAAGTTGTCTTTTCATTTATTGTATCAGAACCAACTGGTTTTCCTAAAATCATTTGGTTTCCTTCAATATCTAAAATATCATCGCGAATTTGGAAGGCAATACCAAGGTGGTAAGCAAACTTTCGCAAGTTATCGATATCCTCTTCAGGAGCCCCTGCTAAAATGGCGCCAGAAATAATGCTAAAGCCTAAAAGCTTGGCGGTCTTATTTTCATGAATGGATTGAAGCTCAGAAAGTGTTAGCTTTTTGACTTCCCCTTCCATATCTGATACTTGTCCGCCAACCATTCCCTCTGCACCAGCTGCATTTACAAGCTCTGAGACAATTCTAAGCTTCTTGTCAGCTGGCAGTAGTTGGTCATTGACAATTAATGAAAAGCTTTGAGTTAATAATCCGTCTCCAGCCAAAACTGCCAATGCTTCTCCAAAAACCTTATGGTTCGTTGGCTTTCCACGTCTTAAATCATCATCATCCATACAAGGAAGATCATCATGAATAAGTGAATACGTGTGAATCATTTCAACAGCACAAGCTGTACCAATCCCTAAATCTTCTGATTGTTTGTATGTATGAAGCAGGGCTAACACAAGAATTGGACGAAGCCGTTTCCCCCCTGCTTCTAATGAATATCTCATGGCCTCCTTTAATGAATGAGGTGCTTGAAGCTTTTCAATATATGACGGCAGGGCATTTTCAATTATCTGTTTACGTGAATGTAAAAATTGATTAAGCTGTATGGTCACGCTTTTTCTTCCTCCTGCAGCTCAAATGGCTTTAATTGCCCATCTTCACGTAAAATATAGTCCATTTGCTTTTCAACTTGCTGAAGTTTATCATGGCAAAGCTTGGAAAGTTCCATTCCTTTTTGAAAATAATCAATTGCCATTTCCAGAGGGACATCCCCCTCCTCAAGTTTGCCAACAATTTCTTCTAATTTTTGCATGGCAGCTTCAAAAGACACTTCATCTTTTTTGGGTTGTTCTTTACTCATTTATGGATCGCTCCTCTATTCCCTGTACTTGACAATCCAATTGTCCATCTTTTAACTGTACTTTTATTGTCTGACCTTGTTCAATATGCTCAATGCTTTTGATCAGCTTATTTTCATAATATACAAGGCTGTAGCCCCTGTCCATTACCTTTAACGGGCTCAGTGCATTTAGTTTAGCAATTGCTTCATTAAATTGCGAATGTTTTACGGTTAATAGTGAATTCATTTCACGCTTAAGCTTTTTAATGTAAGATTCATATGCGTCTTTTGAGCGATTAATCTGCTCTTTGGGATGTACATTTGCAAGCCTGTTTTTCAAATAGGTGAATGCATCTAACTTATGATTGACAGCCCTTTTTCCTTCCTTTTGAAGACGTTCTACTAGCATATCCAGCTGCTGCTCCTTTTGTAAATAAAGCTGTTTTGGATACCTGAAGGCATAAGAAGTTTGTAAATGGTTTAACCGATCTTTTTTTGAGGTTATTTTTTCCCGAATGGATCTCTTCAATCGATTTTGACGATCTATTATCCGATCCATTAACTCGGAAAAATGAGGTACAGCTAGTTCGGCAGCACCCGTCGGCGTAGGGGCACGCAAATCTGCTACAAAATCGGCAATCGTATAGTCTGTTTCATGACCGACTGCAGAGATAATTGGTATCTGTGAAGCAAAAATTTCCCGAGCTACAATTTCTTCATTAAACGCCCATAGCTCTTCAATCGATCCTCCACCACGTCCAACGATTAATACATCAAGTGTTCCCAATTGGTTGGCTATTTTGATTGCTTTTGCTACAGAGGCACCTGCTTGAACCCCTTGTACAAGAGCTGGGATAAGGATGACCTTAGCTAGAGGATAACGGCGATTGATCGTCGTTAAAATATCACGGATTGCAGCACCTGTAGGTGAGGTAATAACCCCGATCTGGTTTGGATATTTTGGAATCGGCTTCTTATGAACTTGATCAAAAAGTCCTTCTTTCTGTAATGTCCTTTTTAATTCCTCATAGGCTAAATAAAGGCTGCCAATGCCATCCGGCTGCATTTCTTTGACATAAACCTGGTAACCTCCGCTTTGCTCATAAACCGAAATTTCACCACGAAGCAGCACCTTCATTCCGTTCTTAGGTTTGAATTTAAGCGTTTTATTTGAACCGGCAAACATGACAGCTTGAATTCTCGCCTTTTCATCTTTTAGGGTAAAATACATATGTCCCCGGCTATGCAAATTAAAGTTGGAAATCTCCCCCTTTATCCAAATGTCTGCTAAATGAGGATCCACATCAAATTTTCGTTTAATATACTTTGTCAAGGCTGTAACGGTTACATATTTTATTTCACTCATAGGACACTCCCCTTAACCTGCACAGTAACGTTTCGTGCAGGGATGAGGACGGAGCAAAAATATGAATCTCCGTCCTCTATAAATACTTATTTTTTTTCAAGAAACTGTTTTGCAGATTGGACTGTATTATGTGCCAGCATTGTAATCGTCATTGGCCCAACTCCGCCTGGAACTGGTGTCAGGTAGCTTGCCACCTCTTTTGCTTCGTCAAAAACAACATCACCGCATAATTTGCCGGTTTCGAGTCTGTTTACACCTACATCAATAACAACCGCACCTGGTTTAATGTCTGCACCTTTAATGAAATTAGCTCGGCCAACAGCAGCTACTAAAATATCTGCCTCTTTTGTATACGAAGATAAATCTTTCGTTTTTGAATGGCAGTAGGTAACCGTAGCATGTTCATTTAGCAGAAGCTGTCCAACTGGTTTCCCAACAATATTACTTCTTCCAACTACAACAACATTCTTGCCTGTAATTTCAACTCCAACTGATTTAATCATTTCAACAATTCCCGCTGGTGTACAAGGTAAAAATGTATCTTGACCCGTCATCATACGGCCAATATTGATCGGATGAAAACCATCTACATCCTTTTCAGGCGAAATTTTTTCAACAACCGCTGTTTCATTAATATGTGAAGGAAGCGGCAATTGGACTAAGATCCCATGATATTCGTTATTGTTATTATAATGGTCAATAACATCAAGTAATTCTTTTTCTGTTAATGATTCAGGGAAGTGCTCTAATTTAAAACCTACACCGATTTCTTCAGCAGCCTTTTGTTTTCCTCTAATATAGGAGAGTGATGCAGGATTGTCACCAACTAAAATAACCACAAGCTTTGGTAATAATCCTTGTGCTTTAATTTGCTCTACCTCTTTAGCAAGCTCACTTCTTTTGGTTTGCGATAATTGTTTTCCATCAATAATTGTTGCTGCCATTTCTATTTCCTCCTCATTCTACCTTAAACCTTTAAAGATTTTGTTTAATTTTAGAGAGAACACCGTTGACGAATTTACTTGAATGATCATCACCAAACGCTTTAGCTAATTCCACAGCTTCATCTAAGGTTACATTAGCCGGGATATCCTCCTCATACTTCAGCTCATAAGCAGCCATACGAAGAATTGTTTTATCAATATTTGCTAAGCGATCAATTGTCCAGTTCACAAGGTGTGGAGCAATTAGCTCATCGAGTTCCTTTTGATGCTCAATTGTTCCGAAAACCAGCTTATTCATAAATTGATCCGGATCTGCGTCGTCTAGTACATGCTCAATGGCTTCGTTTGGATCTATCTTGCTTACATTCACTTGAAATAGCGCCTGTAGTGCCTTTTCTCTTGCTGTTCTTCGTTTCATTCTTCTTGCTCCTTTAATTAATTAGAAATGTCGAATGTCATAATGTGATCATACCACATCTAACAGTCAGATTCATGCCGAAAATGAAGGTTTTTATGTAATTTCCGAATGAAAAGGGTTTAACCTCAAAAAATATTCGTTATTTATTTTTTCTTCTACTTACAATATAACCATGCTATAAACATTCTATTAATCGTGCAATATTTTTACTATCAACTAATGATAGTGTCATTCTTAAAAACAAAAGAAAACCAAAGGGACATTCCCTCTGGTTTTACTTTTTACATCTCTTGATCTACCTCTATTTCCTGTGTTTTTGCTTCAAATTGAACGCCAACAACATGGATGTTTACTTCATTAACTTCTAATGCAGTCATGTTAAGTAAAGCTTGGCGGATGTTGTCTTGAATTTTCTGAGCAACGGTTGGAATAGATACACCGAAAATCATCACACAGTATACATCGATAATGATACCTTCTTCAGCAAGCTCAACCTTTACACCCTTGCCGTGGTTTTTCTTTCCTAAACGCTCTACGACGCCTGCAGCAAAGTTTCCTCTCATTGAGGCTACACCTTCAATTTCAGATGCTGCGATACCGGCGATTACTTCAATCACCTCAGGAGCAATCTCTACCTTGCCTAAGCCGTTGTACTCTTGATTCATTTCTAAAACATTATTAGTTTCTTTCAAGCCTCAGCACCTCCAAATGATTTTACGAATCCATGATCTTATACAATTCTAAAAACTTGGTGTTAAAATCACCTGAAACAAATTTTTCATGTTCAAGAAGCCGTAAATGGAATGGAATGGTTGTTGAAATCCCTTCGATAACGAACTCACTTAAAGCACGCTTCATTCGGGCAATAGCCTCTTCTCTTGTCGCGCCATATGTAATTAGCTTTGCGATCATTGAATCATAAAACGGTGGAATGGAGTATCCCGGATAGACCGCTGAATCTACTCTAACACCTAGACCACCAGGGGGCAAGTACATCTCAATTTTCCCTGGAGAAGGCATAAAGTTCTTTTCCGGATTTTCGGCATTGATACGACATTCAATCGCCCAACCATTAAAAGTAACATCCTCTTGCGCGACAGATAGTTTTTCACCCGAAGCAACTTTAATTTGTTCTTTAATTAAGTCAATGCCTGTTACCATTTCCGTTACAGGATGTTCGACTTGAATACGAGTGTTCATTTCCATAAAGTAAAACTTCTTGTTAATGTGATCAAAAATAAACTCAACTGTTCCCGCGCCAGTATAGTCAACAGCAGCAGCAGCCTTAACAGCAGCCTCTCCCATTTGTGCACGAATGGTTTCATCAAGGGCTGGTGATGGCGTTTCTTCTAGCAGTTTTTGGAGTCTGCGCTGAATTGAGCAGTCACGTTCACCAAGATGAATAACATTTCCATGTGAATCAGCCAATACTTGAATTTCTACATGACGGAAATCCTCGATGTATTTCTCAATATAAACACCAGGATTACCAAATGCAGTAGCCGCTTCCTGCTGGGTAATTTCGATCCCTTTCACAAGAGCCGGCTCATCTTGGGTTACGCGAATACCTTTTCCGCCTCCGCCTGCCGTTGCTTTTATTATAACAGGATATCCCATATCATTTGCCAGCATTTTTGCTTCATCGATATTCTCAATAATTCCTCTTGAGCCTGGGACAATTGGTACACCTGCTTCACGCATTGTTTCTCTTGCCACATCTTTCGTTCCCATTTTAGAAATGGCTTCTGCACTAGGACCGATAAAAATAATATTGCATTCTTTGCACAGCTCTGCGAAATCAGCATTTTCTGCTAGAAAGCCGTAGCCTGGATGAATGGCATCACTGCCTGTCAATTTTGCAACACTAATGATATTTGTAAAATTTAAATAGCTATCCTTCGAAGCAGTTGGACCAATACAGTATGCTTCATCAGCAAGCTGTACATGCAATGCATCACGATCAGCTTCTGAAAAAACAGCAACTGTTTCGATTTCCAATTCTTTACATGCCCGAATGATTCGGACAGCAATTTCTCCTCGATTCGCAATAAGTACCTTCTTTATCATCATCAAAACTCCTTACTCAGGCTTTACAAGGAATAAAGGCTGACCATACTCGACAAGCTGTCCATTTTGAACGAGTATTTCGACGATCTCACCCTTCACTTCTGCTTCAATTTCATTGAAGAGCTTCATTGCCTCTACGATACATACAACAGTATCTTTATTTACTTTAGAACCTACTTCAACATAATTGCCGGCTTCAGGTGAAGAAGCAGCATAAAACGTTCCTACCATCGGGGAGGTAATCTTATGTAAATTGGCTGTATCTGCTTTTGGCTCTTCTACTTGGTGTTGTTTTGGAGCCTCTACTGCAGCTGCTTGTTGTTGTACTGGTGGAGCTTGTACAGTTTCAACAGCAGGTGAAGTGACAATATTACGTACGACTGTTTCTACCTCTTGTGATTGCTTTTTCATTTTTATTTTTGAACCTTCATGTTCGAATGAAAATTCATTAATTGAGGAACAATCGATTAATTTAATGATTTCTCTAATTTCTTGTATTTTTAGCATGCTTAGGCACCCCTTTAATTCTATAATCATGTACAAAAAACATGATCTCCTAATTTATAGGCTAGTACTAAAACTAAGTCCCATACTAACATCTTACGATACATTACGGGAGAAATTCAACAATAATTGTACCCATTTCCTCAGGTTTCTAGTGATAATATAAATGAAAACGCAAGGCTCTGAGCATTCTGCGACATTCATAAGACGCTCAAGAATAGAAGGTATTCTTTTACCTTCTATTCCTGAATAGCTAGACCCAAGAGGAGTTAGGTGCTGGCAGTCAAATACGCGACGTCCTGTCGCACGGCATGCACTTGCACGTCCTGTGCTTCGGAGCTAGACACAAAAACTAAGTACAAAAAGTTATATTTTCTTCCTTATCCCCAAGTCCTAAAAGTAAAGACTTCGTTTTCTTATACTAACATTCTTAAGATTTAAAATTCTAATACAACAAAAAACCTATAGGGTAGACATTTAAAGTGTCTACTCTATAGGATCTTTTTAATCACTATGTTCTTTTTATTTATTGTTCAAATGTTACAATCACTTCATCTGTATTGTCCATTTCATCTCTAACAAGCTTTAAAATCTTGTTAGCTGCGGACGCGTCATGATCTTTTGCTTTAACAGTAATTTTGACTTCGTCGCCTTCTGCACGTACTAAAGCATCATCATAGCCTTGTGATTTAATAAGTGTTTCAAGTGTTGCTTCTTTTTTGGCTGCTTCCGCTAATGCTTCCATTTCATCTTTTGCTTTGCTTTTTTCTTCAGGAGTTGCTTCATTGCTTGCAACAGTTGCTTCTAAATCCTCGACTAATTTGCTGCGATTGGCATCTAGCTCCAGTCGTAATTCTGCGAATAATTCATCACTAGACACTTGGGAAATAACTGTACCATCTTCAAGTTCTTCTGTTTGAACTTCACCTTCTGTAGATTCTTCTTCTGCTTCCCCTTCAGATGTGCCTTTTTCACCAGCTTTACCTTCATCTGCAGGTTGTTTTTCCTCAGTTGGCTGCTTTTCCTCTGCCGGTTGTTTTTCTTCAGCTGGCTGTTTTTCTTCTGCCGGTTGTTTTTCCTCTACAGCAGGCTGTTCTTCGGCTACTTCTTCCGCTGTTGTATCTTCAGTAACCTCTTTTTCGTTTTCAGTCATGACGACATTGCTAGGATCCCCTTCAGGAGATGTCACGTAATAAACAGATAGCACCACCACTAAACTTAACATTGTCAGCAACCACACCGTTTGTTTTTTCAACATCATCTATTCATCCTCCTTTATTTTTTTCGAAGCAACGGCTACACGATGGCTAGGTACATCTAAAACACGCGTAACCGACTCAACTATGGTTTGCTTTATATGAATGTTGTCAGCACCCTGGGCGACAATTAAAACACCGCGAATCTCAGGTTTTTTTGTTTCTACGATGATCGGAGTCTCTTTTTCCCCCTCTTGAATAATGACAACCTTATTATCTGATGAACTATCTTCTACGATTCTTTTACCGCCTTCTGGATCGGTTTCTTCAGTGACTTGTGATTGATTGACACTGTCTTTTTCAACCACCTTTCGTCCTGTCGAGTCAACATTTACGACTACAGATACATTCCCTACACCAGAAATCGTTTCTAATACCTCTTTTAATTGATTTTCATATTCTGCTTCATAATCAGATATAGTGCGAGTATTTTCTCCCTTTGTTTGCTTAAACACTTCTGTACTTACTTCAGTAGAGGTAGAAGAAACTGGAAGTGCATTATTTTCTTGGTCATTACCAGTAAATAGATTGCTAATAAGCATAAACGCAATCCCTAATACAAAAACAAGGACAAAATATTGATATTTTGATGGTTTCTTAGAATCTGACTGGCCAAGTAACGACTTTAGCTTTTGGATGAAGCTATCTTTACTGCTCATTTAATGACACCTCCCCCCCTTCCAATTCGAGTGAGATTTTTTCTTCTTGTACTTCCCATATTTTTGCTAGAAATGCTGTAATGTCATCGGAATTGAGCTTTGTTTCTGTAGCAGTTTCAACATCCTTTGATAGGTTAATTGAAACAGGTTCAACTTCTTCTACCGCCTCTACTCCATCTTTGTTAGCTTCCTCCGTTGCTACATTCGGTTCCAAGATGACCTTAATATGCTGCAGATCCTTATGCGAATCTATGATATCTGCTTGTGCGGATTCGGAAAGAAGGATTTTATCAATCGTTACATCATAGTTTTTCACCAGCTCCTCTTTTACCATCGTTTTCATTTGGACAGCCATTTGTTCTAAAATATATGCACGTTGTGAGGCTTGTATTTCTTTTTTCTGAAATTCTATTGAATTTTTTACTTCATTTTCTTGCGATGGACCAGCAGATTGAAATTCTGAGAGGATTTCTGTCATATCTGCAGAAAATAAGGTGAAGATTGGATTGATGATGACGATAATCAATAATAAGCTGATCACCATTTTTGCATATTTCTGCATAGAAGAATTTGGCAAAAGTAAATCAATGACTACGGCTAGTAAAATAAAGACAATGATATTGGTAATCCAATCTGTTAAAAACTCCAAAGCGGATTCCTCCTCACCTCATCATAATCGTTAAATTTCCTGCAGCGATGATGACGGTTAAGCTTAAAAAAAACATGAGTGAAACAATAGCCAAAGCTGCAAAGATATAGATAACACTTTTACTAATGATGTCAAGGCAAGTGATAACAGGACCACCGCCAAGTGGCTGGAGAATCGAGGCTGCTAGTTTATAGATAAACGCAAGTGATAACACTTTAATCGCCGGAAATGCCGCAATAAATAACAGGATCGCAACCCCTATCACCCCGACCGTATTCTTTAATAAGATGGATGCACTTATAACCGTATCCGTTGCATCGGTAAACATCCTGCCGAGCACAGGAATGAAATTTCCGGTAATGAATTTTGCCGTTCGAATCGTTATGCCGTCCGTAACCGCGGCAGAAGCCCCTTGGACCGAAATAACACCGAGAAAAATGGTTAAAAACGATGCGAGCAGACCAATGCTGATATTTCTAAGAAGTCCTGCAAGCTGTGTAACCTTGTATTGATCTGTTAAGGTACTAACAATATTTAATAAAGCGGAAAGAAATAGCAGCGGCAGCACAATATTCTGAATCAACAACCCGCTCGTATTCATTAAAAAGATAATAACCGGATGAAAAAAAGCAGCAGAGGCTAGTCCACCTGAAGAAGCCATTAAAGCTAATAACAGCGGAATCAACGCAAGAATAAAATTTGTCATAGAGTGAATGGCATCGTTTGTATATTGAATCGCAACATGAAAGCTATTCAGCGCAATAATGATCAGAACCATATAGACAAGCGCGTAGGCAACCTTGCTTACCGTGCTTTGATTGAATGCATTTTGCAATAACTGCAAAAGCATGCTGAAAACCGTTAAAAGAATTAAAGTACCTAATAATTTTCCATTGGCAATTAGCTCGTGAAATAAAAATTGCAAAAAGGCTTTCATCCATTCCTGAAAGGATAGTTCCTTTTCCCCGCTTAAAAATTGCAGCAAACTTCCTTTTTGGCTTTCAGGTAAAAAGCCGCCATATTCTGTCATCACTTTATCCCAATAGGTTCTTATATCCTCCACATCGAGCTTTTCTACCTGCTCCTCAACCAGCACGCTGGCATTAGGCAGTTCAGCTTGTTCCGTCTGTTCTGTTTGTTGGGGTGTCTCAGAGGCTTGTACATTTATTGGGATGATTAGAAAAAAAGTAATAAAAAGAAGGGAAAGCGCCGTTTTCATGAATCCACCTCCAACTAATCCTAAACCATTAAGATGAACCTGGAATCATTCCAAGAACAGTTTCAATTATGACGGATAAAATCGGAATTGCCATTGTCAGGATCAGGATCTTTCCTCCAAGCTCAATCTTTGAAGCAATCGCACCTTGTCCCGCATCTTTTGTGATTTGCGCCCCAAATTCAGCAATATAGGCAATCCCGATAATTTTTAAGATAGTTTCAACATAAATAAGATTGACATTCGCATTTATCGCAATTCGTTCAACCATTCGTATAATTTCATACACTTGATCAATTAAAAATAAAAAAATCACACAGCCAACAAATACAACAAGCATAAAGGCGAAGGAAGGCTTTTGCTCTTTTACGATTAGGGCTAAAAAGGTGGCGATTAACCCCAGTCCGACGATTTGAATGATTTCGATAACAGTCCCCTCCTTACCCTTGGAAAAGAAAGACCGATTTTATTTTTTTAAATAAATCATCTACAATTGATGCAACCATGAACAAGATATAAATAAAGCCTATTAGTGTCACCCATTGTGCATATTCTTTTTTCCCCATTTGATCTAATATGGTGTGAAGGAATGCAACGACGATTCCTATCCCGGCAATTTGAAAGATCGTATTAATATCTACGCCCACCTTCGACGACTCCCTTCCACTTCTACATCAGTAATATTACAACGAGCAATCCTGCTAAAACACCTAAGCTTTTCATCATACGTTCATAGCGATTTTGCCGATCAATGGCATCAGCTTCTTCTCTCTGTAAGTGTGAAAGCGTTAGCTTGATATGTTTTTGCTGTGAGATTCGATCATGCTGACCAAGTGTTTCGCCAAACTGTTTCAATACTTCATACTCACCCTGTTTTAATGCGGTCATGTTCCAAATGCTTTGAAGACTTTCCTCCCAGGCCCCTTTTACACTCGTATGGCCTTTGACAAGCTTGTTGGCGAATTGTTCAAAAAACAATGATAATGGTTTAGGTAATTGCTTTGAGATATTTTGAGCCGCAACGATTAATGAAGTATGCCCATACATAATCTCTGCTTCTAATGATTGAAGGGCTACCTTTAATTGTCTGAGCTGCCTCGTTCTTTCACTAAAATGTTTTGCCATTTCGAAGCCTGCCCATGTTGTTGCAAGAATAATGAGGATTGCACCCATCCACTTAATCATTTAGTCACACTTCTTTCTAAAATTAACTGCTCGCCATGCTGATTAAGAATTTGCTGAACGGTTCCAGGGCCGTTTTTTCTAGACAACTCCAAGTATCGATCAAACACTTTCGCTTCAAATAACGTCCTTAGTGTTGGGCGATTCATTAAGTCACCGGCATGATATCCATGTACAGTCACAAATAACTGAACACCTGCATGTACGGCTTCCATAACAGCCTCTGCATCTTCCTTCGTTCCTATCTCATCTACAATCAATACATCAGGACTCATGGAACGAATCATCATCATCATGCCTTCAGCTTTTGGACACGCGTCCAGCACATCAACCCGTTCACCAAGCTGATGCTGCGGAACTCCCTTTACACATCCTGCAATTTCCGATCGTTCATCAACAATGCCTACCTTGTTTGATTCGATCTGATGAAAACCACTGCTTATAATTCTTGCAAGATCCCTAAGCAAAGTCGTTTTCCCTGTTTGCGGCGGTCCAATGATGAGCGTATTCAACCATTTCCCGTCATATAAATAAGGAATGTACCTTTCAGCAACTCCAAGCTTTTCCTTTGCAATCCGGATATTAAAGGATGTGACATCCCGAATCGCTTTAACTCGTCCACCTTCTGTAATCACTCGTCCAGAAAGACCGACACGATGTCCTCCGCAAACCGTTATATATCCCTTTTTCAACTCTTCTTCCAGTGTATAAATTGAATATTGGCTTAGCTCGTTTAAAAGATTGATCGAGTCTTCATACGTTGTGATAGATGATAGGAAAACAGGTTTACCCATGATGACAACCTCCACCCTTTTCATCACACGGATACGTATCTCTTCAATTCGAGCAATACTAGCAGGATGTAGTTTCTTAATCTGATGACTAATTGAATCCGGAAGCATCTCAATAATTTCTTTCACACCGCTTCCTCCTATAAGGCTATTCGTTACTTTCAATGTATGCATGCTTGACCACATTCATGACTTAATTGTCCTGATGATTTTTACCGCTACTTATAAATGCCGAATAAAATAAAAAATACACCCAAGCCGATAAAAATCAATTTTGCATATGACAATTGGTCGGCAATATGAAAGATCCCAATTGTCATTGTGACAATAAAAATAACCGGACCCACAATAGCAAGTAGCGAATTAATTGTAACCGCTTTTTTTACATCATTGAACACTAACATTAAGATAGCTGCGGTTAATTCAATTGAAGCGGACACAAAGCGTAAACCAGCCATCGTTAAAACCGTTGAATCAAAATGAGAGAAAAATCGTTTCATGTGGTCCTCCTAAAATATAGTTTGTACACCATATGCGAGAGGGCGGAGATTTAGACAAAGAAGGTTGATATTTAGATAAAAAAGGAATTAAACAGGGAGTGTAATTATTTGTTACATACAAAAAGAGGCGCCCTAAATGGACACCTCTTCTTTAATTTTATTGTCTATGCACGTGAAACGTAAGAAGCTTCAGCCGTATTAATAATTAAGCGATCCCCTTCATTAATAAAGAATGGAACTTGAACAGATAAACCAGTTTCTAACTTAGCTGGCTTAGAGCCGCCTGATGCAGTATCACCTTTAATGCCAGGCTCAGTTTCTACAACCTCCAGCTCGACTGTGTTTGGCAATTCAACACCTAATGTCTCTGTACCAAACATCATGATTTGTACTTCCATGTTTTCTTTTAAGAATTTTAATTCATATTCAATTTGAGCTGAAGATAATTCAATTTGGTCATATGTTTCTGTATCCATGAATGCATGTTGATCGCCATTTGCATAAAGATATTGCATTCTGCGTGTTTCAATTTGAGCTCTTGCTACTTTTTCACCGGCACGGAACGTTTTCTCTTGAACAGCTCCTGTGCGTAAATTACGTAGTTTTGAACGAACAAATGCAGCACCTTTACCTGGCTTAACATGCTGGAAATCCATGACGCGCCAAATGCCGTTATCCACCTCAATCGTTAATCCTGTACGAAAATCGTTAACTGAAATCATGAAAAAAGTCCTCCTAATAGCTTAAATAAGGGATGTAAAGATTCTACCTTAAACTTGTTAAGTTAGTCTCTATTCCTATATGTAAAAGTATTCCCTATTACAAAATAATAAGATCTTTTGGTGAATGAGTAAGCGACTCATTTCCGCTTTCTGTAATTACTGTATCATCTTCAATTCTGACGCCGCCTAGACCAGCTATATAAATCCCAGGTTCAACAGTTACCACCATGCCTGGTTCAAGAATTGTATCAGATCTAAAGGATAAAGCAGGTCCTTCATGGACTTCCATTCCTAAACCGTGGCCAGTTGAATGTCCGAAATACTCACCATAGCCTTGTTCAGTAATATAGTCCCTGGTAAGTGCATCTGCCTCTTTCCCTGACATACCTGGATTTATTCCATTCATGCCGCGCATTTGTGCTTCAAGAACAATTGCATAGATATTCTTCAGCTCATCACTTGGCTGGCCTATGGCAAACGTTCTCGTGATATCTGAACAGTATCCTTTGTAGTATGCACCAAAATCAAGTGTAACAAAATCACCTTTTTCAATTTCTTTGTTACTTGCTACACCATGCGGCAAAGCAGAACGATAGCCTGAAGCAACAATCATATCAAAGGATGAGGATTCAGCACCATTTTTTCTCATAAAAAATTCAAGTTCATTTGCAACTTCAATTTCTTTTAAACCAGGTTTTACAAACGTTAAAATATGCTTATATGCAGCGTCAGCAATCTCAGCTGCTTCCTTTAATATCTTAATCTCTGCCGATGACTTAATCAAGCGTAACTTTTCAACCGCACCTGACACTGGTAAAAATTCTGTGTCTGTTAATGCATTTTTATAGGATGCATAAGCTTGATAGGTTAAATGATCCTGCTCAAAACCAAGCCTTTTAATCCCTAATTGTTTAACAACGGCTGTAACCTCTTCTATGATAGGTTTGGTATGCTTGACAATCTCATAGCCTTCTACTTCCTTTGCGGCTTGCTCTGTATAACGGAAATCAGTTATAAATACAGCTTTATCTAAAGAAATGACGGCAACACCAGAAGTACCTGTAAACCCTGTCATATATCTGCGATTAAATTTACTTGTAATTAATAGTCCATCAATTGATAATTCTTTGAATCGATTGCGGATTTTTTCTAATTTAATCATTGGTTACCTCCTCCTACTCTCTCCTTTAATGCCAGCATTCCCAGTTCATACCCTTTAAATCCCAGACCGATGATTTGTCCGATTGTGACTGGAGCTGTTACAGATGTGTGACGAAATTCCTCTCTAGCGTGAACATTTGATATATGTACTTCAATAACCGGGAGTGTTACTCCTGCAATTGCATCACGGATCGCATAACTATAATGTGTAAATGCTCCTGGGTTCAAAATAATCCCATCAAACTGACCTTCTGCTTCATGAATGGCATCGATGATATCTCCTTCATGATTTGATTGAAAACAAGTTACTTCTATCTGTTCTTTTTCACCAAACGACAATAATTTCTTTTCTAAATCTGTTAACGTTTCTGAACCATAAATGGCAGGCTCACGCAATCCAAGTCTATTGAGATTTGGACCATTTATAACTAAAATCTTCATGACAATTCTTGCACCCCTTTTCATAAGAAAATAATCTTTCATCATTAATTTCTTTTTTACGAAAAAAAAAGAATGTTCAGCTAATGAACATTCTATCACAACTCATCTCTTTCACACTATGATCTAATTCTCATTATTTGTATTTAACTCATTATAATCGAATGAAATCGAGTAGCCGACAAAAAGACCATATAAAATATAAAGGCAGACTGTTGTCACAATTGTCCCTCTTGGCAATTCAAAAATTCGCTTAAGGTCCGGGAACATCGGGTTGAGAATAAAAAAAACAAGTCCCCATAAGGCTGCTCCATATGCGATTCCAATCCACATTGAGGTAAACCGCTTTAATACGGCGTAATAAACCAATGCAACTCCTATAGAGATAACTCCGATTAATACAATGCTAATATATTCGCCAAGTGTTCCATTTTTCCAATCACCTAAAGCAATTGGCTGGAGGATAAGACTCGGTTTAATTTCGGTATAGTTCAAAATAGAAGCTAAGTATGCCAGTAAACTCCAAAATACACCGCCTATAAAACCTGTTGAAATCACCTTCCCTATTTGTGATACAGGCTTTTCCCTTTTGTTTTGCTCAAAGCGAGGATTGTCTTCTTCCTTTACATCATCTGTCTTCTTTTTATCATCTGCCATTTCACTGCACCTCCATTTACTACTATGTCCATTTTTATAAAAGTCATGTTTTTTCCCTATTTTTTACTTAAATGAAAATTACATGTCTAGTAAATAGAAGCATGGGTATAATGTAAATAAAGGAATTATTTCCAGCAGAAAACTCCCTTGGACGATTATTTTTAAAAAAAGAGCACAAACGAAGACATAATGAGCTTACCTGCAAATATCACGCTAGAGGTTTCCTTCTAAATTCTGTATTATATAGATAATAACTAAACAAAGTTTGTCTTATAACCAAAGGTGTTAGATCCTTTGAGACAGATTATGGATAAACAGAATAGATAGGTTGGTGTCTCATGTCAAATCAAAAAAAGCCTGCATATGGCGGGCAAGCTGTAATTGAGGGTGTTATGTTCGGTGGCAAGCATCATTATGTAACGGCAATCCGCAGAACGGATCAATCCATTGATTTCTTTCATTTAAAAAGAAAAAATCAACCCGTATTATCAAAGCTTAAAAAGATTCCTTTTTTACGGGGGATTGTAGCGATTATTGAGGCTAGTGCCAACGGCTCTAAGCATTTAAATTTTTCAACAGAGCGTTTTGAAGTTGACCCTAAAGATGATGAAAAAATGGCAGAAGAAAAGAAGCAAAACGAATCAAAGCTGGCGATGTGGCTTGGTATTGCCGCTGTAGGGGTTATCTCATTTTTCTTCGGAAAAGTAATTTTTACCCTTCTTCCTGTGTTCCTTGCACATTTTATGCGTCCGCTAGTGCCATCAGTTTTCGGGCAAATTCTAGTAGAAGGTGCATTCAAGCTAGTGCTGCTATTAGCATATATATATGCTATATCCTTCACACCATTGATTAAACGCGTATTCCAGTATCACGGGGCTGAACATAAAGTCATCAATACGTATGAAAACAACTTGCCGCTTACAGTGGAAAATGTACAAAGTCAGTCAAGGCTGCATTACCGATGCGGCAGCAGTTTCATCTTGTTTACTGTGATCGTCGGTATTTTCGTTTATACTCTTGTACCTTTGGATCCATTGTGGCTGCGAATCGTTAACCGTTTAGCACTTATTCCAGTCGTTCTAGGGATTTCGTTTGAAGTATTACAGCTTACAAATAAGCTTCGTGATGTACCTGTCTTACGATATTTAGGATATCCAGGACTTTGGCTCCAGCTGTTAACTACGAAAGAGCCAACAGATGACCAGGTTGAAGTCGCGATTGCAAGCTTTAATGAGCTTATGCGTAAAGAAAAGGAAACAGAAACAGAATTATCAGAACAAATCGTTTAATCTAATCTTTTTTGAAGGAAAAAAGACGGAACGACACGAATTTAAAATGAATAAATAGAAATATAGACATTTCGTTTTTTGTTGTTCCGTTAGCACTTCTATAAATATAAAGCAGTTTCCTTCATTTACCCTGTGAGGTATAGCATAAAATTGGTTTTATTCATATTGATTGGTATCTTTTATCGGAGGTGGTTATATGAATCGTCGTGTGGTGAATGGAATCGTTTTGGCAATTATTTTATTAGGTGCAGTTGGATTAATATCAACTTTACTATCTGATCCGTTGTGGCTATTAAAACAAATTGCGATCTATGCTGCTATTGCTGGAATTATTTATCTCGTCTATCGAATGGTGATGAAACGGAAATTAGGTAAGGAGTATTCCTCCTATGCCAGAGCAGCAAAGCGTTCAAAAAGACGTTTCGACGACCGCAGCAGCCGTGGTTCAAATGTCAGAAACATAGCCCATGCTAAAAAATCAACAAAAACCTCTGCCATTAAAAAGAAAAGACAACCATCACATTTAACGGTGATTGAAGGGAAAAAAGGCAAAAAGAAAAACCGTGCATTTTTCTAATAGGTCCAACTTTTAAGAAATTCGATTGTTCGACTTCTACCTAGCTCAATGAGAGCTAGTTTTTTTTCTTCATTTAAGTTCCATTCCGTTGAAACAAGATGATCGACAGGTAAAAAAATAATATTTTTCTCATGTTTGCTTGAAATGTGCCGACTGTCGTGTGCATCTTTCATCGTTTCAAATAATGCACCAAACATGTCAAATGCATTACGAATCTTTTTTTTAGGCCGCTCCTTTTCATTTGAACTTAATTTGATCCCCAGGACCGGCCTCGATTTAATCGACTTTTTCGATTGATAAAACAGCCAAATTGGAAAATTACTTAACACTCCCCCATCAACAATGATATTACTCCCTGTCGAGCTCGCAAGCCTTACCGGTTCAAAAAAATAAGGTAAGCTGCAACTCATTCTTACTGCCCTTCCTACAGAAAACGATTCAGGATTTATTCCATATTTATGAAGATCATCAGGTAGCACGATTAGTCTGCCATTTGTTAAATCAGAGGCAACAATTCGAAGTGAACCGCTTGGAATATCGGCGAATGTAGTAATTCCTTTCTTTTTTAACTTTGATATAATCCATTCTTCTAGTTTAGCTCCTTTATATAGTCCAAGATTCCAATACAAAGAAATCCATTTCATGAAAGCAAACGGCAAAAAGGATTTTCGTTCATCAAGAAACATTGTTAGGTCAACTTCTTCCATCATCTCTGCTATTTCCTCAGCAGTATATCCGGCAATAATAAAGGCAGCGATAATAGAGCCAGCACTCGTCCCTGCTAAGCGCTTAAATTTATAGCCATTTTCCTCAAGCGCTTGATATGCACCAATCAGGGCAAAGCCTTTAATCCCTCCTCCTGATAAAACACCATCAATATACATGTCCTTCCCTCCCTTTAGCCTCTACTTTATAGTGTAAGAAGCTAAAAGTGAAAATAGACCAATTGAGTGAATAACTGCTTTATGACCAAAACTACAACAAGCCCTAAAGACTTATCGCCATTTATGGGCTTGTATCATAATTTCAATGCTTCATTTTAGGATCTAATACATCGCGTAAGCCGTCACCCATCAAATTAAATCCCAATACAGTTAACATGATGGCAACCCCAGGAAAAAATAGTGTCCATGGCGCCTGAACTAAATACTGTTTTGAATCAGCGAGCATTTTTCCCCATTCAGGTGCTGGTGGTTGAGCCCCTAAACCGAGAAATCCAAGTGCAGCAGCTTCAATAATCGCTGTAGCAATCGAAAGTGTTGCTTGAACAATTATCGGTGTCAAACAATTGGGAAGGATGTGCATATATAAAATGCGCCTATCCTTCATCCCGATTGCTTTGGCAGCCATTATATACTCTTCTTGTTTGACACTTAAAACCTTTGACCTGACAAGCCGCCCAAAGTTGGGAATATTGATAATGGCAATCGCGATTAACGCATTTTGCAATGATGGTCCAAGAATAGCAACAACAGCAATCGCTAACAAAATACTCGGAAAAGCAAGCATGATATCAAAACATCGTGAAATGATCGTGTCTGCCCATTTACCATAGTAACCGGCAACAATCCCTAAGATTGTCCCAACAATTGCTGACCCCAACACTGAGAAAAAACCGACCCATAAAGAGATTCTCGCTCCATAAACAATTCGGGAAAAAATATCTCTGCCGAAATCATCTGTTCCAAACCAGTGCTCACTAGAAGGAGCTAGCAGCCTTTTGGATAATTCTTGATCTTTGAAGCCATACGGTGCAATAACCGGTGCAAGCAAGGCCAGAATAATAAAGAAGAGAACTATCCCTAATCCAATTAACGCTAATTTATTTCGACAAAAAGCTTTCCCCGCCTCTTTCCATGGAGATAATCCCTCCAACTTAACCTCGGAGGTTGTAATGGATGGTTGTTTTGCAAGCTCTGCCACTTATTTCCCCCCTTTATTTGGTTATGAATGGTAGTTAATTCGCGGATCAATCAATGCATATAACAAATCGATGATTAAGTTAATGACGACAAAGATAGCAGCAATCAATAAAATACCTGATTGAATCACAGGGTAATCTCGATAACCAATTGCATCATAAAGATACCTGCCGATTCCCGGCCACCCAAAAATCGTCTCGGTTAAAATCGCCCCTCCTAACAATAGACCTGTTTGTAGACCGATAACTGTTAAGACAGGAATGATGGCATTTTTCAAAGAGTGCTTATAAACGACCCAAAACATGCTTACACCTTTCGCTCTAGCCGTACGAATATAATCGGATTTAATCACCTCAAGCATTGTCGAACGTGTCATTCTAGCAATAATGGCCATTGGAATCGTTGCTAACGCAAAACTTGGCAGGATAAGATGCTGAATCACTTGTCCAAATTGATCCATTCTGCCTTGAATCAAGGTATCTAGTAAATAAAGATTCGTTATCGCCGTTACCGGGTTCCTAACATCTTCCCTTCCTGTTGAAGGCAGCCAGCCCAATTCAATCGAAAACGCCCATTGCTCCATCAGACCAAGCCAAAATATCGGCATTGAGACCCCGATTAAAGCAAAAATCATGGCAAGGTAATCAAACCATGAATGAGAAAACCAGGCACTAATGATTCCAGCATTTACTCCAACAAAAACAGCGATGACCATCGCAACCACGGTTAATTCAATTGTTGCAGCCAAATATGGCCAAATTTCTTCATTTATAGGTCCTCTCGTTCGTAAAGAGATTCCTAAATCACCGGTGAGGAGACCTTTTATATAATCAACATATTGGATATACCATGGCTCATCAAGACCTAATTCCCTTGTTAAGGTGGCAATGGCCTCCTTTGTTGCCTTTTGTCCAAGAATCACCTGTGCCGGGTCACCTGGTATCGCATGAATAATGGCAAAAACAATGATGGTCATTCCAAATAAAACAGGAATTAACGAAAATATACGCCGAACAGAATAAGCAATCATATCGATTCACCTCATAAATTAGGCTTTGTAAAAAGGGGAGGTCCTCTCCCCCTCCTAACCTTATTTAAATTCTACCTTTGTTAAAGGTTCTGATCCTGTCGGATGCGGCAAATAGTTTGCAAGATCACTAGATCCTGCTAATAAAGGTGTTGAATGAACTAAAGGAACCCATGGTGCATCCTCATGGATAATTTCTTGTGCCTGTTTGTATAACTCATTGCGTGTTTCTTGATTAGTTTCCGTCTGTGCCTTAATCAACACTTCATGGAGCTTATCATTGCTGTAGTAAGAATAGTTGTTGCTTCCAATACTATCCTTATCTAATAGAGTATATAAGAAGTTATCAGGATCTCCATTATCACCAGTCCAGCCAAGCATGTATGCATCGAACTCACCCTTAACCGCTTTATCTAAATAAGTCGCCCAATCGACGGACTGGATGTTTGCTTTTACGCCAATTTCAGCAAAAGATGCCTGAATGACTTCTGCAACCTTCATTCCCTCCGGCATATATGGACGTGCAACAGGCATCGCCCATAAATCCATCTCAAATCCATCAGGGTATCCAGCTTCAGCTAACAATTGCTTCGCCTTTTCCTGGTCATATTCATAATCTTTAATCTCATCATTATAGCCTTCTATTGAAGGCGGCATTGGATTTTTGGCCGGTTCTGCCTTACCGCCATAAAACGCATCAATGATCGCTTGTTTATCAATCGCATGGCTTAAGGCTTGACGGACAAGCTTGTTATCAAATGGCGGACGGTTTGTCGTAAAACCTAAATAACCAACATTCATTGAAGGTCTTTCGATTAACTGAAGCTGATCATTTCCTGTTATGGTTTCTTCATCAGAATTATTCACACCGTCCATTAAATCGATTTCGCCATTGACCAACGCGTTTAACCGCGCCGTATTTTCTGGAATCACACGGAAGATAACTTGATTTAATTTTGGATAGCCTTTTAACCAATAGTTTTCATTCTTTTCAAGCACGATTCGATCATTTTGCTTCCACTCTACAAACTTAAACGGACCTGTACCAACTGGATTTTTTCTAAAATCTTCTCCATATTTTTCAACAGCTGCCGGGCTCGCAATGCCAAATGGAGACATCGCTAAATTTTTTAAGAAAGGCGCTTGTGGTCGATTTAGCACAAATTGAACAGTATGTTCATCAATTGCTTTCACTTCTTTAATCACATGACTCTCTTCCCCTTTATAGCCGCCAAACATGCTGTAATATGGAAACTGGTCCTCATTCCCATTCATCCAGCGATTAAAATTAAAGACAACTGCCTCTGCATTAAAATCTGTCCCATCATGAAATGTAACACCTTGGCGAAGCTTGAACGTGTAAGTAAGAGCATCTTCTGATACAGTCCATGATTCTGCAAGACCCGGATGCAAGGTTGTATCCTGCTCCCCGTACGAAACCAATGTTTCAAAAATATTTTCCGTAACCTTAAACGTCTCTCCTTCAGTAGTAGTGATTGGATCCAAAGAGGTCGAATCCCCGCCACGGCCAAATACAAGCGTGTCCTTCTTTTTCGCATCATCTGATGGTTTTCCTTCAGTACCAGCCTCTTGATTTGAGCTATTGCATCCTGCTGCAATTAAACATAGTGCCAAAACCAAACTTAAAAACAACTTTACCTTTTTTCTACTCATTTGCTTACATACCCCCGTTTTTATTTTTTATCATCAAGCTGTAAGCCATTAATTAACTAAATGACATGCAACATAATGACCATCAATGCTTCGATATTCAGGTCTAACCGTTTTACAACGATCTATACAAGCTGGACATCTAGTATGAAACGCACAGCCGGACGGCGGGTTTGAAGGACTGGGAAGCTCTCCGGAAATGGTGATTGTTTCTCTTTTATAATCAGGATCGGGTATAGGAACAGCAGATAGAAGTGTTTTTGTATAGGGATGCATCGGATGTTCATAAAGCTCATCACTTTTCGCTAATTCTATTAATCTTCCTAAATACATCACCCCTACCCGGTCACTTATATGTCTGACAACTCCAAGGTCATGGGCAATAAATAGATAGGTCAGCTGAAATTGTTTCTGAATATCCTGAAGCAGATTAAGAATTTGTGCTTGAATGGAGACATCTAGAGCAGATACTGGTTCATCAGCAATAATTAATTTAGGCTTTGTCATTAAGGCTCTCGCAATCCCAATTCGTTGACGTTGACCACCGCTAAATTGATGCGGATACCTTTTTGCGTGATAACTGCTTAATCCAACGATTTCAAGCATTTCTTGTACTCGCTTTTTCCTTTCGGCTTTCGAACCAATCCCGTGAACAATAAGGGGCTCCTCCAGGATTTTTTCAATCGAGTGCCTTGGATTTAATGAAGCATATGGATCTTGGAAAACCATTTGGATATTCCGACGGGTTTTGCGTAATTCTGCTTTTGATAGTTTGGTTATCTCTTTATCTTCAAAGAGGATCTGTCCATCACTAGCCTCTACTAATCTCATGACCAATCGGGCTGTGGTAGACTTTCCGCAGCCGCTTTCTCCAACAATCCCTAATGTCTCACCCTTTTTCAAGGAGAAAGAGATGTCATCCACCGCTCTTACTTCCCCTTTTTTCTTTCCAAAAGGTCCGCCAGTTATCGGATAGTACTTTTTCAGGCCTTCAACTTTAAGAAGTAACTCTGACATCTTTATCAGCCTCCTGTTTCCCTTTATGCAAGAAGCAGCGAACCTTATGGTTAGGAAGACTCTGCTGATATAATGGCGGAGCCTCTTCAAAGCAAAGCCTTTTTGACGTTTCACATCTTTCAGCAAACTTACATCCTTTCCGCGTACTACCAGGTCGAAGGATCGTTCCAGGTATACTATATAAACGGCCTCTGTTCCCTCGCAGGTCTGGCACTGACTTTAATAGACCGATTGTATAAGGATGCTGCGGTGCTTTTAAAATCGTCCTAACATCCCCTTGTTCAACGATCTCTCCAGCGTACATCACAACCACTCGATCACAAATCTCAGCTACGACTCCTAAATCATGTGTAATAAGAATAATTGATGTATTGATGTTTCTATTTAAATTCTTCATAAGCGAGAGGATTTGAGCTTGTATGGTGACATCAAGCGCTGTAGTCGGCTCGTCCGCAATCAGTACGCGCGGGTTGCACGCCATTGCCATCGCAATCATAACCCGTTGTCTCATGCCGCCTGAAAGCTGATGGGGATATTCGGTTATTACCTCACTAGCCCTTGGTATCCCGACTAGATGCAGCAATTCTATCGTTTTTGCTTTTCGTTCTTTTTTTGTAAGCCTTGTATGTATTCGAAGTGCTTCACTTATCTGGTTACCAATCGTAAATAACGGGTTTAAAGATGTCATTGGCTCTTGAAAAATCATCGCAATTTGATTCCCTCTGATTTTCCGCAACTCTTGTTCTTTTAGCTTTGTTAGATCTCTGTTTTCAAACTCAATAGAACCATGGTCAATCTTTCCGGGAGGCCTTGGAATCAATCCCATTGTTGCTAAAGATGTTACACTCTTGCCGCTTCCTGATTCTCCAACGATTCCCAAAATCTCCCCTTCCAATAACTCAAAGCTAATTCCGTCGACTGCCGTAATGGCACTTTGGCCTGTATGAAAAGATACCTTTAAATCCTTAATTTGCAAAATCGGTCTTTCAGTCATTTCATCACCTGCCATCTTTATTTTTATAAAATTTAAAACTATCAAAATATAACAAATGCAAGTAGGGACAATTATGACACAAAACCTATTTGCCTCTTGCTAAAATTTGTCGGAAACATCCAAGAACTTTTCGACAGTTTTTATTTTCTTTTATCCCTTTAAAGCACCTTTTTTTTTAAAGCGTTGCATCTTAACACAACTAAAAACTATTGCTTTTTTCAAGCAGGAGTCAAAATTAGAGTTCTTATTCATAAAATTTTATTAAAATAATTTAGAATATAGTAACAAAATTTTAGTTAGATGCAGTCATTTTCACCTGAAATAGATGTTCAATATTTCATTTGATGACTTTTCAGCTACTATGATGGACAATTAGATTTTGGACACTCCGACTTGCAATAAAAAGCCCTATGAAGCAGGAGTTTCAATCCTGCTTCATAGGGCTTTTTTGAACTATTGTTCTTCATTATTTTTTTGAATACTTCTTAACGTATCAATCCGTTGTTCATTTTCTTCGAAGTATTGAACAAGATCACCGATGCGATCGATGGCATTCCAGCTTAAATGATGTTCAATTCCTTCTACATCATTGTAAATCTTATCATCATCAACACCAATTATTTTTAGAAACTGTTCTAACAGCTCATGGCGATATACAAGTCGTTTGCCAATTTTTTTCCCTTTATTTGTTAAGACAAGTCCACGGTATTTTTCATATATTAAGTATTCATCTTTATCAAGCTTTTGAACCATCTTTGTGACTGAGGAGGGATGTACAGCTAATGCTTCTGCTATGTCAGAAACACGGGCATATCCTTTATCTTCTATCAGTATATATATTTGCTCAATATAATCTTCCATGCTAGGTGTTGGCATGCGTTTCCCTCCAAATTGCCGATCTTTTTTAAACGAAATCATATCAATTTTACATGAGAATAATCCTCTTTACAAGAAATATGGAATCTTCGGGCTATTATCACTATTTTTTCCATTTGGGTCCTAACCACGAAAAAGGATCTGACATTTGCCAGACCCTACTTCAGTTATGCTTTTTTACAATCCGCATTTAAGCTGCGCACCGCAACTCGTACATGTATTACAGCCGCCAAGATCTTCTACTGTACCTTCACGACATACAGGACATGTATTTCCGACTTCATTTCCTATTGTAACATCTGTTGAGCGCAGATCATTAATAGTATCAACAAGAACGACTTTTCCTTTTTCTTTTGTTGCTACGTCCTCTGTCTCATCAAACGTGTTTTCTTCTGCTTTTAATGTTAATACTTGTGTGTCACGGCTTCCGTCTACATAAACTGTACCACCTTTGGCACCGCCTTTATATAAACGCTCGTAAACTTTCTCTACCTGTTCCACAGTATAGCCTTTAGGAGCATTTACCGTTTTACTGATTGAACTATCAATCCAGCGCTGGATGACACATTGTACATCTGCATGTGCCTCAGGAGCTAATTCCATTGCGGAAACAAACCATGATGGCAGATTATTAGGATCTGCTTCCGGATGGTTATCTAAATACTCTTGAACAATATCAGCTTTTACTTCAATGAATTTCCCTAATCTTCCGCTGCGGAAATAAGAGAATGAGAAGTAAGGCTCAAGTCCAGTTGATACACCAACCATTGTCCCTGTTGATCCCGTAGGTGCGACAGTTAATAGATGTGAGTTACGAATACCGAACTCTTTCACACCTTCTAATATATCAGCAGGCATTTTACTCATGAAGCCTGTTTGCGTAAATGCTTCCCGAAGACGATTGGTTTCTGCTTCATTTTCGCCAACCAAGAAAGGAAAGCTGCCTTTTTCTTTCGCTAATTCGATGGACGCACGATATGCTGTTGTTGCAATCGTTTCAAATACCTTGTCTATTAAGACATTGCCTTCTTCTGAACCATATTCTGTCTCACAATAAATAAGCAGGTCGTGCAAGCCCATTACACCAAGACCAACACGTCGTTCACCAAGTGCTTGATATTTGTTTTCCGGCAAGAAGTATGGAGTTGCATCGATGACGTTATCCTGCATTCTCACACCGACTTCAACGGTTTTTCTTAATTTATCAAAGTCGACTGTTTTTGTTTCTTTATTGGCCATTTCTGCTAAATTGACAGCAGCTAAATTACACACACTGTAAGGTGCAAGGGGTTGCTCCCCACATGGATTTGTCGCAACAACTTGTTGACCATATGCTTTTGCATTTGTCATGTCGTTTGCGTTATCGATGAAGAAAATGCCTGGCTCTGCTGAATAGGTTGCACAAATATTAATTAGGTTCCAAAGCTCTTTTGCTTTGATTTTACGATATGTGCGAACCTTGTAGCCGAGCTTTTCCCATTCGCGTACATCACCGACTTTATGCCAGTTTTCATTGTACGCCTTCATGTTTTCTTCATTGTAGCTTTCTACATCCGGGAAACGCAGTTCATAATCAGCGTCCTTTTCAACTGCATCCATAAAGTCTTTTGTTAACGTTACAGAAATATTTGCACCTGTTAGGAATTCAGAATTATGAACACTGTAATTACCGCCAGTGCGAAGTTTTATCTCTGCATCTTTGATGATTTTTTCACTGAAACCGCCTGTTCCAGGGATATTTTTGTAGTTAACGATCCCTTGGTACATGTCGATTTCCTGTTGTGTTAGCGGAGTGAATTTTAATTTATCTTGAGCGTATTTTTTGATCGCTTCATCATTTGTATTTTCGATTAAGTATCTTAGTATACGTGGATTCTGCATTTTTGAGATGATGAATTCAATGATATCAGGATGCCAATCTGCCAGCATAATCATTTGAGCTCCTCTGCGAGATCCGCCCTGCTCAACAAGATGCGTCAACTTCGCAATATCATCCAACCATGATACAGAACCAGATGATTTACCATTTACTCCGCGTGCAAGTGTATTGCGCGGACGTAAGGTTGAACCGTTTGTTCCAACACCGCCGCCGCGGCTCATGATTTCCATTACCTGCTTGCGATGCTCGGAAATGCCTTCACGTGAGTCTTTAACAAATGGCATGACATAGCAGTTAAAGTATGTTACGTCCGTTCCTGCGCCTGCTCCATAAAGAACACGACCTGCAGGAATAAAATTTAAATTAACAAGCTCTTGATAAAACTTTTCGAACCATTCTTTACGTTTTTCTTCCGTTGCTTCCACCGATGCTAATCCCGTTGCATTTCGTTTTGCAATTTGTTCGTAAAAGATTTCAAGCGGTTTCTCAATGACGTCTAACGAGCGTTTTACGATACCTGTTTCCACTTCCTCAGGTTTGTCTAAAGAATGACGATACTCCTCTTCAACAAGTACGCTTGCCGTTTTTGCTTGCCAATCAATTTCTTTAATGAATCCAAGTCCTCTTGCCGGGAATTTAGGATCCTCTTTAATCGTGAGAACGACAAAGTCTCCTTCAGAAAGGGTGATTTTCTCCGTATCCTTAAACGTATAACGGTCAAGCATAACGAGTCTTGATACACCCTTATGAGTTAACTTCATATCCTCAGTAATTGGATGAACCTGCGGAAATGCTGCGATATCTTTGTTAAGCTTCTCCACATTAATGGCCATCTTTTGCTCAGTACCAACAGTCATTGTAACAACTCCTCTATCTATCTCTCTATTAATGTTCTGATTAAACTTACCATATCCGACCACATTATTCAATATATAGTGTCTACAATTTTGCAAACAATACTATATATAGTTTTTTTGGTCAACATCCATCCAATTTGTCAAATCAAAAACTTATTAAAAAGCAAAGAAAAAGTACGATTGAATAAGATATAGTTCTAAAAAGGATGGATTTTGAAGAATTTTGTCACTTGCAAGATGAAAGTTGTCAAAAAAGATTGATTTATAAGGATTTATCATAATTTGTGTCGAAAAAATTACTTTTTGTATTCAACCGAGTACACCTTTATCAAATTGACAACAAGCTTTTATTATAATAGATTTTTATATAAATTGCATTTGTTTTACTAGCTATTTTTTCAAAGAAAAAAGACGCAACCTAAGCGATCACGTCTGCACTTATTTTCTCGTTTACCTTTTAAAATTCCACTCATCGCTCTCATATTTCTTTTTTGCTAAAGTTTCGACAATTTCAAGCTCTTCATGTGAAAGAGTATATGGCTCTAATTCAATATTCAAGCCTTTTTCAAAGCCTTCTTTAAAAGCTTTCTTCGCTTCCTCTATTATTACTGGCTTATCGCGAAGAGTATTTGTAGCAACAGCTTTGTTTTTAAAGGCACGTTGCATCCGTTCTCTAACTCGATCATTCGGATATTTAAATAGGTCAAATAACAGATCCTCATCTAAATCAAGCAGGATCGAGCCATGCTGAAGAATAACACCCTTTTGCCGTGTTTGCGCGCTCCCTGCGACTTTCCGCCCTTCAACCACAAGCTCATACCACGAAGGGGCATCAAAGCACACAGCAGAACGAGGTGACTTCAGCCCTTGCCTTTCCTCTTCCGTACGCGGAATCGCAAAATACGCATCAAGGCCCAGGTTTTTAAATCCTTCTAAAATCCCTTCTGAAATTACGCGATACGCTTCTGTTACCGTTTTAGGCATATCTGGATGCCCCTCGGAAACAATGACGCTATAGGTAAGTTCCTTATCATGCAGAACTCCGCGCCCGCCTGTCGGCCTTCTAACAAATCCTAATCCGTATTTTTTAACAGCCTCTAAATTTATCTCTTTTTCTACCTTTTGAAAATAACCGATCGAAAGAGTAGCTGGATTCCAGCCATAAAATCGAATGGTAGGCGGTATTTTCCCTGTACTATGCCAATCTAATAAAGCTTCATCCAAAGCCATATTAAACGCTGGTGAACAATTGCCCGAATCAATATATCGCCAAACTTCCTTCGTCATAACGTAACCCTTCTTTTTTAAAAATTTTACTATTTAAGTCTAGCAAAACTTTCGAAAGAAGGAAATAATATTGCATGTTAGCTAATGACAATTAAGACGAGCTTTTATATAATAAGAGAGGTTTACTTTAGAGTTCTTAAGAGCTTACAATTAGAAAAACATACATAAAAGGGGTCGAGCATTTTGACAACAACATGGTTACTCATTATTTTAGCAGCAGCACTAATCGGTTACTCTGCTTTTACTTTTTTCTATCAACGCAAAATCATGAAACACCTAACAGAAGAAGAATTCCGTACGGGCTATCGTAAAGCACAATTAATTGATGTTCGTGAACCAAACGAATTCGAAGGCGGTCATATTTTAGGTGCTAGAAATATCCCGTTATCTCAATTGCGTCAACGCTATAAAGAAATTCGTCAGGACCAGCCAGTTTATCTTTACTGCCAAAACACTGTACGCAGCGGCCGTGCAGCACAAATGCTGAAACGCAAAGGATATAGTGATTTAAATTGTTTAAAAGGCGGATTTAAAGGCTGGACAGGGAAAATAAAGAAAAAAAATGGATAAAATAAAGCAGACTCAGTACATAGCTCTTTATCAATTACGATAAGACTGTGACTGCGTCTGCTTTTTTTCTTTATTTTGCAAAGCCCATTATTTGTTTAATAACGGCCAAGCCAGATCTTTGCTCATGTTTAATTCTTTCTTGCCTGTCCTGATGCTGCTTTAGAAATGCTAAGAAACGCTCCTCACGTTCATCCGTTTGCTTTTGAACAAGTTCCCGTTCACGGCGAATTTCTTCCTTATAAAGCTCACGCTCGGATTCAGACACCTCCGACAATGAGCTGATCATTTCCTGAACATCGGAAAACTCAATACGGGCAACCTCAGTTTGCAGCTTAGCTGTTCTTGCTATCTGGTTGTTTACCGACTGCACAACATTTTGCTCCAGCTGCTTTAAGCGTTCATCTAGCTTTAGAATTCCCTGCACTTCATTCGATTCGATAAAAGCAGTAAGTTTTGCAAGCGACTGCTTTAGCTCCGAAACATCCTGCTCATCAAATTGAGCTTCTTGTTGCAATGATGAACCATTTTGATTTTGCAATAATTGCTTAATCGTTTGTGTATCTAAATTGCTTTCCTTAAACGATTTGATTTTCCTAAGCATTTCAATGTTCTCAACCGTAAGAAGCCTTGTGTTTTTGTCATCTCGTTTAAATGATAAAAACTCTGGAAATTCTTCCTCCCAGTTTTTCAATAAGTAAGCCTTTTCTCCGACTAATGAAGCCGCCTTTGAAATCGTTACATATTTTGTTGCCAATCTATCCACCAACCCTCTTTTTATTTTTTGCTAACCTATTTATTCTTCAAGGGCTGCAGCGTTTTCCTTCATGTCGACAAAGGTTCTAAAAACTAGTCATAACACTAGTGAATCTCCTGCTTTTCGGCAAGGAAGCACAAAAAAACTGACTTGCTAGTAAGAGGATCCCTACAGCAAATCAGTTTTTTCGACTTAACGTTGGTATTTTAAAATTGGCTTACGAGCAGCTGTTGTTTCATCTAGTCGTTTCACAACTGTCGTGTGCGGTGCTTCTTGAACAATTTCAGGTGTCTCTTCCGCTTCCTTGGCGATCTGAATCATTGCATCAATAAAGGAATCGAGAGTTTCTTTTGATTCCGTTTCAGTCGGCTCAATCATAATACACTCTTCAACATTTAAAGGGAAATAGATCGTTGGCGGATGATAGCCAAAATCAAGCAAACGTTTTGCAATATCAAGCGTACGTACACCAAGCTTCTTTTGACGCTTTCCGGATAACACAAATTCATGCTTGCAATGCTGATCAAATGGCAAATCATAATATGGCGCAAGACGGCGCATCATATAATTTGCATTTAAGACAGCAAATTCTGTTACAGCCTTTAATCCATCTGGCCCCATTGTACGAATATACGTATAAGCACGAACATTGATACCGAAGTTCCCATAGAATGGCTTTACACGGCCAATCGATTGCGGACGATTATAATCAAAATGATAGCCTTCTTCCGTCTTAACAAGGACAGGTTTTGGTAAAAACGGAAGAAGATCTGCTTTTACGCCAACCGGACCTGAACCTGGGCCGCCGCCCCCATGCGGTCCTGTAAATGTTTTATGAAGATTAAGATGAACGACATCAAATCCCATGTCTCCTGGACGCGCTTTGCTCAATACAGCATTTAAGTTTGCTCCATCATAATATAGCTTTCCGCCAGCATCATGGACAATTTTCGCCATTTCTAAAATATGCGCTTCAAATAATCCGAGCGTGTTAGGGTTAGTTAGCATCAATGCAGCTGTATGCTCGTCAACAACACGTCTTAAATCCTCTAAATCCACCAATCCATTTTCATCTGATTTTACCGTCACGGTTTCAAAGCCTGCAACTGTTGCTGATGCTGGATTCGTTCCATGTGCCGAGTCCGGAACAATCACTTTTGTACGTTTCAAATCATTATTGGCTTCATGATAAGCACGAATCATCATAAGTCCAGTCCATTCACCATGAGCCCCTGCCGCTGGTTGCAGCGTCACTTCATCCATGCCAGTGATTTCCTTTAAGTGCTCTTGAAGATCAAATAAAAGCTCCATTGCTCCTTGAACTGTAGACTCATCTTGTAATGGGTGAATATGCGCCAGACCAGCCATCCGCGCTACATTTTCATTGATTTTCGGATTGTATTTCATCGTACAGGATCCTAATGGATAAAAACCGGAATCAACACCATGATTGCGTTTAGATAGTGCCGTATAATGTCTCATAATATCGAGCTCAGATACTTCAGGCAGCTCTGCCTCTTCACTGCGAAGATAATCAGCAGGAATGAGTTCTTCTAATGACAATTCTTCAACCTCAAGCTCAGGCAGACTATACCCTACTCGTCCTTTTTTGCTCAGTTCAAAAATTAATGCTTGATCTTGATTATTCATTGCCATCCCCCAATTCCTTCACAAGTGTGTCAATTTCTTCTTTTGTGCGCAGCTCTGTTACAGCGATAAGCATATGGTTTTCAAGCTCAGGGTAAACTGTTCCAAGATCAAAGCCGCCGATGATCCCTTTTTCTAATAGCTGTTTATTTACTTCACGAACTGGTTTTGTTAGCTTTACAACAAATTCATTAAAAATAGGCTGTGTGAAAGGTACTTCCAATCCTGCTCTTAAACATGCATTTTTCGCATAATTGGCCTTTTGAATATTTTGAATCGCCATCTCTTTTACCCCTTGCTTGCCAAGTGCCGTCATTGCAACCGAAGCAGCAAGGGCATTTAATGCCTGGTTTGAACAAATATTGGAGGTCGCTTTATCACGGCGAATATGCTGTTCACGTGCTTGGAGCGTTAAAACAAAGCCGCGTTTTCCATTTTCATCAGTTGTTTGACCAACAAGACGTCCTGGAACCTTTCTGACCAGCTTATTCGTAACGGCAAAATATCCGCAGTGCGGGCCGCCAAATGCTGTTGGAATCCCGAATGGCTGTGCATCACCTGCAACAATATCTGCACCGAATGCGCCAGGAGGGGTTAATGCTCCTAATGCTAGTGGATTAGCTGAAACGATAAACATGCTTTTCCCAGTATGTGCGATCGGTTCAATTTCTTTTAAAGGCTCAATATGGCCAAAAAAGTTCGGATATTGAACCAATACTGCTGCAACATCATCCGACATTTCGTGTCTTAGTGCCTCTAGATCAGTTACACCATCTTTTATCGGCACTTCAACAACCTCAATATATTGGCCCTTTGCATAAGTTTTAATAACATCAAGAGATTCAGGATGTACCGCTTTTGACACAAGGACCTTTTTCTTTTTCGTTTGACCGGCAGCAAGCATTGCCGCTTCAGCTAATGCTGTCCCGCCATCATACATTGAAGAATTTGCAACATCCATACCGGTTAACTCACAAATCATTGTTTGAAATTCAAAAATGGCTTGCAGCTCACCTTGAGAAATCTCTGGCTGATATGGTGTGTAAGCAGTATAAAATTCTGAACGAGAAATCACATGATCAACGATGACCGGCATGTAATGATCATATACCCCTGCACCTAAAAATGAAGCATGGCTTCGTAAATCTTTGTTTTTAGCCGCTAATTGGGAAAGCTCTTTTAAAAGCTCTGTTTCCGATTTCGCTTTTTTAATATTGTATTCTCCTTTAAAACGAACACTTTCTGGTATATCTTGAAACAGCTCATCAACAGATTGTACACCGATGGCTTGTAGCATTTCCTGCTTATCCTGCTCGGTCATTGGTAAATAGCGATGATTCATTGCTTGTGAACCCCTCTCATAGTTGAATGTTTTTTTCTTACTATTATTTCTTTGGGCGTTTGTAAAAAGGTGTCGTTACGACAACAGCTTTTAATCTCTTTTTACGAATTTGAACTTCTACCTCTGTTCCTAGCTTTGTATATTCGGCTTTTAATAAAGCCAAACCAATGTTTTTCTTTAAGGTTGGAGATTGAGTACCAGTCGTAACAATGCCAATTTCTTCATCACCAGCAAATACTTCATACCCATGGCGTGGAATACCTTTGTCAATCAATTCAATACCGACCAATTTTCGTGCCGGGCCGTTTTCTTTTTGTTCCTTTAATACAGCTTTCCCTATAAAATCAACTTCTTTATTCGGTTTTACCGCAAACCCGATTCCTGCCTCGATTGGGGTAATATCCTTTGATAGCTCCTGTCCATAAAGCGGCAGATTTGCTTCAAAACGAAGGGTGTCACGAGCACCTAATCCACAAGGGATCACACCGTTTTCCTTCCCCGCTTCTAAAATACGTTGCCAAAGACCGACAGCATCGTCTGCAGCACAATAAATTTCAAAGCCGTCTTCACCTGTGTAACCTGTTCTTGAAACAAGTACCTTGGACCCTGCGATGTTAACACCATCTTTAAATTTAAAGAATTTTATTTCTGATAAATCCGTATCGGTAAGTGATTGCAGCACGTTTTCCGCAACTGGACCCTGAAGTGCTAAGAGAGCCACCTCATCTGATATGTTTTTAATCGTTACGTCGCCAAATAAATGAGATGTTAGCCATTCAACATCCTTTTCAATATTTGACGCATTAATCACGAGCAGGAAGTCATCCTCTGCTTTTCGATAAATAAGCAAATCGTCAACAGTTCCACCATTTTCATAACACATAGCTGTATATTGTGCGCCGCCATCCTTTAATAAAGCGACATCGTTGGTCACGATCTTTTGTAAAAAAGCTAGGCTGTCTTTCCCGCGGATCTCGACTTCTCCCATATGTGATACATCAAAAAGACCTGCTTTTGTCCGAACGGCTTCATGCTCTTCCTTAATAGAAGAAAACTGAACCGGCAAATCCCAGCCGCCAAAATCAATTGTTTTTGCACCGTAGCTTTTATACACGTTATATAATGGTGTTCGTTTTAACTCTGTCATATTGGGTAGACTCCCTTCAATTTTTGGTAAACTTATAAAGTGAGATTTAATTGAAAACATCAAAAAAAGGACATAGAACTCCCACTATCTTATAGTAGAAGTCTCTGTCCTTTTACCTGAAAGTTTACCTTATGTATAAGCGGCAAAGAACTGCTTACACTTGCCACATAAGGCTTTCCCCTTTGGTAGTTTGCTGACTTTTGCAAACACTCTCCAGAGCCGCGTCAAATAAGAGTCTTTTTGCCTGAGAGATTCACAGTTGTTTGCTCCTTCGGCGCTATATACCTTAGCTATAGTCTCTCCCCTTATTCTCATCCGCACATATTTCATTTTCAAAGTGGTTATACTACTTTAATAAATGACGATGACATTCAAACATTTCTAGTAAAGAAGAATGTAACAATTAAGAACTTTCTTTCTTCACTTACATCCTACCATGAGGGCAGGGTTTCGGCAATCTATTTTTTCCTTAACATTAAAGTTTTTTCATATAAGAATGTTCGTGTTTTTAATGATTCATTTATATTATTAGCTTTAAAGCCATTTTTTCTAACGAAATCGTGAACATTCCCTTGCAGCTTTGATTAAGAAAGGACTGTCATTCTTATGAATGTAAAGACATACTTTGATTCCTCTTGGGAGGAAGGTTTTTTTGAAAGACTAGAAAATGATGGGGTTTGGTCAAATTGGGAACTCTATAAGCTTTGCTATGAAGTGCAACAGCACACAGCCGTTCCATCATTTGAAGGCTTACAGGCGCCTAAGCACCTTCCGCATTTTACGCCGCTTCCCCATCAGTTAGAGGTAGCCCGAAGAGTTGTAGAAAAAATGAATGGAAAAGCTATTTTAGCTGATGAGGTTGGGTTAGGAAAGACAATCGAAGCAGGGCTTATTCTAAAAGAATATATGATTCGCGGCTTAGTAAAAAAGGTGTTAATTTTGGTTCCCGCCTCTCTCGTCTCCCAATGGGCCCGCGAGTTAAATGAAAAATTTTACATCCCTGCGGTCGAACAAAAGAAAAGCTATGTTTGGGAAGCTTATGATGTTGTTGTATCCTCCATCGATACTGCGAAACGAAGCCCGCATCGGGAAATCGTTTATGAACAAAACTATGATTTAGTCATTATTGATGAAGCTCATAAGCTAAAAAATAATAAAACCAAAAACTATGAATTTGTCCAAAACCTTAAGAAAAAATATTGCCTCTTGTTAACAGCAACACCTGTACAAAATAGAGTGGAAGAAATTTTTAACCTAGTTTCTTTATTAAAGCCAGGCCACTTAGGAAATGAATCTTATTTTTCAGAAGCATTTTCTGCAAAGGAACGGTCATTAGAGGACCATGAACACTTGCGTGAGCTGATTAATAAGGTCATGATCCGGAATCGCCGCGGCGATACAGGCATTGATTGGCCAAAACGTCATGTAAATACGGTACCAATTGAATTTTCAGAAACAGAACAAAATCTTTATGACACGATCACAGCATTAAAGGCTTCTTCAAAATATGCTGCCAATGCATTTTCGATCATGACTCTGCAACGTGAAGCATGCAGCAGCCGTGAAGCCGTATATATGACATTAAAGAAAATGCTCGATCGTCCTGAAGAGGAAGAAGCCGCCTTACCTAATGAGGTTATTAAGGACATTATGATTGCTATAGACGGCGTCACGCAAAATACAAAGGCACTAAAGGTCGTTGAACTGATCAAAGAGATTGATGACAAAGTTATCATCTTTACAGAATATCGGGCAACACAATTTTATCTGCAATGGTTCTTACAGCAACATGGCATTACCTCTGTTCCCTTCCGCGGGGGCTTCAAACGTGGAAAAAAAGATTGGATGAAAGAGCTCTTTAAAAATCGAGTACAAGTGCTCATTGCCACAGAAGCAGGGGGCGAAGGGATCAATCTGCAATTCTGTCACCATATCATTAACTATGACCTGCCATGGAATCCGATGAGGCTTGAACAACGAATCGGCCGGATTCACCGCTTAGGACAAGAACATGATGTGCATATATACAATATGGCCACAAAAAACACAGTAGAAGAGCATATTTTAAAGCTGCTCTACGAAAAAATAAATTTATTTGAAAAAGTCATTGGTGATCTTGATGAAATTTTAACAAAATTAGAAATTAAAAATTTCGAAGAGCATATCCAAGACATTATAATCAATTCGAAAAGTGATGGCGAGATGAAGATTAAAATGGAAAACTTAACGTCAATTCTTGATTATGCCAGTGCCTCTCAGGATCAGAGAAAGGCAGCTGGAGGAGTTCAATAAACGCAATGGCGGAAAGGTGGAATTGTCATGCAGCAGGAAAAAATTCACAGCTATTTGGAAAGTTTTTTCACAGCCAATTCTTGTGAAATTATCGAAAACGAGCCAGGTCATTTAACCGTCCAATTAACAATCGAGATGGACAAGGAATTAATGAATCGGCCCTTCTATTGGCATTACCTCGAAAAAACAAATGGAGTTCCAAACCCAATGAAGCTAACATTGATCACAGACCAACAAAAAGCACCGGCAGATTTAAAGGGCGAGGTCATGCATTTTGGTGCACCTCGCCTTCATCAAATTTTTCAAACCACCACAAAATTGGGAAGCTATATCCGCTTATTTGAAAAAGTCAATGCGTCTTATGGAAACACCCCTTTACACCCATGGCTTGGGATGAATATCATGGTTTCCTACCAATGCGACATGAAAAAGGACAAACTTTATTCCATTGGTTTACATCTCATAAGCGGTACATTAATAGAAAACTTTCAAGATAAACTAGAAACTCTTGAGCTAACACCAAAAATTCCGGACCTCTGCTTTAATTTAACACCATTAATAAGACCACAGAGCGGAATAAGAAGAATCAGGCAATTTATTGAACAAAGCATTAGCGAACAAGACCACACATGGGCAGATTCTGCTAGAAAGAGATGGAACGAGGATCTCAAACTATTAGACCACTTTTACGAAGAGTTAGACGAAAAACCGGAAAGTTATCATTTAGAAAAGGATGCTTTACGTGAACTTTATGAACCGAGAATCAATATCTCTATTCAGAATGGCGGGATTTTTTATTTAACCCAACAAGCTATTTTTTAGTAAATATTCTCTTGTGAGGCTGTTTCAAACCAATAGGTTAGAACTGTTTGAGACAGCCGTTTTATTTTATTAGCAGCTCTTTTCGACAAATTTCCCATCGGTCATTTAATAATAAATTTAAGATTCCTTAAAATTAACTTAAAGAAAAGTTTAAATAATTTACAAAAAACTATTCAAAATAGGTATTTTCACCCTTCTCATGTTACAAACATATTAAATTCACCCCAATCAAAATAATTTTTTCCAATCGACACCGTTCTGCACACTTCCTTAAAATACCTTTTTATAATAAGAATAGTTAGAAAGTCAGATATAGAAAAAGGACTTTTGAATGAATAAATATACAATATCAGTAAAAGGGCAAACCTGTTGAAAAATAGGGACGCAAAGTCACAGATCTAACGTTCTACTATGATGGCTGGGCTGCCTGAAATACAGGCTAGTATTTTAGGAGGGTAAAAAGTTGAATATTGAAATTATTGATCAAATAACTAAGGATGGCCATCTTGACCGGGAATGGGTGGAGCTCATTTTAGAAGCACTTGAAGTCGGCATTAGCGTAGAAGAAATTAAAGCGTTTTTAGCAAAGAAAGGAAATCCTGCCCTAAGTCAAGTTAGGTAAGACCATGTAAATTTTTTGCTAAGATGTTCTTCATATAAAACAAATGCCTTCTTTATATGTTATACTAGTGCTAACAAGGAAGGTGATCTTTGACGTGATTGGTCCACGAATTAAAAAATACCGAACTCAAAAAAATTTATCTTTATCTGAGCTAGCTGAAAGAGCAGGAGTTGCAAAATCCTATTTAAGTTCGATCGAACGCAATCTCCAGTCAAATCCTTCAGTTCAGTTTTTAGAAAAAGTTTCATCCGTATTAGGCGTGTCCGTTAACACCCTCCTCGATGAACAAAGTGAAACAGACCCAAAGGAACTTGACTACGAATGGAAAAAGCTCGTCCAAGACGCCATGCAGTCTGGTGTCTCCAAGGAACAATTTCGCGAGTTTTTGGAATTTACCAAATGGAAGCTACAGAATGATAATGATAAATAAGGATGAGCACGGTTGGTGATGATGATCGCCGATGTGCTCTTTTGTTTGGGATTGTTCGTTTTCTATTCTCTTCATCACGATTATTGCTATTTACAATCACTAAGGGAGAGAAATATTAATCTCCCCCGCCGCCATCTCCTCCTGAATCACCGCCAAAGCTGCTAAATGAATCATTTGAAGAATCACTATGTCTCTGTTCATGTTTAGGATCGGAATCACCTATCAAATTTGGTGGAATGAAGGTTGAGTTATGTTTTCTCGATTTTTTGTTTTTCTTGCTCTTCGTACTAACGATTACAGCTATGATCATAAAAAACAATGTAATGAAAAAAAGAGTAGAAATAATGGCTTCCATCTTTTATCCTCTCCTTTTTCGTTTTACTTTCATGTATTCAATTGTCAAACCCTTACCATCTATGAAAATGTATAGCTTTCATGTAATTGGAAATAAATACATAGTAAGGGTGGTGTCAACATGAAAAAATGGATATTTTTTCTTACTTTACTATACGGTTTAACTTTTTCTCCGGTTTCATTTTTATCGGATGCTCAGGCAGTTTCCCAAAAAACCTGGGAAGAAGTTGCTGTCAATGAAACAAAAAAACGATATCCGTTATCACAAGTACTGTTTTCACAGAAAATTTGGGACAATTCAAAAAAGGATATCACGGTAAAGCAATATCGGTTAACTTTAAGAGAAGGTATGGAGGACTTTGCGGTCTATACAACCATTACCTATGATTCTTCCACTGGCGAAATCAAAAAGATTCAGGTTATTCCTGAAGCATAAGAAAACAATAAGTGCTGGCTCTATTTAATAAAGGAGTCAGCTTTTTGATTTCTTTCATGATAACATAAATCCAGTGTGGAGGTTTTTCAAAAAATGAAAACAATTTTTAAAAGCTAATAAAAAACGATACAATTCCACTATAAATTGTACCGTTTTCAACCTCATTTTTTTCGTTTATTCAACATCAGCTTTAGAGAAAAGGGAAGGACGCCAAACCACCTATTGCTGTAAAATGTTGATGATGTTTCAACATTTTTTCGTTCTTCACGAAGCTGCTTTCTAGCTTCTTTAGGGGTATCCATATATTTGACGATTTGTTGTGTTACATATTTAACATAGTCATTAGCAGACAAGGCAAAAACACCTCTAATCTTTTGTTATCACCTCTATTTATTGCCAAAAGCCATTTATTTTAGTCGTGTTTCGATTTCATTTACGATTTCTTCAATGCTTTTATTTGATGTTTCGATCAGAAATGTGCAATCTTGATAGTGCTCTTCACGCGAAAGATATAATTCAGCAAGTTGCGCTTTTGTTTTCTTACTGGCAAGCGGTCGATTTGTATCAGTATGAATGCGATCGTAAATAATGTCTAAGTCGGCATGCAATGAGATCACATATCCATGCTTTTTCATCCATTGGCGGTTTTCTTTTTTTATGACGATTCCTCCGCCGGTGGTAATAATAACATCATCCGTAGGAAGCTCTTTAAGAATAGTCGTTTCCTCATTTCGAAAGAATTCCTCTCCATAGTTCGTAAATATCTCTTTTATCGTCATATTCAGCTTTTTCTCAATTTGTTGATCTGTATCAAGTACTGGCAAAGCAAGCTCTTTAGCCAAATATTCTCCGATTGTTGTTTTTCCTGCGCCCATAAACCCAGTCAAATAAATTGCCTTCAACGCATAAATCCTCCACGGTTTTCTTTCTACAATAACACAAGAGCTAATATTCAGACCATAAGATCATTTCATTTTTTGATAGATCAAATTGATATCTTGCTTTATTCACTTTATTTCTTATTGTTTTACATGTTAAGTGTACTTCATAAATGCTTGGAGATAATTCTTTGATTTCATATGAAAGGCTCCCATTTATTGTATTTGATTGATAAGACGTGATAGGTGTGGCTGATTGGCTTTTGATTTCCAAAAGTGACTGATCTACCGCGAGTTGCATTAAATTTTCCAGTATATAATATTGCTCTGTTTCCGAATAAAACCGTTTTTCACTAATCAGGACACTTGAAATATAAGCAACGATAAACAAACAAAAGAGGATAACACCGAGTGTGGTTGGAAAAATAAATCCTTTTTCATTCCTCATATCTCATGCCCTATCCCTCATAAATCGAAAGGTATATTGAAATTCATTTCCAGCTTTACTTACCAAAGATAACTGGATCCCAGAAGGCACCTGTTTAAATTCAAGTGTTTTTACTTTTAGTAAAAACACTTCATGTCCTGTTCCATACACCTGTCTGCGAATCATATTAGGATAGTAATGAACACTAACCAGTTTCCCTTCATTATTTGTAAAGGTTATTTCCGTTGTTTTTACAGAAAGATTCTTTGCCTCATTTAATTCTTTTTGTAATTGAATAACAAAGAGTTCCCATTCAAAAGGTTTTAAATCATCTGAATGTTGAGAGTGTGTAAGTAAAAAATGGAGGATAACGGAAAGCGATGTGATAATAATCGAATAGATAAAGAAGGATAAAATTAAATTCAAAAACGTATATCCTTTTTCATTATGAAACCAGATAACATACTGATTTTGTTTTTTCGAATGAATTTTTCCAAGATAAGCATGCCTTTGAATAATTTCTTTCCTCCTCCCATGTTAAGGTATAGTGTACATTATCCTTTACAAACTTTTCATTTAACTTTGGAGCTTGATCATAAAATACCTGTTGTGTTTTTTCGTGCAGTATCTTATAGGCTTGTAATGACTGTTGGGCGTTAAGTCTTTCTTGTGTTAAGAGAACAAGCTGAGGAATGAGAATTGTGACAATCAAGCTCCACATACTGAATGCTGCGATTGTTTCTGCAAAGGAAAATCCCTTACAATTTTTCAATATTCATCCTCCCCTTTCCAAGATAAAAAACAGCTTTATAGGTTGTTTCATGATAAGTGATGTGTAACGTTCCACTTTTTTGAATAGATCCATTGCCGTTATACGTCACCCGATTTTTAAGTGTAACTCCTTCGATTTTTATATCAGCATGGTATTTCCTTGTAAGTAAAGTTTTATTTGTATCAACTGATACCACTTTGTATTGATGCTGATCTACTAGAAATAAAATATATACGGTTGATTCATTCACTAATGCAAATTGTTGGGTAAGCAATACATCCTTTTCAAATTGATCTAAAAACGTATCTATGATTTTTTTATGATACATAGGTACAATGTTCATTATTACAGTTAAACTCATAATACTTGCAATTGATAGAACAAGCAGTGATTCGATAAGAGTAAAACCATTTTTATTGTGTTGCTGCTGCACCTTCAGTTACCTCACCATTAGCAGATATCGTCACACTGCTTCCATTTGGACATTTCGGCGATTCTCTCAAGTAACCTGCATCCACTAATTGATCCACAGTAGGCGTGGCATTGTTTTCAATTTCATATGCGGTTACTTGTGCTTGCACCATATTAATTAAGCCTTCACAGCCTTTCTCTTGAATACTAGCATTATGCTTCGTTACATTCGGTATTGTGATTAGTAATAAAACCGAGATCACTAATAGGACGATAAGCATTTCAATAAGTGTAAAACCCTTTTGATTGTTCATTTTTCCCTCCTACAAATTTTCCATCATATTGTACAATGGCAATAGCATAGATAAATAGACAAACAGAACAACTACTCCGACAAAGGCGTAAATGGTTGGTTGGATAATGGCCATCGTCTTAATAATTTTATTCTCCAGCTTTTCGATCACAAATTGACTATACATAAATAACTCCCTGGCAAGCTGTCCATTCGCTTGTCCATGTAAAATGACAAGTGCAAGCTCCTTTTCATAAAAATGGCTATCTTCAATTATTTGATGAAGCTGTACCCCCGCTTTTAATTTTTCAATAAAACGGCTGGCTTCTGTTCGATAAAATGGCAATATATTTTGCTTTTCAAAGATTTTTAGGCTTTCAAACGTAGAGAGTCCTCCCCTTAATAAATTACTAAGCTGAAGAGCAAAAAAATAGCTATGCAGCATACAGAAAATCCTTTTAACGATTGGGATTTTAATCATAATCTCCATTTGTTCATCGATCGGCTTTTTCTTAAAAATAAAAAAATAATAGAGGATGATCATTATTGTGATGATGAATCCACCTATACCACACCACTTCAACAATGCAAAAAGAACTAATAGAAATATAGAGAAAAAAGATTGTTCCAAATTCATTGAATTGTAAAGCTGCTGAAATTGCGGACTTATAACCGATTGTACAATGGAAAGGATGATACTGACGGTTATAATTAAAAAGATTGGATAGCGAAGGATTTTTGCAAGTTTATCTAAATGAGTCATTTTTTTGTGAAGAATTTCGCTGCTTGCTTTTAATGCAAATTCCATATCACCATGCTGCTCTGCAAAATAAAGGTAGCTCAATACATCGCGGTGAAAATGCAATTTGGAAAGAACTGATCGAAATGAATGCCCTGACGAAAGCTGGTTTATACAAATTAATAAGTCACTCTTTTTACTGCCTTGTTCATTGACATAAAGAAAACTTAACGCTTCGTTCAAGGTATAGCCCTTTTCAAGCATACTGCTTAACCTTTTTAAAATGTCTGCTTGCTCCTTCAAGCTCCATTTATCTTTAATCTTCATATCGAAACACCCAACGGTCATATGAATTTGGGTATAAATAACCTAAAGCAATCCCCTTTTTAATGACATCTTTCAGCATCGGATAGGAATAAGCTGCCACTTCTCCCTTTGCTTCCTTTACAACAGCAGCCAGGTTCTTACCAAAAAGTAATTCATAGACACTTAAGCGTCTTTTTTTTCTGAGCTTTTTACAGTAAGGGGGACATTCTCCTTCGCAAAAAGGGCATTTTAACTGAACAAGCCGTTGAGCAGAAACTGCAATCAAGGTTTGTTCAATCTCTGATAAACTGACATCAAACTCCAACAGCCTATAAATCGCTCCTTTTGCATCTCTTGTATGCATGGTAGATAAAACCAAATGCCCTGTTAGGCTTGCTCGTATGGCGATTTGAGCCGTCTCCCGGTCACGAATCTCACCTACCATTATGATATCAGGATCATGTCTTAAGATCGCCTTTAAACCAGCTGCATAAGTAATACCTGCTTTCTCATTTACCTGAACCTGCATCACCTCTGCACTTTTTGTTTCTACAGGGTCCTCAAGGGTAATAATATTTCGATTAAAATGACGCTTAGCATAATGAATAAGCGAATAGAGAGTTGTTGTTTTGCCTGAGCCAGTCGGACCAGTAAAAATCATCAGTCCGTGAGAATGGTTTAATATGGAGAGCAGCTTGTTTGTTGTAGCAGGAAATAATGATAGCTGTGTAATTGGCGGAATTTTTTCTTGAGGCAAAAGCCGGATAACAAGGCTTTCTTCATGGATGGTTGGCAATGTAGATAAACGAAGATGAACATTAACATTTGTTGTTGTTATGGAAAGTGCGCCATTTTGCGGCCGTCTCCTCTCTCCAATATCCATTGAGGCAAGAAATTTAAAATGCGAAATAATCCGCTCACATATTTCTTTTTTCATGCTGTGCTTTTCAATCAGATCGTCATCAATCCGGAAATGAATAAGTGTTTCTTTTTCTTTAGGAACGATGTGAATATCTGAAGCTCGTAGGGCACATGCTTCTTCAATCAGCCGTTCACTAAGTTGTTCAATGGATTGCATGGTCTCATCTCCTTTCTGTTGCTTGCTACAAGGTCATTTTACAAGATATCTAACGGAATATCACATTGAGGAAAGAGAATTTTAAAGGATGGAAAATATGTTTTCTAACAATAAAAAATCAAAAAAAGATAGATAATCATTAAAAATATGTTATAAAAACTAAAAATTAGTATATAATACTAAATGTTATTAAGGAGCAGGAAGGATATTTGAGCAGTTACATCGATGGGCTATAGCCAAGCGGTAAGGCAACGGACTTTGACTCCGTCATGCGTTGGTTCGAATCCAGCTAGCCCAGTTATAAGAAAAGCGCAAGGGCCTTGAACAGCTTTGAGCAAATAAGACGAATTGAAATAGAAGGTGCTTTTTGCCTTCAATTCCAATTTGGCTAGACCCTAGAGGGGCTAGGCTCTGGAGCTAGACACAAAAACTATGTAAAAATTTTACCGTGCGCTTATTCATATTATAAGAACTTTAAAATTTCCGAATTAAAGTCGTCTGTATACATGGCAGACGACTTTTTTACTGCTGTTCTGCCTCTTTTCGTATCTAATTTTTAATCAATGGCTCCTTTGAATTGTTTTCTTTTTGCGATCCTGTAAACGCTATTTACAAGTATGTTAGCGTTACATTATAATAATTAAAGTAATGGACTTGTATGTTAGAGTATGATTTGTCAAAAGCTATGATTATGAAGTTGTATCAATCAACCATCATTACGTTTTGAACCTGTTATCCAACAGGGCAACAATACAGCTTAGGGCAAAGCCAACAAAGGAGGGATACATATGGATCGTATGTTCCGAGTATTAGGGTTTTGGACAGGAATCTTCGCAGTTATGTTTTATCTTGGTGACATGAAGACCACGTCCTTACTATTTTTCGGACAAACCGGGTTTTTCGTCTTTTTATCTTACTTAAAATTATCAGAGCGCATGTACATTTATATTTTCGGTGCTTATTTAACAATTTTCTTTGTCGGATTTACGTATTGGACAACATTCATGATGATTCCTGGACAAACTGCGGGTCATTAATTCAAAAAAACAGGCAGCCTAGGCTGCCTGTTTTTTTAGAATCCATTTAAAAACGGATTTCTTTCCATCTCTAGTTCAATGCTTGTTTCAGGACCATGCCCAGAAAGCACAAGAGTTTCCTCTGGAAGTGTGAGAAGTTTATCATGAATGCTTTTGATTAATTGCTGATGATTTCCGCCTGGTAGGTCTGTTCTGCCAATACTGCCGGCAAACAGTGCGTCACCAGAAAAGACCAAGCCTGCTTCAGAGGAATAATAGGATACACTTCCAGGTGAATGTCCGGGTGTTTCAAAAACCTCTAAAGAAAAGCTGCCGATGTTTAATGTTCCTTCCCCTTTAATAAGTTCATCAGCAGGTGAAGCACTTATTTCCCCTGCCATAAAATATTGCGAGCCATTTAAAGAAGGGGCTGTCAGCCACTCTTTCTCATTTTTATGTACATAAACAGGGATGTTCCATTCGTTGCGAATCTCATCTACAGCACCAATATGATCAAAATGGGCATGTGTCAGTAAGATTGCTAATGGTTTTAAATGTTGCTGCTGTAAAATATTTGTTAACTTATGTGCGTCTCCGCCAGGGTCGATCACTAGGCACTCATTCTTATCGTTTGAGAAAAGATAACAATTTGTTTGCAGCGGGCCTAATGGCAGTTGTCTCCATTTCATTTTATTACCTCCAACTTATTCAATCCTCTTTTATTTTACACTATTCTTCTATTATACGATATCTCCATACATGACTGAATTTTATTATAAATGGTCATGCTATACACAAATGATGTAGATCAGTGTCCATCTAATTGGAAAATAAACTCGACAAACGTCATGAAACCGATTAAAATATTAGAAGGACTTGTTTGTATCTTGATATCATAAGCGATACAATGAAAACGATCTACATACGTAAGGAGGCTTTTTTAATGGGCTTAATTATTATTTTTGGACTTGTTACCATTCTTGCCATTTTCGGATTTATTCGTTCGCTAAGAGACAAAAATCTTCTTGGTGCTTTCTTTGCATTTGGAACATTAGCTGTATTCGGATGGTTTTCAGTTATGACTGTACTTCATCATGGATTCCCAACAGCACACTAATTCGAAAAAAACTGAAGCGCTCTAGTGCAAACGTAAAAAAACGAAGGATAAAAACCCCTTAGCAAAAATGCTAAGGGGTTTTACATTTAACCTTTTTTCATTATTTCTCATTAAGATGTCTTTGGACACTCTCAAGTTTGCCTTCCATCGTCGTTTTTTTGTCTCGGCGGTCATCAATCCGGATATTTGTAGCGACTCTTTGAATCCCTTTAGCAAATGGTGCTTCATGAATGGCTGTAATGACTTCAAATAATGTAGAAAGCTCGCCTTCAATGATCGTGTTCATTGGAGTTAATTGATACTGAATTCTCCCCTCATTTTCGTATTTCTTTAAAATATGTTGAATATCTGCTACATATTTACTTACGCTTGGATCATTTGTTCCTAGTGGAATCACGGTTACATCTACAATTGCCATCATATCTTCCTTCCTATTTCAGTTTAATAAGTTCTTTTACTGCTTTGTTCTTTATATCGATTATATGTTCATACCTTGCTCCAAAGAGTGCGTATTTACCATTTGGAGACAGTATAAGTGGAAAATTTTCCAAGTTATCTATCAGTGTTTCCTTTTTCTCTGTTTGCAGGTCAAATGCTACTAATGAAAATGAGGTCAATGTTTCATCAGCTTCAATCATATAAAACATATCTTCTTTCGCATTCATGTCGTAATAGGGAATCGCCCATTCTGAGTATAACCCAACCAAACGTGTTGACATTTCGGCTACTTGCTTTTTATTCTCCATATCATAAAACCGGACAACAGCCGTACCTTGGTCATCAACTAATTCAATGGTCGAAATTTCATTTTCGAAATTCGTATTTGCCACTACATTTTCTGAAAGAAGGGCCTCCTCTTCAGTTTCGAAATTATATGCATAAAGTGGGGCAGTAAGTGCCGGAGATTCCTGATCCCATTTGAGATAAGTTATCTCTTGATTATTCAGCCATTGTATAAATGGAATTTGAATTGGATTTGCTGTGATGCTTTGTTCCTTTACATTCATGATATATGTTTGAAATGTCCAATCCTCATTAAAACTTGAGACAAAAAGCTCCTGGTGATTCATTTGGTTCCACGTATATTGCAATTCGTACGATTCTATTTTCGTTTGAAATTTAACCTTTGCCTGTGAATCCAACACAATTAATTCAGCTTCATAGCTTGTAGGACTTGTATGAACAAGAAACAGGCTTTGATCAGAGTTTGCTTGAAGCTGGACAATTGGTGCCTCAGTTTCAAAAAAAATGGAGGATTTACCAGTAATTAGATTATATGTATGTACAGTGGAACCGCCAGAATGATTGGTAATATAAAGAATCGTTTCATCATCTTTCCAGTCAGCAACTGAATGAAAAAAGCTTTCATCTAATTCTATAGGTAGTTTGGCTTCTTTTTCTATGGATTGGTTTTTTGACGTTTGTGGAAGCTCCCTTTCAGGTGAAAGCTCATTGTTTTGTTCTGGTTGATGAGATGGATTACAGCCTGCACCAAGAAGTAGAATGAACATAAGTAGGAAAAGAATTTTACTTGCTCTCATCAACTCCTCTTTCACCCCGTTTCTCTTTATATTTAAAAGTTATTCTTCTCATAGAAAAAATACGCTTTACTATATTTACGTTAAAAAAAATGTTTTGTTTCATATTTTAGAAAAAAGCAAGTCAAAAAGGTATTGGGTGATTCCAACACCTTTTATGGTCTACATATATAAAGCAGCTAAAAAGATCCCTTTGCTTTTACGATAAATGTCATCAAATTGGGAAAACGGCAATGGATTAACACCAAACCCCAATTCTACTGTATATCCTGGCTTTCTCCAGTCATTTACATACCAATCCCTGAAACCGGCATGACTGTCAATATCCCTAACAGCCTTATAGCCGCTTAGCCTTTCAAATTCATTGACAATGTTCTCTGCCTCTTCAGGTTCTCTTCTTAAATAGCCCCAATAAATTTCCTCACCTTGGGTATGAAAAGCAAGCACACGATCGAACTGGCGCTTCCTAACAAGGTTTGCCAAGGCAATCGCTTCAGGCTCTGTTAAAGGAGCATCTCCAGGGTAATCACGAGGTGCTGGTGATTTAGGTATTTTTCGCTCTTTTTCAATTTCCCAATTAACAGGATATTGATTATTTAAATCAATTCCCCTTATATTTGCTTTCCATTGTGAGAAATCTCGGCTGTTGTTATTGATCTCAAGAACAGAGGCTTGGAATGACGATTGATCAGGTAATCCATTCAGCACTAAATCAACACCATCAGGATTTACCATTGGTACAAAAGAAATGGTTGTAGCATGATACAAGGATAAACAATTAAGATCTTCAAATTTCTCCCCGCTGACTAGTGCTTGTAAATAATCACCCAGCCAGTGCATCATAATACTCGTTGTAATCCATTCATTCGCATGAAATGAACCATTCATATGCACTTTTTTTATCCCTCTGCCTATTGTTAGCTCAATAATTGGGCTGCCTAATACACTATACCCTATAATCTCCTTTTTCATAAATGGATACATTAATAAAAGCCGGTCAATCTCTTTGAATAACCCTTTAGAATCATAAGGCTTCTTTGTATTAAGAATTGTATCATGCCCGCTGTCATCCTGCACCATTGTCGCTGGTTTGTTCATAAGATCTACAAATTCACTTCTTTCAAGCTTCAAACCAGATTGAGAAGGGATCTTGATATGTGTATTTGCTTCAATTATACCTGTTTCAAGCTCTATTGTTCCATTACTATCTATAATTAGTTCTTTAGCAATACATAAGTGATTAGCAAGCCGTTCAAGCGAGAGTTCTTTCCTCGTACTTATGATCATTATAACTTCTCCCTCCTAATAGCCCATTTATGATTAGTTTATGTAGAAAGAGATGGAATGTTGATATCATGAAAAGTTAAAACAAAAGCTTAACACCTTGAACAGCCCCGACCTCGAGGCGTTAGACGCTGTAGGTGGATGCCGAAGCGCTTATCCTCAGATTAGAGCCATTCATAAACTCCTTATAAACAACAAAAAAGCTGACTTGAAGAACATCTTGCTTTCAAGTCAACTTTAAAGGTTATTTTGATTCTGTTGTTGATGTTTTTTGCTCAGCATCTTCAGCTTCGGCTTCTTTACCATAGAAACGTAGCAGATCGCCATAAATGATTTCATCAGAATAATTAAGCTCTTGCTTTGCTTTCTCCATATACGGATCGCAAACAGCTAAATCTGTTTCTTCACCAGTTGCCTTATCATAGCATACTCCGCGAGTATAGACATTGTTTTCTGTAATAAAGCTTCCGTCTCTTAGTACCGTAAATGAAAGTTTATCATCTGAGAATACATCGGTACCGAATTGAATTTGTTCACTAGTATCAATTCCAAGCAAGCTCATGATCGTTGGTCTGATATCGATTTGACCAGCAACCTTTGAGAAGGTTTGTGGGTTTTTATCTGTCACGCCAGGGATATGCACAATAAATGGTACCCTTTGTAATTGAATGGTTTCAAATGGCGTAATTTCTTTCCCCAGGAATTTTTCCATTGCAACATTATGGTTCTCAGAGATTCCGTAATGGTCACCATATAAAATGATTATTGAGTTTTCATACACATCTGTTTGCTTTAATTTATCGAAGAAATGTTTAACAGCTTCATCCATATATCGTACTGTTGGGATGTACTGATTTAATGTTTTACTATTCGAGTCAAATTCTTCAATCATTTTATCCTCTTCACCTAATTCAAATGGGAAGTGGTTTGTTAAGGTAATCAGTCTTGTATAAAATGGCTGTGGAAGCTCATCGATATGTTGAACGGTTTGCTCCATAAAATCGATATCTTTTAATCCCCAACCGACTGAATTTTCTTCAGTAACCTCATAATCATTCACATCATAGAAACGGTCATAGCCTAAAGTCTCATACATAATGTCGCGATTCCAGAAGCTTTTATTGTTCGCATGGAAAATCGATGAGTAATATCCATAATCCTTTAAAATCTCTGGGCTAGCTGTGTACTCATTGCTGCTATTGGTAAAATAAACTGCACCGCGACCTAATGGATAAAGAGAGTTATCAACAATAAATTCGGAATCTGACGTTTTACCTTGACCGGTTTGATGATAAAAATTTTCAAAATAATAACTTTCTTTAATTAGATCATTTAAAAACGGCGTAATTTCTTGACCATTTAATTTTTCATTGATCACAAAGTTTTGCAGTGATTCTAATGAAAGTAAAATAACGTTTCTTCCTTCAGCAATACCGTTCAAATCCTGTGAAGGTTCTTTACGGTTTGCATTGACATAGTTCTCAATCTCAGTAAGGCTATTGCTATCGGCTAAAGCACGTTGAGCCGAAGTTTTCGATTGTAAAATGACATCGTAAATATGAAAGTTGAACACACTAATATTTTTTACAAGCATTTCACGGTCAAAGGAACGAGTTAACAATTGTGGACGCTCTGTTTCGGCTAATCCAAGATTAAAGAAGAAGACAGCTGCAACTAATAAGAAGTATGCCGATCTTTCTTTTCTTGTTAGTTGTGATGAAGATTTAAAAGTTGGCTTTTTTAATAACCAGAATAATACGGCAATGTCAACAAACATTAAGAGGTCTGTCGGCAAAAATAAACCGCTTATACTGCTCCCTAAATCTCCCATATTGCTTGTCTGAAATAAAACAGGAATGGTTAAGAAGTCATTGAAGAAGCGATAGAAAACCATGTTTGCTAATAATAAACCTGTTACAAAAATACTGGCACCGAATATATACCTGTTTCGGTTCTTTTCTTTCATGAATAACCCAACCCCAAAAATTAACAACAGAAAGCTGATAGGGTTAATGAATAAGATAAATTCTTGGGTAAAGTTTTCAATTTTAATATCGAAGCTAGTTTTATAGACAATATATGTTTTGATCCACATGAATAACGTTGCTAATAGCAAGTATGAAATTTTCGAAAAAGATTTCTTACGCATCCAAATACCTCCTCATCCCTTGGAACAATCGCACTTACACTCTCTAATATCTCTAATGTAATTTTTTCCATATATTAGTCAGCACCAAATAACTAAATCATATCTTAATACTTCTTTTACAAAAAATCAATCATTTTTAACATTACCCCAACAATAGCATGCTAGAATTATAATGTTTAGCTTATTCTTTTTACCCTACTATTAGACGTATGAAACCTTAAAAAGTTTCGTTGGTGTTAAAGTTAAAAAATTCAGAAAACTATTATCGACATATTGAGATATTTATGTGCATCTACAACATCCTTTGGAACTTTGGAATTTCATATTTCAATGAACAAAAGGAGCACCCTGTCGTTAGAGGCTCCTTTTTATTATCCCGAATTAGTCATTGTTTATTTATCAGTTAGCTTAGTTTTTGCTAACCATGCACCACCAATTACCCCGGCATCATTCCCTAATGTTGCAATTGCGATTGTGGCAGCATCGCCTACTCTTGGGAATGCAAAGCGTTTAAAATAATGCTCCACTTTGTTTATTAATTGATCTCCTGCCTTCGATACTCCACCGCCAATAACGATTTTTTCAGGATTTAAGCCATTCGATATATTCGCTAGCATTAAACCTAGATGATATGTAACATAATCAATAATTTCCTCTGCTACCTCATCACCCTGCCCAAGTGCATCAAAAACATCCTTTGAAGTTAATTCAGATTGGTTTAGTTTATGTAAAACACTTTCTTTGTCAGTTGAAGCTAACTTTTCCTTAGCCACTCTCACAATTCCAGTTGCCGAAGCAATCGTCTCAATACAACCGTTCTTTCCGCAATTGCATGGTGCGCCTCCTTCTGGCACAACTGTGATATGGCCAATTTCACCACCAGCGCCGTTTACACCATGAATGACCTCACCATTTGCGATAAGACCTCCACCTACACCTGTTCCAAGTGTGACACAGATTAAGTCTTTTGCACCATCTCCAGCACCCTTCCACATTTCACCAATTGCTGCTATATTTGCATCATTATCAATAACAGCAGGAAGTCCTGTTTCCATTTCGAGATGATCTCTTAGAGGATAATCTTTCCAACCTAAGTTTACAGTTTCATAAATAAGTCCGCTTTCTAGGTTAACCGGTCCAGGAGCACCCATTCCAATGCCTGAAAGCTTTGATTTCGGGTACCCGAGTTCTTCCAACTTCGTATCAATTGCTTTTGCAATATCTGTCGTAATTTCTTTACCAGTTTTGTCTGTAGGAATCTCCCACTTTTCTACAATTTCTCCATAATAATTAATAAATGCCATTTTAATTGTCGTTCCACCTAAATCAATACCAACTAACCATTTTTCATTCAACAAAATCACCTTTTTCTACTATTATATATGCTTTTCGTAACCGTTTTCATTTGAGCTATTTTTACCTATCTTTTTAATATAAAATGTAGGATTCCTTATCATGAGGATAGGTATCTAGTCATGTCATATGACGAACGAATTACGTTTTTACTAAATTAACCTTTTAGTCTTTGAACTTCCTGTCTTAACAAAAGAATGGCCATTTGGAAGTCCTTTGGATCAATCAGATTTGATTCGTATAGCTGCCGTAATTCCTCTTCCATTAATTCTAAATCAGCGATTCGATCCCCAATATAAATGATCGTTCCAAATTTTTTTAGAAGCTGTTGTACATCGTAAACTGTTTTCATCTAATCACCTGCTTCCATTTGTCTTTCCTATTTCGCATTAATTTGGAATCGTTTCATTCCGCTAAAGAATGTAGCTCCTTCTTTAAAGTATAAAGGAATTGCACCCTGCGTCAAGAAAACGTTTTTTATTTTAAAACTTTTTAAAAATTATTGCTTTTTTAATTCAAGGTTTATATGTATTACTTAACAATTGAGTTAATGATAATTAAAACAAAACAAATAAAGCTGTCTCAAAAAGGTCAGAGCCTTTTGAAACAGCTTTAACTTTATTATTATCTATCTGGATCCTTAGGATGTAAAAATGGGGGACGTCTGTTTTTTAAGGGCATTGGAGCTCTTAATAAAACATCTCTCATTCCTCGATAATTAAATGGGATTAATGGATAAAGATATGGTACGTTAAATGATTTCATCCGTGCAAGCATAATCAGCCAGCAGGTGATTCCAGCAACAAAGCCAATAACCCCTAGCCATGCTGTAAAGAGCAAAAGAATAATTCGAAACATCCGATTTGCGAGACCAAGCTCATAGCTTGGTGTTGCAAACGTACCAATTGCGGCGATCGATAAATAAAGGACAACCTCGTATGTTAAAAGACCAACCTCAACTGCTACCTGACCAATCATTAAAGCGGCGACTAATCCTAAAGCAGTAGCTAATGACGACGGTGTATGGATTGCTGCCATCCTTAGCACATCAATCCCAATCTCCACGAGCAAAAATTGGATTAGCAGGGGAATTTGTCCTTTAACATTAACCCCGATAAAATCCATTCCTGGTGGTAACAACTCTGGATTTATCGCAAATAAATACCATAGGGGCAAAAGAAAAAGCGAGGCCCAGACGCCTATAAAACGTACAATCCGTAAGTAAGCTCCAACTACTGGCTTATTTCGATATTCTTCAACATGCTGAAGATGATGCCAAAAGGTTGTTGGTGTAATGATGGCGCTTGGTGAACCATCGACAAAAATAATCACATGCCCTTCGTACAAATGGGCTGCAGCGGTATCAGGCCTTTCCGTGTACCGAACCATTGGATAAGGGTTTAAATGCCTGCCAGCAATAAATTCTTCTATCGTTTTCTCTCCCATCGGCAATCCGTCAGTATCGATTGCTTTGAGCGATTTTTTAAGATCCTCGACATGATCTAAATCAGCAATATCTTCTAAATAACAAATAACCACATCAGTCTTAGAGCGTCTGCCAACCTGCATGTATTCCATTCGCAAAGAACGGTCTCTTATTCTTCTTCTTGTTAAGGCAGTGTTAAAAACGATTGTTTCCACATAACCATCTCTGGAGCCGCGTACTACCCGCTCCATATCAGGCTCTTCCGGACCTCTGACTGGATATGTTCTGGCATCAATTAAGATGACTTCGTCAATCCCATCAACAACTAGTGCGGTTGGGCCTGCTAAGACTGTATGAACAATTGAATTTAAATCATTTATTTTTTCTATTTCAACATATGGAATATATGTTTTTAAAAGCTTATCAAGTGTGTTTTCCTCAAGCTGCTCTGGCTCAAGCCGTGATAAATATTTCATTAAATAATGTAGAATATCATCCTTCACAAAGCCATCAACCATGAATAATGCCATTTTTCGTCCAGCATATTCAAGATCGAGGCGAATTACATCAAAGCTTTTTTTAACACCTAAACGTTCAGACAAATAATCGATATTTTCCTGAAAGTCTTTTGAAACGTATTTCTTTTCTCCCTCATATGTCATAAGATGTCTCCATTTCGTAACACAATTTGTTACTCATCCTAGACGAATAAATGGAAAAACATACCTTGAATAACGATTTTGTTTTGTTCTTTTTGTTAAGATAAAAATTAATGTTTAATCATATTTTAAATGGATTTCTCATACATTTTATCAACCTGTCCTACGTTGGAGTTGATGCAAATGCAGCCAAAATGGATCTTTCTTCTATTATTAGCCTTTATAACCTCAGGTTTTCTTTATGCTTATTATCATGGGAAATCGGTTCGTGAGAGCATTATTTTTTTCCCAATCGATGACTCAGTAAACTTCGAAAAAGCTTCTACTTCACTTCAATTTGTTGGAAAAAAAGATGCTGACGAATATACCATTGAATGGGAAGTTACCTCAATTACTAATAAAAAAATCTTTTTAAGACAAGATATTTCATTGTTATTTGCAGATGGTAAATTGCTGGATACTCTTTCTGAGTGGGAGGATCAAAGCCAAAAGCTTTCACAGTTCAAAAAGGTATCTGGAAAAGACAGCAGCCATTATCAGGCCATCAGCTTGCATTATGGAGAGATCCATTTAGAAAATAACCTTATTCGCAGTACACATTACATTACATATGATCATTTATATGTTATCGATTCTGAATTTACAGAACTGTTTTCATTTAAAAAACCGCATACAGAGGAAGAACAAGAGTGGAAAGATATTCTTGATAAAGTATCAAACAGCATCTTGAAGTAAGTTGGAAGCAATTAATTAATTTTTATGATATTAATCAAGCTGATTATGAAGCGGTACCGTTAATCGAGCTTGCCAAATACAATACAAAGCCTATATTAGGTCTAACTATGGCTAAAACACAGGAAGTGATTGGCAGTCTTTGGGAGGGATTATACAAGCATTATTTTCTTGGACTGAAAACAAAAGAAGGCAAGGTGATCTCCCCAATTGGCAGCACAATGCCTCTCCTCTTATTTGCTAAAGATTATTCACATATTGTCATTCTTATCCAAGCTGAAAATAGCCAGCCTTTTAAACTGTTGCAAAATATTCAGCTTAATGATTAATTTTTTCTTTAAAAGCCTGGTAATTTTCATTTGATGGATCAAGTTCCAATGCTTTGTTTACTTGTTCCAAGGCTAAAGATATATTCCCTTCGTTTGCATATAACACACTTAGATTATAATGTGCTTGGTGGTATGTATCATCATTAGCAACAATTTGTTTTAAATGGTCCTTCGCCTGATCATATTTTTTTAATTCAATTTCGGCAACTGATAACAGAAATAAGATATCATTTGAGTCATTATTCGTTTTGACCGCCTCACTTAAATAGCTATAAGCTTCCTCATATTTTTCATCCTGTATAAGCTCTTGTCCCTGAAGAGCCATATACTGCGAATGCTGGTCTTTGGCATCTTTGAGACCGTATTGAATCATGCCGCCCAATAATGCAATAGTTGCCATTACTCCTAAAAGTCGCAGGGAAATCTTTTTAGTCTTAGGCAGTTGTACAATAAGGGCCGCTAAAAATCCGCCGATTAAACCGCCAATATGTCCGGCATTATCAATATTCGGAATCGCAAACCCGATTGCAATATTAATGGCAATGATTACTAAAAGGTTTGATCCCATCGTTCTAAAAAATACTTTAGGATTTTGCACCCCGATGTATAATAGTGCACCAAAGCAGCCAAAAATCGCTCCTGAAGCTCCTGCAGAAAGGAATGGACTAAATGCAAAGCTGACAACTGAACCGGAAATGCCGGCAACTAAATAAATAAACAAAAACCTTAATGAACCATATGCCCGTTCCACTGCAGGACCAATATAATAAAGCGCAAAACTATTCATTAATAAATGAAGAAACCCAATATGCAGAACAATAGGCGTCACTAACCGCCACCATTCACCTTCATAAATAAGCGGATTAAATTTTGCTCCAAATCGAATTAATGATTCTGTATTGGTGCTTCCGCCAAATAGTTCAAGAACAAGAAACATGATAATTTGCAAGCCAAGAAATACATATGTCCAAAACGGTTTACCATATTGGAAAACTTTTCGTTCTTCTTCTCTTTGTTGATTATGATAAGAAATGACGTGATTCCTTATTTGCTGAATATCTTCCATTTCAATCGATTCTTGCAACCTCTCAAAGTCAACTCTAATCGGCACATGTAAAGCTTCTGATAAATCTGTCAGTCCTTCCTCCACTTCATCCTTTACCAGCAAAAAGGAGGTAATGTCTATCTTTCCTTTTGATCTGCTATATCCCTTTACAAATATCTCTGGTAAGTCATCTACAGGCGGCAAGGACGTTACATAAATATTCATTACCTGAATCGGGCCTCTAACACCGTTTCTTAACAGATGCTCAAACTTTTCCCCTGCTTGTTGAATATCTTGTGCAATTGTATTTCCCCAATCAATGTCCATTCTTCTCAACCGAACAAGTGTAAATTGCTTTTGCCGAAACGGTTCAAGCAAAACCTCATGACCATCCTGAGATAAAGCCAAAATGGTATACTTCTGTTCAATAACCAGCTGTTCGATTAATCTCCAATATAAATAATCCTGTTCTAACACCATATTATCCGCTCCGACCATCTGTTTTCTCCATTATATCAAGAGATTAAAACGAAAAGGAAGAATCCTGCTTAAGTCTAATTCAAAGAAAAGAGACTGCCTCAAAAAGGTCTGCCCCCATCAACTACGATTATATAGGACTACAGTTTTTTTAGATCCTATATACTCTAAGGGATTTTGATCCTTTGCCTATGAGGCAGCCTCTATTCAGACTTTTATTTAATGGAAAGCGCGATTGACAAAACGATCTCTCAAAAATGGAACTCGCAGTGATAATTGAATAAAAAATCGGCGGAGTTCCGGTTGACCTAATACAAAATTCACAATTCGATATCGATACCGATATATAGCAAATGATCCTACCGCTAGCATAATAAGTCGTCTCATTTACATCCCTCCTATTCATATCATGAGTAGGAAAGAGCATTTTTATCCTTTTTTAATCGTAATATTGTTATTAACATTAGATCTTATTATTATGTATGTTCATTATTGAAGCTTAGAAAAAAATGAATGCCATTAAAGTTGACAATATTATGGATAAGAAGTTAACCGCATCATTATTTAGGAAACTGAATTTCGTCTGTTTTATTCCAAGTGTTTCACAGTGATTTTGTTTTTCAGTTACTTTTTCACACACTATACATTTATATTTAAGTTGAAATGTTTGCCCAAGAAGTGTATCCAAAAGATTCCCAAGAAAGCCAAAGACGATGATCAGCAGGGTAAAAAAGAGTGGCAGGGAAAACATAATCCAAGCAACAACACTAATAAAAGCAGCTCCCCCAACAGCAGCACTAGTACCAAGTAATGATACGGCACCTGATGTACCTCTTTCAACCTTTTTCAACGTTAACAGCAATCTTGGCTCTTGTTTGCTTAGCGTGCCAATTTCTGAAGCCCATGTATCTGCATTTGCTGCAGCAATGGAGCTGCAAAAGCCTAGTAATATCGTTTGCTCTGAGGAAAATTGTTCAGAAAATTGCATTAGGCCAAGTAGTGCTGGAACACCGCCATTTGCCAGAACCTGAATGATATCTCTACGATCCCCTTTTACTAGCATGTCTTCGAGGGATGACTTTTTCGAACGTTGAAACTTACTAAGCAAACTTGAGCTTGCAAAGAAACTCCCTAATAATAGTAGCCCCTGAAAGGAAAAACCGAGATAAACTAGAAAACCAACAATAGAAGCACCAACTGCACCGCTGACAGTTAATGATTTCACTTTCAAACCGCCATAGGCGATCACCAGGATAAATAGTACAGCCAGTATGTGACGAGCATCGAGCATTTTAGCTTATTTCCTCACATTCTGTTAGTATTTTTGATACAGGGATATCATGTTCCTCTCTTGGAACCTTCTCAACCATTTGCATGGAAAATGCCAGTGATAATGTATCATTCGTATATTTTGTTAAATAGCGGTCATAATACCCGCCACCATACCCAATTCGGTACCTTTTACGATCAAAGCAGATCCCAGGTACAATTATCAAATCTATTTGCCTTGGGCCCATTTCAACCGTCTCTTCTATTTTTGGCTCTAATAATCCAAAGAAGGCAGGTTCAAGCTGGTCAAAGGAGGTAATTTGTCGAAAAGCCATTGTTTTTCCAGCAGGATCACATTTTGGAACAACTACACGCTTCTTTTCTTCCCACGCCATTTCAATGATCCTTTTTGTATCAACCTCTCGCCCAGTTGATATAGTCACTGCTATGGTATGTGCATTATTCCAAGCAGGCAAACAAAATAATCTTTGCTGGATGTCTTTTGAAAAATTCCAATACTCATCTTCCGTCATTTCAGCTAATTTATTTTTAATGAGCTTTCGCAGATCTTTCTTCTCCATTTAGTTTCCTCCTCTCCTTCATTATAGCTGGTAATGTGAATGCATATCACCGATTTTACACAATATGTACAACGTAAAGTTTAACCATAAGAAAAGTGCAAGCGCCTTGATCAGCCTAGGGCAAATAAGACGCTCATGAATAGAAGGCGTTCTTTGCCTTCAATTCCTGTTTGACTAGACCCTAGAGCCGATGGCGCCTGGAGCTAGATTCAGAAACGCAAGCTATGTTAAGAAAATATATAAATTCTGATATTATAAAAGAAAAACAGTAGGAATAAACATTCCTACTGTTACTTTGTTTCACGGTGTAAAGTCATTTTTTTCTCTCTTGAGCAATATTTTTTAAGCTCAAGACGATCTGGGTTATTACGTTTATTCTTTTTAGAAATATAGTTACGTTCGCCACAATCAGTGCAAGCTAAAGTAATATTCACACGCATGTTTCTTTCCCTCCAAACTTAAAAAACTAAATAAAACAAATCAGACTTTAATATAATAGCATTTTTACAAAACAAATTCCACATCATTTTCATTATATTTTATTTTCACTCGAAAAACCTTCAATTTTCACAGTTTTTGTATAAAATTCAAAAACCCTATGGATCAAATTTGACCAGTTATAGGTTGTATTTGCTGCCATATACCCTTTATGTGCGATCATTTGAAATCGTTTAGGATTTGTCAAATAATCACGAAGACACTCCATAAGGCTGACAGAGGTTGTTTCTTGGACTAATATGCCTCTGCCATCTTTAAGGATTTCAGTTAACCCCCCTATTTGAAATGCAACAACAGGCTTAGAAGCAATCATTCCTTCTAGTGCGATAATGCCAAATGGTTCATAAATACTTGGAACCACTACTAGTTCACAATTCTTTATTAATGTATTACGTGCTAACTCCTGAACAAAACCTGTAAAATAAACATTCTCTTCTATATGAAGGTTTTTTGTTAGTTCCTTTAGTTCATCTTCATAAGGTCCCTCTCCCGCAATAACAAGTTTAATTTCTGGGTAATCCTTATGAATATCAGCAAATGCCTGAATCAAAAGCTGAAAGCCTTTTTCTTTTACAAGTCTTCCCATGCCAAGAAAATACTTAGATCGCTTAAACGGAAATACATCCTTTCTATTAATTATGTCCAGATAGTTTACGGGGATGATCCCATTTGGAATGATTTCAAGTTTGTGTATCGGACAGGCAAATTCTTTTTGCAAGACAGTTCTCATAAACTGGCTGCATACGATAACTCGATCAGAAACCTGAATTAGCTTAGATTCATAATCAGTGATTTGTTTAGTTAAAAAATTGTCCACCCCTTGCTTTCTTCCCCTTTCAGTAGCATGAATTGTTGCAATGAGTGGTTTATGAAGGATTTGTTTTATTTGCTCTCCTGCGAGCCCTGTTAACCAATCATGTACATGGATAAGATCAAAGGATAACGGCAATTCCTGTATAACAAATTGAACAAAACGGAAATTCATATTTCGAATGTGATCAACGAAGTCATGCGGTCTTCTTTGCCATGATAACAGACGGAAAACATGAATTCCATTTTCAATCATATAGGATTCCTCATGTGTGTTCGATGATGTAACAACAATAAAGTTTATTCCCTGCTTAGAGCCTACTGAAGTTAAATCAGTCACATGCCGGCCAAGTCCGCCAATGATGTTATCTCGATACTCGCTTGTAAGAATTAACACAGTAGGATTAGACTCTTCTCCCATGATGACACCTTCTTTATTCATAAAGTGTATATCCAGCATAGCCCTTTAGCCAAACAGGATCTTCATGAATGACTTGCTTCCATCGATAATGATGATGGCCGTTTTCTTTAGATTGGATATAGTGCAATGAATTAGATCGTTTTACAGTAATCATTTCATTATGTGAATTGGAAACAACCACTTCACAATCATACACACCTGTTGATAGATGCTCCAAACGTAAAACCCCGCTCGACTCACTGATTGGAAAATCTGTTGTATACTGCTGTTCACAGTTTTTATAAAGAATGATTCTTATATATAAATCATCAAACTTTTCCCCTAACATATTCTCTAGTAAAATTTTCGTTGTATCTCCAATATTCCAAGTAATAAGCAGAAAAAAAGGATAAGCAATAATTTTTACGAGGTCCTCACAAATAGTCGACTGTGCTCGAATATTATAAATATTGGTATGACTGTTTTCATTTCTTTTCATAGCAGCCCTCTTCCTTCTGTTCACATGCTTATCTTTAACTTTTTCCCATCTTAACAGGAAGTATAATTATATTCTAAGATTCAATGGAAGTCTCACTTTATCTTATCATGTAGGCTAGGTTTAAATTGTGAACACATTTCAAAGAAAAATCGTCAAAAATCTACATTTTTAGAAAAATCCCTTCTTTAATTTGGCAATTTATGATATAAAGGTAAAGGGAAATAATCAATTAGAAGGTGAATAAAATGACAGTCATGATTATTATCTTGTTTATCATAAGCATTGCGCTTATCGGCATATCATTTTTCCAGCGTGACAATGTAAAAGAACTTGAACAAGAGCTAGATCATTTACAAATGTCATCGATGCAGGAAATCTACAAACTTAAAAAGAAAATGAGAGTCCTGGAAGAAGAGCTCTTACAAAATGATACGCCGCTTAAGGAAGATCCTAAATCAGCTTCAGAGGACAATCAACTTAACACATCACGTATTTTAGCTAAATATCGCCAAGGTATGTCTATTGAAGCAATTGCATTATCAGAAGGTACTTCCGTTAAGGAAATCCGTACAATTGTTGAAAAGAATGAGAGGGTTTTAACATGAGTAAAACAGGATTTCGAGCATTTGCAGCTGGCATGATTGTAGCTACATCTGTCCTTGGTGGAACATATTTATTATCTGATAACCAATCTGCATCAGCAGATGATGAGAAAAATGAAATGTCCCAAAGTGATGTTGAATCATACCTAACAAGTAATGGGAAAATCGCCATAACAACTGGAGAATATGAAGAATTATTAGCTGCAAAGGATAAAGCTGTACAACAACCTGCTGCAAATAATAATTCACAACAAAAAGAAAGTACTTCTACAGAGAATACGACTGAACAATCAAAAGAAGAGGTTATAAAATATAATCTAGTTGTTAAATCAGGTATGACAACTAGTGAGATATCTGATTTATTAGAGCAAAATGGGATCATCGAGAATTCCTTTAATTTTGATCAGTTTTTAATTAAAGGGAAATATCATCAAAGAATTCAGCTTGGAACCTTCGCTGTGCAAAAAGGGATGACTTTCCAACAGTTAGCAGATGTTTTAACAAGGTAAACAATAGAGCATATTAAAAACAGCCATTTAATTCGATGGCTGTTTTTAATATTTTTTATTAATTTGTAATCAACATATAAAAACTAACTTTTTTAACTATTTAAATCATATCGTTGACCTTTTACTAAGTACATGATATTTTCTGATATGTTTGTTGCATGATCTGCTGTTCGTTCAATATAACGGCAAATAAACAATAGCTGGGTAAGTTGTTGTGAATTTTCTTTTTTTGTTTCCATAAGATCTAAGATATCCCGGATTGTTTCCCCATATAGCTCATCAACTTGATCATCCATATCAGCTACTTTTTTAGCTAGGACAATATCCTCTTCATTAAAGGCTTTAATGGAGAGAGAAAGCATCTCAGATGCAATCTTATGCATCTTTTTTATACTATGAATCGGCTTTACCAAAGGTTCATCACCAATTCTAATTGTTGACTTTGCAATGTTCACCGCAAAATCTGCCATTCTTTCAATGTCACTTGATATTTTGATGGCAACAATTATCCTCCGAAGATCAACAGCTACCGGCTGTTGCTTAGCAATTAACAGGATGGCAATATCATTAATCTCCTCATCTAGCTCGTCCACCCTATTGTCATCATCAATAATTTCTAATGCTTGTTCAATATGTTGATTTTCCAGAGCATCTATTGCTTTGCTAAGTGCGATCTCTGTTAAACTTCCAATTTCAATTAATTTATCTCTTAAGTTTTTCAAATCAAATTCAAATCTTTCTCTTACAGACATTCTCATACCTCCTTATATTATCTTATTCCCTAAAAATGAGATTTCATAACATAGAAAGCTAGTAAAAAAGCCGTGCCAGTTGGGATTAGCACGACTTAATTTTTCATTAACCAAATCGACCGGTAATGTAATCCTCCGTTCTTTTATCAGAAGGATTTGAAAATAATCGATCTGTATCCGTATATTCAACAACCTCACCATTCAAAAAGAATGCTGTACGATCTGAAATACGAGCTGCTTGTTGCATGTTGTGAGTTACGATAATAATACTATAATTTTGTTTTAATTCTTGAATCAATTCTTCTATTTTCAATGTAGAGATTGGATCAAGTGCAGAGGTCGGTTCGTCCATTAGGATAACGTCAGGTTCAATCGCAAGACAACGTGCAATACATAAACGCTGCTGTTGACCACCTGATAGACCATAGGCATTTTCTTTTAAGCGGTCTTTCACTTCATCCCAAATCGCCGCACCTCGTAAACTTCTCTCAACAATTTCATCGATAATTTTTTTATCTTTAATTCCATGGATTCTAGGACCGTATGCGATATTGTCATAAATTGATTTAGGAAAAGGATTTGGTTTTTGAAAGACCATACCTACCTGTGTTCTAAGCTCTTCTACACCATAAGACTTATCAAAAATATTCTTCCCTCGATAAAGAATTTGTCCAGATGTACGAACAATTGGAATCAATTCAACCATACGGTTAAGTGTTTTGATATACGTAGATTTTCCGCATCCTGAAGGTCCAATAATAGCTGTTACATCATTTTCAAGAATATCTAATTCAATATTTTTTAGGGCTTGATCTTTTCCATACCACAAATTTAAATTATCAGTTTTATATACAACATTTTTATTTTGGTTTAATTGTTCATTTTGTGTAGTTTCTCTTTTAATTTTTACACTTTCCATATGAAAACCCCTCCAGATAAAGCTTTTTAATAACGTTTTTGGAACTTATTCCGAATTAACACGGCAACAGAATTCATTACAATTAAGAAAATGAATAGCACAATAATACCAGCAGCTGCAACATCCTGGAATTCAGGCTGCGGTCTCGCCGCCCAGTTATAAATTTGAATCGGCATGACTGTAAATGTGCTCATTACGTTTTCAGGCAGGTAGTTTACGAAAGCAAATGCACCAACTACTAATAATGGAGCTGTCTCCCCTATTGCACGTGAGAACGCTAAGATGCTTCCAGTAATGATACCAGGAATTGCTGCCGGTAACACAACCCTCATAATCGTTTGCCATTTTGTTGCACCCATTCCGTAGGAAGCTTCACGAAGTTCCTTTGGAACCGAGCGAATTGCTTCCTGTGAAGCTACAACAATTACTGGAAGTACAAGTAGGGCCATTGTCAATCCACCTGCTAAAATGCTTCGGCCAAAGTCAAAGAAACGAACAAACACAGTTAAACCTAATAGTCCAAAAACAATAGAAGGTACACCAGCAAGGTTTGAAATATTTGTTTGAATAAATGTATTGATTTTACTTTTCTTCGCATATTCTTCCAAATAAATGGCGGTTCCAACAGATAATACCAATGCAATTGGAATGGTAACTGCCATTACCCATAATGAGCCAACAATAGCAGCTTTAATCCCGGAACGTTCTGGTCTTCTTGATGCATAATTTTGGAAAAATTCAAGTGTAAAATAGCTAGATCCTTGAGTGAATATCCGATATAAGAGTACCGCTAAAACCACTAATGCTATAAAAGTAGCCGCAAAGAAAATCCATCTAAACGTCTGATTTAACGCTAAGCGTCCACCCATATTGTTTTTTACAATATTTTGATCTATTAATTTCATATTAGTATTCCTCCCTAAAGCGTCGAGAAATATATTGTGCTAAAAGGTTAAGAATGAGTGTAAACAAGAATAATGTCATCCCTACAGCATAGATGCTGTAATAAACCGTTGTTCCAAAACCAGCATCCCCTCCGCTAACCTGAACAATATACGCCGTCATTGTCTGAATTGATTCAGTCGGGTCAAAAGTTAGTTTAGGAGTAGCTCCGCCAGCTAAAGAAACAATCATTGTTTCACCAATAGCACGAGAAATACCTAATACGAATGATGCGACAATACCTGACATTGCAGCTGGAACAATTACCTTCATCGTTACTTCGAACTTAGTAGCTCCTAAAGCTAAAGCTCCTTCCCTCATGGAATTCGGAACTGAGCTCATTGCATCTTCTGAAAGAGATGCAATCATTGGGATAATCATGATTCCAACCACAATTCCAGGACTTAATGCATTGAATAAACCCAAGTCAGGAACCATTTTTTGCAATAATGGTGTGACGAAGGTTAAAGCGAAAAATCCATAAACAATTGTTGGTATACCAGCTAAAACTTCTAATATCGGTTTAATGATTCGTCTTGTACGATCTGATGCATATTCACTCAAGAATATAGCAGCTGCTAATCCAATTGGAACAGCTACAATGATGGCGATTACTGTAATTAATAGTGTACCTGATACCAATGCACCAATTCCATATGTTGCACTCTCTTCAAAGAAAGGATACCATTCCTTTGCAGTAAGGAATTCAACAACTGATACTCTACTGAAGAAGGTAACTGTTTCAAATATTAATGTTAAAACTATACCTATTGTAGTTAAAATAGATATTAGTGCTAAGATAAACAAAATTCCAGGAACCATTTTCTCTACGATTTGATTAGTGCTTTTTTTTGATTTTTTCTCTCTGATTAACTCTCGCACACTAATATTTTGCTGATTTGTTAAAGCCATTTGAAATACCCCTTTCCAAGCATAGGAAGAAAGATGAGAAGCAATGCTCCTCATCCACATTATTTAGTAATTATTTTAAACCTTCTAGAGTTTCAAGTTGTTTTGTATATTCTTCTTCTGGAAGAGAAACATAACCAACTTCTTCTGCTAATGCTCCAGCATTCTCAAGATAGAATTTCACATATTCATACACAGGACCATCTTCTTTAATAGAAGCATTGTTCACATAAATGTATAATGGACGTGAAAGTGGGTTGTACTCACCAGATTCAACTGATTCATTTGTCGGCTCAACAGCTTCCCCAGCTTCATTTACTATTGGAACTACCTTTAAGTTATCTTTGTTTTCTAAGTAATACGCATATCCAAAGTATCCAATTGCATTTGTATCACCAGTTACACCTTTAACTAATGTGTTATCATCCTCTGATAATGTTGCAGCTTTTACAATCGGTGCGTCTTCTAGAATAACTTCATTGAAATAATCGTAAGTACCAGAGTCAGCTCCAGGAGAGAAGAATTTCACTTCTTCAGCTGGCCATTCAGGGTTAATATCAGACCATTTTTTTGTTTTTCCATCTTCAACCCAAAGTTTCTTTAAGTCTTCAACTGTTAATTGATCAACAAAATCATTTTCTTTGTTTACAACAATTGAAAGACCATCGAAAGCAACTTTAAATTCTGTGAATTCAATTCCATTATCAGCAGCTGCTTGTTTTTCTTCTTCTTTAATTGGACGAGATGCTTGAGAAATATCTGTTTCACCTACTGTGAACTTTTCAAAGCCGCCACCAGTTCCAGATACACCGATTGGAGCTTGTACATTTGGGTTATCAATTGAAAATTCTTCAGAAATTGCTTCACCGATTGGAGCAACAGTTGATGATCCATCAATACCAATTTCACCTTCTAATTGAGCAGCTGAATCTTCACCTGCAGTTTCATTAGTTTCAGTTTCACCTGAAGCCGCATCATCACCGTTTCCACAAGCTGCAGCAAATGCTACAAGTGAAGAAAGGATGATTGATAATGCTAGAAATTTAAAGCTTTTCATTCTTTAATTCCCCCTAGAATATTGGTTGTTTTGTCCTACGTTTATTAGAATAACGCTTGAGTATTAATAACGTTTTAACTGAATGTAAAGGTTTTGTAAATTCGTGAAGCAGTTTGTCATATTTTGTATAAAATTGGGGATATAAGGCGTTAAAACAGTTATTTCTAGAAGCATTTTCATTAGTCTTTTACGTTTACAATGCTCTTATGCATTAATAAATGTAAAAAAGAATAGGGAGTAGTAATAACTTTCATCCTATTCCTTCCTACTTTTTATTCATAATTACTTTTAATACAAATTACCCACCGCTATCTCCATCTGCAAGATGCGGTTTACGAATAGGCTTTTGGTCTGTTTCTTCAATAGGTGCAGGACTATCCTCAACTTTTACATTCCTGACGAAAAAGTAAATAATGAAATGACCAGCTCCGATGATCGCCAATAAAATGGGGATGCTTTGTTTTTCATTGAAAAAGATTACAGCAAATAAGAAGCAAAGGATTGATAAAATACGGCCTGAGTTTAAAAAAATCTCTTTTACAACTATATATTCAATTCTTGCTTTCGCTGCATTCCATGCACGGCCGATAACATCATATGTTATTGATGAGTAGGGAACTAAAAGCATCGGGTATCCAAATGCAATTAATACCGCATATATTAGCAACTTGGTGTAGGTTAAATCGAAAAGAAGAACGAAGATGGACAAATAAAGAAAAATCCCTCCCATTAATATGAACATCTTTCTTTTTGATTTTTTAATAATTCTAGTTGCTAAATAATAAGCCAGAAACGCTGCACTTGAGTTTACCAGACCAAATTTACCAAGCGCTAATTCACTCCCGGTCGTAATAAAAACAAAGACGCCAATCACAAACGCAAATGTCCCTTCACGCAGTCCCTGAAAAAAATGAGCATGAAGAATGAGTCTCCAATTTTTATCCTTTTTTCTTTCCACTAAGATGCGTTTAAATATATACTCCCCTTCTGCAGGTCTTCTTTTTAAAAAAAAGCTAAGTACAACCGCACCTGAAAATAACAATAGTGATATGGAAAATATAATTGTATATCCTGAAAATTTTTCTAACCTTGAGATCACATAGCCTGCTACTATTGGCCCGACCATTCCAGCAGTTGAATTCAAAATCCCCATGAAGCCATTAAAAAAATCCCTTGTATCAGGTTCTGTTATTTCAAAGGTTAGTACATTAAAGGCTAACCAATAAAAGCCGTAGCCGACACCGAGAGTTCCACCTAATAAAATAAGATATTTTGCTGCTGAACCACCTATTATTAGTACGATGAGGAAAAAAATCGCCAAAAAAATTACGCCTAATCGTAATACAACGACACGGTCAACCTTTTTAGCAAGCCTCCCAGCAAATATAAACGTCAGCGGCTGCATAACAACGATTGATAAGTTGTAAATGCCTAAATCAACAAATTCACCTGATTGCTTCCATAAATACACATTTACGAATGTATTGGACAAAGCAATGCTTAAAGAATATAAACCGCCAATAACTAATAATAAAACTAAATCTTTACTGACATGCACATTACCAATAATCTTTTGCAGTTTTGACATAAGAACTACTCCCCTTCAACTTCTACTACATAGTCTGTCTTATCACTTTGGAGATATGTATTTTTATTAAAATTGATGTGTTTTGGGGAATGTTTCTTATATTGAAGTCAAATCCAGAGGTATGTTGTCATACATGACGGAGTTTGCCCAAACTTTTGAAAAAATAAAAAGAAGAGCCAACTAGTGGTCAGCTCTTCTATCAACAACAATTATTTTGCTGCGTTATAACGGTTTGCTACTTCATCCCAATTAACGACATTCCAGAATGATGCAATGTAATCTGGGCGACGATTTTGATAATTTAAGTAGTATGCATGCTCCCATACATCCAATCCTAGAATAGGTGTTTTACCTTCCATTAATGGAGAATCTTGGTTTGGCGTGCTTGTTACTTCTAATTCTCCATTATTAACAACTAACCAAGCCCAGCCAGAACCGAAGCGAGTAGTTGCAGCTTTTGCAAACTCTTCTTTAAAACTGTCGTAGCTGCCAAATTTGGCATTAATCGCATCAGCTAGTTCTCCAGATGGTGCTCCACCGCCATTTGGTGAAAGAATTGTCCAGAATAAGCTATGGTTAGCATGTCCACCACCGTTATTGCGTACAGCTGTACGAATTGCTTCAGGAACAGCATCTAAATTAGATACTAATTCTTCAACACTTTTGCTTGCAAGATCAGCGTGACCTTCTAAAGCTGCGTTCACGTTAGTGATATAAGTGTTGTGATGTTTTGTGTGATGAATATTCATCGTTTCTTTGTCAATATGTGGTTCTAGTGCATCATATGCATAAGGTAATTGAGGTAATTCATAAGCCATTTTTTATTTCCTCCTTTAATATGTACAATCTAAAGCATTGGATTTGCTTTCCAACCTAAGGTTACCAAATTTGGCCGTTACTTTCAATTGAAAAGCATGCAAGACATCTATCATTTTTTGCTTTTATCTGAAAATTATGTACTATATTTTTCAGCAATGTCCTTATAAAATGACGATTAAAAAATAACCAATCATGATAAGCTGCAAAACACCTTTTGCTACAACACCAGAAATAAAACCAATAAGGGAACCGACACCACTTTTCATTGATGATGAGAAATCCTTCTTATGAACAATCAATTCTGCAATGATCGCACCGATAAACGGTCCAAGGATAATTCCCAGAATTGGAATAACGAACGGGCCAATGATTAAGCCAATTGTGCTTCCCCAAATTGCAGCTTTACTCCCGCCAAATTTCTTTACGCCAACTAAATTTGTCAGATAATCTGCTGCAAACAAAATGGCCACAAACATCCCTTCAATGATCCAAAAGGTAATCGTAAGCTTTGAAAAATCAAATAAAAACCCATATAAAACAAATCCGGCAACAATAAAAACGACACTTGGAATTATAGGATATACCAAACCAACAAATGCAATTATGAACATTAATACGATCAGTGACCAATATAAATATTCCATTTAAAACCTCCTATAAAAAAGAAGCAAGGGAGCCCTTGCTATCCATTATACCTAATATAGTTTTCATTTCATAAGCTTTAGTTTCTATAACCTAAAACTGCCTCAGCAATATTTACAGAATGATCGCCGATTCGTTCTAAATTACTAATAATATCAACAAATACGACTCCTGCTGAACCGGAGCATTCACCTTCATTAATCCTCATAATATGCTTTTTACGAAGAGTACGCTCCATTTTATCGATTTGTTCTTCAGATTTTAACACCTTTGCAGCTAAAGAAGTGTCTTTATCGTCTAGAGATGTGATTGCATCCTTAAATGTTTGGATGGTTAGGTGGAACATATCCTCTAAATCTTGTTTTGCTGATTCCGTTAATTTAACTTTATTTGTCAGCTGGTAGCGAACTAATTCAATAACATTTTCACAGTGATCGCCGATCCGCTCAATATCACGAACTGTATCAAGGAGCATGCTATGTTCTTCAGATTCAGTATTAGACATTTGACTTCTTGAAATTAAAATTAAATAATCAGTAATTTTACGATCTAAGTTATTAATTGCCTCTTCCAATTGTAAAGCAGTATCAGCATGCTTTTGGGAATAGGTTTTTTGATATGAATTCGCCTCTTCCAATCCGAGTGCAGCAAAATTACCCATTCGCAGTACCTCTTCTTTAGCTTGCCCTAACGCAATAGAAGACGATTGCTCAATAAAAATTGGATCTAAATGCTTAGGTTTATAATCAATAAAAATATCTTCCCCTGGAATAATCTTTGTAACGATCCAAGCTAATGCTCCTATAAATGGAAATTGGATAATTGTATTAATAACATTAAACGACCCGTGAGCAAAAGCAATCGTCATTTCTGGATTTAACCCCATTACTAATTGTAAATATTGGATATAATTAAAATACAATGGAAGAAAAATCATAAAGATCGTTGTACCAATTAAATTAAACAGAACATGTGTCAGCGCAGCTCTTCTGGCTGCAACCGTTGCCCCAATTGATGCTAAAACAGCGGTAATTGTTGTACCAATATTATCACCAAACAAGACTGGCAAAGCTGCTTGTAAATCAATAAGCCCTTGCCCAAATAATTCTTGAAGAATTCCAATTGTTGCACTTGAGCTTTGAACGATTACTGTAAAAACTGTTCCAATAACGACTCCTAATAAAGGATTATCACTCATACTAACGGTTAAATCGTGAAATTCCTGTAAAGATCTTAATGGCTTCATTCCTGAGCCCATTAGCTCTAATCCATAGAATAACGCACCTAAACCTAAAATAATTTGGCCGATACTGTGTACTTGCTTATTTTTAAAAAAGAATAACATGACTGCGCCAATAAAAATAACTGGTAAAGCATACTCTGCAACATCGATGCCAATTATAAAAGCGGTAACGGTTGTTCCGATATTAGCTCCCATAATAACTCCGATGGCTTGTCTTAATGTCATAAAGCCTGCACTAACAAGCCCGACAGTAATAACCGTGGTCCCGCTGCTTGATTGAATTAACACTGTTACAATGATACCTGCTAATACTCCCATAAATGGGTTTGTTGTAAACTTATCTAGTATATCTCTTAATTTGTCTCCAGCAGACCTTTGAAGACCGTCACCCATGTATTTTATTCCAAATAAAAAGATCCCAAGGCCACCCAAAAATTCAAATATCATCTTTTGGATATCGAGTTCCACCGTTTTCAACCCCTCATTTATGTTCGTCTCATGTCGACAAATATCTACAACCCTTACAATTATTAACGATTTATTGTTTTTTTGTAAAGGTATTTCCTTCAATTCTTTACAAAATATTTATAGCTGAAATAGAAAACGTTTACATAAATCGTTTCATTTCATTCCTAACATTCTTTCTTGTATTCTTTTCTATGGAAATATAAAATATAGTCGTAAAATGAAGAAGGATGTGTCATTTCTAATGAATGTATTAAAACAGCTGCTTAGTAGTCTATACTCCCCAAAGATCATTTCCACTTTTCGATTTCAAGGGATCGGTAAAACAATACTTTATGTATTTATTTTATCAATACTAAGTACAATTCCTGCTGCCTATTATTTATCTAGTGGACTAACAGAAGGGTTAAAAGGGTTTGATCAAACGCTGAAAGATGAATTACCTTCCTTTTCAATTGAGGACGGCAAGCTTTCAGCTGAAGCAGACAAACCAGTTGAAATTAAAAAAGAAGATTTTATTATTATTTTGGATGATACTGCTACATATGGAGAAGAAGAAATTAAAACAAAGGAAAATGCAATCGGTATTTTGCACGATCGATTTGTTTTTGCAGCAAATGGACAGGCCCAATCATATGAATACAGCCTATTGAATATGTCTTTATCTAAACAAGACCTAATCGAAATTTCAAAGCAATTTAACCAGCTACTCCCCATCTTTATCTCAATTTTAATTGCTGGCATCTACTTATTTAGTTCTTTCATTAAATTTATTGAAGTAACAATTTTAGCGCTTTTTGGATTAGCCTTCAAAAACAGCCTTCAAAGAAGATTGAATTTCAAACAGGTTTGGGTCTTGTCAGCATACGCCACAACACTCGCAACTGTCTTTTTCTTCATTATGGATAGTTTACAGGTAATTGTCCCAAGCGGATTTTTATTAAATTGGTTTGTACATCTAATTGTTCTATACTTAGTAATAAAAGAGGTTCCGGCAACTAAAAAACCGTTAAAAACAGCTTAAAAAACGCGGTAGATCCGCGTTTTTTATTTAATAATATACTGCTTTGTATAATCAGATAATGTTTTTGATAAGTTAGTAAGGATTAGGCCCATTTCATGTGTACGTTTAATTTGTGTAATTTGCGCTTCTGATGAGGTAAGGATTTGCTCTGCACTTGCTAAGGTCTCTTGCGAAATCGATACAAAACTCTCTGAGGATTGTTCCATTTTTGGAAGTGTAAAATTAAGCTCATGCAAATGATCCTTCATTCCTGATAATTTTTGGTTAACGTTTGAAATTTCAGTCATTAACAGATCAAAAGCTTTTTTTGATTGGCCAGCAACCTGTAAATGTGAGTGGATTTTACTTACTATTGTTTCAAATTCATTATTCGCTTTATCTGAAATATCTTCCATCATTTTGATGGATTGAGTTATCTCCTCTGTTGCTTTTGAGGATTGATTTGCAAGTTTGCGAACCTCATTTGCAACTACAGCAAAGCCTTTGCCTGCTTCTCCGGCCCGTGCAGCTTCAATCGTTGCATTAAGTGCAAGCAGCTTTGTTTGTTCTGCTATTGATTGGATGATTCTTACTACATGTGTAATAATGACTGAATTGTCCTTTACCCCTTTGATTGTAACAGACATATTTGAAAAATCTTCTGCCACATCATACATGGACTGTATCATTTCTGAGATGCTTCTTTCCCCTATGACAGCTGATTGATTCATTTCGATTGCGCTTTTAAAAACATACTCCATATTTTGTAATATTAGATTAATCTCTCTTTTCATTTCTTTAAACGTCACAACATTTTCGTCAGAACTTGCAGCTGTTTGAGCTGCACCTTGTTTCACAATCTTAATTGCCTCAACTAATTGGCTGTTTTGCTGCATGACATCCTCTGATGCCTTTTTCAAATTGCTGCCTGTTGTAAAAAGCTCTGTCGTTGTTCCATTAATTTGTGAGATCATTTCTCTCATTTGATCCACCATTTGGTTAAAACTATTATGTAAGGAATGTATTTCAGGAATGTTTGTTGTTAGCTTTATCGTATTTGATAAATCTCCATTTCTCATTTCACTCATTGTGTTTCGTAATATAGTTAAAGGCTTTGTTAAGCTTCTTACAAGCAGGAAAAGCATAATGGTTGTAAGAATCACACTTATTATTACGATGATTCCAATAAATGCTGCAAGATCATTAACTGGCTCCATATATTTATCAGTTGGAACAACAATAAGATAAAAACCTTTTAATTCTTGAATTTCTTTAAATGCCATCGTGTAGTCAATTCCAGCTATCTTTTTATATAAAACACCATGATCTTTTTCACGGATTTCGCTAACGAGCTGATTTGATAGAGAAATATTTGCATTTTTATTGATTTGCATTGGTTCTGTAGACTGCTCAGTAACTAGAAAAAATTGCGCAGGCAATCCATCCTGAATTAATGCCGAAGCTTGTCCTGGTACAACCACCTCATTCACTCGTTCCAAAAATTTCTCTTGATCACCGATATAAGCAAAGGCAAGATTCTCAACAATGTCTGAGGTGGTGTTTACTTCTCTATATAGTCTTTCTTCGATAATCTCCATTGTTGTGTCTTTAGACTTACTATAAGAGGTAAAACCAACAATGCTAATTGATGTTAATAATAACGATAGAACCAAAATCATTAATCTCGTTTGCAGGGTTATTTTTGAAAAAATTGCTTGTTCTGCCGTTTTCCATTTTGCTTTTAGCTTAACAATAAAAAGTTTTAGCTGTGGAATTTGTTTTAGTTTCATTACCTTTTTACCTTTTTGCATGTTAGCACCCCTATTTCCAATTCCTCTAAAATTATGGCAGGGAAATATTAAGAAAGTGTAAATTACATGTAAACTTTTATTATTTTTTAGTCGAAAAGTCCTGATTCATTTTCAGTACCAATCTTTTTTCTTTTTATTTCCTACTACTGGAATATTTTACTTGGACAAGCCATATGTATAAGAGTAAATGGAGTAATTATTTTTATTCTAATATTAAACTAGGTATGGAGGACAAAAAATGAAGCGACTTTTTCTCTTCTTATTAGTTATTTTTCTTTGTTATATCGTGTATTACGATTTTCAAATTGGTACTTTACCAGCTCTTAGTATAAGTAAAAATCCTCCAGAATCAGAAAAAGCGTTAAAAATAAAAGAAGAGTCAGCTTCTATTCCCTATTTTGAAGTTGAAATAAAACAAGGCGACACTGTATTAACTATTATTGAAAGACATCATAACGGACTTCCTGCCTCAATTGAGAAGATCATCAAAGATTTTGAAGTATTAAATTCAGATGTAAAAGCAGAAGAGATTTTACTAGGTGAAACGTACCGTTTTCCAAATTATGAACAGTAGATGGTCCTTGTCATTTATATGCCCTCCCTGTAAAATGAGGGATGGAAGGTCAATTAGTAGAATAAATAGCCAAAGTCAAGTATCATTATAATGATAAAGTTTTTGCATTAAACTTAACTTAAGGAGCGATTTACACGTGAGTGAAATCATACATCGTACTAAAACCCGACCAGTTAAAGTTGGGAATTTAACAATTGGCGGAAATAATGAAGTTGTTATTCAAAGTATGACTACAACAAAAACACATGATGTAGAAGCAACAGTTGCCGAAATCAAACGTTTAGAGGAAGCAGGCTGTCAGATCGTACGTGTTGCCTGTCCTGATGAACGTGCGGCAAATGCAATTGCTGAAATAAAAAAAAGAATCAATATCCCACTTGTTGTGGATATTCATTTTGATTATAAGCTAGCGTTAAAAGCGATTGAAGGCGGAGCAGATAAAATCAGAATTAACCCGGGGAATATTGGGAGAAGAGAAAAGGTTGAAGCTGTTGTAAAAGCGGCAAAAGAACGAAAGATTCCAATTCGAATTGGTGTAAATGCCGGTTCCCTTGAAAAGAGAATTCTTGAAAAATACGGATATCCAACAGCAGATGGCATGGTGGAAAGTGCCTTACATCACATTAAAATTTTAGAGGATTTGGATTTTCACGATATTATCGTTTCCATGAAGGCTTCCGATATTAACCTGGCAATCGAAGCATATGAAAAAGCGGCAATGGCATTTGATTACCCGCTTCATTTAGGGATTACCGAGTCAGGCACCCTTTTTGCCGGCACAGTAAAAAGTGCAGCAGGATTAGGTGTTATTTTAAACAAAGGGATCGGAAACACACTCCGTGTCTCATTAAGTGCGGATCCTGTTGAAGAGGTTAAAGTGGCCCGTGAGCTATTAAAATCATTTGGTTTAGCGGCAAATGCGGCAACTTTAATTTCATGCCCAACATGCGGCCGTATTGAGATTGATTTAATCAGTATTGCAAATGAAGTGGAAGAATATATTTCAAAAATTAAAGCACCAATTAAAGTAGCTGTATTAGGTTGTGCTGTTAACGGACCTGGTGAAGCCCGTGAAGCTGACATTGGGATTGCAGGTGCCCGTGGGGAGGGACTTCTTTTCCGCAAAGGAGAAATAGTACGTAAAGTTCCTGAAGAAACAATGGTTGAGGAACTAAAAAAAGAAATTGATAAAATTGCCGAAGAATACTTTGCCAAGCAAGAAGCTGAAAAATTAAAAGCTTAACCTTTATAAAAAAGGGTCTGACCTCCTTACTACGTTTCGGGGACTGACCCTTTCTTATTTCCTCTAAAAAGTCCTTACTAACGACGATCATTATTCACTGGGAGCAAAACAGCACCGATATTATTGCTGGTAGATATAGTGGTTTCAATATCATCTTTCACTTCTTTTTCTTCATAAAAACGATTATTGATAGCAAAATTGGCTGAATCAGCATCATTAGCCTGTCTCTCAGGATCAGGGCCATTATCCCCTAATAATTTTTGAATCTTTATATTTGCATTCTTTTCATTCATATTCTTTTCCTCCCTTACAAATAAGAACCATTCTAAAAATAAAGAGACAGACCCCTCAAACACAAAATTGTGTTTATTGAGGGGTCATTGCCATTAAGTCAACCTCAATATTTTAGTCGTTTTAGAAAAATGGTGTAATAAATATTCCTAAAACGAGGGAAACAGCACCAATACCAATTGCCCATGCTCCTAATGCATTTGCTCCTCTTCTACGGGCAATGAATCCAACAATGATACCTGCTGCTCCTAAAATAACAGGTAAGATAAAAAGCGAGATAATGGAAAGTGCTAAAGCTAAATATCCCATTCCTCTGCCTTCGCCTACTACTTCATTGCGGTCATCGACTCTTTCATCTGCAGCATAGTCTCTGTCCACATTTACTGGCGCCGCTATTTCAGCCGCAGCTTCTGTTTGATAGTCATCGTCAATTTCTTGATCTAGTGGCGTAAATCCCTTGTAATTAGGGTTGTCTAAACGATCTCGTTCTTGTCGATCGAACTTATTTTCGTCTGCCATTTTAGATCCCTTCCTTTCTAAAATAAAGGAGCATTTATAGTATAGACATTGAAGGTTGAACTATTACTGTAAAACTTTTCTGTCCGTTAAAATTTCATTATGGTACACTACTATTAGGCAATCAGCGAAGGAGTTGGCAGAAAATGTTACGTCTTGGAATTGATATAGATGGTACCATTACAGACCCTAAAACATTCATTCCATATTTAAACAAATCATTTCAGACACAATTAACATACAATGATTTAAAGGAATATGATTTAACAAAGGTCTTAAACATTACTGAGGAAGATTTTTGGAATTGGATGGATGAATTTGAACCTATTATATATAAAGAAGCTCCACTTTCCTTACATGCTAAACATGTACTAGACGATTGGAAGGATCGCCATCAGCTCTTATTCATTAGCGCCAGAAGAAAACATTTGCTTGATGTAACGTACAATTGGTTTAAAGAAATGGACGTATTTTATCATCATATTGAATTAATTGGAAGTCATGATAAGCTTGAAGCGGTGAAACGAAATGAAATTTCGATCTTTTTTGAGGACAAGCATGATAATGCTTGTATGATAAGTGAGGAGCACCAAATCCCCGTTATTTTGTTTAATACTCCTTATAATCAAGACCCTGTACCTAAAGGTGTTGTTCGGGTAAATCATTGGCTTGAGGCGAGAGACTGGGTAAATCAATGGTATGAAGCAAAAGTAATCTAAATAGCAGTAAAGGCTGTCTCATAAATGCTTTGGTTGAGACAGCCTTTTGTTTAGTGGCATTGCGGACATGTTCCATAAACTTCAAACTTATGACCGCTTATATCATAACCGGCTAAATTTTCTTCTAAATTTCCCATAGGACACCCAGGGATTTCCTTAGTTTTTCCGCATTGTAAACAAATAAAATGATGATGGTGATGATTTGCATTGCAGGTGAATCGGAAATGCTTCTCCCCTGACAATTCAGTCATTTCAAAAATGCCTAATTCAGCAAACAATGATAAATTTCGATAAATGGTATCAAAACTAAGTCCAGGATAATCGTCCTTTAGGGATTCTAAGACATCTTTTGCCGTCAGGTATTTGTCGTGATCAGCAAATAATTGCAGCATTTCCTCTCTTTTACTCGTATATTTATAGCCTTTTTCTTTTAATAAGTCGAGAGCTTCTTGAACATTCATGAAACTTTCCCCTTTGTAAATTTTGTCCATAAAATAGTAAAAATAAGAATGAGTACTGATAATATTACAATGGTTCCACCTGGCGCTAAATCCAAATAATAAGCTAGGAATAATCCAATAATAACAGAAAGTTCACCAAATAGTACAGAAAAGAAAATGGTTTGCTTAAAGCCTTTTGCAATCCGAATGCTTGCAGCAACAGGTAATGTCATTAACGATGAAACAAGCAATATTCCGACAATCCTCATAGACCCGGCTATCACTAAAGCGACAATCAGAATAAACATAAAATGAATCCACTTTGCATGAATACCTGATGCCGTTGCATGTTCTTCATCAAATGAAAGCAAGAATAATTCTTTGTATAAGATAAAAACGATTGCTATCACGATGATTGTAATCGCAATAATAACATATAGGTCTGTCCTGCTAACAGCACTTATACTACCAAATAAATAGCTTAATAAGTCTGTATTAAATCCATCCGCTATCGAGATAAAGATAACACTGATTCCTACTCCGCTGGATAAAATAATAGGAATCGCAAGCTCCTGATAATGCTTATAAACAGTGCGGAGCTTCTCAATAAAAAGCGAACCTGTTACCGAAAAAGCCATTCCTAAATAAATCGGGTTAAGACCTGCAAATGCAGCAACTTTTTTTTCAAGTAATAAGCTTGCAGCAATTCCAGCCAATGTAACATGACTTAAGGCATCAGCAATAAGAGACATCCTTCTCACAACGACGAATACCCCTAGAAGCGGCGCTATGATTCCAATTAGCATTCCAGATAAAAATGCATTTTGTAAAAACTCATACGTAAAAAGACTGCTTAACATTGTTTACATCCTCCATTAATGGGAGTGATCATGTGTTAACACATGTAATGAATGTCCATAGAACTCGGACATCTCATCATCCTTCAATAATTCAAATTCTTTAGAGTTACCATGAAAATGCAGATGTTTATTAATGCATGCCACGTGCGACACTTTATCTGTAATTGTACCGATATCATGAGTAACTAAAATTAAGGTAATTCCTAAATCCTTGTTTAGATGTGTCAGCATTTCATAAAAATTTTGAACGGTTTTCGCATCGACCCCTACTGTCGGTTCATCCAAAATTAAAAGCTTAGGATTTGAGACAATCGCTCGAGCAATAAATGCCCGCTGTTGCTGTCCTCCTGAAAGCTCACCAATGTTTCGCTTCGCAAACTTAGCTAATCCTACTGCTTCAATGGCATCTGTTACATTTTTGCGGTCATTAGGGCCCATAAATTTAAATAACCCTAACTTTGATGTTAAGCCACTCGAAACCACTTCAAAAACCGATGCAGGAAACCCTGTATTAAAGCTATTTGCTTTCTGTGAGACAAAGCCAATTTCATGCCAGTTTTTGAATTTTTGTATCGGTTGTCCGAATAACTTTATTTCACCTTGCTGAGGTTTTAATAAGCCTAGCAAGCATTTTAATAATGTTGTTTTCCCAGAACCATTTGGACCAACAAGTCCAACAAAACTTCCTTGTTCAACTGTCATATTAATGCTCTCTAACACTCTTTGCCTGTCATATGTGAAGTTTAAATCGTTTATTTCGATTATAGGCTGGTTCATTGATCTTCTTCACCCTTTTCAATTTAAGAATCGTTACGATTTACAAAAAGTAAAACAACGATCCTCTATAACATAAAAATTATACAGAATAATATCTTTCATGTAAAGTTTAAAATTAAAGGGATTAAGGGATAAAAATCGCACATTTTACCAATACCTCCATACATTGTGTTAGAGGAGGTTTGAAAATGATCTTATTTCAAAAAATTATCAATCAAAAACTTAACAATATATCCGTCGAGGAGCTTATGCAGTATGCGAAACAATTTAATATTTCCATTGGTCGGGCCCAAGCCGCTGAGGTTGTAAAAGCCATGAATGGCCAAAATATTAATATTTTTAATCAGAATGAAAGAAAGAAACTACTGGCGAAAATCGCCAAGATAACATCCCTAGAAACCGCTCAACAGGTTAATCAAATTTTTCAAAAGTTTACGAACTAACAGTACTTAATGTAAGAAGGCTGTCCCATGTAAGACCCCTAAACTCAAAATAGGACCCAACCAGATGGAATCCTATTTTAATCATTTCTTAAAAGGGGACTGAACTGAATGAGACAGCCTTTTATTTCTTCAAACTCTACAGATTACTGATTCATAATCTTTTCTAATAATCCTTCATCAAAGGTCTGTTCCTTGAACATATTAATCTCGAATTTATACGGAGGCTTTTTATATTTTTTATCTTCCCCTACAAACGGTGTTTCAAGGATTTTGGGGATCTCTGTTAGTGACGGATGATGCACTATATTATTCAATGCTTGAAAACCGATATGACCTAAGCCGATATTCTCGTGGCGGTCTTTTGCGGCACCTGCTGGATTTTTACTATCATTTATATGCAAAACCTTTAAACGATCTAATCCTATGATTGAGTCAAACTCATTCAAAACTCCATCGAAGTTACCTACAATATCATACCCTGCATCATGTGTATGGCATGTGTCAAAGCAGATGGATAGATGCTGGTTATGCGTAACTCCATCAATGATTTTAGCTAACTCATCAAAGGAGCGGCCGCATTCAGAACCTTTACCAGCCATTGTCTCTAATGCAATTTGTACTTCTTGATTTTGCTCAAGCACTTCATTTAAGCCTTCAATAATTTTCTTAATGCCTGCCTCTGCACCCGCTCCTACATGTGCACCAGGGTGAAGAACAATCTGTTTTGCACCGATCGCCTGCGTTCTCTCGATTTCTGAACGAAGGAAGTTTACACCAAGCTCAAACGTAGCGGGATTTGTTGAATTTCCAATATTAATAATATACGGTGCATGAACAACGATTTCATCAATACCATGTTCTTTCATATGAGCATTGCCTGCTTCAATATTTAAATCCTCGATTTTCTTTCGTCTAGTGTTTTGCGGTGCACCGGTATAGATCATAAATGTTGATGCTCCGTATGAAACAGCCTCCTCACTCGCTGCTAAGAGCATTTTTTTACCGCTCATCGATACATGTGAACCTATTTTTAGCATCTTTCTTCCCCCTATTTACTTTTCTTGATAATCTTCTTTTTCTCTTTTTAATTTGTTCCATCTCCCGGCTCATTTTCTTTTTATAGCCAGGCTTAACCTTTTTCGGCTTTTGGACAATGCTTTTCGCCAGAGCATCAACCTCATCAACCGTTTTTTTTCGTTTTTGTCGTCGTTTACGGTCATCAATATCCTTCCATTCTCCACCAACAAAGTCACGATTAATAAATTCAATACCCAGCTTCTCCAATTTATTTAATGCATCTTCATCAGCAGCTTCAAAAAGCGTAACAGCAATACCTGAACTGCCGGCACGCGCTGTTCTACCTACACGATGAATATAAAAATCCAAGTCAGTTGTAGGAAGCTCATAGTTAATAACATGACTAACACCTTTAATATCAATTCCTCGTGCCGCTAAATCTGTGGCAACGACATATTGAAACTCGAGATCATTTATTTGCTTCATCATTTTTTTACGATCACGAGGAGTCAAGTCTCCGTGTATTCGGCCAATCTTTAAGCCTTTTTCAATCAAGGCATCAGCTACTTCGTCTGCAGCCTTTTTCGTATTTGTAAAGACGATCGCTAAAAAGGGATTGAAATTAACCAGTATATCATGTACCAGTTTTATTCGATCCCGGTGCCTAACTGGTACTAAAACATGATCAATTTTTGCTGCGGTTGCCTGTTTTGGTGCAACATGTGTAAATTTCGGATTTTCTAAATATTTTTTTAGAAATGGTTTTAGCTTTTCTGGAATCGTTGCGGAAAAGACAAGAATTTGCAAATCTTCAGGCATTTGACCTGCTACCATATCAACTTCTTTAATGAAGCCCATATCAAGCATGAGATCCGCTTCATCGACAACCAACGTTTGTACTTTTCCGACGTTTAATGCATGCTCTCTCACTAAGTCGTTAATTCTACCAGGGGTTCCTACAACAATATGCGGTTGTGTTTTAAGCTTTTCGATTGCCCGTTGCTTATCAGTTCCACCGATAAAACATTTAGCAGAAATTGCTTCTTTTGAAAATGTGATTACTTTGACAGCCTCATTATAGATTTGTGTCGCTAACTCTCTTGTCGGTGCTGTTATGACAACTTGAACCTCTTTACGTTCAGGTTCTATCATATTTAATAAAGGTAATAAGTAAGCATGTGTCTTACCCGTCCCAGTTTGTGATTGTCCAATTGCACTTTCACCTTTTAAGATCGATGGAATTAATCTTTCTTGAATTTCTGTTGGTTCAAAAAATTTTAATTCCTTAGTTATTGCTTCTATTATAAATGGTTTAAACAAAAATCGCTCAAATTTTGTTTGTTCCATACATATCATCTCCTTTTTGATAAAGCTTTATATATGCATTCTTTATCAGCCCATCATTAAATTATATCAAATAAATGGGAAAACTCAAATTTTGTAACGCTAAAAGTTTTTAAAATGGATTATGCAAAGGTAAATGTTGAGAAACCATTCTCTTCCTTAATGCATAAACTATTGATAGGGCAACAAACTAAGGAAGGAGGATTTATATGTTTCCACAAAGACCAATGCCTCCAATGAATTCAAGAGGTTTTTTTCCACAGCAAGGCCGGATGCCGATAGGACGCCACCCTTTTCAAGGACCTGTCATGGGCAATAGACCATTTACTCCTCAAATGCAGGCTAGAGGCGGAGGATTAAAAGGTTTACTTTCCCGCATCATGCCTGGAAGTCAAGGGGCAGCTCGTGTTGCAAACCCTCAAAGTTTTATTCAAGGTGCGTCAGGGGCTACAAGGGCTACAGGTGCTATTCAAGGGTTAGCAAACCCTGCTAATATCTCAAAAATGCTTGGCAATGTCCAAAAGGCTTTAGGCGTGGCCCAACAGGTTACTCCAATGGTTCAGCAATACGGTCCATTAGTAAAAAATTTACCGGCAATGATCAAAATATATCGTGAATTAAAAAATAGTGACGCCACCGATGATGTTCAAAATGAAGACGATAATACTTTGGAAAAGACAGAATCTGACTCTATAGAAACTCCATCGTCAAATTTAGAAAAGGAAAAACAAAGACAGAAGAAAAAACGCACAACCTCACAAAATACAGAGACTGACACAGCAGAAGAAAAGCCTGCTAATGAAGCTAAGAGCCTTCCATCTGCTTCAAAACGTTCCAAGCCGAAAATGTATATCTAATTTTCTTCTTTGTAATCTTATCAAATGTTCGTTATAATATTAAGAGATTATAAGAGTATAAAAGCCGGATTTTCGGCTTTTTTAAGTAGGAAAAAGGGACGAAGCCCACGGACTAATACTCCGTTTAACCTTTTTTGATCTCTTAAGGAGGCAAAATAATGGACGTAATTAAAATCGCTCCACGTGGTTATTGCTACGGCGTAGTAGACGCAATGGTGATTGCCAAAAATGCTGCATTAGATAAATCCTTACCAAGACCAATCTACATTTTAGGTATGATTGTTCATAATAAACATGTGACAGATGCCTTTGAAGAAGAAGGAATTATCACGCTTGATGGTAAAAATCGCTTAGAAATCCTGGAGAAGGTTGATCAAGGAACCATTGTATTTACCGCACATGGAGTTTCACCTGAAGTAAGAAAGATTGCAAAAGAAAAAGGGCTTGTGACAATTGATGCAACCTGCCCAGATGTGACAAAAACACATGAGCTTATTCGTGAAAAAGAGGCACAAGGCTATCATGTCATCTATATTGGAAAGAAAGGACATCCTGAGCCTGAGGGTGCAGTTGGTGTTGCACCACATGCTGTTCATTTAGTTGAGACCACTCAGGATGTTGAGCAATTAGAAATTGACAATGAGAAAATTATCGTGACAAACCAAACGACAATGAGTCAATGGGATGTTGCTGATATTATGGAGAAGGTTAAAGATAAATTCCCGCATGTTGAGATTCACCGCGAAATTTGCTTAGCCACTCAAGTACGCCAAGAAGCTGTTGCCGAGCAAGCAAAAGATGCAGATTTAACCATTGTAGTAGGAGATCCGAAAAGCAATAACTCAAATCGTCTCGCTCAGGTATCAGAACAGATTGCAGGAACAAAAGCATACCGTATTTCAGATTTAAGTGAGCTAAAACTTGAATGGTTAATTGATGTGAAAAAAGTTGCGGTTACAGCAGGTGCATCAACACCAACGCCAATTACAAAAAAAGTCATACAATTTCTTGAACAATACAACCCTGAGGACAAGTCTACCTGGAATTTGGATCACCAAGTTCCATTAGCGAAAATACTTCCTAAAGTTAAAGTTAAATAAAAGAAAAGCGCAAGCGCCTTGCTTAGCCTAGGGGCTAGGCGCTTGAGCTAGACGTAAAAAGTTTATACAAAAAGTTATACTTCTTATCGATTAAAAAATGGGCTGAGTGACAGCCCATTTTTTAAACAAATGTAAATGGATCTGTATTAACCTTTGATCCAAATACTTGTACCTCATATTTTTTTTCTTTACACATATCTCCTAATTTTGCAGAGACTCCTTTGATCATTACCTTCTCAACATGATGACCAGGGTCGATCACATTTAAATTCATCATTAAGGCGTCCTGAGCAACATGGAAATATAAATCGCCAGTAACATAGACATCAGCACCTTTAAATTTTGCTTGCTGAATATATTTATTCCCGTCACCACCTAAAACCGCAACCTTTTTTACTCTTGAGCTTGGGTTTCCTACCATTCTAACATGTTCAACTTGAAGCGATGTTTTAACATGCTCGGCAAATTCTTGAAGGCTCAACTCCGCATTCAACTTTCCAATTCTTCCCAGACCTAAGGTGGTACCAGGTTGTTCTAATGGGTAAAAATCATAGGCAACCTCTTCATATGGATGGGTTTTAAGCATTGTTTGGACGACCTTTTTTTGGATTGACTCAGGGAAAATTGTTTCGATTCTCGCTTCTTTTACAAATTCGAGTTGTCCTTTTTCTCCTATAAATGGTTCTGCCCCATTTAGCGGAAGAAAGCTGCCTTCCCCACTCGTCGAAAAGGAACAATGACTGTAGTTGCCAATATGACCTGCACCTGCATTTCCCAATGCATCTCTCATTTCCTTTTCATGAGCTTCTGGTACGAACACAACTAGTTTTTTTAACTTATCTTCATATGTAGGAACAAGAACCTCTAAATCAGATAACGCTAGCGCTTCAGCTAGCATATCATTTACACCGCCATATGCAACATCCAGGTTTGTATGTGCAGCATAAACAGCGATATCATGCTTAATACACTTTTCCAGCATTCGACCATATGTGTTATCTGTTGTGAGTTTCTTTATCGGACGAAAAATTGGCGGATGATGGGCTATAATTAGATCAACTTTCTTTTCGACGGCCTCATCAATAACTGATTCCATCACATCCAATGTAATCATTACTTGGTTGACCTGCTTATTAAGATTGCCGATTTGAAGACCAATTTTATCGCCTTCAACTGCATATGATTTTGGTGAGAACTGCTCAAACAGCTCAATCACTTCATAACCATTTGGAATTTTGCTCATAATAGCAATACCTCCTCAACAAGCTTCATTTTATTCGTTAATTCTCTAAACTTTTCGTTATTTTCATATGTATGTCCTGCCTGTTCAAGCTTTTGAACGATTGTTTTCCAATGGTTGTATTCTTGAGACCATTTTTTCACAAACACAGGAGATTTTTTTCTAGCTAAAATTGGACCTAGCAGCAGGTTCGCTTCTAGTGAATAGGTTTGATATGGAAGCAGTGGGTCACCTATTTCGGCCACTAGTATTTCATAGATTTTTTGATCTTCCTCAATAATTTCTTCGTTAATAAGCACCCAACCATTATCAAGTAACCATTTTCTAATGGAAATAGCATGGATATTCGGTTGTAAAACAAGCCGTTTCACTTGATTTAACTTCGAGCTGCCATCTTCTAATATTTTTTTTATTAGGCTCCCCCCCATCCCTGCAATCGTAATGCAGTCGACGGTATCCCCTTCATTAATAACGGATAAACCATCACCTTGACGTACAGAAATTTTATCTGTTAATTCACATTTCTGCACTTGGCTTTTGGCAGATAAAAAAGGTCCGTCCGTAATTTCTCCGGCAATTGCTCCTTTTGCAATGCCTTTTAAGATTGAGTAACAAGGTAGATAGGCATGATCTGAGCCAATGTCGGCAAAAACGGCCCCTTTTGGAATGTAGCCAGCAACTGTCTCAAGCCTTTTTGATAACTTCAATTCATTCATTTTGTCACCACTTTTTTGTATTTTGCGTTCTAATAAGCACTACTAAGTATAAAAAAAGTCCTTCACAAATGCAAAGGACTTTTTTATACACAAGATTTTAAAAAGCTATTCAAGAACAAATGTTCCGTTATTTAATTTGAGAAACCCATTCCGCCATTTCATCAAGCTTTTCATCTGGCACTAGACCAGCAGGCATGATTCCTCTACCATTTTTAATGGTTTCTTTAATTTCATCTGCACTAAGCTTTTCCCCTACACCTGTAAGCGCGGGACCTGCTCCGCCTTCATAATTTTGACCGTGGCAGGAAACACAGCTTTGTTGGTAGATATCCTCAGGTTTAGCGTTTGCAAGATCATCTGTTTTTGGCTCTTCATCACCTTTTGCTAATTCTTCATGATCGCCAATACCTTTAAATGATAAAAGGAACATAAGGCCGATACCTAAAACGGCGATTAATAAAAATGGTATAAGTGGATTGCGATTCATCATGTAACCTCCCTTATGTAAATAAGTGAATCTTCATTAGTCCGGCATGCTTTGCCACCTAATGTCGTTTAAATTATCTAGCTTTTACAGGCAGTTCATACATAAGAATTTTAATTTAACGCTTTCAATGATTGCTGCCCGTTACTGCGGGATAAAATTTATAAGTACTTGTTTTTGTAAACAACCTCTATTTTACTGTAATTTTACAATAAGTAAAAGACCTATCTTCTAACATCCCCATGTTTTTCACAGTTTAGACAAAATTGCGAAAAGAGATTTATTTCTTTTCATAAATCCATTGACATTTCGCCTTATTAATATTATCAAAATATAATACTCGCCACAAAGATTAAGAATCCACTGATGCCGCTAATAAATAGATATAACAAACGATACACAGCCCCAATAAAAATCCACAACAAGCAATTTGCCACAATCATTCCACCAATCCAACGAGTATCTCCATAGGTATAGAACTCTGTTAAATTAAGTGAGAGGATTAATAATTGGATCAGCAAGACGGTCAATGGCACTTGAAAAAATGCTCTTTTTCCGATAAAGTAAGCGGTAACAGCAATTGAAAATAATAGAGAAAAACCTACTATGGTCATTTGCAAAACGAAAGGCAATTCAGTAAAATAAACAATAAGAAGCATTAAGCTAAAGAAAGAAAACAATAAGCCATATAAAACCCAATAAGTAGAAATAGGCAGATTACGCTTTTTATGTGATTGACTTTCTTTGTCTTTTTGGTTTCCTTCTGTATAAAGCGCTAACAAAAAATCGCAGTATGTTTCGGGAAGCAATTTATTGCTTCTCCATTGATAAATTTCATTAATGATAATCGCTCTTTTTTCTGTATTCATATAGGTTATCCTTCATAGTCGATTGTTCGATACATTAGAAAAGCGCAAAGCGCTTAGCATTCGGCGACAAGCATAAGGCGAATAGGTATAGAAGGTGTTCTTTACCTTCAATTTCTATTTGACTAGACCCTAGAGCGCCTGGAGCTAGACACAAAAGATAGTATAAAAAGACGGACAAAGTGATGTCCGCCTCATTTTATTCAAGAAAGTCTTTAAGACGTTTACTGCGACTAGGATGACGCAATTTCCGAAGTGCCTTCGCTTCAATTTGACGAATACGTTCACGCGTAACGCCGAAAACTTTCCCAACTTCTTCCAGCGTTCTTGTTCTGCCATCATCAAGTCCGAAGCGGAGACGCAAAACATTTTCTTCACGGTCTGTTAATGTATCCAACACATCTTCCAGCTGTTCTTTTAAAAGCTCATATGCTGCATGCTCAGATGGTGAAGTTGCGTCCTGATCTTCAATAAAATCACCTAAATGTGAATCATCTTCTTCACCAATTGGTGTTTCCAGCGAAACAGGCTCTTGTGCAATTTTTAAGATTTCTCTTACTTTATCAGGGGTTAATTCCATATCTTCCCCAATTTCTTCTGGAGTCGGTTCTCTACCTAAGTCTTGAAGTAATTGACGTTGAACCCTAATCAGCTTGTTTATTGTTTCAACCATATGAACAGGAATCCGGATCGTACGTGCTTGATCGGCAATGGCACGAGTAATTGCTTGGCGAATCCACCAAGTTGCATACGTACTAAATTTGTACCCTTTTTGATAGTCAAACTTTTCGACGGCCTTCATTAAACCCATATTACCTTCTTGTATAAGATCAAGAAATAACATCCCTCGACCGACATATCGTTTGGCAATACTGACAACTAAACGCAAGTTAGCTTCGGCAAGCCTTCTTTTTGCTTCTTCGTCGCCCTCTTCAATACGTTTAGCAAGATCAATCTCTTCATTTGCAGATAGGAGATCGACACGACCGATTTCTTTTAAGTACATTCTTACCGGGTCGTTTATTTTAACTCCAGGCGGGACACTTAAATCATTTAGATCGAATTCTTCTTCTTTGGCAAGATCTTGAATATTCGGATCATCATCACCTTCACCAGCTTCTCCTATTAATTCAACACCTTGTTCACCAAGAAATTCATAATACTCATCCATTTGGTCTGATTCAATTTCAAAGTTTGACATGCGTTCTGCTATTTCTTCATATGTCAAAACTCCACGTTTTTTCCCAATTTCAGTTAATTGTTCTTTCACCTGTTCAAAGGTTACTTCTGTTTCATGGGTTTGTTTATCAGCCATTGGATCCCCTCCTTCCAAAACTTATCACATGTTAAGATAAGCTATCGGATTACTGTTTACCGGCAAAATCCTATTTAAATTAAGAATGTGTTTATGTAGATACACTATACACACATCCACTATAAACGTTAATCTTTAGCTTATTAACTATGTCTTGAGCGCTTGTTTTAATTGAATGATTTCCATTGCAATTTGAGCTGCTTCTTTAAACTGCTTATTTCTTTCAGCTTCATTTTTTTCAGCTTCTTTTTCTTTTATCATTAACATTTTTTGATGATTCAACACCTGTTTTATATAATCTGATAGTTCTTGTTCACTTACATCAGTGTTTAATGAGATCATCGCAATGTTGGAAACAATATGTTGGAGCTCTGGACTTGGCAGCTTTGAAAGAAAGGCACTTACATTTTCTTCATTTCCCTCTTCATAATATCCATATAAATAAGTAACGATTGCTTTATGTTCTTCAATATTAAATTGAAGACCAAGTCGTTCGAGCACCTTTTCTGCAATGTCCTTGCTCCTTAGCATATGGCCGATTAACATTCGCTCAGCAGTGTGAAACGCGGGCAACAGCCTTTTTGATTGAATAGGAGCTCTTTTAAACTGCTGTTCAGTCCGCTTTTGCTGCGGTGCCTGCTGTGGTTTTGTTTGCTGTTCCTTTTGATGGAGCTGGTCTTTTAGAACCTCCATCGAAAGATCAAACTCTTTCGAGAGTTGTTTTAGATAAATTTCTTTTTCAACTGCACTTTCAAGCTTGCTAAGTTCTAAAATGACATGATCGATATACTGCAGCCTCTCACCTTCATTATGAAGATTTTTCCCTCTGCGGTAATAATTCATCTTAAATGTCATTAACGGTACGCTTGCCCCTATTACATCGTTTTTGAATTTTTCTGGTCCTTGCTTTTTGATGTAGTCATCAGGGTCTAATCCATCCGGAATCATGGCTACTTTTATTTGACAACCAAACTCCTTCAGCAATTTTGAAGCCCTCATTGTTGCTTCAATCCCGGCAGAATCTGAGTCATAACATAGGATAACCTCTGATACATTTCGACGGATTATTTTTGCTTGCTCCTCAGTAAGGGAGGTTCCCATCGTAGCTATAGCATGTTCGACGCCAGCCCGGGTCGATGAAATAACATCTGCAAAGCCTTCAAAAAGAACGACTTGTTGATTTTTACGAATATGTACTCTTGCACGGTGAAAATTATAAAGCAATTTACTTTTGTTAAAGACTTTCGTTTCAGGGCTGTTTAAATATTTTGGTTTCTCATCGCCGAGAACTCTGCCGGAAAAGGCAATTGTCATACCGTGATGATCTGTTATTGGGAACATGATTCGATTGCGAAACCGATCAAAATATTCATCAGCATTGTTTTTCTTTATTAATAGCCCCGCTTCCTCCATCAAGGAAGGATTAAAGCCCCGCTTCACTAAAAACTTTGATATAAAATCCCATGAATCAAGTGCATAGCCGATCTCAAACGAATCAATAATTTCTTTTGTGAATCCACGATTTAATAAGTAATCTAAAGCAGGCTGCCCCTCTTTTGTATTAACTAATAAATGGTGGTAAAATTTCTTTAGCAGCTCGTGTGCTTCAATCATTTTTTCAGCATCTTTTGAAACAGTTCTTCCTTGTTCTGGAGCAATTGCCGGTAATTCAATATTCGCTTTATCTGCAAGATGTTGTGCTGCTTCTATAAAGGAATACCCCTCATGCTGGATGAGAAAAGAAAAAACATTTCCTCCTGCACCACAACCAAAACAATGAAAAATTTGCTTATCGGCGGAGACAGAGAATGATGGAGACTTTTCTCCATGGAATGGACATAACCCAAAATAGTTACGACCTTGTTTCTTCAATTGAACATATTCACTTATCACATCAACAATGTCAGAAGTTCGTTGTATTTTTTCGATTAATTCTTCGGGAATTCGATTTCCCATGGTAACAACTCCGTGTTAATGTTATTCGAGATTCAAATAAAATCTCCTGCATCTTTCGACAAATTTTTTTCTAATGCTGTGATAAAATTTAAGATGTCTTCGTCTGTGAATTTTTTGGGACCTTTTGTATACTTACCGCTGCGTCTTTCCTTTGCTGATAAATAGCGAAACTGCAGAGCGGTGTCGATATTTTCTTCGGTATACTGCTTACCTCTCGGAGTAACAACAAGAACGTCCTTTCTAAGTAAAAGACCAGCCAATCCAATATCCTGTGTGATCACAAGATCATTTTTTTGCACATGGTTGACTATGTATAAGTCTGCCTCTTCCTTTCCTGTATCAACAAAGACCCAGCTTCCGCCATATGTTTTGTCTGAGTTATGATTGTAGGAGGCAACAAAAATGACTTCTATATTGTATTTATTAGCCACCTCCATTATTTGCTGCTTTACAGGGCAAGCATCGGCATCAACGTAAATTTTCATTGTTTTTTCGTCATGAATTTCTATTCTACATCACTCCGACAGAATCCTTCTTAATACTCGCTAAAAACTAAAAATTTGTGACAAACACAAATACAGCTTTTGTCGAAAAATATTTACCATTTAATCTTGACAGTTTACAATTTATAGTTTATTCCTACATGTCAAGTTCTAAACCTAAAAAAAATATTTTATCACAATTTTTTATTATAATATAAAAAAAGTTAAATATCTATTGTTTTTTATAAGAAAAGCGCAAGGCGCTTAGCATTCGGCGACAAGCATAAGGCGAATAGGAATAGAAGGTGTTCTTTACCTTCAATTCCGATTTGACTAGTCCTAAAGGCAGTTAAAAACGCGACGTCCTGTCGCATTAACTGCACTTGCACGTCCTGTGCTTCGCCGATGGCGCCTAGAGCTAGACACTAAAACTAAATACAAAATTTTATACTTTCTTAAACTTTAAGAAAAGCGCAAGCGCCTTGCTCAGCCTAGGGCAAATAAGACGCTCATGAATAGAAGGCGTTCTTTGCCTTCAATTCTAAATTGGCTTGACCCTAGAGTGGCTAGGCGCTGGCAGTCAAAAGCGCGACGTCCTGTGCTCGGAGCTGGATGTCAAAGCGCAGATCAAATGTATAAGTATTCTTCATTTAAAAACGAAGAGGCTGGCTCTAGTTATCGATGTTCATACTATCTAGGGAGCCACCCTCATCGCTTATAACCTGTTATCCATTTTGTTTGTTCATAAAATTCGCGATAATATTAGCTGTTTCCTCCACTGCTTTATTTGAAACATCAATTACTTGGCAGCCAATCTTATCAACAATACTGTCAAAGTATTCTAATTCCTCTTTAATGCGGTTAATATTGGCATAGAATGCTTCATCATTAAGTCCTAATGATTTTAAACGTTCTCTGCGAATATTGTTTAGCTTATCCGGACTAATTCGCAAACCGATGCATTTTTGTGCCGACACTTTGTACAATTCCTCTGGAGGTTCGACTTCAGGTACAATTGGAACATTGGCCACTTTAAAGCGTTTATGGGCAAGATATTGAGATAAAGGAGTTTTGGATGTTCTGGATACGCCAATCAATACAATATCAGCCTTTAAAATACCTCTTGGGTCACGACCATCATCATATTTAACTGCAAACTCTATTGCTTCAACCTTTTTAAAGTAATCATCATCAAGTTTACGTACTCGACCAGGCTCATATTTAGCGGCAGTACCATAAGATGCTTCCATTTTATCAATTAACGGGCCGATAATATCATAATAGATAACCCCTTGTTTTGAAGCCTCTTGGATTAAAAACTCCCTTAATTCAGGAATAACGAGAGTAAAACAAACAATCGCTTTGTCTTTTTTTGCTAACGCAATAACCTCAGTTATGGTACCTTTATCCTCCACATATGGAATACGTTTAATTTTTGTGTTTGCAGATACACCATTAAATTGACTTGCAGCTGCTTTTACAACAAGCTCAGCAGTTTCACCAACTGAATCTGATACAACATAAATCATACGGTAGCTCATCGTTTTTCCCCATTTCCTTTTTCTTAGCTAAAATTCCTGCGCAAAACCAACCAGGATTTTTGTCATATTTGTCTTCGTTATTCTCCCTATTACTTCGAGACCTTCATCAGTGTCTTTTACAACAGGTAAAGCATCTATTTGTTTTTCAATTAGCGCCTTGGCCACATCTAAGATAAGATCATCTGGCCTGCAAACTGTTATATTCGGCATTCTAGTCATAATAATATTTACCGGTATCGATGTGAGCTCCTGTTTCCCTATACTTGTACGTAATAAATCTTTTCGTGAAAGGACTCCAACCAAATGAGATTGATCATCAACAACAAATAATGTTCCAACATCCTCTAAAAACATGGTGCAGATTGCATCGTAAACGGAAATTTTCACACTTACAACAATAGGGATGGATTGAAAATCCTTTACCCGAAGCTTTTTTAACTCATCTGTTAAACGTTGTGTATCTGTTTTGCCTGTATAATAATAACCAACTCGAGGTCTTGCTTCCAAATATCCAGCCATAGTTAAAATCGCTAAGTCTGGTCGTAGGGTTGCTCTTGTTAGATGAAGCTGGTCAGCAATTTGCTCCCCAGTAATCGGGCCGTTTTCCTTAACAATTTCCAAAATTTGCTCTTGCCGTTTATTAAGTTCGATTTTACTCACCACCCTTGCCTCATCTATTTCATCGCCTTTTAAGTCACCAATTATAAAAAGAATACGTACTGCTTTATAAGCAAATAGGTTATACTATATAAAATTATTATATACTTTAATATTATTTTGAAAAGTAGTTTGTTTTATCTTTCTTTAAACCGTTTATGAATAAAAGAAAGAGGTCTGACATATCTGCCAAACCCCATTTGATTTTCAAGAGCTTTATTATTTTACTAGGATTACACTCATTTTTGCAAACGATTCGATAAGCGTTGAAAGCTTTACCATTTGAGCTAAGCGGTTTGCTTTGATGTTTTCATCCTCTGACATGACCATCGTATGTTCAAAGTAATCATTTATGACACTTTTTAAGCTTGCTAAAATATGATAAACTTCTCGCTCATTACCGGCAGTTTTTTGTGTGTTTATCCTTTCTGCTGCATCTACATATGCCTCATAAAGTGATCTCTCATATTCGCTATCGAACAATTGTACATTTATTTCTTGATCAGCGCCTTTTTTCGCGATGTTCATTACGCGTGCAAGTGCCTCTACTGTTTCTTTAAAATCTTCTTCGCTTGAGGCTGCTTCAAGAACCTTTGCCCTTTCTACCATTGACGTCACTTCAAATGTAGAAGAGTCTAAAACAGCTTCAACTAAGTCATAACGAATTTCTTCTTCTGCTAATAAATATTTTATGCGAAGTTTAAAGAATGCTTGGAGCTCTTTGCTTGCTTCAACTGTTTCTTTATCCCCAAATAATGTAAGGGCCATTTGAATCAATTCAGGTAATTCAATCTTCCATTTCTTATGAAGAAGGATTTGCACGATCCCGCTCGCTTGTCTTCTTAATGCATATGGGTCTTGAGAACCTGTTGGAATTTTGCCGATTGCAAAGAATCCCGAGATGGTATCAAGCTTATCTGCTAAAGCAACAACTGCTCCGACTGTTGAAGCAGGTGCTTCATCCTCTGCATGACGCGGCATGTAATGTTCATTAATAGCAATAGAAACAGCTTCTTTTTCACCACTTATCCGAGCATATTTTTCACCAATTTTCCCTTGAAGCTCAGGAAATTCATAAACCATATTTGTCACTAGGTCAAACTTACAAATAGATGCAGCGCGTTTTATATCCTGTTTTTCTTCACTGCCGACTCCTAGTTTTTCTGCTAGTAAGCCTGAAAGCTTCACAATTCGGTTAACCTTTTCTCCTAACGTTCCCAACTCTTCATAAAAAACAATTTTATTTAGTTTCTGAACCGCATCTTCAATTTTCAGCTTTTGGTCTTCTTTATAGAAGAAGTTTGCATCAGAAAGTCTTGCCCGGAGTACTTTTTCATTTCCCCTCGCCACATTTTCAAGGTGATGATGATCACCATTACGAACTGTAACAAAAAACGGTTGAAGTTGGCCGCTTTGATTTCTTACTGGGAAGTAGCGTTGATGCTCCTTCATCGTTGTTACTAACACTTCGTCAGGCAAAGCTAAATAGTCCTCTTCAAATTTTCCGAATAATGCAGTTGGATATTCAACTAAATTATTGACCTCTTCAAGCAAGTCTTTATCAACAGGAATGACCCAATCCTGTTCTTTCTCAAGATCAGTTAATTGATTAACAATCGCTTCTTTCCTTTTTACAGGATCAGCGATGACAAATTGCTCTAATAAAGCCGCTTCATATAATGACGGTGCAGCAATTTCAACCTTAGCACCTAAAAAACGGTGTCCATAGCTAAAGGAATTTGTGTGTACACCTGCGATTTCAAATGGGATGACATCCTTGCCAAATAAAGCCACAAGCCATTTGATCGGCCTAATATACCGCATTTCCTGACTTCCCCAGCGCATATTTTTAGGAAATGTTAAGCCTGTGATGATTTGACGCATTTCCGTCAATAGCTCTTTCGTCTCTTTTCCCGCGATAAATTTCTGCACATGGGCGTACTCGACACCTTTAATCTCTTTAAAATAAATATCGTCTACAGAAGCACCTTGACCTTTTGTAAAGCCGATTGCCGCTTTGGACCAATTGCCGTTTTCATCAAGCGCGATTTTTTTCGCCGGACCTTTTGCTTCCTCTTCAATATCTGGCTGTTTATCTGCAACATCCTTAACTAATACGGCTAATCTTCTAGGAGTTGAATAGGCTTTTACCGTTCCAAAAGAAAGCTTCTGATCCTTTAACCAATTTGTTACCTTTTCACTGAACTGATTCATTGCATCTGTTACATAATGTGCCGGAACTTCCTCTAAGCCAATTTCAATTAATAGATCCTGCTTACTCATCCTTTGCTCCTCCTTCCTTATTTAACATTGGGAAACCAAGTTTTTCCCTTTCTTCATAAAAGGTTTTTGCTACTTTACGTGCTAAATTACGGACCCGGCCGATATAACCTGTTCGTTCTGTGACAGAAATAGCCCCTTTTGCATCAAGCAGGTTAAACGTATGGGAGCATTTTAAAACATAATCATATGCTGGGTGGACAAGCCCTTCGTCCATTTGACGATTTGCTTCTTTTTCATAGATTGAGAACAATTGAAATAACATGTCAGTGTCAGATGTTTCAAATGTATATTTTGAATGCTCATATTCAGGCATTAAGAAAATATCCCGAATCGTAAAGCCGTCTGTCCACTCTAAATCAAAAACATTTTCTTTATCTTGGATATATGATGCCAATCTCTCAATTCCATACGTAATTTCAGCTGATACTGGTTTACATTCTAAACCGCCGACTTGTTGAAAATATGTAAATTGTGTGATTTCCATTCCATCAAGCCACACTTCCCAGCCCAAACCGGCACAGCCTAGTGAAGGATTTTCCCAGTTATCCTCAACAAAGCGAATATCATGCTCTAACGGGTCAATTCCAAGAGCACGTAATGAATCCAAATATAATTCCTGAATATTATCCGGGGATGGCTTCATGATCACTTGAAACTGATGATGCTGATAAAGTCTGTTCGGATTTTCCCCATATCTTCCATCAGCAGGTCTTCTTGATGGTTCCACATATGCGACCTTCCATGGCTCTGGTCCAATACTTCTTAAAAATGTATATGGACTCATTGTTCCCGCACCTTTTTCAGTATCATAGGCTTGCATCAGCACACAGCCTTGATCAGACCAATGCTTTTGCAGCGTTAAAATCATGTCTTGAATATTCATTGATTCCTTACACCTCCATAATAAATAAAAGCATAATGCTTTTGTCATTCTTTTATGATGACAAAAAAACAAAAAGCCCTCATCCTTATGCCACCATTCATGACATAGGGACGAGAGCATACCCGCGGTTCCACCCTAATTGCTTATCATTTTAAAAAAGATAATAAGCCACTTAAAAATACTGCTCCGGAATGCCTTTCGTTACGAACCAATCCTTAGCTCTCACCGTCCTAAGGTCGCTTTCATTGGGTTATTCGTAAGTACTCTTTTCCTTCAACGCAAAATGTTAAATTATACTTGCATATTAATCGAAAAATGATCGGATGTCAACAGCGCACATACTATAGTTTTCCTTTTAAGGAATCTACTTGATCTAAAAATCGTTTAGACTTCAGTGTCAGACCTGAATATTCTTGATAATAGGCTTGGATCACCGATTTTAATTCACTTTTCGTTTCAGGCTTTACTGAAATATTCCCTAGTCGGCTTAAATCAAAATAATAAAACAGGCGTAATAATTTTACCGTTATTCGAGATATTTGTAACCTGTAAGGATCATGCTCAAAGCATCTATGGCAGATAAATCCGCCTTCTCGGATTGAAAAATGAAAAGTGCCATCCTTACTTTCACATAAAACACAACCGTCAAGCAGGGGGTGAAGACCTAAAACGGTCAACATTTTCATTTCAAAAATATTAACCAAGATATCCGGGTCGACTCCGTCATCTAAATATTCAAAAGTCTGTTTTAACAGTTCAAATAAGTAGGGATTACGCTCATGATTTTCTGTGCTTTTATCCAGTAATTCAGCTATGTAAGAAGCATATGCGGTTAGGAAAATATCCTCGCGAATTCCCCTTAAAGAACGAATCGTCTCCCCTTGCTGAAGACTGCCTAAACCAGTTGTTTTTTGAAATAAAAATGTTCCATACGTAAAAAGTTGGGTAATGGACGTAAGGCGACTATTTGTTTTTTTCGCGCCCCTTGCCATTACCCCAACTTTTCCAGCTTCACGGGTATATATGGTAATGATTTTGTTTGTTTCACCGTAATCCGTTGTTCGAATTACAATTCCTTCACATTTTTGAAGCAAATTTCCCTCACCTTCCAAAGGTTTAGGCAAGATTTAGGAAATTGGAAAATCCATTTCAGCTAGTTCATCATCTTGAGAATCGGGTCCGTCATCATTCTCCTTTTCTAATTCTTTAAAAAGAAGATACGTATCAATGCTACCTGTTTGCGAAAAGACCTTCCAGGTAAAATCCAACATAAAAACCCCACCTTTCAGTTGTTAACACTAGCAAGCAATTTATATCCAATTTCTTTATAGTTATCTTGACCTTCTTTAGTCCGATTCATGTTAAACAATTTTTGCTAATACATTTTATGAATAGGAAAAGTATTTGTTTAGTAGATCGTTATGAAGCACATTTAATTGGCTGATCAGAGCAAAGGAAATGGATTAATATTCATCTTCCCTAAATCCATAATCTCTTAACTGTGAAGCTTTATTTCGCCAATCCTTCTGAACCTTCACCCATAACTCTAAAAAGACCTTAGACCCTAGCAATGCCTCAATATCAGCACGAGCCCTTTTACCAATCTCTTTGAGCATGCTTCCTTTTTTTCCAATAATAATCCCTTTTTGAGAGTCACGCTCTACAATGATTGTAGCTCCTACAAAAATAGCTTGATTATTTTCGCGTCTTTCAAGTGTGTCCATGACAACTGCAACTGAGTGTGGGATTTCCTCCCTCGTTAAGTGAAGAACTTTTTCACGAACCAACTCCGTAATGATAAAGCGCTCGGGATGATCTGTTACTTGATCCTCAGGATAGTATTGAGGACCTTCCGGTAAGATTTCCTCAATTTGCTTCAAGAGCCTTTCTACATTATTCCCCTGCAAAGCAGAGATCGGGACAATTTCTCTAAAAGGATATAGATTTTTATATTGCTCGATTAAAGGTAAAATCTCATCTGGATGAATTTGATCAATCTTGTTAATGATCAAAAAAACAGGTGTATTAGTCTGTTTTAATCGTTCAATGATAAACTCATCCCCTCGACCATAGCCTTCTTCGGCGTTAATCATAAAAAGAATGAGATCCACTTCTTTTAAGGTGTTATGAGCTACCTTCATCATAAAATCTCCGAGCTTATGCTTTGGCTTGTGAATACCCGGTGTATCGATAAAAATCGTTTGTGAATTGTTTGTTGTATAAACACCTTGGATTTTGTTTCTAGTTGTTTGCGGTTTATCACTCATAATCGCAATTTTTTGACCGATTACCCGATTAATAAACGTTGACTTTCCGACATTTGGCCTTCCAATAATTGAAACAAATCCTGATTTATATCCTTGACTATTACTCATGTAAATCCTCCGCTGAAAATGCTCCTGGTAGTAAATCTTGTACGGTTAATTCTTCAATATCACCATGAAGGTTTGTTAAAATGACTTTCATATCCTTTGGACAAAGTTCTGAAATGACTTGACGGCATGCTCCACATGGCGGAACTGGTCTTTTCGTATCAGCAACAACTGCTATTGCAGCATACTCTTTGTCACCTTCAGAAAAAGCTTTAAAAAGGGCTGTACGTTCAGCACAATTGGTCATGCTGTAGGCAGCATTTTCAATATTACAGCCTCTATATATTTTACCATCTTTTGTTAACAAAGCGGCGCCTACATTAAATTTTGAGTAGGGAGTATAGGCCATATCACGTGCTGCTTTAGCTTCTTTGATGAGTTGTTCAATGTTCACTAACTTTCTTCCTTCCCTAAAGGCAATTTCCATTGCCTACCTTTATTTTACCTAATTTTCACAGTGAATTCACGTTTTCAACGATTTTGTAATTTAAATGTAAGAATTTTCGGAATACATTCGCAATAAACTTAAAATATGTAAATATAACCTTAAAAATTTAAAACGTTCAAGTTTCGATTAAAAATCAAATATGATTGAACATAATGATAATTCCTATTATAACAGAAAGAATTGCATAAACCAAAACGGCACCCGCAGCAGCATCTTTTCCCGCCTTTGCCAACGGCTTAAATTCATCAGTAACTAAATCAACGACATGCTCGATCGCCGTATTCATTAATTCCAAAGCCAGCATTCCACCGATTAAGAACAGGATGATCACCCACTCCATTAATGTGAATTCAAAGAAAAAACCAACGATAAACACCAAGATCGAAATTATCACATGAATTTGAAAATTCCGTTCTGTTTTCAACGTTTGGATAATTCCACTCCACGCAAATATAAAGCTTTTAGAAAACCTTCTCCACTCAGAGATCGGCTGATCTTTTAAGCCCATAGCTATCTAAAATTTCCTTTTGCTTAGTAAACATTCTTTTTTCATCTTCATCATTCATATGGTCATACCCAAGTAAATGAAGAAAACCATGGACAGCAAGAAATCCCAGTTCTCTCATAAATGAATGGCCATATTCAATTGCCTGTTCCCTTGCGCGAGGAATGGAAATGATAATATCACCTAACATAGGGGGTTGTTCCAATCCGACAATTTCGATTTCCCCCTCCCCCATTTCTTCTAAAGCAAAAGAAATGACATCTGTAGGTTGATTCTTATCACGGTAATCCCGATTTATCTCTTGGATACGCTCGTTTGTTACAAACGTAACAGATAACTCAGCATCTTGCTTTACATTTTCGACATCTGCTGCAAATTGCAGCAAATCCTCTACTTTTGTTTGTTCTTCTTCTGTTAATTCATTTGTTTCGTCAATACAATCGATGATTAATCTCATGCTTGCTTCACCTTCTGTTTTTTTGTTAATTCAGGATACTCAATTCTAGAATGGAAAATCCCTTTTAGCGATTCACAAAAAGACTTTGCAATAATATCAAGTTCTCTTAACGTTAAATCACATTCATCTAATTGATGGTCCTGCAATCGGTCCGAAATAATCGACCGAACAAGCTTTTCTATTTTTTCAGGTGTAGGGTTTGCCATTGAACGAACAGCTGCTTCCACACTATCAGCGATTGAAATAATCGCAATTTCCTTTGTTTGCGGTTTTGGACCAGGATAGCGGAATTCCTCTTCATAAATAGACGGGTTTGTTTGTTTCGCTTGATGATAAAAATATTTTAATAAGGATGTACCATGATGCTGTTCAGCTATATCAATAAATTCCTTAGGCATTTTATTCTTTTTTAACATCTCCACACCATCTGTTACATGTGAAATAATAACATTTTTACTTAGCTGTGCGGAAAGTTTATTATGTGGATTTTCAATATTCATTTGATTTTCAATAAAATACTGCGGACGCTTTGTTTTTCCAATATCATGATAATAAGCTCCTACTCGTGCCAAAAGCCCATTTGCCCCAATTGCTTCACAAGCAGACTCCGACAAATTTGCAACCATGACACTATGATGATATGTACCTGGTGTTTCTGTCAAAATTTTCCGAAGCAATGGATGATTTGGATTTGAAAGCTCTATTAACTTCATCGTCGATAAGATTCCAAATCCGGTTTCAAAAAATGGCATAAAACCAATTGTCAAAACGGAAGAAACTAATCCTGATACACATGCCATAATAAAATATGAACCAATTTCAACATTTGAATAGCTGCTGTTTCGAATGAGCATAATTGCTGTTATGACGAGCACATTCATCCCGGCAACAAATAATCCTGCTTGTAAAATTTTCGATCTAAGATTGTGCTCACCGAAAAATAAAACTGCTGCAAGACAACCAAATAAATAATAAATCCCTACTGAAAAGTTAAAGCTGCCTGTAATACCTTCATTAAATATAACACTGCCGCAAATTGCAAATATCATACATGTCAAAATCGCTAAACGTTCATTAAGCAACAGCTTAACGAGCATAGCTCCCATTGCTACTGGCACAAGATAACCTATATGGGTGTAATCAATCTTTTGAAACAGACTAACAATTTTCATCAAAAGAATGGTAATGGCGAAAATTAAGCAATACAAAAGTAAAGAATTGTTCTTTTTAGCAATTGGTCGATCCTTCTTTTCGAAATAGTAGATAACCCCTATCAAAATTAAAAGAATTAATATTCCTAATCCTAAAAAAGGTTTATATGATTGCTGATTGTCCAGCAGTCCTACTAATCCTAGCTTGCGATAAACTTCCCGGTTGATCAGTTCATTCTCTTCAACAAGGATTTGTCCTTGTTTAATTTGAGATTCCTTCACCGCATCAACAGCTTGCTGTCTTTTTTCCTCTGTCGCTTCCAGGTCGAAAACAACATTTGGTGTAATCGCAAAACGGGCTAGTTCTGTAGCCGCTTGAAGAACGTCTGGTTTCAGCGAAGTATATTGCAGTTCCTCAACAACCTGTTTTTTCGCTTCTGTCAATTGAATAATCGGTATTTCCTTGCTCATAATATTATTGACCGCTGTTACAACTGCATCCTTAGCAAGTATTAGTTCATCTTTGGTCGTAGTAAGCAGCGGAATGAACGTTTCCTTTGAAATTTTGTCGTTTATTGATGGTGTTAATTTATCTTGTAAACGTTTTACCTTTTCTTCAGGAGTTAATATAGCTGATGAGGTGTTTTCCTCATTTTTATTTGCTTCTTCCTCCTGATGAACTTCAATAATCGCATCGAAAATTGACGAAATAAGATCAACTTGTTTTTCGGAAATTTCCTTCTTTAACACATATTGATCTTCAACCGAATCATATGCCTCTTGTTTTTTTCGATCCGTTTCAACTTTATCCTCAACTGTAGTTGGCGAGTAAATCGTTTGATCGGAAACAGTAAAAAGCTCAATGTCTAATGTTTCTGGCTTCACATTACTATAAAGTGATACAAATAAGATAACAGCTAAAATGGCATATAAAAAAACATGGAGGAACTTATAATTATTTAGTTTTTCGATGAATTGATTTGGTTTTTGTTTCTCAGTCTTTTTCTTCTTCACAAAAGGCACCACCTTTTACTGCACATAAATCAAAAATTTTTAATACTTTACTGTTCACTTCTTTCATTATTTCTTTTTATCGAAAAATGTTCAACCTTTAAGACAAAATATAACAAAAAAAGCACCTTTCCAAGGGTTTTTCCGATTATATTTTACAATAATCTTTTGTTTTCAACACCTCTAAAAAAGAAGTGACCCGAATTCAGGCTCGGGTCACTTAACCTTCATTGGCACTTTCATATGCTGAAATAATTTTTGCAACAAGCGGATGTCTTACTACATCTGATTGTTCCAGTTCTACAAATGAAATGCCGGAAACCTCTGCAAGAATATCTCTTGCAACCGTTAAACCTGATTTAACACCCTTTGGCAAATCAACCTGTGTACGGTCACCTGTGATAACCATTTTAGAGCCGAAGCCCAGCCGTGTCAAAAACATCTTCATTTGTGCTGGTGTTGTGTTTTGTGCTTCGTCTAAAATAACGAATGCATCATCTAACGTCCTGCCTCTCATATAGGCAAGAGGAGCGATTTCGATAGTACCTCTCTCAATAAGCCTTCCGGTATGCTCCATTCCTAAAACATCATGAAGTCCATCATATAAAGGTCTTAGGTAAGGATCTACCTTTTCTTTTAAATCTCCAGGTAAAAAGCCTAAGCTTTCACCAGCCTCAACAGCTGGTCTTGTTAAAATAATTCGTTTAACACTTCCGTTTTTTAAAGCATTAACAGCCATCACAACTGCTAAATATGTTTTACCCGTTCCAGCTGGCCCTATCCCAAAAACTAAATCCTTGTTTTGTATAGCAGCAATATAATGACGCTGACCCAAAGTTTTAACCCTGATGGATTTTCCTTTGGCTGTTTTTGCGATTTCTTGTACATACAGATGTTCAAATTGATCTAATCGTTGTTCTTTAGCCATGGTAATCCCATAGATCACATCACGTTCGCTAATATTTATCCCTTTGCGGATAATAACGAGCAGTGATTTTAACAGTTCATCCACCAGCTTAACGTGTTCGGAGTCACCTGAAACAAAAACGGCTCCGCCTCTCGTTACAATCGATACATTTAATTCTTCTTCGATTCGTTTAAGATGAACGTCATGATTTCCAAATAAAGCGATGGCTTCATTTGGATTTTCTAATTCTTGACTCAATGTCACTAATTCTTCTGGCATTCTTTAATCTCCCTGAACAATTGGTGTAGTTTTTACGATATTTTCTATGACTTGGTAATGAACGGTTAATTTTACTTTACCATTCTCAATCGACTCGTGCAAAACTTTTTCTCCAATTACTTTTTCACCTTCGCCCAGTTTATCCTCAATATTTTTACGGCCTCGATCTAATGCGGCTTCCTTTGCTTGTAATGCCGTATATTCTCTGGTGACTTTTTCATTCTCACGATACGTTTCTTTTATATATGCGATCGGCAAGGTAAAATTTAAAAATTTTACATACCTGACATCATCTTCAACAATATAAGAGGAAAATTCAGGATCTTTAAATCCCCAAATCGGAACCTTAAAGGAACCAAATTGAAGATAATGCTTATGTTTATCTTCCCCAGTTAATACATGAAAAGTCGTCTTTAATGGAAGAGTAATCGTCGATAAATGCCATGTCTCACCGAAAATTTCTGCTTTCGCAGCCACTTTTTTCTGTTCATCCTCTTTTCCAATTAAACCAGAGACTAATATTTGCCCTTTTTGCACATTTTCATGTAAGGTTGTTAGTGGCTGCCCTTGCTCAACAAACATTTTCGTAATGGTTGCTTTTTTCTTTGCGACAATATGCCTTGGGCTTACAAGCTTTTCTTCTTCAGGTTGATTTTTTTCCACTACCTTTAAATGATAGGTTGTACCCGTTAGCTCTACACCCACCCATGTGATTTGTTCAATATTATCTGTTAAGCTTTTTTGAATTTCATCTGGATTTTCTACAAAAAATTGAAATTTGCCTGTTTTAACCCCGATACGTGATAGTTCTTTTTTAATTAAATGCTCTGTTTCAGGAGAGGCACCTTCAACTTTTATACCCCAAATCATATTTGATAAAGCAAAAATAACAAGCAAAAATGCTAACAGACCTAATACAAAACCGCTGTTTCGCCAAGATCTTCTTATGAAAAATGGGAAACCCAATCTTTTTTCAAAATGGCATTTGCATTCATTTTTCCTCACGACTCTCCTTAAGGCATGTACATCTTGAAGGCGAATGAAAAAATTCATTCCTTCCTTGTGATTTCTGCTAACATTCCAAACAACGATCTTTTCACGAATGCAGTCATTTAAAAAACGTTCGGTTCCCCTTCCCTGAATACTTACTTTTACAATCCCAAACAAAAAACTTGTCCATTGATTTTTCATGCTCATCCCCCTATATAAACAGCATAGATATGGCTTATACTAGTCCATTGTTTGCCTGCTGTGTAAAAATTTAGTTTCCCTACACAGCAGACTTACCATCATGATTGAATTAAAGTTATTCGTCACGTTCCTTCAAGATAGAGAACCTGACTTATTTTCCCTTCAAGAAGGATTTCTTCTGGTAAGATCGTCTTTATGACAAAGGCTTCTCCTTTAATTAAAAGTTGTCCTTGCTTTAATAGAAGACGAAGCTCCGTATCAGTGAATGTAAGGAGACCTCGATGATTTTCTATGTAAATATGAAGCTGTCCAACCATCGTAATTCTAGGAAGATCCATCATGACATCCGGCGGTAGTTCAATTGTATTTGTAATCCATTTTGTTAGCTGCTGACGCCACTTTTTTGCCATAAAAAAAGACCCCCTTTCATCTCATATGTATGAGAGAAAGCGGGTTCTTATAACACGATTATTGCTAGAAGTTATGAATGTCTTCTATTTCGAGTGTAATGTGGGTTTTGAGATCTTGGCGGACCTAAAATTTCGCTCCAAATAATCCCTTGAACCGCCTTTTGTTTATCAATACTAAGGCGGTTTTGGTTAATTGTTCTTTTTCCTTTCGGAAGCGGTACCTGACGATTAACCTTCTTATGTTGTTTTTTTACTTGGTTATCATTTAAAGCGTGTGCAGGTTGCAGATTTTTCATTTTTTCATATGCCTGCTGTACGGTTTCGACAACCTGAGTAGCCTCTTTACGGTGCTTTTGCTCAATCGTCGTTTTTACGGGCTTAGGATATGGTCTTGAGTTTTTTCTTTCGTTTGGTTGATTCACCCGCTTTTTAGGTTGTTCATTAGGTGCTTCGTCTTTCTTGGATGTGAAAATTTTTGTGAACACCCAAGCAAGGATCCCCCAAACGATTGGATTTGTAATGATTTCTGTAAGCAGCTCCATAAGTTGCTCCCTCCTTTACATGAGGAATGGGATATGTGTCAAGTTTAAGAATTAAATAGGTTTAACTTAATTAGTATTGGTCATTATCACTATTGTCTTGATTAATTTTTCCGATTGAATCTCTCATATCTGTGTCTGCGGAGATGTTTTTAATATTCATATAATCCATTACACCGATGTTGCCAGAGCGCAGTGCTTCAGCCATAGCAAGAGGTACCTTTGCCTCTGCTTCCACAACCTTAGCCTTCATCTCCTGGACGCGAGCAAGCATTTCTTGTTCTTGAGCAACAGCCATCGCTCTTCTTTCTTCCGCTTTAGCCTGTGCAATTTTCTTGTCTGCTTCTGCTTGTTCTGTTTGTAATTCGGCACCAATGTTTTTACCGATATCTACATCTGCAATATCAATCGAAAGGATTTCAAAGGCCGTACCTGAATCCAGTCCTTTCCCTAAAACGGTTTGTGATATTAGATCCGGATTTTCCAGCACTTTTTTATGGTTATCAGATGAACCGATCGTACTTACAATCCCTTCCCCAACACGAGCAATAATCGTATCTTCACCGGCACCCCCGACTAAGCGTTCAATATTTGCACGCACAGTAATTCTTGCTTTTGCCTTCACTTCAATCCCATCCATCGCAACACCGGCGATAAACGGCGTTTCAATTACTTTAGGGTTAACGCTCATTTGAACGGCTTCTAACACGTCACGACCTGCGAGGTCAATTGCCGCACATCGTTCAAAGGTTAATTCAATATTCGCTCTTTCTGCTGCAATTAAAGCATTAACAACACGGTCTACATTTCCTCCAGCTAAATAGTGGCTTTCTAGCTGATTTGTCGTGACACTTAGTCCTGCTTTGTGAGCTTTAATTAACGGGTTTACAACCCTGCTTGGAATAACGCGTCGTAATCTCATTCCAATCAAAGTAAAAATGCTTATTCTTACACCTGCTGCTAGTGCAGAAATCCATAAAGCTATTGGTACAAATGTAAAAAAAATGCCTAAAAAGATTAAACCTAAAATGACAAGTCCAATGATCAGTATCGCTGATGCTTCCATTGTTTTTCCTCCTCATATTTCATATTAATGTAATAAGTATCGTCTTATTACATGCTAAGATTAACAATATTCTCAGTTCAGTTCTCTTACAACAATTCTTGACCCTTCCACTTTGACAACTTTTACACGCTGTCCTTTTGCTATATAACTACCCTCTGTTACAACATCTATACGTTCTTCGGCAATCACAGCTGTTCCTGAAGGTCTTAACGTTGTCATAGCAACTCCTTCTAGTCCTAATAAGTCAGTCCGCGATTTATTTGATACATAACCGCTTTCGGTATTTGTTGAGTCACGCAAGATTAATTTTTTAAATAGATTCATACGTTTTCCAAACACCTTTACTAATAAAATGGATGCTGTAATGGAAACAGCAAGAGCAATTCCTAATGAAATCGTCATATTGACAACATTACCTGAAGCAATATATAAGCTTGCGATGATGCTGCCAATACCCAAGACACCAAGTATGGCACCCGGTACAAACAGTTCTGCGATGAGAAATATAATACCTAATAAAAACAAAATAACGGATTCCATTCCTGCTAATCCCGCCACTAAGTGACCATAGAAAAATAGAAATAATGATGTTAGTCCTGCAAACCCAGCAAGACCGAAGCCTGGTGAATAAAGTTCAACAACTAATCCTAAGCTTCCAATTGATAACAGAATAGGGACAACAACCGGATGTGTAATAAATCGTGCAACTTTTTCAGCAAAGCTCTCTTTTGCTTTAATGATCTCAGCATTTGAAAGATTTAGTTGGTTTAATAAGTCTTGGCGGTCTTTTGCAGTCCCTTCTGAATAGCCAACCTCCAAAGCACTCTTTGACTCAAGAGTCAGCAAATCCCCTTTTCCAGCACCATATTCAGAGATATCAACTTCCTTATCTGCCATAGCTAACGCATATTTCGGATCACGTCCGTTTCGTTCTGCTGCTTCCTTTAATTCTGACAGCCAAAGTGATTGTGCCTTATCGTCTGCCGCATTCCCATCGCCGGTTATAATAGCGGCAGATCCCATCTGACTTCCTGGAGCCATATAGATTTTGTCAGCATTCAACGCTATATATGCCCCAGCAGAAATGGCTCTTCTGTTAATGTATGCTGTAATTGGAATTTCACTTGACCGCAGTGTATCCGCAATTTCCATTGCACCGTCAACAGCTCCGCCTAATGTATTAATTTCTAAGATGATATGATCGACTTCTTGAGCATTAGCTTCTGAGATCGTTCGCTTAATATATTGAGCGAGACCCTTCTCAACTGTTTCTTCAAGAGGAATAACATATACCTTTTGATGTGAATCAGCTCGAAGCTCCTGACTAAAACCTGTCAATAAGGCTAAAATAAAAGCAAAAGCGATCATAAGCTGAAAAAAGCGCATTTTCATCGTCTAAACCCTCCTCTCAAGTGAGCCCTACTTTTAATACGATTTCGCTTTCAATTAGTTTCATTGTTTCTTAATAAATTTTATGTACGCTTTAAGTTTTCATTAAAATAAAGACTATTTTTTAAAAGCTTTTTTCTAAAATAGGTGAGCTGAGTAATACAAATTTACTTCAAGCTTAAAGAACAACTGGTTTGCGAAAACATCCAAATATTAAAAGACACCTTGCATAGTAAGGTGTCTTAATATCATTTATGATAGTTGTTGTTGAACAAGCTTGTTTACAAGACTGCCGTCTGCTTTTCCTTTAACCTTGGGCATGAGTGCTCCCATTACTTTCCCCATATCTGCTTTAGATGAAGCATTGACCTCTGAAATGGTTTGTTTCACAATTTCAAAGACCTCTTCTTCAGAAAGCTGTTCAGGCATATAATTGACCAAAACGTCAATTTCAGCTTGTGTTTTTTCAACTAAATCCAAACGATTAGCATTTTTAAATTCCTGGAGGGAGTCTTTACGTTGCTTTAATTCGCGAGAAAGAACCGTCAATTCTTCTTCTTCAGACAATTCGCTATTGCCAAGCTTAATGGCTTCATTTTGCAAAGCAGCCTTCACCATTCGAATGACAGCTAATTTGTCTTTTTCTTTATTTTTCATCGCTTGTTTCATATCTTGATTAAATTGCTCAAGAAGACTCATCAGTACACCCTCTTTTAGTATTTGCGCTTTCTAGCTGCTTCAGACTTTTTCTTACGCTTTACGCTAGGTTTTTCATAGAATTCGCGCTTTCTAGCTTCTTGTATTGTACCACTTTTTGATACAGTACGTTTGAAACGACGAAGAGCATCTTCAAGCGACTCGTTTTTACGAACGACCGTTTTTGACATTCTCTTTCCCTCCCTCCGAATACAACCAATCGACATCTTTAAATAAAACATGTCTATAGTATGACTAAACATGTACTTTGCAATTATAATATAACGAATAATGCAGGTCAACTCATATCATAAAAAGTCCGTTTATAAAATATTCTTTGAATGATTTGATTATTTTATGCTAGCTTTAAATGACTGATTGTATATTCGTTCTATTATAGAAAAAAATGCGCTCACAAAAATTAATAATCAGAATTCGATGTTTCACCTTTTACAATTGCTACTCCTGAGCTTGCTCCAATACGAGTTGCACCGGCATTTATTAATGCTTCTGCACCTTTAGTATCACGGACTCCGCCAGATGCTTTAACACCAATATTAGGACCAACTGTCTTTCTCATTAATTCAATATCTTCTACAGTTGCTCCGCCTGTTGAAAACCCGGTTGAGGTTTTTACAAAGTCTGCTCCAGCTTTTACAGAAAGCTCACATGCTCTTACCTTTTCTTCTTCTGTTAGAAGACTGGTTTCGATAATTACCTTTGTCAATGCTTTCCCTTTTGCAGCTTCAACCACTGCTTTTATATCTCGTTCAACAAGTACATCATTATTATCTTTAAGGGCACCAATATTAATTACCATATCAACCTCAGTTGCTCCCTTTTCAATCGCATCCCTTGTTTCGAACGCTTTTGTTTCAGGTGTGTTAGCACCTAAAGGAAAACCAATTACCGTACATACTTTTACATCTGATCCTGCTAATAGCTGTGCAGCGGTTTCTATCCAGGTTGGATTTACACATACAGATGCAAATTTATATTCTTTGGCCTCATGACAAAGCTTTTCAATTATTTCCTTTGTAGTATCCGCTTTTAAAGCTGTGTGATCGATCATTTTTGCTATATTCGACAAGATCCATCGCTCCTTTATGTATATAGTTGTCCGACCTCTTACATCTTATCATTATTGAGAAATAAAAACGAGTACAAATTTAATTTGTACGAATTAAGACAATTTACACTACAAAGATGTAAGAAAAGCGCATGGCGCTAAGCATTCGACGACAAGCATAAGGCGAATCGGAATAGAAGGAGTTCTTTACCTTCAATTTCGATTTGACTAGACCCTAGAGGCAGTTAAAAACGCGACGTCCTTATCTCTTAACTGCACTTGCACGTCCTGTGCTTCGCCGATGGCGCCAGGAGCTAGACACCAAAACTAAGTACAAAAAAGTTATACTTTCCTAAAGATCAAAAAAAGGATTGACAAATGTCAACCCTTTCTAAGTGTATTAAGAAGAAAGACGAATCTTTTCTTCTGTTTGGATTGGCTCGTCAATTACCCTTACAAATTGTCCTTCGTTGTAAGGATAGCCGGCCTTTATTATTTTTACTTTTACAATCTTACCGACCATTTCTTCCGAAGCAGGGAAAACGACCTTTAAGTAATTATCAGTATAGCCTACATATAAGCCTTCGTTATCCGTTTCTTTAAATGGTTCCTCTGGAATGACTTCCAATACCTCATTTTCAAACTGTGAGGCATATTCTTTTGCTAATTGGTCAGATAATTCAATGAGGCGATGGACACGTTCATTTTTAATGTCCTCATCAACTTGGTTATCCATTCGAGCAGCAGGTGTGCCAGTCCGTTGCGAATACGGGAAAACGTGCAGTTCTGAAAACGAATACTTTTTAATAAAGTTAAAAGTTTCCATAAATTCTTCTTCAGTTTCTCCCGGGAATCCAACAATAACATCTGACGTAATCGCTAAACCAGGTAAAGCTTCTTTTAAACGATCTAGTCTTTCAGCAAAGAATTCCATCGTATATTTTCGACGCATACGTTTTAATACTGTATCTGAACCGGATTGGATCGGAATGTGCAGATGGCGAACAACCTTCTTTGATTTTTTCAAAACCTCAATAACTTCATCAGAAATTTGGCTTGCTTCAATCGATGAGATACGAATGCGTTTTAAGCCTTCTACTTGTTCTTCCAAGTCGCTTAAAAGCATCGCAAGGTTATAATCCTTTAAATCCTCACCGTATCCGCCTGTATGAATACCTGTTAAAACAATTTCCTTATAGCCAGCATTTACAAGCTGCTGTGCTTGGGCAACAACCTCTTTTGGATCACGTGATCGCATTAAGCCTCGCGCCCATGGGATAATACAAAACGTACAGAAATTATTACAGCCTTCTTGAATTTTTAATGAAGCTCGTGTGCGATCGGTAAATGAAGGTACATCAAGCTCTTCATATACGCGGGTTTTCATAATATTTCGCACACCATTAATTGGTTGTCTTTCTTTTTTAAATTGCTCAATATAGTCCAGCATCTTCACTCGATCTTGTGTTCCAACAACAATATCTACACCAGGTATCGCCATAATTTCTGCCGGAGAGGTTTGAGCATAGCAGCCTGTCACACAAATAACAGCATCAGGGTTTTTACGAATTGCACGGCGAATAACCTGACGGCTTTTTTTATCCCCTGTATTCGTTACTGTACATGTATTGATAACATAAACATCTGCGATTTGTTCGTACTCTGTACGTTCATAGCCAGCCTCTTTAAATAATTGCCAAATGGCTTCTGTTTCATAATGATTTACTTTACAACCTAATGTATGAAAGGCAACTGTAGCCATCATTCATCACCTCGATAATTCGAAATAATACGAAACAGCTGATAATACATATAAAGGTGCTGTTTCTGTTCTTAAAATTCTTGGACCAAAGCTGCAAGTAAGAAAACCTTCTCCTTCGAGCTTTGCCACCTCTTGCTCCGTTAATCCACCTTCAGGGCCAAAAACGACAAATAACGACCCGCCCTCTGTTAATTTTGTGAAAGCCTTAGCGAGGTTTTTTTTCTCACCTTGCTTAGCCGATTCCTCATAGGCAACAATCTTAACATCGTAATCTGCAGCATGCTTTAATAAATCTGCGAACTGACAAGGTTCAAATACAGATGGAACTTTATTGCGATATGATTGCTCAGCTGCTTCTTTAGCAATTTTTCTCCAACGATCAAGCTTTTTTCCGACCTTCTTAGGTTCGAGTTTAACGATTGAACGAGCAGCATTAAAAGGGATAAAGGAAGCAGCACCTAATTCGGTTCCCTTTTGAATAATCCATTCGAGTTTATCCCCTTTAGGCAGCCCGCTCGCTATGACGACCTCTATCGGAAGCTCATGGTTTACCGTCATCCATTCTAGTATAAAACAGTTTACTTGGTCATTGGTAATTTCAGCAATTTCACAAAGCACTTCAAACCCATCCTTTGTACAGCAAACAAGCCGACTACCTTCTTGCATGCGCAATACACGGGAAATATGATGGACATCATCACCGGTAATGTAGATAGTTGATTCAAGATTAGCTTTTACTTCTTCGATAAAATACCGTTGCATAGCAGCCACCCCTATTATTGTTTGACACTTTGTAAAAACAGGGGTCTGCTGCCCCTAATACTTCAATGCTTCCTTGCAATAAACGCAATCCAATCTTCCATAGCCATTGTTTCTTCTATTATAAAACCAGCTTTTTGAAGTGCATCCTTCACTTCTTGCTTTTTATTTTGAATGATACCTGATGTAATGAATGTTCCGCCTTGGTTCAAGACATCATAGGCCTTATCAATAAATCGAACAATAATTTCCGCCAATATATTTGATACAATGAGGTCTGTTGGACCTTCAATTCCATCCAATAGATTGTTTTGCGAAACAGAAACAACATTTTGCACTTTGTTTAGCTTACAATTGATTCGCGCACTTTCTACTGCCACATGATCTAAATCAAGGGCATGAATTTCTTTAGCTCCAAGCAAAGCAGCTGCAATTGATAATACCCCTGATCCTGTACCAACATCGACCACGCGATCACCTTCTTGAACCGTCCGTTCTAACGCCTGGATACAAAGGACAGTTGTTGGATGTGTACCAGTCCCAAATGCCATCCCTGGATCAAGCTCAATAATTAATTCATCTGAACTGACAGGCTCATAAATCTCCCATGTTGGAACAATCGTAAACTTTTCAGAGATTTTCACTGGATGATAATATTTTTTCCAAGCTGTTGCCCATTCTTCTTCATTTACTTCACTAATCGTGATCTGGTTTTTCCCGAGATCAATATCATATACAAGCAAATTGTTGATAGCTGCTTTTATCCCGTCAACTGTTTCACCAAGAAAACTATTGATTGGTAAATACGCTTTTACAACAACCCCTTCTTCAGGGTAATCTGTCGGATCTAGTTGGTAGATTTCTCCTAAAGCTGTACTTCTTTCCTTAACAAAATCAGCAATATCCTCAATAACTACTCCGCTTGCTCCAGCCTCATGCAGGATATTTGAAATGGGTTCAACCGCTTCTTGTGTTGTATGAATACTAAATTCTGACCACTTCATATCTACCAACTCCAATCCTTCTAACTATATCTTTACTTAATAAATTTTTTATTTAATCCCCTTTGAACGCTCGCTTTACCTTATCAAAAAAGCTTTCTTCATGTTCATCGGGCTTTGCCCCGCTAATTTCCGCGAATTCACGTAATAATTCCTTTTGTTTTTCAGTTAAGTTTGTTGGGGTTAATACGCGTAAGATGACGTATTGGTCACCTTGGCCATAACCTCTAACATTTGGAACCCCTTTTCCAGTCAAGCGGAATTTTTTACCTGTTTGTGTTCCTGCTGGAACCTTTAGCTTTATTTTGCCATGAAGTGTTGGAATCTCGATCTCGTCTCCAAGCGCTGCCTGAGCAAATGTTAAAGGCATTTCACAATAGATGTCATCGCCATCTCTTTCAAAAAATTCATGTTCTGTTACATGGAAAACGACATATAAATCACCAGGAGGTCCTCCATTAACTCCTGGTTCACCCTGTCCTGAAACACGCAATTGCTGACCATCGTCAACACCTGCAGGAATTTTCACTTGAATCTTTTTGCGTTTCTTTACCTTACCAGTTCCGCGGCATGTTCCACATTTATGCTTAATCATTTTACCTGTTCCTTCACAATGATGGCATACACGACGGTTAACGATTCTGCCAAATGGAGTATTTTGCTCCACATTTAATTGGCCGCTGCCGCCACAATGTGTACAAGTTTCAGGCTTTGTCCCTTTTTGTGCACCAGAACCATTACATGTTTCACATGTTTCATCTCTTGGGATCTCAATCGTTGTTTCTTTCCCGAAAACAGCTTCTTCAAAGTCTAATGTCATTGTGTACTGCAGGTCAGCACCTTGTCTTGGTGCATTCGGATCACGTCTTCTTGTTCCTCCGCCAAAGATTGAACTAAAAATATCCTCAAAGCCAAAGCCATCCCCACCGAAGCCAGCACCACCGCCAAAGCCTTGATTTGGATCTGTATGACCAAACTGATCATAGTGTGCTTTCTTTTGATCATCACTTAAGGTTTCATAGGCTTCTTTGATTTCTTTAAATTTATCTGCTGCGTCTGCTTCTTTATTAATATCAGGATGGTATTGCTTCGAAAGCTTACGATAAGCTTTTTTTATCTCATCTTTGGTCGCGTTCTTACTTAACCCAAGGACTTCATAGTAATCACGCTTGCTCATAATTTCTCACTCCCGATTTTCTCACATAAAGTAAATTGTATCACTCAAAAGAGAGGAAAAGCAACAAATAGTTCTCCAGTTTGTTGCTGTATCATATGCTTTTTACTATCATGATGAATGATTATGTGATTAAAGTAGATGGTTGAAGTTTAGCCTTTTACCCCAAAAAAAGTCAAAGTCAAGACAAGCCTGACTTTGACTTTTCACCAAAGGGGGATTATTTATCGTCGTCTTTCACTTCTTCAAATTCAGCATCTACAACGTCATCTGCAGCTTTGCCACTAGCAGCTTCTCCGCCTTGCTGAGCCTGAGCTTGCTTTGCAGCCTCTTCGTAAAGTTTGACAGAAAGCTCTTGAACGATGTTTTGAAGTGCGTCTTTTTTCGCTTTGATTTCTTCTAAATCGTTTTTCTCAATCGCAGCCTTTAAAGCGTCTTTTGCTTCGTTTGCTTTCGTTACCTCTGCCTCATCAACTTTACCTTCTAGATCTTTTAATGTTTTTTCAGTTGTGAACACTAATTGATCTGCTTCATTGCGAAGCTCAACTTCTTCTTTACGTTTTTTATCAGCATCCGCATTTTCTTCTGCTTCTCTTACCATACGTTCAATTTCTTCATCTGATAAGCCTGTAGAAGATTTAATCGTAATAGCTTGCTCTTTATTTGTACCAAGATCTTTTGCACGAACATTTACGATACCGTTTTTGTCGATATCAAAAGATACTTCAATTTGAGGTACACCTCGTGGTGCTGGCGGAATGTCTGTTAATTGGAAACGACCTAATGTTTTATTATCAGCCGCCATTGGACGTTCACCTTGCAGCACGTGAATATCTACTGCTGTTTGATTATCAGCTGCAGTTGAGAACACTTGTGACTTACTTGTTGGAATCGTTGTATTACGATCAATTAGCTTTGTGAATACACCGCCCATTGTTTCGATACCTAATGAAAGCGGAGTTACGTCAAGTAGTACAACATCTTTAACATCGCCAGTGATAACGCCACCTTGAATGGACGCACCTAGAGCAACAACCTCATCAGGATTAACTCCTTTATGCGGTTCTTTGCCTAGAGCTTTTTTAATCGCTTCTTGCACAGCAGGAATACGAGTTGAACCACCAACAAGAATCACTTTGTCAATCTCACTTGCAGAAAGGCCAGCATCGCTTAATGCTTGGCGAACAGGTCCCATTGTTCTTTCTACTAAATCAGCTGATAGCTCATCAAATTTAGCACGTGTTAAGCTTACTTCTAAGTGAAGCGGACCCGCTTCTCCAGCTGTGATAAATGGAAGTGAAATTTGTGTTGATGTTACACCTGAAAGATCTTTTTTCGCTTTTTCAGCTGCATCTTTTAAGCGTTGTAACGCCATTTTATCTTTAGACAGATCAATGCCGTTATCTTTTTTGAATTCAGCAACTAAATAATCAATGATGACTTGGTCGAAGTCATCTCCACCCAAACGGTTGTCACCGGCAGTTGAGCGAACTTCAAATACACCGTCTCCAAGCTCAAGAACAGATACATCAAATGTACCGCCGCCGAGGTCATAAACTAGGATCGTTTGATCTTCATCCGTTTTGTCTAAACCATATGCTAATGCAGCAGCAGTTGGTTCATTGATGATACGCTCTACTTCAAGACCTGCAATCTTACCAGCATCTTTTGTTGCTTGACGCTCAGCATCATTAAAATAAGCTGGCACAGTAATAACTGCTTTTGTAACGGGCTCGCCTAAATATTCTTCAGCATAAGATTTTAAGTGTTGAAGGATAATCGCTGAAATCTCCTGTGGAGTATAGCTTTTACCTTCAATTTCAACCTTATGGTCAGTACCCATATGACGTTTAATAGAAATGATTGTATTTGGGTTTGTGATCGCTTGACGCTTTGCAACCTCACCAACTTGTCGTTCACCGTTTTTGAAGGCTACTACAGAAGGAGTCGTACGGTTTCCTTCTGGATTTGGGATCACTTTCGGTTCTCCGCCTTCTAAAACTGCTACACATGAGTTTGTTGTACCTAAGTCGATACCGATAATTTTACTCATTAACTATAACCTCCTGTTAATTATGTAAGAATTGAAAGTTATTGATTTACTTTTACCATTGCAGGGCGAATAACTCGATCCTTCAATTTATAGCCCTTTTGTAGCTCTTCAACAACCGTATTGGATTCATACTTTTCATCCTCTACCTGCATAACAGCCTGGTGAATATGAGGATCAAATTGTTCACCAACAGCATTGATCGCTTCAACGCCTTCATTTTTTAACGCTTGAACTAATTGGTTATAGACCATGTTAATACCTTGTAGCAATGATTTTGTTTGATCATTATCTGCTTCTATTTGTAACGCTCTTTCAAAATTATCAAGAGCAGGTATAATTTCAGATACTAAGCTTTGTGCACGATATTTTTGGGCTGCCTCCAAATCTAAGCGGCTTCGTCTTTTGTAGTTTTCAAAGTCTGCTTGAGAGCGAAGCAATTTGTTTTCAGCTTCATCTAGCTTTGCTTGAAGTTCGGCGATTTTTTGCTCATATTCATCACTTGCTTCAGTACGATCTTCAACGATGACATCGTCAGCTTCAACAACCTTAACATCTGCGTCAGCATTTTCACTTTGTACAGTATCTACTGTTTCCTCTTGTTCTGCAACGTTTTTTTCGTTTGACACACTGTTTCACCTCCTTAATAGGAATATTGTAAAGATTAAAGAATGATAGATGTCAGTATTTATAAACATGGGAATCGGATGGAATTAATCTAATTCCATCCCATTTTCAATATAACCAAGCTTAAGAACCATAATACAAATTAGTCAGTGTTTTGGACAAATCACGGGTCATTCTGTTCACTAAACTAACAACACGTGAATATTCCATTCTTGTCGGTCCTAAAACAGCAATTGTTCCTAGCTGTTTTTCACCAAATGAATAGGTAGCCGTAATCAAGCTGCAATTCTCCATTGCTATATTATCATTTTCTTTACCAATTTTAATAGTAATTCCTGAATGATTTGTTTGTAATAACCCATATAATTCTTTTTCTTGCTCAATCATTGTTAGTAATGATTTAATTCTTCCGACATCAGCAAATTCTGGTTGGCTTAGCATATTTGTTTTCCCACCGAAGTAAATCTTTTCATTTTCATTTAGCTTCAACGTTCCTGCCATTACCTTCAACAGCATTTCATAATTTTGAATATGTTTCTTAAGAACGGTCGCAACTTCCTTGAATATTTTATCCTGCAGATCTACCAGCGGAACACCTGCTAGCCTCTCATTAAGGATATTCACCATTTTTTCAATATCGCTCGGGTCAATAGACTCTGGGAACGTGATGGTTCGATTTTCTACATGACCTGTGTTTGTCACGATAATCGCAACAGCTGCTTCATCATTTATCGGTACAATTTGAATTCTCTTCAAGCGATTTTCAGTCACTTTCGGACCAAGAACAATTGAAGTGTAATTTGTTAATTCAGATAAAATTTGTGCAGATTTTTGAACAACCTTTTCTAGTTCAAAGATCTTTTCAGCGTATATTGATTTTATTTGGCCAACTTCTGTCTTTGTCAAACGCTGTGGTGACAGAAGATGGTCTACATAATAACGATATCCCTTTTCAGATGGAACACGCCCTGATGAACTGTGTGTTTTTTCAATAAATCCAAGGTCCTCTAAGTCAGCCATATCATTCCTAATCGTAGCTGAGCTAAACGTAATTTCACTTTTTTTCGCTAATGATCTCGAACCAACTGGCTGAGCAGAATGAATAAAATCATCAATAATTACTTGTAGAATCAACAATTGGCGATCTGTAAGCAACTATTATCACCTCTGTTAGCACTCTAGGAATGCGAGTGCTAAATATATATAAAAAGGTATCAAAACCAAAATAAATTGTCAATTAATAAATCATACTAAAATTTAGGAATCTACGCTTCCTTACTGATGAAAATTTAAGAAAGGCCGATAAATTCCTGAAACACCTCATTGCCAAGAAGTTTCCCTTTATGAGTTAGTCTTATCCCATTTTCATCATTTATGATTAAATCTAGATCTACAAGTTTGTCAATTGGACTGGAAAATATGTGATCAACTTGAACACCAAACTTTTTATAAAACTTCTCCTTGCTTATCCCAGTTGTTTTGCGGAGACCGAGGAACATTTCTTCCTCCATTGCTTCTTCTTTGCTTATAGTGATTTGAATATGGAATGCTTCGCCCTTTTGCTTGATTCGCTCGATATATTTTTTGATCGGACCAATATTTGAGGTCCGTACACCATTCATATACCCATGGGCTCCTGCTCCAAAGCCAAAATAATAATCGTTATTCCAATAAGTAAGATTATGTTGGCTCTCATAGCCTGCTTTCGCATAGTTACTTATCTCATATTGATTGAATCCGTGTTTTTCCATTTGCTCCATTGCCAGCTCATACATTTGCGCTTCTTCATCTTGTTGCGGCAAGGTTAATTTGCCTTTCTGCATTAAATTATAAAACACTGTTTTTGGTTCAACAATTAATGAATATGCTGAAAAATGTTTTACATTTAAAGAAAAAGCTGTTTCTAATGATTCTTTAAAATCATCTATTGTTTGGCCTGGCAATCCGTACATAAGGTCAATACTCATATTATCAAAACCGATTTGCTCGGCCAGCTCGATTGTTCGAAATACATCTTCTTTGCGGTGGACCCGTCCAATCCGATGCAAAAGCTTATCATTGAAGCTTTGCACACCGATACTTAATCGATTCACACCAGCGTTTTTTAATACCTTTAGCTTTTCTGATGTCAGCTCCCCTGGATTTGCTTCAACTGCAAATTCTACAGGTTCATTTACAGAGATTAGATTGAATCTGATTCCCTCCATTAATCGATTAAGCTGACTAGTTGATAAGGCAGTTGGTGTCCCTCCGCCAATAAAGATCGTTTTTAATTGGTGTTCGTTTTTTTGTGCAGCATGATGTATTTCTTTTATAAGCATTTCAATGTATTCGTCAACAGGCTGCTGCTTAAAAAACACTTTATTAAAATCACAGTAATGACAAATATGATGGCAAAACGGGATATGAATATATGCTGATTGAATCATAAGTTCACCCTCTAATTAAGAAGCCGCAGCATAGCTGCGGCAATGTTTAATAATTGTTTAATGAATGGTAAGTTCAGTATATCATTCTATATGGAAAGGAAAAAAATATTAGCTTTCATCCATTCGTAATACAGCCATGAACGCTTCCTGCGGCACCTCTACAGAGCCAACCTGCTTCATTCGTTTCTTGCCTTCTTTTTGTTTTTCTAATAGCTTACGTTTACGGGAAATATCTCCGCCATAACATTTCGCGAGTACGTTTTTACGCATGGCTTTAATGGTTGATCTTGCAACGATTTTTTGACCAATTGCCGCTTGAATCGGCACTTCGAACTGTTGACGAGGGATCAGTTCTTTTAATTTTTCAACAATTACCTTACCACGGTCATAGGCAGAATCGCGATGTACAATAAAGGAAAGAGCATCGATTTTCTCCCCATTTAAAAGGATATCCATTTTCACTAATGTCGATGTTTTATACCCAATTAATTCATAATCAAAGGAGGCATAGCCTTTTGTATTCGACTTAAGCTGATCAAAGAAATCATAAACAATTTCGGATAATGGGATTTCATAATTAATGCTTACCCGAGTTTCGTCCAAATATTGCATATCAATGAAAATACCGCGTTTTTTCTGACAAAGCTCCATGACAGCACCTACATAGTCATTCGGGACCATAATAGCTGCTTTTACATAAGGCTCTTCAATATGATCAATCTTTTGTGGATCAGGCATATTTGAAGGATTATCAACTTTTAGTGACTCCCCATCTGTTAAATACACTTCATAAATTACACTAGGCGCGGTTGTAATGAGATCAATTTTAAATTCACGCTCAATCCGTTCTTGAATGATTTCCATATGCAATAATCCTAAAAACCCGCAACGAAAACCAAAACCAAGAGCTTGTGAGGTTTCAGGCTCAAATTGCAAGGATGAATCATTTAACTCAAGCTTCTCTAATGCTTCTCGTAAATCATTATATTTCGCCGTATCGATCGGATAAAGACCGCAGAAGACCATTGGGTTCAATTTTCTGTAACCAGGAAGAGGTTCTGTTGCACCATTTTTCGCATCAGTAATCGTATCACCAACACGAGTGTCCCCTACGTTTTTGATAGAAGCTGTTAGGAAACCAACATCTCCCACATTTAATTCCTTGAGTTGAACAGGCTTCGGATTGAATATCCCTACCTCTGTTACTTCAAATTCTTTACCTGTCGCCATCATTTTAATCTTTTGACCAACCTTAACCGTTCCTTCCACAACACGGATGTATGCAACAACACCGCGGTAAGCATCATATAAGGAGTCAAATATTAGTGCTTTTAATGGTCCTTCTGGATCACCTTCAGGAGCAGGGACTTTTTCTACTACTTGCTCAAGAATCTCTTCAATCCCGATCCCGGCTTTAGCTGAGGCTAAAACGGCTTCAGAAGCATCAAGGCCGATTACTTCTTCGATTTCATTACGAACCCGCTCTGGATCAGCACTTGGCAGATCAATTTTATTGATAACAGGTAAGATTTCTAAATCATTATCAAGTGCCAAATAAACATTTGCTAGTGTTTGTGCTTCAATTCCTTGGGCGGCATCAACAACTAAAACCGCCCCCTCACAAGCTGCAAGGCTTCGGGAAACTTCATAGGTAAAGTCAACATGTCCTGGAGTATCGATTAAATGAAACGTGTATTCCTCTCCGTCTTTTGCTTTGTATTTTAATTGAACTGCATTAAGCTTAATGGTAATTCCGCGTTCCCTTTCTAAATCCATTGAATCTAATAATTGATCTTTCATTTCTCGCTGTGTTAGGGCAGACGTTTTTTCTAAAATCCGGTCTGCTAACGTTGATTTACCGTGGTCAATATGTGCAATAATCGAGAAGTTCCTAATTCTCGATTGTCTTTTTAACTTTTCTTCTCTATTCATAATATGTTTTCACTCCTACATAGCTTACAAGTACACTATTCTTCATTATATCAATTGATAATTTAACATTCAATAATAGAAAAGCGGATAAAAAAATACTGACAGAATCATTTTATCAACTCTACAAAAGAGTAAGATAATGAATCTGTCAGCATATGATCATTTTAAAAGATTGTTCATCCATTCAGCAAAGCTATCGACAAGAGCAGATACCCCGTTACTTACGACTGCTGCAAATTGTTTTCCGATTTGAGAGAAGAAGTTGAATGCTTCAATTTTTTCCAGCTGTTCCTGTTTTTCCTGCAGGTCCTGACCGGTTACCTTATTTCCAAGAATCGATGCTTCAATATCGCCTTTTTGTTCATTATTGATTTGAAAGGCACTCTGGAGCTCAGGATCATCATAACCTCTCATTTTTATCATTCCTTGGTTTGCTTGCTGCATTCCGATTAGAACTCCGAATAAAAGGACTGAGCATAGAACAAAACATTTAAACATGAATTTTACCATCTTGCTTCCCTCACAATTAGATTACTTTTCTTGTGCTTCTGTCGTTCCATCTACTTTTTCAGCTTGCCAATAATATTCGCTGAATACGTCAGCTATTGCGTTAGCCGTATTTTTTAGTTCTGTTAAATTATTATCGACACCGCCAAATTCAATTAACATCGCGTTATTTGATAAGTCTTGATTATATACGCCGTTGTAGCCTTTTCCGCCTTGTTCAAAAATCCCGCGACTTAAGCCAGGATATTTCTTTTGTAATAACGCATGAAGATCTGTTGCAAGCTTTTCATTTTTTTCAACGGTAGGGTTTTCCCCACCAATGATAAAAGCAACTTTTGCATATGATTTATTATTAATATTAATTGTGGTGACTTCTTTTCTTTGTGTATCACGATGTATATCGATAATGTAATCCAGATTTCGATTGTTTGCCATCGCACTCTCCACAAGCGGACGTGAAGCAGAATAGGATTTCGAATAATTCCAGCCTTTTTGCTTAAGATTTTCTTGGACACTTGCCTGTTCTATTTGGCTGCCAATACCATTATCCTGTAGTGCTTTTCCGAGCAATTCGCTGACAATAGTTATATTTGCTTTCGAATGAAATGCCCGATTCATATCTGTTTCCCCATCTAATAGTGGTAAATATGATTCGGTATTATGGGTGTTATAAATATAAACTACTTTTTTATCACCAGTTGTTAAAGTTGGCGGAGCTTTTGAATCATCATTTTCATCGTTATTCACCACATCATTTTTGTTAATAGATGCTTCCCGCTCCTGCTCTAATACCTCTGTTGGCGGCGGTGATTCGTAAGGCATATTCGTATAGTTTGTCCCATCACCTGCAACAACAATTTCACTATCATAAAGTGAAAAACCAGGTAATTCCCGCCCTAGCAGACTTCTTGGATCATCCGGGTTAATGCTTGTCAATACTTTAAACATAATTGAAGACAGCTTTATAGGTTCCGCTTCCTGAGGTAAGGCAGAAATAAAAAATCGATTCTCCGCTCCTAATAATTGCAAAAACGCCTCACTATCAATATTTTTCGTCAAATCATTGATTGATGACGAAGTCAACCGATATTCCGGTTTAAGTGACGTTAACACACCTGAAAGTAAAAATGTCATCAGTAGAATAATGAAGCTTATGACGATTCCTTTTTTTATGCTTGTCCCATCAAACGTAACGATCATATTACGACTAGTTCGATTTCGCTTCATTTATATGAATCCTCCTTATACTTGTCTATTAATTTGTATGAGCAAGTATAAGGAAGTAGAACTTTTGCAAGAAGGTTAAGAGATAAACATGATTATTTACTAGTGTGTATAAGCACCAGAATTTCCTTGATCCACCTGTTGATGCAGAGCAGTGTTTAAACCGCTCGCAATCACATTTGCCATATCATCTATAAACATATCCACTTCTTTTGGGGTAACCATTAGGTTATGGCCAAGCGGTGCTAAAACCTCGTGAATGAGCTTGCGTTTTTCTTCATCCTCTAGTCCGCCGACAATTCCTAAAAATTGTTTCCGGTGTTCTTCTTCAGGCATGTCTTCATCAGTCAAAACCCGTTTCTCGCCAAAATTCATTCCAGCTGGAATTAAAGACCTTGAAGGTTTGTCCCCTTCTTTTAATTCCCTGCCAAAATGCTTTAAAATAAAATCAATTGTATCGCTCGTAATCGAAACAGCATCAACGACTGTTGGAATGCCTATCGCGATAACAGGAATACCAAACGTTTCTTGGCTCAGAGCCTTTCTTTTATTCCCAACACCAGAGCCTGGATGAATTCCTGTATCAGAAATTTGAATGGTTGTATTTACTCGTTCAATCGATCTGGCAGCTAATGCATCAATTGCAATAACAAAGTCTGGCTTTGATTGTTCGATCACTCCCGAAATAATGTCACTCGTTTCAATACCTGTCAGCCCCATGACACCAGGTGCAATTGCACTAACCGGGCGGAATCCCTCTTCTACATTTTCTGGTTGAAGTTTAAATAGATGTCTCGTAATTAATAGATTTTCAACTGTTAGCGGGCCTAATGCATCTGGTGTTACATTCCAATTGCCCAATCCTACAACTAAACAGCTTGCATCCTTAGGAATGTTCAAGTCAGACAAAAATTGGCTAAAATGCTTTGCGAAAGCTTCGACAACCTTTTCTTGCAGCTCTGAATCTTTTTGACGAATACCTTCCATTTGCATGGTTAAATACTTTCCAGGCTTTTTGCCAACTGCTTTCGACCCTTCTTCTTTAATTTCTAAAAATGAGAGATTAATCCCATCTTCTTCCCATTCTTTAATAATGACGCCTGCAATATTGCTAGAATCAACAGCTGTTTGTCTTCCTGTTTGTTCGAGCGCCATCGCTCTTGCTTCAACTGCTAAATCTGTACGTACGGAATATTGACTTAAGTCTAATGGCTTTTCCATTAAAATACCTCCCAAATCGTTCCTATCCTCTATGTTTGCCATTTATAGATGGAAACATTCTTTAAGATTTATAAAAAGAAGGGAGATGCTTTTTAAGCAAGAATTAGTCCAGACTAAAAAATAATTATAGGATTTTGCAGGTTTCAATGTATTTTCCTTTACATTAGTATTGCAATAATCTCAGCCGTTTGATAGAATATCTTTTGTTCATGTAAAGGATATATCGAGTTAAATAGATCTCGATTTACTTCTTAGGAGGTGAAAGATATGCCAAACATTAAATCTGCAATTAAACGCGTAAAAACAAGCAATGAGCGTAACGCACACAACGCAACGATTAAGTCTGCAATGCGTACTGCTATTAAAAAAGTAGATGCTTTCGTTTTAAACAATGATGTTGAAAATGCAAAAGCTGCACTTACTGAAGCTAACAAACGAATTGATAAAGCTGCACAAAGCGGTTTAGTTCACAAGAACGCTGCTGCACGTTATAAATCTCGTTTAGCGAAAAGTGTTAACGGATTATCTGCGTAATGAAAAAACGATCCCTATTCGGATCGTTTTTTATTTTGTCTTAAATAATTTTAGTAAAAACAACTCTAATACTAGCTGTTTATCCTTTCTCCCTGTTTTCATTTCAAAATCTGCCTCAGCCAGTTCCATTAAAATATGAGCTAATTCCTCTGCCTTAAATAATCGTGCTTGCTGCTGAGCTAATTTCACACGAAATGGATGGACTTTAACAATTGTAGATATTTGCTGCTGTCCGTAACCAGTATTTACCAGCTCCTTCACTTGTAAAATCAGCCTAAATTGATTTACTAGCAAGGATAGTATTTTAAGCGGTTCCTCATTATTTTTCAACAAATCATAAAAAATCTGTAAAGCCTCTTTACTTCTTCGATGAATGACATGATCGATTAAATCAAATATATTTTGTTCCAAAGACCTAGAGACGAGACGCTTAACGATTTCAGGTGTGATTGAACCGGCTTCCCCAACATATGTACTGAGCTTAATTAATTCTTGATGCATGATCATTAAATCTCCAGCCGTTAATATCATAAGCTCATTTAATGCTTCTTGTGATAGATCAACACCTTCTTTTTCAGCTATCCCTAAGGTCCATTTTATTGATTCTTGCTCTGATAAAGGCTTCATTTCAATGAGAAGAGATTGTTTTTTCAACTGCTTCGTTATTTTTTTACGTTCATCAAGTTTTTCATAAGGTGCTTGAATAATGAGTATGGTATATGGTGCTGGTGATTGTAAATATTTTTCAAGGTGATCAATTCGCTGTTCTATTTTTTCCTTTTTCTTTTCACTTGTTAAAAAGCCTGGATTCTTCATGATGACTACCCGCTTTTCCCCCATAAACGGAAGTGTTTCAGCATCTTCAATCGCCAAATCGATTGCCGTTTCCTCCAAATCATAAACAGAGATATTAAAGTCTTTTTCCTCTTCCAATAATGCAGCATTGACGATTAACTGTACAGTTTCTTGCATAAGAAATGCTTCTTTTCCTATTAGTAAGTAAATCGGTTGTAATTTTCCTTTTTTAATATCATTCCACACATCAAAAATCATGTTAATTGTTCTCCATTCGTTCATTTCACTTCATTTAATCGTAAAATGAAAACAGCGGTTTGGCAAGTGAGAATACTTAAATTAAGCAGGGGCCTTTTAAATGGGAAAAGGGAACTAAACGGTATAACCATTCAGCTCCCAGCATCTATATGAACGTTTCGTTTCAGGACCTAGGAACCTGATTCGAAACGATGCAGCGATTTGATTTTTAGTTTAGCCAATGACAGATTGAATATTTGATGTCATTTCTAGCAAAGCTGGTAATAACAGCCTTGATTGTAAAAAACAATAGCATCATGATGTAGATTTTTTTATGGTAATCGCTTATACTAAGTATGATATAGGAGGGGTAACAGTGAACGAATTTGAAAAGAGTGTACAAAGCAAGCGTAATGATGCAGTAGATTCAGGAGTTGGATTCGTTGCTTCATTTGGGTTTTTCGCGGTAATTTTCATTATTGCAACTGTTATTAAATTAGTAAGCGCATAATTAATCGGTAAATACTTACATAGAGACTGCTGCTAAAAGCAGTCTCTTTTTCGTTTTATTCTTTTACTTTATCGTATGGAGGATGTGTGGAAAAGGTTCCAGTCTTTCCTTTAAAATTATATAAAATGGCTCCATCCAAGTCTGTTCGCAACAAAGGAATTCCGCGACTGGATAGTTTATCGACTACTTCTGAATGGGGGTGCTGGTACCTGTTATTATATCCTGCTGAGACTAGAGCAATCGAAGGCAAAATTGAATCCAGAAAAGAATCTGATGTCGAACCTTTACTACCATGATGACCTACTTTTAAGACATCTGCCCGTAATCCCGGGAACTTACTGATCATTTTCTCTTCACTTCCCATTTCTGCATCACCTGTGAAAAGCCAGCTTAATCCTCCCAACTCTGTCCATAACACTAATGAATCATCATTTTTACTAGCAGTTAGAGTAATCGGTGCAACAACATAAAAAGAAAAATCATGAAACAATATCGTATCCCCCGCCTTCACAGCTTTTATTTCCGTCCTTTTGTTTTCCGCTGTCTCAATTACCTTTTGCTCTAATTCTTCTCTTACGAAGCCTTTAGGTATAATTAGTTCTTCTACCTTTATTCCTTCCATTATAGGTATTGCCTCACCGATATGATCAGTATCACCGTGTGTTAAAAACAAGGCATCAACCTTTGTTATTCCGATTGATTTTAAATACGGGATTGTTACATCCTCGGCAATTGTAAATGAATCACTTGTTTCTTCCCATTTTTCTTTAGGAAATGTTATTCTTCCACCAGTGTCGATTAAAAAGGTTCCTTTCTTAAAAGGGAGATGAATAAAAATCGAATCCCCCTGTCCGACATCAATCATGATGACCTTTCCATATGGATTAAGATAGGGCAGGCCAACTTGTATCAAGAGGACAAGCGCTAAAAATAATGCCGGTCTAAGTAACAGCTTTATACGTTTGTATATTTCAAACTGATAAACGAGATAGAAAATCGCAACAACAAGTGCACAGGTAATCGGAAGGGCCGGCCTCCCTGTTACAAAGGTTGAGATTGATAGGGAGGATGCAAATAAAACAATTTTATGAGTAACAAGAAGCATTTCACTAAAAATCTGGATAATATGTACACCAATTAGAGGAAAGATAGCGGCCATGGATGTTGCCAGGATCGAGAGAGGTAAAATAATGAACGAATAAAGCGGAACAAACAACATATTCATCGGTAAGCTAATGAGCGAAATTTCATAAAAATGATGTAGTAAAATTGGCATCGAACATAGCTGGGCAATAGCAGAAACAACTGTTAATTTTGCGAGAACATTATTAAAATGTTCAACAATTCCTAAAGAAAGAAGTAATCCGAAGCTTACAGCATATGATAACTGAAATCCTGCCTGAAACAAATAATATGGATTGATGATAAGGAGAACCAAATATGTGAAGCTTATTACATCTAATGAGGAAATTTGTTTTTTACATAGCTTAATTAGCAGGTAAAGTACCACCATAAACGAAGCTCTTACAACAGAGGGCGATGCACCAGTAAGAATCATATAAACTGGCAGCAGGACAATTAGCACCGCTTTCGCCTTTTCATGTGTCATTCCACAATAAAGTAAGAAGTAATAAATGGCACCTGCCAATAAAGCAATATGTGACCCTGAAATGGCAAGTAAATGGACAATTCCAAGCTCTTGGTAAGCTTTGTCCAAATCTGAATCAATTAACCGTCGATCACCAAATATCAAGGCTTGAACTATTCCGACAGACTCAGATGGAAAATGCGCTTCAATAAAAGCCAAACCATCTTTCCTTAGGTTTAACAAAGTGTAGTACCAATTTGATTTTTCTGCTTTACACTTACCTATTTCCTCCACCTGGTATTGCCAGTGAATATGATGATCATGCAGATATTGATGATAGTTAAAAGCATTTGGCATCGTTGGCAATTTTGGCCTTTTCAATTCCCCAGAAAAAGAGCATATCATTCCTGGATTTATCTGATTAAGAGCTTGTTTTTCCTTAAAAGATTGAATCGTATAGGTAAAAACAAGTTTTTCGCCATGTCTTGTTTTAACATAGCCTCTATACTGATTTCCATCACTGTATGGAATGGAAGAAATAATCCCTTCTCCCGAATATCGACCTTCTGTTAATCCGGTTTTATTATGATGTTCTGTGAAATAAAAAACAAAAATGAAGCAGAGGACTGTTAATAGAGAAAGGAAAAAGAGGAAATGCTGTCTTCTGTAATAGAGATAAAAGAGATAAAAAATGGTAGCAGCGATAGCTGCAGGATGAAATTGAAAACGGCAAATTATTAGAGACAAACTTGCTGATACAGCTAAAAAATACAGCCTGCCTTGCAAAAATTAAACACCTGCCTTGGGTAGTTTACAGGAGACTGTAAGGCAGCCTCCTTAAATATTAAAAAAAGCGCAAGGCGCCTGCCTATCGGCGACAAGCATAAGGCGAACAGGAATAGAAGGTGTACTTTACCTTCAATTCCTGTTTGACTTATGACCTCGAGCCGATGGCGCCTGGAGCTAGATTCAGAAACGCAAGCTATGTTAAGAAAATATATAAATTCTGATATTATTAAGAAAATAGAAAATTGGCTTTCTTGTAGAGAGCTTGCAACTCACTTTCGTCTATTTCCGATTTTGCAAGCTTGTCTAATAAGCTTGTAATAAATTCACGTTTTTCATCATCTTTTTCATTCAATAATGACTTTTCAAGTACGACTTGCTCAACCTTAACATTCGCTTGCTTAAAAAGGTCAATTGCATATGGATGATTTTTATAGTCGACAGCATAATACACCGTCTTGATCCCGGCTTGAATAAGTGCCTTACAGCATTGCAGACATGGAAAGTGTGTCACATAAATTTCTGCTCCATCAGTCGGCACGCCAAATTTTGCACATTGAAGCAAGGCATTCATTTCTGCATGAATCGTTCTTACACAATGATTATCGATCACGTAGCACCCTTCGTCAGAACAATGAACACCACCTGCAATTGAACCATTATATCCCCCGGCAATAATTCGCTTATCACGAACAATTGTTGCCCCAACTGCTAATCTTGTACAAGTACTCCTTAAAGCCAACAGATGGCTTTGTGACATAAAATATTGATCCCACGAAATACGACTCATCAAAAACTCCTCCACTCGACATTTTTCTCCCTTAAGTGTATCTAGAACACTGAATGGTCGTCAATTTATTATTTTTGGATTTTCTGAATTATTCACTACTTGACTGTAATCTCCTCCTTTAGCTTTTCAAAAGACTTCTCGCCGATGCCCGAAACATTAAGGAGATCCTCAGGCGCCGTAAATAGGCCATTTTCTTCACGATAAGTGATAATTGCTTCTGCCTTTGCCGGTCCAATGCCTGTCAGTGTTTGGAGCTCTTCACTTGTTGCCAAATTAATATTGACCTTATCATTGATATCGCTCGAATTGATTGGGGCTGTTAATTGATTTTCCTTCACTTCTCCTTTTTTAGGGACATATAGTACCATTCCATCCTCCAAAGGTGCGGCAAGATTTACCGCTAGCTCATCAGCTTCCTTAATCATTCCCCCAGCTTTATCGATTAGATGATGGACTCTCGTACCAGTCGGTAATTCATAAACTCCTGGATGCTTTATCGCTCCTTTTACATCCACTACAACAACAGTTGGCTCTTTTATCTTTTCGGTTGGATCTGATTTTGTTGTCTCTTCCTCCGCTATTGTAAGAGGGTCTATCTCACCTTGATTATTCGTTTCTATGACTGAAGATGAATCTTGTATAAACAGATAATAAAAAACAGTCATCCCGAATATAATGGAAACCACAATTATCCAATTTTTATATTTCTGAAGATAACGCATAATCTTCACTCCTTTTTACTATTCATAATTACCTGGTTAATAACATATTGTGTATGAGAAATATGCATTCTAAGGAGGGGATATACTTTGAATGTAGGTTTTATTGGAACAGGAAATATGGGTAGAATTTTAATAGAATCTTTTATTGAGTCAGGTGCAACCAGACCCTCATTCATTTATATGACTAATCGAACGAAAGCTAAGGCTGTAGACATAAAAAATGATTATCCTGAAACAACTGTAATGGATTCGGCAGAAGAGGTGGCAAAATGCTCGGAAATCCTTTTTATTTGTGTTAAGCCATTAGATATTCACCCCCTTTTAAAAAGCCTTAATCATGTTTTATCGCCTAATCAATGTATCGTTTCTATTACAAGCCCAATAAGTGTTGAACAGCTGGAGTCACTTGTACAGTGCCAAGTTGTTAGGGCAATACCAAGCATTACCAATCGTGCTTTTGCCGGAGTATCGCTGCTTACCTATGGAAACTCGTGCCATAAAGTCATGAGGAAAAAAATCGAAAAACTGTTTAAACGTATCTCTACTCCTATACAAATTGAGGATGATATAACAAGAGTTTCATCAGATATTGTCAGCTGTGGGCCAGCATTTTTCAGCTATTTACTGCAAAAATTTGTGGATGGAGCGGTTGCTGAAACAGCCATTACAAAGGAGCAAGCTGTACAACTTGCAAGTGAAATGATCATTGGCATGGGGAAATTACTTGAGACAAAGCTATATACATTGCCGACATTACAAGAAAAGGTTTGTGTGAAGGGAGGAGTGACAGGACTAGGGATCAAGGTACTTGAAGAAGAAATAGGCGATATGTTTGAAAAGGTCTACCATGTTACACATGAGAAGTATTACGAAGATATCGAAGAAGTATCTGTTCAATTTAATAAAATCCCGCCTAAATAATTCGACAGCAGTGTATGATCATCCTGCAAAAATAAACATTTTTTTGAATGTATCCCTCCACTTTTTACATCTTTTACTTTTTAACAGACGGTTTCTCGTCTGTTTTTTTATATTTAATTTAAAGAAGGTGATCTATAAAAGTTCACCTTCAATCTTTTTTTCTTGCAATAAAAAAGATCCGTTCACTTGTTGAGGTTGGAGGGTTTTCAAAATCAAAATCGCCGCAAACCTTTACGACTTCAAAAGAGGCATTCTCGAGCCAAGAAATATAGGTTTCAATTGGATAGGTGCGTTGATAATGTAACTCATCAAAGCGCTCGTACCATTCATTGCGCTTTACAAAAAAAGTCATATCATGTTCCACACTGTTTGGTTCTTCTGAAGCATATGAACTCCAAATAAAGCTAATGTCCTCGTCTTGATCTGCAAATGTTGCACCAGCAAAAATATGATGAATTTTATATAGAGAATGAACATCAAATAAAAGTAAACCTCTGCTTCCAAGCAACTGAAAAACAGCTCGAAATGTTGCCTTGATATCATCCTCAGTTTCTAAGTAATTAAGTGAATCACAACAAATAGTAACGACATCAAATTTTTCCTCGAACCCTGCAAGCTCTCTCATATCTTGTTGTAGAAAAAAAACATTTACATTATTTTGAGCGAGTTTTGCCTGAGCTACTGAAAGCATATCCTCGCTTAGATCAACACCTGTTACGTTAAGCTGTTGTTTCGCCAAGCGAATGGCAATTTCACCCGTGCCGCAACCTACATCGATCAACCTTTTAGCATCAGAATTGTATACCGAAATGGCCTTGTTAATAAAAGCTGCCCATTCATCGTAAGGAGCGTCCTTCATTAGCTGATCATATATATAAGCAAAGCCTTGATAGATCATTGATTTAACTCGCTTGTTAAATCTTCTGCAGGCGCGTCTCCCCATAAACGTTCAAGATTATAATAACTTCTTTCATCTTTATGGAATACGTGTACAACAACATCACCGAGGTCAATCAATATCCAACGAGCTTCCTCAAAACCTTCAAGACGTCTTACTTGAATATCCATTTCTAACGCTTTTTCTTTTATTTCCCTTGCAATCGCTTGAACTTGCTTGTCAGAATTACCATGACAAATAAGAAAAAAGTCTGAGATTAAGGAAATGCCTTTCATATTAAGTGCAATAATATCCTCAGCTCGTTTGCTATCTGCAGCTTTTGCCACTATTGTTAAAATGTCTCTTCCGTTCATTAATTAGATCTTCCTCCTTTAAGCACTAATGAATTATAGGTTTGAATTGTGTCAGGATAAATCGCTTGATTTTTCTTTAATAAAAACATGATTGTATTTTGTAGTGATTGTAGTAAAGCTTGATCAAGATTTGATTTTGCCAGAGCTCTTACTTCGTCAACTCCTGGAAAATGCCTTCCAGGTTCAATATAATCTGCCACATAAATGATTTTTTCCAATAACGTCATATCCGGGCGGCCCGATGTATGATATTTTATTGCACTCAACACTTCTTGGTCAGTTATCCCTACTTCTTTCTCTACCAGAAATGCTCCAACAGGTGCATGCCAGAGCTCACTATTATGTACTAATAATTGCTGTGGCATCCTCTGTTCAATGATGATTTGCTTCAATTCTTCTTTCGGACGAAATTTAGCATAATCATGAAAAATCGCTGCTATTTCTGCTTTTTTAACATCTGCACCATATTGATGTGACAATTGAATAGCGGTTTCCATAACTCCTAATGTATGATTGTAGCGATGTTCTGTAATTTGTTCTGCAACAATCTTTAATGCAGCTTCACGTTCCATATAAACGATTCTCCTCTATATATCTTTTCACATCATCAGGTAAAAGATAAGCGGTATTTTCTCCAGTTTTTATCCGTTCACGCAACATTGTTGAGGACACATCAAATTGCGGAATTTCAACCTCTTTCACCGGATAGTCGGTACTCGTTGTATAGCCCGGGCGTTTGACCCCAACAAACGTCACAAGCTTAACAACCTCTTCAATCTTATACCAGTGTGGTAAATACTCGATCATATCTGCACCGATTATAAAATAAAAGGAATAGGCAGGATATTGTTCAGATAAAAGACAAAGCGTATCATATGTATAAGAAGGTCCTTCTCGCTCTAGTTCAATCGTATCAATCTTAAATTGATCATTTGATGTTAGCGCCAATTTCAGCATATTGACTCTGTGCTTGCTATTTGTAAATTGCTCTGTTTGCTTATGGGGAGGTATTTGATTGGGTATAAACCATATTTCAGCTAATTGCAATGCATGTAATACCTCACTCGCAATTAATAAATGGCCAAAATGAGGCGGATCAAATGTACCTCCTAATAGCCCGATTTTTTTTGACATTTCATCCCCCTCCCAACCTATTAATTAGGTAAACGAAGCTGCTTATTTTCCTTAGATTCTTTGTATAAGACAATGGTATTGCCAATAACTTGAACAAGCTCTGCACCTGTTCCTTTTACTAATGAATTGGCAACAGAATCTTTATCCTCTTCACAATTTTGCAATACAGATACCTTCAAAAGTTCACGAGCTTCTAATGCATCTGAAATTTGCTTAATCATATTCTCGTTTACCCCGCCTTTTCCAACTTGAAAAATGGGATTCAAATGATGTGCTTCACTTCGTAAAAAACGTTTTTGTTTGCCTGTTAACATGATGTTCCTCCCAGCTTGTCATATACAATTGCAGTCATTCTTTCAATTGATGGTTCTATACCTGTCCATAGTGTGAAGGCAAGTGCTGCCTGATGAACAAACATACCGACACCATTATGTATTGTTAAACCTTGTTCTTCCGCTTCTTGAAGCAAAGATGTTTTGATTGGATTATACACGATATCACTGACAACGGCTGTCCTTTTGGCATGTTTGACAGATAGCGGTTTTTGTTCAACGTTTGGATGCATTCCAACAGCAGTTGTATGAATAATTACATCATAGTTTTCTAATTGTTGTTCTGCTTGTTCCAAGGATAATGCTTTACTCGTATGTCCAAAAGGGCATTCGTTAATTAATTTTTCTGCCTTTGATACAGTTCGGTTGCAAAGATCAATCTCACTGCATCCTTGATGTACTAAAGTAAAATAAATGCCTCTTGCTGCACCGCCTGCACCAATAATTAAGATTTTTTGCTCCTGAATTGGTTTTTGTAAAATCTTTGTTAGAGATCGTACATACCCATTTCCATCTGTATTGTGACCGATTAGCCGTCCCTCTAGATTGATTACCGTGTTAACGGCACCTGCAATCTTTGCGGTTTCATCAAGCTCATCTAAATACGGAATGATCGAAATTTTATGCGGGATTGTTACATTAAACCCTTTTACCCCCAATATCTTAAGAGCTTGAACGGATTCCTTGAGCCTCTCTGGCTCTACATGAAAGGCATGATAATAGCCATTGAGATGTTTTTCCTTAAAGGCATCATTATGGATGTCAGGTGACATCGAATGTTTAATTGGACATCCAATTACGCCATATAAGTTCCCCATATTTTTTCCTCTCCTTGATTAAATTAACGATTTTCTTAGTGATACATTCACACCTTGAGGAGCATAAGCAATGACCTTTTTCCCTGGATTATTGATCGTTACCCAGCCTAAGCCTGAAAAAACAACATCTGTTTTGCCTTCTTTTATCATAAATTCATGTGGCACAAGCTTAGGAAATGATTCAACCTCTTCCTTTCTTGGCGGTGTTAAAAGCTCCCCGACATGCTTTTCATATAAAGCATCAGCGTTTTCTCTTTTTGTCCGGTGGATCTTTAATTCATTTGGGATATAGCAAACGAAAGATTCTCTTCCGCCTGAAACATAATCCATTCGTGCAAGTCCGCCAAAGTATAATGTTTGCCCCTCATTTAATTGAAATACCTTGGGCTTTATTTCTTTCTTAGGACTTAACAGCTTCAAATCCTGCTTATCGACAAAATGAGCCATTTGATGATGATTTATAATTCCAGGAGTATCATAAAGTGCAGCCCCATTTTCAAGCGGGATTTCAATTAGATCCAAGGTTGTTCCTGGATAATGTGATGTTGTGATCACATCGTTGACACCTGCAACCTCTTTTATTAGGCGATTAATAAATGTTGATTTCCCAACATTTGTTACACCAACGACATACACATCTTGTCCATTACGATATAAATCAATTAGCTCGGCAGCTTCTCTAATACCATGACCTCTCGCAGAGCTAACTAAGCAAACATCTATTGGTTTCAAGCCTAATTCCTTCGCTTCTCGTTTCATCCAATTGATCAGCTTCTGATGCTTAACTGATTTCGGCAGAATATCGCTTTTATTTCCTATAAGCAAGATTGGGTTGCCTCCGACAAATCGTTGAATGCCCTGCAGCCAGCTTCCATTAAAATCAAAAATATCTACGATTTTAACAATTAATCCCTTAGATTCTCCTATACCATGGAGGATTTTTAGAAAATCATCATCTGTTAATGAAACATCCTGTATTTCATTATAATTTTTTAAGCGAAAGCAGCGTTGGCAAATGATATCGTCCTTAGCAAGAGCACTTTCCGGTGCATAGCCCAGTTTGTTAGGATCCTCTGTTTGTATGATTACTCCGCACCCTATACATGAAAATTGCTGTTCTGACACGTTTCTATTCCTCCCATTGAATCATCCCTTTTCGCTTTAAGTTAGCCATAATTTTCCGCTCAATTTTACGATTGAACCTTGTAAAGAAACCATCTGTTGATGCTACCGGAACGACTAATATCGTCTGAAATCCGTTGCGATTGCCACCAAGAACATCTGTTAATAACTGATCACCTATTACAACTACTTCTTCTTTTTTCAAATTCATTATTTTCACTGCTTTTAAAAAAGCTTTCCCCATCGGCTTTCTTGCCTTATGAATAAATTTAATATTAAGAGGCTCTGAAAATGCCTTTACCCGTTTTTCATTATTATTGGAAACAATTGTAATATCAATTCCATGCTCTTTTACTTCTTTAAACCACTCTTGCAATTGGGGAGTTGCATTAGGTCGATCCCATTCGACAAGAGTATTATCTAAATCAGTAATGATCCCTTTAATTCCACTTTCTTTTAATTTTTGCGGTGAAATATGAAATACGCTTTTCACATAGTCACCTGGTAAGAATAATCGTAGCATGAGTTTAAACACCTCATTATTCATTTTTTTGCCAACTTACATCATAACCAATTTAGCGCATACTTTCAAAAGAAACTTATAGTTTATGAGAAAAAGCTTACTAATATTATAAAAACTTTTCGACAAATTCCGATCTTCTACAACACTTGTGGATAATATTATACACAATATACCCTCTGTGATACCTTACTTTTCACCTTTTATAAACAACATACCCACAGTTTATCCACTAACATCTGTGGATAAGAGAACGGTTGTTCTATTTTTTTATTCATGTTAGATTTAAATCAATAACAAAATATAACAGATTATGTAATTCCCTATTAGAAATAAGCAAGGTTAGGAGGTGTAGTGCCAATCAATTGGCCATCATGCATGCGTAAACTTTCTGACGAATTGTTAATTGAATCCTATTTTAAAGCAACTGAAATGAAACTACATGATGATTTTATCGAACTAATTGCAAATGAAATAAAACGCCGTTCCTTAGGACATGTTTTAAAAGCTTCTTCATAAACATTTCACGCCGTTTAACGGCTCTTTTTTTTATCCTTAAAACTCTATAGACAGATTTAGTATTTCCGTAAATGTCCTTATGTATCATGTAATTAGTGAAGTAATTATAACATTTGTTTGCATTTACAACTATTATAAAATATGTAGTGGTCTAATAAGAAGTGAATGGTCTATTCATGTTTGCTTAGACCATTCACTTTGTTCTAACAAAAATGATTATAATAATAGTAGCCTCCGCCAATAACCAGCAATAATATTAACAAGACAACGATAAACGCATACCAGTAGCCATAACCGATACCTGTAAATGTCGGATAATATGGATACGGCCCGGGACCATAACGATCATAACAATACATTAATCTCTCCCCACCTTCCTTTTCAACCTGACTACTATATAACTATGTACATTCCCCCATCCAGGTTTAGGCTATTTTCCTAACGATGTCCATTTTTTTAACCGCAAATATTAAATCGTTTTATATCTTCTTTCAATGTACATGCACGAACTACCTGCCACGAACATAAACATGACTTATAGGCATTTGCCTACATAACGTATTAGTGGAGGTGGAGGTATGACAGGGCTCATAACAGCACTAGGTTTTTTCGTAAAAGAATTAGTGTTCTTAGTATCTTATGTAAAAAATAATGCCTTCCCACAGCCTTTGTCTGCAACAGACGAGAAGAAATATTTGCGACTCATGGCAGAGGGTGATGAGTATGCAAGAAATCTTCTAATCGAACACAACTTACGGCTTGTTGCTCATATCGTAAAAAAATTTGAAAACACTGGGGAAGACTCGGAAGATCTCATCTCAATTGGAACAATCGGATTAATTAAAGCGATTGAAAGCTATTCACAAGGGAAAGGGACAAAATTAGCCACTTATGCGGCTCGTTGTATTGAAAATGAAATACTCATGCATTTACGCGCTTTAAAAAAGACAAAGAAAGATGTTTCCTTACACGATCCAATTGGTCAAGATAAAGAGGGAAATGAAATTAGCTTGATAGACGTATTAAAATCTGAAAACGAAGATGTCATCGACACAATCCAACTGAATATGGAACTTGAAAAAGTTAAGGAATATATTGATATATTAGATGGAAGAGAAAAAGAAGTTATTATCGGAAGGTTTGGCTTGGATTTAAAAAAAGAAAAGACACAGCGTGAAATCGCAAAGGAATTAGGTATATCAAGGAGCTATGTTTCCAGAATTGAAAAACGTGCTCTTATGAAAATGTTCCATGAGTTCTATCGAGCAGAAAAAGAAAAAAGAAACCGCAAAAAAGAATAATGACAAAAGAGAAGAGCAAAATTTACCTCTTCTCTTTTTTATTTACCAATGTGCGTTAAAAACGGCCTTTGAATGATTTCTAGCTTGCTCTAAGCTAGGTGGAATCCTTCTCTACAGTTAAATGTACAAGCAATTTGATTTTCAACATAGTCATCGCCTCCAATTATTATTGTTCCTTTAATTTACATGTGAAACTCGTCGAACACTTTTACTCTTGAATGTTCCATTCTTTGTTTCACTTCTTGATTTGTTTCCATTTCTTCTTTTGAACGTTTTCTTTTTGACACTGAAAAAGTTAGGGTAATAAAAAATAGATTGATTGTCATGTGTATCACCTCCTTTAAAGCAATTCGCACCTCATTGATGTTTATTCAGGCTGCCAAGCTTAAAAGGTTTAACTCCCCTTTTTAATAAAGGATAGTTGTTCATTATACGTACTAAGAGGTGCTTTGCATAAAAAAACGCCACAGGGCAGCCTGTGACGTTAACGTTATACATATAGAACGCCACATGCAGTTCTAATTGACCCATGGCGCAATTTTATTAATCAGTCTTCATTTCCGCATAACGAAAAGGAGGATACACCAATATGGTCGAATAGATGGTTTAATTTTAAGTCTTGCTTTGCAGTTTTTAATGGTGAACATTTCATCATCTTCTTCGACCTCCTTAATTTTAATTTGCTATTCCTTGGTAATTATATCCATGATTTCCAATTCTGTAAATAGTTTTTCTCCTCATTCTTGTATTGTTTTTATTTTCAGATAATTGAATGCGCTTTCTCGGTCTGCTACTAAAAGTATAAGGACAAAAAAAACGCCCTTTAGTAGGCGTTTATCATTGATTCTTATGTTACTCTTCTAGCTTATCCAATTGTTTTTTATATTTTAAGGAAGCTTTGAAGCAAACAAAGGCTCCTAGTATAAATAAAACCGTTGTAATCATTAGCACAATATCATATATTTCTGGTTTGCCTTGATCGGGCAAGACAACGCCGATATAAAGAAAGACACTCACAGCTAACAGAATAAACGCATACTGCTTAAAATCAACCATTAGCGACTGAATTTCTTTTTTATTCATATTATCTCCCACCTATTTGAAGTGTTATAGTAACCACGATAACATAGTCTAACAAACTATTAACCAAGTAAATTTCTCCAAATAGGCGAAACAAAAAAGGAATCGATTCATAACCGACCCCTTCGATTTGATAAGCTTATACTGCTTCAACGATTTTTAATACTAAATCTGCTGAATGTTTTGCAGCTTGTTCTAAAAATTGCTCAAAGGAAATATTGGATTCTTTTCCAGCAATATCAGATAAAGCTCTTATCACAACAAATGGAACATTAAATTGGTGACAAACCTGAGCAATAGCAGCTGCTTCCATTTCCCCTGCATGTAGGTCGTTAAACTTGCTTCGGATAAATTCTACTTTTACAGGATCATTTAAGAACGAATCTCCTGTAACAATTAATCCTTTTGCCACTTGGATGTTTGAGATCTCTTCGGCTTTTTTGACAGCCATTTCAACAAGCTTTTCATCTGGTATGTAAGCTGCAGGCAAACCTGGAACTTGTCCATATTCATAACCGAATGCTGTAACATCCACATCATTATGACGAACTTCTGTAGAAATGACAATATCACCTACATTTAGAGACGGGTGAAATCCACCGGCAGATCCTGTGTTGATAACATAATCAGGCTTATAGCGATCTAAAAGCAACGTTGTACTCATGGCAGCATTCACTTTTCCAATACCTGATTTTAATAATACAACCTCAATCCCTTTATAGGTTCCTTTTGTAAATTCGCTTCCCGCAATATCTGCTTGCTCACGATTTTCCAGTTTCTCTCTTAGGATTGTTACTTCCTCTTCCATTGCACCAATTATTGCAATTTTCATTGTTTCATTCCCTTTCCATTATGGTTCAGCTTTTCGACAACTTAGGGTTTCCTTTTAAATCGTATCTTTCCATTTTTCCCTGCATCGTCATCCTCATTAGAAGTTTACCTATTTCACCGATTATTCGCAAGACCACTATTTTTATTTCGTTTTTTAGATTGTTCTTCACGATCATATTTTGTTACTATTTTATCATGATGATTAAGTAATGAAGAGGTGTAAATAATGAGTTTCCAACTTGATCTTATTAAAGACAAAATTGAATTTTTCGAAGCACCATCCATTAAAGAGCTTGAGAAAAAAATAAACGAGCAAATCACCCATAACAATGCCATCTTATTAACTGTTCATTCTGTTTCCCATCAAATGCATGTTACAGAAGAAGGAAATAGATTTTATAGTGCTGTTGTACATTTTAAAGCGCAAACGTGAGAACAAATAGCGCGGGAACATCTATATCGAAAAAGCAGCGGCAATGCCGCTGCTTTTAGTTCAACTTTTCAATTTTCGTTGGCTTCCATCCTTTGTTTTCAACAAATGTGATATACACTTTATATTTCGCAGACTTATCCTTTGGTGAGATCGTACCGACAGCGTCATTTGGTCCCCCATTGTTTCCAAGGAACCAAATAATCATCTCTGATTCGGGAATCCCTGTTGCATAGCTAAGTGCCTTTGTCATTTCAGCCCAATCTTGTGAATCCTTATCATAATTAGCAGAATGCGGCCCAGATTGAGACGTTCCTACCGGCTCCCATCCCGGGTTTTCAATTGTTTCCACTACACCTGAGCCAGGCTCTCCTTGTGTAATAGTTGCCTGTTCAAATGGATCCTCTGGTGTAGTTTCTTCAGCAGAAGGATCTGATGATTCTTCTGCATTTTCCTCATCTTCGGTTTTTTTATCTTTTTCATCAGCTGATTGTTCGCTTTTTTCCTGTTCTTTCTCTTTATCTGCAGTTGCTTCTTCGTTACTGTTTTCTTGGTTTGCTAATTTAATGTCAGGCGGTTCGTTATATTTTGCAGTTTTTTCAGCACCACTTCCGCCAAAGATGAGCTGAGATCCAATTACAAGAATAAGAACTGCAACGATTCCTATTAATGTATTCAAGACGATGTTCGTTTTTCTACGCTTATCTCTTTTTTCATAACGAGAGTTTACATGATTATAACTCAATGTCCTACACTCCTTTGTCCCTCATACCTTCTGTCTTATTCTAGCACTAGAATGCCATTCTATCTAGTTGTTTTATCGATTTGTTAATCTTTTATAACAGTTTGTTAATAATAAAAAAATATCCCAAACTTTACTTGACTATCGTCTTATTCCTACCCATTTATGTTCTCCTAAGATCACCTGCCATTTAGTCCATCTTTGCTAATTCATTTACTATATCGTAAAATGCAGCATTTGTTCCGGCTTTAGAACTGGTCGTGTCCATCTCTACAACAACGAGAGCATACTTCGGATTACTTGATGGAAAATAGCCTGCAAACCATTTGTTATAAAGTGTTTCACCCTTTTCATTCTTCTTACCTGTCTGAGCCGTTCCTGATTTACCTGATACCTCAAATGGCGAAGTTTGAAACCTTCTTCCTGTTCCTTCCGGGTCAGTTACGACTAAACGGAGCAACTCTTGCAGCTTAGAAGCAGTTAATGGTGATATCTTTTCCCCTTCTAAAGAATTAGACGTAAAAGAATACATATTGGTTCCATTTTTATATAATATATTTTCTACGATTTTCACCTGATCTTTTTGACCGCCTCGTGCTATTGTCGCCATCATATTAGCAACCCCCAGCGGTGTAACTTTTACATCCTTCTGACCTATCGCGGTTTGAGCGATCGCTCGCTCAACATTTTTATCCTTTTCATCGACCCAAACATGTCCTGCCTTTTCATCAGGGAACTGTTTGAAATTTTGATAATGAAACACGGTACCACTCCAACCAACGGGTCCAAGCAATCCTAGTTTCTCAGCCATATTCTCAATAACCATAGGATCTTTTTCCATTAGCTCCTCCGCTAGAGTCGTAAACGTGTAATTGCAGCTTTTGGCAAAGCTCCTTGCAAAGGTCAGCATTCCATCATCCTGTTCACCATCAAGCTCCCCATATAAATTTAGGTTGCAATTAAACTCTCTTGTGGCATCATCTAAACCATATTCAATTGTTGCGGCAGAAATGACAGTTTTGAATACTGAACCAGGAAAAATCGGCTGAAGCATATGATTGATCAGGGTATTGCTCTTTGAGCGGTTAAGATCAGGCTTGCTCACCATTGCTAATACTTCATTTGACTTCACATCAAGTAAAACAAGTCCACCGTTTTCAATCTTTTGTTTGGTTAATACATCTTCAGCCATTGCCTGTATATTCTTATCTAATGTCGTCTTTACCGTAACAGGATAAAAAGGATTCGAGTCTGCAATGTATTTTACATTGATTCCAAAGAGTGGATGTCCATCTCCGTCAACATGATATAAGAGCTTTGTTACTTCATCAGGCAAAAGAAATTCATCATATGCCTCTTCGAGACCTGTTAGCCCAATTTTGGTTTTATAAGATAAATCCTTGCGATCAGGATATTTTTTTCTCAAAGCCTCTGCATTTTCACCTGTAATTCCTAAAATATGTTTTCCAATCGTTTCTTCCATTGGTGATTGCTTGTAAATTCCAAAAACGCCTGGAATCTTTAAATCGTTTATTTTATCTAGCTCTGCGCTTGATAAGGATAATCCATCCTTACTTGAAAGAACAAGCGGTTCTTTTGCATCGCGTAAACGTTTTTCCAGCTCATTGCTTGACATATTCACGACCTCTGCAAGCTTATCTGCAGGCCATGTAATATCGTTTAAAAAAGGAAACAAAACAAGGGAAGGTTCAGCGTGATTACGTAATGAATCCCCATTACGATCTACGAAGCGACCTCGTCCATCATCAATAACTACCTCTTGAGTCCGTTGATTCACACTTTCTTGGATCAGATTTACCCCTTTTTTAGAAAATGATTCTGTATGAATTAATTGAAGATCAGCTAATCGAAAAAGAATGAGAAAGAGGGAAAAGAGGAAAAAAGTTCCAACTAAAAGAAATCTTTTTTTTAAGTTCATGGAAACCTCCTACCGTTAAAAATGGGATAAAGAACAAAAGCACAAGCGCCTTGCTCAGCCTAGGGCAAATAAGACGAATTGGAATAGAAGACGTTCTTTGCCTTCAATTCTAAATTGGCTAGACCCTAGAGGGGCTAGGCGCTGGCAGTCAAAAACGCAGCATCCTGCTGCACTGACTGCACTTGCACATTCTGCGCTTCGGAGCTGGCTGTCAAAGCGCTTATCCACAGTTCAAGAATTTTAAAATTTCCTAAGCAGTAAAAAAAACACCTCGTCATCAGTTTCGACGAGGTGTTTCCTATATAAACCTGTTTTTAGCTAATTTTCACAATTTTCACTAGCATTTCTCCACCAGGAGTTTGCACGGTAACTTCTTCCCCTACTTTACGGCCAAGCAAGCTTTTGGCAATTGGAGAGTCGTTTGAAATCTTCCCTTCAAATGGATCTGCTTCAGCACTTCCTACAATTGTATAGGTTTCTTCATCACCATCTGGAAGTTCTGTAAATGTAACCGTTCTTCCTAATGATACTGAGCTTGTATCTGCTTCACCTTCAATAATTTTTGCATTGCGAATCATATTTTCAATTGTCGTAATACGACCTTCAACAAATGCTTGCTCTTCTTTAGCTGAATCGTACTCAGAGTTCTCTGAGAGATCGCCGAAGCTGCGGGCAATTTTTATTCTTTCAACCACTTCTTTACGTTTAACCGTTTTCAAATATTCAAGCTCCTGCTCGAGCTTTTCTTTTCCTTCCTTTGTCATAGGAAAAACTTTTTCTTGTGCCATGTTTGTTCCACTCCTTCTAGTAGACTGTTCCCCGTCGTTTTTTTCAATTTTGTCGCGTTGTACTTTTTCTTGATAAGAGATTACTTTATAAGTATGTATACATGAAGCTTATTGCCTCATATCGAAAAATGTATGCATAATAAAACATACTCTTATTCTCATTTGTGACCATTGATAAGAAATGCGTTGATTTGCTTAAGGTTCAAGCAGATTGTATGAAAAAAGCAAGGGCAATAGTTTGCCCTTAGCTTTGACTTTAGACATGCCCTAAGAAATTTAATCTTATACATAATATGATCACAGTACTCTTTATCTATGCTATGTTATTACAAAATCGCATTTAGTTCAAGAATTGTTTGAATTTTTGTCACCATTAAATCAATGGCAACGTGATTTTGGCCGCCCTCGGGTATAATGATATCTGCATAACGTTTTGTCGGTTCAATAAATTGATTATGCATTGGTCTAACAACAGAAATGTATTGATCAATAACAGAATCAATGGAACGGCCGCGTTCTTTAATGTCCCTTTGGATACGCCTGATGATCCTGATATCTGCATCAGTATCAACAAATAGTTTAATATCCATTAGATCACGTAGACGCTCATCTTCTAAAATTAAAATACCTTCTAAAATTATAACATCTTTCGGCTCAACAACAATAACATCTTCAGATCTTGTATGCAATTTGTAATCATATACCGGTTTTTCGATTGATTGGTGATTGAGCAATGCTTTTAAATGGTCGATCAACAAATCATTATCAAATGCCAAAGGATGATCATAATTTGTATTTAGTCTTTGCTCAAAGGGTAAATGAATTTGATCTTTATAATAAAAATCTTGCTCAAGCATTAAGATTGAATGCCCTTTAAAGTGTTCGTAAATTGATTTTGTTACACTTGTCTTACCTGAACCAGAGCCTCCGGCCACTCCGATTACAACGGGTCTCTTCCCCATTTACTTAGAACCCCTTTCGCATCATGTTGTTACTAAAAACTGGTTTTCCCACTTTAAATTTAACGATTTGGAGCGGGTGGCGGGCTGCATCGAGCTCATTTCCTTTTTCATCCCATATCTTTTCAATTGTTTGAGTGAAGTTATTAATTTCAGGACCAAAGAATTCAACTGTATCACCAGGCTGAAAATAGTTTCGTTGCTGCAAGGTTACGATTTGTGTTTTCTCGTTATAGTCTAATACAAGGCCTGCAAAATCATAAGGAGTTTTTTTAGAATGGCTGCCGAACATTTGCTGCTTATACCCTGGAACACCTTCAAAAAACGCAGAAGCTGTTTCACGGTTCGCACACTTGTCCAATTCCTTTAACCATTCAGGGTCAATCTTAAAATTGTCAGGATCAGCACAATAAGCATCAATCACTTTACGATACACACTTACAACTGTCGCGATATAATGAATGGATTTCATTCTGCCTTCGATCTTCAAGCTATCGATCCCAAGCTCAATCATTTTTGGGATGGATTCAATTAAATTCAAATCCTTTGGACTCATAGCAAATGGCGCATCTTTTTCGTCAAAAAGGGCAACCTCTTCGTTATTCTCAAGCTTAAATAAATCATAGTCCCAGCGGCATGATTGACAGCAGCCGCCACGATTTGAATCCCGTGCTGTCATATGGTTACTTAATGTACACCGTCCCGAATAAGCAATACACATCGCACCATGAATAAAGGCTTCAATTTCGATATCGACTTTTTCCTTCATTTCCTTTATCTCTTCAGCACTTGTTTCACGTGCTAAAACGACGCGTTCGAGGCCCTCTTCCTTCCAAAATTGCACTGCTTTCCAGTTTGAAAGTGATTGCTGTGTACTTAAATGCACCTCAAGCTTTGGAGCAACACGTCTGCATGTTTCAATGATTAAAGGGTCTGCCACAATGATACCTGTTACTCCAGCATCCTGGATTCCCATTAAATACTCCTCAAGTCCGTCCATATTTTCATTATGTGCGAAAATATTCGTTGTCACATAAATTTTCGCTCCGTATTGATTGGCAAATTTCACCCCTTCTGCCATTTCTTCTAGTGAAAAGTTGTCGGCATTGGAACGGAGGCCATATTCTTGTCCACCAATAAAAACAGCATCTGCTCCATAATGAACGGCTATTTTTAACTTTTCCAAATTCCCAGCCGGAGCTAACAACTCAGGTTTTTTCGTAATAACACGCTTTCCGTCAATAAGCTGTGAGATTTTATCAATTACTGCAGTCATGATTTTCACTCCTTCTTTCAAGACTTATGTTAATCTTTTTTCTTTAATAAACAGTTTCTTTAAAGAAAAAGCCTGTATCTAATGGACGGTTTTTCGCTTGCAGTCCTTCAATTTCTTCTAATAAATTATCTTTGATTTTTTCATATTCTTCACTGTTAGAAGTGTAAAGATCGATTGCTTTACGGTATCTTTTTGTAACCTCAAGGATATATTCTGATGTTTGAAGTACCCCATCAATTTTAAAGGAGTCGATTCCAGCATCAATCATTTCTCCAAGTTCATCAATAATGCACATATCATTTGGACTCATAATATGTGTTCCATTTACATCTTCAAATATTGGGTACTTATTATCCCTTTCAGGGTCATATAAAAACATCATGTCATTTTCATTGCGATTTTCTACTTTTAATGCTTTCCCTTGGTATTCAAAATAGTTTCCAAGTAATTTCCGTTTGGATTGGAACATGCATGTCATACCATGGACCTGAACTTCAATTTCTACTTCAGCATGTTCCTTTATTTCAACAATAGCCTCCATGCTTAACTCACGAGCAAGTACAGCACGCTTTGCACCTTTTCGTCCCCAGTAATTGCACGTATACCAGTTTGTAGCCGTTGTTTCTGTATTCCAATGGAGCTTAAGGTCTGGAGCAATTTCTCTAGCTGACATCAGTACAGCAGGATCCCCAAACACCACTGCATCTGCCTTTGCCTCTTTAAGAAACGTCAGATAGTCCCCTAATTCATCAACCATTTCATTATGAAAGATTGCATTCATTGCCACATACACTTTCTTTTGATGCTGATGCGCAATGGCAATTATCTCCCTTACTTGGTCCCTGGAAAATTCTCCGGCAAGACGGAGACCGAATTTTTGCTCACCAATTATAAAAGCATCAGCACCTGCTTCAATGAGAGGCACTATGTCCTCTATTTTTTTTGGTGTAACTAATAATTCAGGTTTTTGCATCTTCAACACCTCATTTTCGTTTTGTTACTGCAATCCCGTCGCCAACAGGAATAATTGTCGTTTCATAAGAATCTAATGTATACAGCCATTGATTAAACTCATCAAGCTTTCTTACAAGGGTTCTTTGTCTTCTTGTAGTTAACTCTGACCGATCGCGAGCAACTGTACCTTTAAACAGGACATTGTCTGTATAAATAACCCCATTTTCAGAAAGCATCGGTTCATAGATTTGAAAGAATTTTGCATACTTTGCTTTTGTTGCATCAATAAAAAGGGCATCAAATGGTGCAAACTTCTTTATGTTCTCTGATGCATTCAGAGCATCACCATATACGGTGTGAATTCGCTTATCTAAGCCCATCTTTTTAATATGTTGATTTGCTTGGTGAAAACGCTCTTCATCAAGCTCTATTGTGATAATTTCGGTATTTGGCAATTTAAGTGCCATTCGAATTGCGGAATAACCAATTGCTGTACCAATCTCTAAAATTTTTTTTGGCTGCTGCATAGAGAGAAGGAGCAGTAATACTTCAATACCTGTTTTCTCCATGATCGGTACACCATTTTGTTTAGCGAAATTCTCCATTTGCTCAACATATTGAGGCCGATCAGGTATCAAATTTTCAAGATATTCGAGCACTTCCTCGTTTACCATCATTGTCCTCCTGCATTTCGAATACTATAAACTACATATATACCTAAAAATAAGAGCCCCAAAAGGAACTCTTAGTAACTAAATAATAAAAGTAACAAATCTCGTAACAACTCGATATATTTTACCACAATAAGAAAGGGAATGCGAATAATTATTCACGTTCCCTTTTTTAATAGGCACAGTTAAATTTGCCTGTTGATTTCCACTCTAGTTGTTCGCATTGGTAATATGTTTATTTTTTTCTTTATTATGTTCTTCAAGTGTTTTCGTAAAAATGACGTCCCCTTCTTTTGTAGCTAAGAAATAGAGGAAATCAGTCTCTTCAGGAGATAAAGCAGCTGTAAACGATACCTCACCCGCATTGGCAATTGGGCCTGGAGGTAAACCTTTGTTTCGATACGTATTATAAGGAGATTCCACTTCAAGATCCTTATATAATACGCGATCCTTGTGTTCGCCTAAAGCATATAATACAGTTGGATCTGTTTGAAGAGGCATATTCTGTTCAATTCGATTATAAAAGACACTTGATATCTTTTCACGATCCGCCTTTTCCGTTGCTTCTTCCTCAATTAACGATGCCATGGTGACAAAACGATGAACACTCATCTTTTTCTCTTGCAGCTGTGGAATGTATTTAGCGACAACTTGACTCATTTTCTTAATCATCGGCTCCACTATTTCTTCAATTGTCGGTTCCTTATAATAAGGATAGGTTGCCGGATACAAATAGCCTTCAAGGGCGTATTTAACGTTTTTTCCAAAAATATCATCAGTAAGTAAGTCTGGATATTTTGCTCTCATTGACTCAATAAATGTTTTATCTGTTAGTTTTTCTAGTACTTCTTGTTCTGAAAATGCTGTATTATTGGCAATAATGGAAGCAATCTCTGTTAATTGTCTTCCTTCAGGTATGGTAATTTTAAAGGCAACTTCATTCATTAGCTTCCCTTGCTTTAAGCTTTCGATGATTTCTTCAAATGTCATGGCCTTTGTAAATTTATAATTACCAGCTTGGAAGCCTGATTCGTTCTTAAATTTAATATAATATTTAAAAACACGGGCATCTTTAATAATCTCTTTTTCTTCTAAAATGTTCGAAATGGTCGATACTGATGAGCCAATCGGTACAGTGACATTAATTTTGCTTTGATCACTTGGATCAACAGGTTGTAAAGAAGATTTAATATATAGATATCCGCCTCCGATAATACCTGAGAACGCAATAATTAAAATGATAAAAACTGTTAGAACAACTTTTCTAACAACTTTTGCTTCATTTTGTTTTTCTAGAAGCTTTTTTCGGAATAAATCCTTTTTCGAATCTCCTTCTGACATTCATATCCTCCTCTCATCCCAATATTATACTACAATGTTCTATTTGTTTCGGCAATTATTTCAGAAAAGTATGGAATTAGCATGAAAATCGCGGGAATATTAATGGAATCATTTGAAGGTTTATTATTCTCTTTAAGAGGAGGGGAAATACCATAGATATAAAAAACTAAGGGTCTGACCCTCAAACGTAATATATTGAAATAAAATTCAATATATTTATGTTTATTGAAGGGGTCTGACCCTTTTGCTAAATCATTTTTTTAAATCATAAAGCTTATGTTTGTTCTTCTTCATCAAGGAATGTGTTTAACATTTCTTCGATTAAATCCCATTCTTCATCTGTTTCAATTGGCTCAAGTTCTCCGTCTTCCCCATTAGCGTGAGGGTTAAAGCTTGATGCATGAATTTCGATTTCTTCACTGTCGTCTTCATCAGCACCTACTGGGTAATATAGTACATATGATTTATTAAATTCTTCTGATTCAAAAGTAAATAGTACTTCACAAAGTTGTTCGTTTCCATCTTCATCTATAACGGTAATTTGTTTTTCGCCATGTTCCATGTGATTCACCTCATTATTTTATTTAAACCTTAATTTAAACTATCTAAATACCCTTGCAAAATCATGACGGCAGCCATCTTATCAATCACTTGTTTCCGTTTTTTCCGGCTGACATCAGCTGAAATCAGCATTCGTTCTGCAGCCATCGTTGTTAAACGTTCATCCCAGAGAATGACAGGAACATTAAACTTCTTTTTTAAGATCTCTGCAAATCTCTGGCTTGCTTCTGCTCTTGGTCCAATGGTTCCATTCATGTTTTTCGGCATGCCGAGAACTATTTTCTCAACACGATGCTCTTCCATAATTTCAGAAAGCCTGCTCATGTTATAGTCTCGGCTTTCTTCATTTATTTTAATCGTTTCAATTCCTTGGGCCGTCCAGCCCAGCTCATCACTGACAGCTACCCCAAGGGTTTTAGAGCCTAAGTCCAATCCTAATATTTTCATATAGTCCCTCTCAATTTTTTTTGAAGGAAAAGGGATGGGGCAAGCATAATTGTTAGGCTGCCGATTCCATCCCAATCATTTCTTACATTGCTAATGCGATATCATGCTCGTTTTTGTAAGTAAGATTTTACTAACTCCTCAATCAATTCATCACGTTCAAGCTTGCGAATTAAGTTTCTTGCGTCACGATGACGTGGAATATAGGCAGGGTCACCTGAAAGCAAATAACCAACGATTTGATTAATTGGGTTGTAGCCTTTTTCTTGCAATGCATCGTAAACGGTGTAAAGAACTTCATTCACATTTGTTTCAACCGATTCATCAGAGAAATTAAATTTCATTGTTTTATCAAATGAACTCACGATTCGCACCTCTTTCTCAGATCCTTGACAAAATCTGTTTGTCCAATCTTACCTACATTTTACACTACTTTTCTTAATTATAAAACGGATTCAACCCATTCCTCGACATATTTTAGTGCCGATGTCAAGTTTTCAGGGCTTTTAGCACCAGCTTGTGCCATATCTGGACGACCGCCGCCTTTTCCTCCGCAGCGTTCTGCAACTTCCTTAATTAATTTCCCAGCATGATAGCCTTTTTCGACTAAATCCTTTGTTACCCCTGCTACAAGGTTTACTTTTCCTGCTTCTGCAGCTCCGAGAACAACAATAGCTGATCCGAGTTTACTTTTCAAGTCATCCATCATGCCTCGAAGACTATTCATATCTTTCGCATTAACTTGTGCCGCAAGCACCTTCACACCATTTACATTGATTGTCTGATCCACAATACTGCTTGCTTCAAGATTGCCTAGCTTAGCTGTTAAAGATTCGTTTTCACGTTGAAGTGTACGATAATCATGTAATAAACTATCTATTCTTGTCACTAAATCCTTAGGATTTGCTTTTAAAATCGCTGCAGCTTCTTGAAGCTTTTCCAGCTGTTCATTAATTAATTGGTAGGCTGCTTGTCCTGTAACAGCTTCTATACGTCTTGTTCCAGCACCAATACCTGTTTCAGTTACAATTTTAAATAGGCCGATTGATGCGGTATTGTCGACATGACAGCCACCACAAAGCTCCAGGCTGTAATCTCCTACTTGTACGACACGGACAATTTCTCCGTATTTTTCACCGAAAAGTGCCATAGCTCCCATTTCCTTGGCTTCATTTAGGGATTTATAATCGATAGTTACATCAATACTTTTCCAAATTTGTTCATTTACCGCTTGTTCAATGTGCGATAATTCATCCCCGCTTACCTGTCCGAAGTGGGAGAAGTCAAAGCGAAGACGATCTGCTGTTACTAAAGATCCAGCTTGATTTACATGGGATCCTAATACATCTTTTAATGCTTGATGTAATAAATGTGTAGCCGTATGATTTTTCACAACGGCATTGCGATTGTTTTCAGAAACTGTAGCTGTCACAGCATCCCCTGGCTGCAGGCTGCCGCTTTCGATGACAACATGATGAAGATTTTGTCCATTAGGTGCCTTTTGAACGTCCTTTATTTTAACGCGGACTTTTTCACTTGTCAGAAAGCCTTCATCGGCAATTTGTCCGCCGCTCTCTGCATAGAATGGAGTTTTATCCAGAATAAGCTGGACCTCGTCACCTTCATGAGCTTCTTTAATCAATTCTCCATCTTTCACCATCACGATGACAGAAGCTGCTTCTACTGTTAATTGGTTATAACCAACAAACTCACTTTCAGCCTTAATATCTCCTAGCACACCGCCCTGAACTTGCATGGAGTCTACCTTTTGCATAGCAGAACGTGCACGATCACGCTGTCTTTCCATTTCTTGTTCAAACCCATTATGATCGACCTTCATGCCTTCCTCTTCTGCATATTCCTCCGTTAATTCAACCGGGAAGCCATATGTATCATATAAACGGAAGACATCCTCGCCTGGTATAATGTCGCTGCCATTCGTTTTTTGAGCTTTGATAACCTCACTAAGGATCGCTAAGCCCTCATTCAATGTTTCGTGGAAGCGCTCTTCTTCATTTTTAATGACTTTTTGAATAAATTCTGTTTTTGCTTTCACTTCCGGATAAAAATCAACCATGATTTCCGCTACAACAGGAACAAGCTCATACATGAACGGGCGGTGTATGTTAATTTGCTTCGCATAGCGAACCGCTCTTCTTAAAAGGCGGCGCAGCACATAGCCTCTTCCTTCATTTGAAGGAAGTGCTCCGTCACTGATAGCGAAGCTTACCGTCCTAACATGATCAGCGATCACCTTAAAGGCAACATCTTTTTCTTTATTTTGATGATAAGCTTCATTTGAAATTTCTTCCGTTGCCCGGATTATTGGTAAGAATAAATCGGTATCAAAATTCGTTTCAACATTTTGAATGACTGAAACCATTCGTTCAAGCCCCATGCCTGTATCAATGTTTTTCTTAGGAAGCGGTGTATATGTACCATCAGGATTATGATTAAATTGTGAAAACACTAGATTCCAAACCTCTAAATAACGCTCGTTTTCACCGCCTGGATATAGTTCCGGGTCTTTAGGATCGTTGCCATATTCCTCACCACGATCATAAAAAATTTCTGTATTAGGTCCGCTTGGCCCTTCCCCTATATCCCAAAAGTTTCCTTCCAAGCGGATAATACGCTCCTCAGGAATACCAATTTTATTTGTCCAAATTTCAAATGCTTCTTGATCCTCAGGATGAATCGTAACAGACAATCTTTCTGGATCAAAACCAATCCATTTTTCGCTTGTTAAAAATTCCCATGCCCATTTAATTGCTTCAACCTTAAAATAATCGCCAATGGAAAAATTACCAAGCATTTCAAAGAACGTATGATGTCTAGCGGTTTTCCCAACATTTTCAATATCATTGGTACGAATCGATTTTTGTGCATTACAAATTCTTGGATTTGCAGGTATCACACGTCCATCAAAATATTTTTTTAATGTTGCAACACCACTATTGATCCATAAAAGAGTTGGATCCTCATGTGGAACTAATGATGCACTAGGTTCAACAGCATGTCCTTTCTCTTTGAAAAAATCTAAAAACATTTGACGCACTTCAGATGATTTCAGGTTTTTCATTGGAATCCTCCTTAAAATAACTAGTTTTTGGCTTTTGAATAATGCTTTACTGCCATGAAATAAGGCAGATATATTAGTAAAAATCAAAAAACCCTCAGCCTCTGTGTAAAGAATCACTCTTTCCACAGGGACGAGAGTTAACTCGCGGTACCACCCTGATTATGGACATTGAAATGCGTAAGGCGCTAATCTTTCGGCGACAAGCATAAGTCAACCCGTCTGGAAGGTTGTTTTTTAACCTTCTGGACGGATTGGCTTATGACCTCGAGCCGATGGCGCCTGAAGCTGGACACGAAGCTAACTACAAAAAACTTATCCTTCGTATCATAAGCAATAGTCCATCTCTTCATTGAACCGTAACGTGGTTTTAACGGCAGGTTTTTCTGCACTTAGGATTAGCTTCTGTTGTCCTTACTTTAGAATTTCTTACAGCCAAGGAAATTCCTCTCTAAAAAGCGGTTCCAACATACTTCGTTCCATCAATGTTTTAGCAATATTCTATCGTGAATTATAGACAAGGTGCTTGTAAATGTCAATGCTGCCTTCTAAGTTGTACAATATGAACAAGGATGACACGTAAAATAACAACAATTGGTACGGCTAGCATTAAGCCAATAACTCCTGCAATTTCTCCTCCCGCTAGTAATGCAAGCATAATAATAATCGGGTGCATATGAAGAGTTTTCCCCACAATAAATGGCCCTAGAATATTTCCTTCCAAAAACTGAAGTGAAAGAATAATGGCAATAACAAATAACACCGTTTCCGTTGACATGGTCGCAGCAATAATTAAGGCTGGAACCGCGCCAATGACTGGTCCGAAATATGGGATAATATTTGTTATTCCAATTAAAAGTCCTAAGATTAGCGGGTATCTTACCTTAAAAAACCATAATAGCAAAAAAGCTAAGCTGCCAATAATAAAGCAGACAAATAATTGGCCTCTAATATAACTTCCTAATGAATGGTCTATTTCTTTTAGAAATTGGATTGCTTCCTTTCTCCATTTTCGCGGCGTTAAATACCATGCCGCTTTTTTAACCTGCTCATAGTCTTTTAGCATATAAAATACGAGAAATGGAATAATCGCAAGTAAAAGGAGATAGTCAAAAATACCTTTTAGACTATTTATAATGTTTTCAATCATAGATGCCAGCCATTCTTCTGTTTCCTGAAACATTAAATCGATACGATCGTGAATTCCATCGGGCCAGCTATTTGTTTGCACATGAATGGAATCAATCCAATTTTTATAGGTTGTTGAAAACTGCGGGAAATTTTCTGAAAGGTCCCTAAGCTGAGTAACTAAAACTGGAATTCCCCGATAGAAACCATATCCGATTATTCCAAAAAATAAAAAATAAATGACAAGAATGGAAATGGATCTAGGAACACCTGTCTTGTGAAGTTTCTCAATGACGGGATGAAGCAAATATGTAATAAATCCGCTTATTAAAAACGGGATAAAGATTGCTTTAAACATGAGAAAAAAGGGATCCCACAGGTTATGAAGCTGAAAAAACACATAAATTGTAAGGAGCCCCAACAATAAAATAGTAATACGCACTAACCATTTTATTTGACGGTCTCTCATTCCTTCACCTTCCCTCTCTTTCATATTGTGGAAGGATGTTAGAAAATTATTCATGAGAAGGGATTCTCTGTCCAAAATAATAAAGGAGCTGGCAAGCAGCTCCTATCCTTAAAACATTTTCATAACACGCTTACGCATTTTTCTCATCGTACGATTAGATGTCATATTAGTATTTCGTGCAACATAATATGCTGCAGCACCAAGTCCTAATGAAACTAGTGAGGTTACGGTACGATTCAAGACCTATCTCCCCTTTACATGCTTATTGATCGTTCATCCTCAGAAAATAAATCATCAAGTGAGCTTAACGTTCCATCCTCTTCAACTTGATGAGTTAATATTTTTCCCTTTGAAACAGAAAGTTCAATAAAGCAGTTCCGGCAATAATATTGATTTACACCGATCTTCCCAAGGTCTTTACTTTTACAATTCGGACATGAAAACAAATGGGCACACCTCTTCTTACATTAAAAAATCGATGACGATAGCATCTTTACTGATCGTAAGTGGTTCACTTGAAGCCTTGATCACTTTTTTTCCCTCAGTAATGTCAGCAAAAAATCCATCCGTCAATTCGTATGCCTCAATTGTGCCCATTTTTTCGGAAAAATATACGTCCTCTAATAAACCAAGTCGCTCCCCTTCTTTTGTCAGCACTGATTTATAGCGAAGATCGTCATAGGTATTGTATGTGTAATTCGTTTTCATATCTTGAATCGAAAGCAGCTTGTTTTCACTCTCAACCATTACGCCATTTTCTCCAAGCGCATCGATTGACTGAATTGGAACAAAGCGGTCACGATTGAACAACCCTTTTCCTTCCATTATTAGTCCGATAATAAAGCCTTTGGGTGACAAGCATAAATCTGTCACATGACCTAATAGGTTTGCGCTACTATTACTATAAACTGGAAGCCCTTTTAGCTTTGAAAATGTCCGCAAAGAAATCTCCACCTTTCCGAACATTTTTAGATTGTGCCCTATTCCATAAAGTCATACGGTGTAACGTTTTCCATTCCGATATTTGCATCTTCAATTGGAAATGGAAGCTCTTTTTGTAATTCATCTAGTTCATTAGAACCATTTAACTTAAGCTTGAGCGTTGTTTGTCTTTCTGAGCTGTCATTATTAGAAACACTCCACTGTAACGCTTCTCTCTCCCCGCATAACACTAACGAGCGTTTGCTTCTTGTTATCGCTGTATAAATTAAGTTACGTCTAAGCATACGATAATAGCCCTTTACAATCGGCAACACAACAATCGGAAATTCACTTCCCTGAGATTTATGGATTGAGCAGCAAAATGCGTGGGTAAACTGGTTAAAGTCTTGTTTTGTATACGTTACCTCATTGCCATCGAAGGATATGACCACCATGTCTTCTTTTTCGGTATTTTCCTTTGCGTAAAAAATTGCTACGATTTCACCGATATCTCCGTTGAAAACATTGCTTTCCGGTTGGTTGACAAGCTGAAGAACTTTATCGCCCGTCCGATAAACAATATCACCAAATTTCATTTCTCTTTTTCCAGGTGTCTTAGGGTTAAAAAGCTCCTGAAGCAATTTGTTTAATTGATCAATCCCAGCTGGTCCTTTATACATAGGTGCTAATATTTGAATATCCTTTGATGTATATCCTTTTTTAATTGCACTTTTAATAACCTTTTCAACAACCTCTTTCATTTGTGACTGAGAACATTGGATAAAAGAACGGTCTGAAGTTGGCGCTGTAATATTTTGCGGCAATCTCCCCTGTTTGATATCGTGTGCAAGCTCAATGATGGAGGAACCTTCTGCTTGCCGGTAAATATCAGTTAGTCGTACAGTCGGAATTTGCTGGGATGCTAACAAATCCCGAAGCACTTGCCCGGGACCAACAGATGGAAGCTGATCTTCATCCCCTACCATGATCACCTGGATCTGTTTCGGAAGTGCTTTAAATAATTGATTGGCAATCCAGATATCAACCATTGACACCTCGTCGACAATGAGCAGCTTCCCAGCGACCGGATTTTCTTCATCATGTTCAAAGCCATCAGCGCCATTCCACTTTAATAAGCGGTGAATCGTTACAGCGGGCATGCCAGTCGCTTCACTCATCCGCTTTGCAGCACGTCCAGTCGGAGCTACGAGCAAGATTGGAAATGGTTCATCTTTTTTGTAATCGGTTGGATCAAGTGAGCAGCCATGCAAATCCGCATATAACTCGACAATCCCTTTAATAACAGTCGTTTTCCCGGTTCCTGGGCCTCCTGTTAATAGCAGCATTGGCGACATTAATGCCTTTTGTATCGCATCCTTTTGCGTCGGGGCGTATTGAACATTCATTCTTTCCTCAAGCTTTCCTAGTGAGAGCAAAAATTCAGACTCAGGAAAAAGCTCATCATATTCAGTTTGTCCCAGCACTTCTTTAATATTTTTGACCAACCCTTGTTCCGCAAAATAAAGACTTGGCAAGTATACTCTTCCATCTTCTACAATCAGTTTTTTCATCCCAGCTAGTGCCTCAATCTCAGAGACAATATCTAATTCTAAAATCGTTTCTTGCTTTGAATGATTTAGGAGCTCCATTGTTTTTTCCATGAGCTGCTCTACTGTTAGATAAACATGCCCGTCCTGAAGGGATAAGTATTCGACCAGATACAGGCATGCCGCTTTGATTCGTTCAGGGTTTTTTCCTGATATACCCAACTGTTTTCCAAGTTCATCTGCTCGTATAAAACCGATTCCTTCCACATCATGAACCAACTGATATGGATTTTCCTGAATGATGGACAATGTTTCATCTTGATAGGCTTGATAGATTTTCATCGCTAGCTGCGGGCCAAAACCAAATTGATTCAGGGCAATCATAATTTGCTCAAGGCCTTGATGTAAAACTAATGCTTCAACAAGCTGCTTCGCTTTTTCTTTATTAATTTTAGGAATATCATCTAAAATCGAAGGGTTTTGCAGGATTTTAGAGATCGCTGACTCTCCTAATTTTTCAACAATCGCTTCGGCTGTCTTTTTGCCGATCCCTTTAAAGAGATCACTTGATAAATATTGAATGATTCCTTCCTTTGTTTGTGGAATCTCCTTTCGGAAGTGCTCTGTCTGAAATTGCAGGCCGAACTTTGGGTGATTTGTAAAAGAACCAAAAAAAGTATATGTATCATCTTCATGCAGGAGAGGAAAGTAACCTGTTACGGTTATCTCTTTATCTTCGATCTTTTCACTTGTTTCATGAACTCTAACCTTTAACACAGAATATAAGTTTTGCTCATTGTGAAAAATAACAACCTTCACAAGCCCTTTTACATAACGTTCTTTTTCACCGAATAAATCAGCACTTTCCTGCATGAATTTGTTCTCCCTTCTACCTAAAATGCAGCTTTATTCTTTATTTTCAATCATAATTTTTAGTGCATGTCCAGCTAGTAAGTGATCTGGCTGGAGATTTAAAGCTTTTTCCAGCATGTCAATTGCTTTTTCCGTATTCTCTTTAAAGGCATATGCGACTCCTAAATTATAATAAGCGTCGGCATGTTCCTTATCAAGTTCAACAACTTGCTGAAATTGCTCCATTGCTTCTTCTACTAAATCAAGCTGTGCCAGGCATAAGCCGTATTGGAATCTTGCATCGCTATCATTGTCATTCAATTCAACAGCACGCTGAAAAAAAGGAAGCGCTAAGCGGTTTTGACCTATATTTAGCAAGCACATTCCAAGCATGAAATGTACATCGCCTTGATCCAATCCCATTTTCAGTGCCTTTTCATACATATTTTTCGCTTCATGGTAATTTTCTTGATTAAAATAAACATTTCCTGCACCATAATAAGCAGTTGCAGCCTCTTGATCTATTTCAATTGCCTTTTCATAAAATTTCAATGCTTTTTCAAGCTCATTTACGGCTGAAAGCAAATTTCCAAAATTAATGTAGCTTATTGGATCATTTGGATTCGCTTCAATTGCGTCAGAGAAAATTGTCGCAGCTTCCTCGAACTTACCTTGCTGCATGGCTTCGATTCCCCGTTGGTTTGCATCCATTGTCATTCCTTCTTTCTGCAAAAGCCTAAAATATTTTACAATGAAAAGGGGATGACTTAGAGAAATATAGTCAACCCCCATTTTCAATATTAGCGTATCCTTATCCAAGGTACCATAGCTTTTCACCATTTTTAAACACATCGTCGATTGTTCCGCCGCCAAGACATACTTCACCATCATAAAAAACGACAGCTTGACCAGGGGTAACTGCACGTATTGGTTGTTTAAACGTTACCTTTGCAGTCGTTTCATCCAGCATTTTAACTGTCACTTCATTGTCTGCTTGACGATAACGGAATTTTGCGGTACAGCTCAATTCATTAACAGGTTTGTCCGACATCCAATTTACATTTGTTGCGATAATGGAATCGGAATATAAAAGCTCATTATGGAAGCCTTGATCAACGTATAAAACATTTTTTTCTAAATCCTTGCCAATTGCAAACCACGGTTCACCGCTGCCCCCGATTCCCAGGCCATGCCGTTGGCCGATTGTATAATACATCAATCCATCGTGCTTACCTTTTACTTCACCATCTAAAGTTTGCATAATACCAGGTTGTGCTGGTAAATAGCCGCTCAAAAATTCTTTAAAGTTCCGTTCCCCGATAAAGCAAATACCTGTACTATCCTTTTTTGTTGCTGTAGCAAGGTTTGCTTTTTTTGCCATTTCACGAACCATTGGTTTCTCCAAATCTCCAAGTGGAAATAGGACCTTTGAAAGCTGCTCTTGACCCAGTTGGTTGAGGAAATAGGTTTGATCCTTGTTTTCGTCGATTCCACGCAGCATTTTATATTCACCATCACGGTATTCAACACGGGCATAATGTCCTGTAGCTAAATAGTCAGCTCCAAGTGACATTGCATGGTCTAAAAATGCTTTAAATTTAATTTCTTTATTACACATAACATCAGGATTAGGCGTTCTTCCCGCCTTGTATTCATCTAGGAAATACGTAAATACCTTGTCCCAATATTGTTTCTCAAAATTGACTGCATAATAGGGGATGCCAATTTGATTACATACCTCTATGACATCGTTATAATCCTCTGTGGCTGTACACACACCATTTTCATCCGTGTCATCCCAGTTTTTCATAAAAATACCGATAACATCGTAGCCTTGTTCTTTTAGTCGTAGCGCAGCAACAGATGAATCCACCCCGCCAGACATCCCAACGACTACTCTTGTATCTTTTGGATCTTTTTTCATCCTTTTCACCTCCATAAGCTCTATGCTGTTACTCTTTTTACGATATTTGCGATTTTCTCTGCAGCAAGTTGAATATCTTCTATACTTGTCCCATAACCGAAGCTAAATCTAATCGATGATACGATCCGGTCTGAATCCTCTCCAAACATGGCCACTAATACATGGGATGGATCAACAGAGCCTGCCGTACATGCTGATCCGCTTGAAGCAGCAATTCCTGCTAAATCTAAATTAACTAATAGTGATTCAATTTGCGTTTTAGGAAAATATACATTTAAAACATGAGGCAATCCATCTAACGAACCGTTAATATCAAACTGAAGATGATGATCTCTAAAGATCGCCATCATTTCTTGTTTAAACGACTTATATTTTTCTCTTTTTTGATGCTGTGCAGTTAAAGCAAGATCAGCTGCACAGCTAAAGCCAAATATACCTGGGACATTTTCTGTGCCCGCTCTGCGCTTTAGTTCCTGTTCTCCTCCATATAAGGAAGGCTGTAGCTTGACACCTGATTTTACATAAAGAAATCCCACGCCTTTAGGACCATTTATTTTATGGGCTGAAACCGTTAATAGGTCAACACCTAAATTTTTCACATTTATTTCTTCAACCCCAAAAGCTTGTACAGCATCTGTATGAAATAAGGCTTTATGCTCTTTTAGTAGCTGTGAAATTTCTGAGATGGGCTGTATAGATCCAACCTCATTATTCCCAAACATGATCGATACAAGAATTGTTTCATCTGTCAGATGTTTCTTTAAATCTTCCAATGAAATGACACCTTGTTGATTAACAGGCAAATAGGTAATGTTAAACCCTGCCCGTTCAAGATGTTTACATGCATGAAGTACAGCATGATGCTCTATTTGCGTTGTAATGATATGTTTTCCAGCATGTGCATTGGCTAATGCTCCACCTATAATAGCAAGATTATCAGCCTCAGTACCGCCGCTAGTAAAGATAATTTCCGATGGTGCTGCCCCTATATGATTAGCTAAATTTCTTCTTGATTCGTCAAGTATACGCCGCGCATCTCTCCCAAATGAATGAATGCTTGAAGGGTTACCGAAGTTTTCTGTCATTATCGGCAACATTTTTTCAGCGACATCCGGGTGCAATGGAGATGTAGCGGCATGATCTAAGTAGATATGTTTCAAATGGCAACCCTCCCTTTCCTCTGTTTCATAATATAGATATTATAAAGTTAAGCGCCTTGATATCCAAACGTCGCCGGGCAAGGCGCTTCCGCTTTTAAATATAGAACATATACGGCTCTTGATTACCGTCTGTATAGCTTGCCAGATCTTCCAATGTTGTATTATCAAGCACGTCTGCTACAGCATCTCGGATTTTTATCCATAGCTGTCTCTTAGCTGGCTCCTCATCCTCTAGAACTTCGACAGGACTGATGGGACCTTCAAGAACGCGAATAATATCACCTGAAGTAATGTTTGACGGTTCATCTCCTAAAATATATCCACCGTAAGCTCCGCGGATACTTCTTACAAGTCGGGCATTTCTAAGCGGGGCTATCAGCTGCTCTAAATAATGCTCTGATAAATCATGAGTTTGTGCTATGCTTTTCAAAGAAGTAGGTCCTTCCCCATGCTTTCGTGCTAATTCAATCATAATTGTTAAACCATAACGGCCTTTTGTTGATATTTTCATCCTACCACCCCTATATATTAAAATTTATTTAAGCCAATCCCTTGACAAAAAATTTGTTTGTGAATGTGGAGTCATCCTACTAATTATCATTTATTCAATTGCTTAAAATAATATTTTTTATCACAAGCATCAACAAATGTCAAAAAATAAAATTTCAAGTTCGGCAAGAACTAGTTTCATAATTAGCTTCTTACTTTGAACATTAGCCATTATAGCATATTATAATCTTATTAGGCACTATCTCCAACTATACAGGTTGGACATTATGCTATTCAAATAATATGTATTTCAAATAAAGATAACCTAACATTTAACTGATACGTTTGGAGTGTTTAATTTGAAGCAGCCACTTGCATATAGAATGCGCCCAAAAAGATTAGAGGACATTATTGGACAAACACATTTAGTCGCTGAAGGAAAAATTATTTATCGCATGGTAAAAGCGAAGCATTTGTCCTCAATGATCCTTTATGGTCCTCCTGGAATTGGAAAAACCTCGATTGCTACGGCAATTGCAGGCAGCACAGGGACAGCCTTTCGTAAACTTAACGCTGTTGTTAATAATAAAAAGGATATGGAGATTGTCGCTGAAGAAGCAAAAATGTCAGGAAAAGTAATTTTAATTTTAGATGAAGTCCATCGTTTAGATAAAGCAAAGCAAGATTTTTTGCTGCCATACCTTGAAAATGGGAAGATTATTTTGATTGGAGCGACAACAAGTAATCCATACCATGCAATTAATCCAGCAATTCGCAGCCGCTGTCAGATTTTTGAACTGCACTCTCTTGATGAAAAAGAGATTAAACAAGCTCTTATTCGCGCAATTCACGATAAAGAAAACGGATTAGGCAAGCAAAAAATCGACGTAAAGGAAAACGCCTTACACCATTTAGCCGGAAGCTGTGGAGGAGATGTTCGCTCTGCACTTAACGCACTTGAATTAGCCGTACTATCTACCGAACCAAATTCAGAGGGAATCATTGAAATCACAGTTAAGATCGCTGAAGAATGCCTGCAAAAGAAAAGCTTTGTCCATGATAAGGATGGGGATGCTCATTATGACGTTCTCTCAGCCTTTCAGAAATCCATTAGAGGCTCTGATGTAAATGCAGCCTTACATTATTTAGGGAGACTCATTGAAGCAGGTGATCTTGTTAGTATTAATAGGAGACTGCTTGTGATCGCCTATGAAGATATTGGACTTGCTAATCCACAGGCAGGAAGTCGAACCTTGTCAGCCATTGAGGCTTCTGAGCGTTTAGGATTTCCTGAAGCAAGGATTCCTCTTGCAAATGCTGTCATTGAATTATGCTTATCCCCAAAATCAAATAGTGCTTATCAAGCATTGGACAGCGCTATTGCCGATATTAGAGCAGGGAATACCGGTGATGTTCCTCTTCACTTAAAGGATGCACACTATAAAGGTGCAAAGGCATTAGGAAGAGGTGTTGACTATTTATACCCTCACGATTATGAAAACGGCTGGGTAAAACAGCAATACCTGCCAGACAAGCTAAAAAACAACGTTTATTATCATCCGAAAAAAACAGGAAAATTTGAATTAGCATTAAGCCAAATTTACGAAAAGCTCTTAAATCAACAAAGGAAGTAATGGGCTATTATTGATTAAAATAACTAAGTTGCATAATATCATACTCTAGGTATGAACTAAGTACAAAAAGTAATACTTGCTTAAACGTTGAAAAAAGAGGCAGAATTGCCTCTTTTTTCAGTTTTCTCATTTATTTTCGTCTTTTACCCGAACGATTTTTATATCTTTTAATAATTCAGTTACTACATGTCCGCCCATGATTAAACCGGCAACAGATGGCACAAAAGCATTTGATGACGGAGGCATTTTAGCTTTGCGGATTGGTGCAGCATCATTCCCTACCTCTTTGCGCACTTCCTCCCGAATAACGATTGGACTTTCATCAGAGAAAACAACCTTAATCCCCTTATAGATTCCTTCCTTTCGTAGCCGAGTCCTGATTACCTTTGCAATTGGATCTGTATGTGTTTTTGAAATGTCTGCAACTTGAAATCTTGTTGGATCCATTTTATTTGCGGCACCCATACTTGAGATTATCGGAATTTTACGTTTTAAACATTCCTTCATCAAATGAATTTTATACGAAATCGTATCCGAAGCATCAATAACATAATCAATCTTATGCTCAAAAAACTGCTCATACGTTTCTTCTGTATAAAACATCTTAAGAGAAATCACTTCACAATCAGGGTTAATATCTTTTATTCTTGCCTCCATTAAATCGACCTTCGGCTGGCCGACTGTCGAAAGAAGCGCATGAAGTTGCCTGTTTACATTCGTAATATCAACGTCATCCTTATCCACAAGGATTAATTTCCCTACTCCGGATCTTGCGAGAGCCTCTGCTGAAAATGAACCAACGCCGCCAATTCCTAAAACAGCAACCGTACTATTCTTTAATATATCGAGTCCTTCTTTTCCTATCGCTAATTCATTACGTGAAAATTGATGTAGCAACTAACTCACTCCATTTACAATCCAATTATCTTGTCCATCATAATGACAGTATTTTTACCTGAAAAAGAATATACCATACATTGTTGGAAATGCAAGAGAATATTATTAAATAAAGAGGGCCGGACCCCCCAAACTTAATAGACAGTACAATCCGCACTATTTATTAGTTTTCACTGAGGGGTCAGACCCTTACGTTTTTTATGTAGCAGTCCCAATCGTGCCGTTGCCGTTTCCCTTGTTTTGATCCCGCCCTTAGCAGGTGGGTGCTTTATTCCAGAGGTTTGTAAGTCCTCAAGGATCCGAGTTAGAGGCGTTTACGCTGTCCAGAAACACAAGCTCCCGTAGAAAAAATGTTAGGTCAAAACTAGGTGTACAACGTACACATCAGGACTTTTAACTGTTATTTTTAAAAATAATATCATATTGAGAATGCCTTTTCAAGTGCTTGACAAAGGCATTTCATGTTTTTAGTCAAGCACTTCCAGGTTTAATTCTTCAAGTTGTGCTTCACTTACAGCACCAGGTGCATTTGTTAATAAATCACTTGCACTTGCCGTTTTAGGGAATGCAATTGTATCCCTTAAGTTTGAACGACCAGCTAATAGCATCACAAGTCGATCCAACCCTAGTGCAATGCCGCCATGTGGAGGTGTACCGTATTCAAATGCATCTAATAAGAAACCAAACTGCTCTTTTGCCTCTTCTTCTGAGAAGCCTAACAGCTTAAACATTTTTTCCTGAATGTCTTTTTCAAAGATACGAATTGATCCTCCGCCAAGTTCATAACCATTAAGAACGATGTCATAGGCTTGTGCTTTCATACTTCCCGGGTCTGTTTCAAATAAAGGAAGATCTTCCCTGGCCGGCATTGTGAATGGATGATGTGCCGCATAATAACGTTTAGTTGCCTCATCATATTCAAGCAATGGCCAATCAACTACCCAGAGGAAATTGAATTTGCTTTCATCAATTAATTGCAAATCCTTACCAAGTTTCAGACGAAGGGCACCTAAAGAATCTGCTACTACAGATTTTTTATCAGCTACAAATACAAGAATATCACCGACAGAGGCTTCCATGGTTGCGACTAATGCTTTTTGTTCTTCCTCCGTAAAAAATTTAATAATCGGTCCTTTAAGGCCATCTGCTTCAATTTTCAGCCAAGCCAATCCTTTTGCTCCATATGGCGCAACGAATTCGGCTAAAGCATCCATATCTTTTCTTGAGTATTTATCGGCAGCACCTTTTATATTAATTGATTTAACTTGTCCGCCATTTGCGATTACACTGCTAAATACTTTTAAGCCGCAGTCTTTTACAATTTCACCTACATCAACTAGCTCTAACCCAAAGCGTGTATCCGGCTTATCAGATCCAAAACGGCTCATTGCTTCATCATACGTCATTCTTTTCATTGGTAGTTCAATGTCTATTCCTTTTGTTTCTTTCATAATTCTAGCAAGCATTTGTTCTGTCATTGACATAATATCATCTTGACTCATAAATGAAGCTTCAATATCAATTTGCGTAAATTCAGGCTGACGATCTGCCCGTAAATCTTCATCACGGAAGCAGCGTGCAATTTGGTAGTATTTATCAAAGCCTGACACCATCAATAACTGTTTGAAAATTTGCGGTGATTGCGGCAATGCATAAAATTCACCTGGGTGAACACGGCTCGGTACTAAATAATCACGTGCTCCTTCTGGAGTACTCTTTGTTAAAATTGGTGTTTCAATATCCAAGAAGCCATTTTCATCTAAGAAATTGCGCATTGATTTTGTAACATTATGACGCATCTGAATCGTATTTAATAATCCAGGTCTTCTTAAATCCAAATAACGATATTTTAGACGGACATCCTCTGACACCTCATCTGATTTATCATCAATTAAAAATGGTGGGTTTTTTGCTTTATTTAAAATTGTAACCTTCTCAACAATTACTTCAATTTTTCCTGTAGGAATATTCGGATTAATTGTCTCTTCATCACGCTCAACAATTGTTCCGGTAATATCCAGCACATATTCACTTCGCACCTTCTCAGCAATCTCTAATGATTCAGCTGATATTTCAGGATTAAACACAATCTGAACAACACCTGTGCGATCGCGCAAATCGATAAAGATGACTCCCCCTAAATCACGTCTTTTTGCAACCCAACCCTTTAATACGACTTTTTCTCCAATAGCAGACTCCGGTACATCACCACAATAATATGTACGTCCAAACATGGAATCCTCTCCTTTCATTTCAATCAAAATTGTTTTAAATATGTGATAAGCTCATCAATTGCAATCTCTTCCTGTGCACCTGTTTCCATATTTTTGACAGCTACAACATTTCGCTCAAGCTCGTCATCACCTAAAATGGCAACAAATTTAGCTTGATGACGATCTGCAGCCTTTAATTGAGCTTTCATTTTTTTATCTTCATAGTCTTTTTCAGCTTTTAAACCGGCTTTTCTCATGTCAAAAAGCAATGAAACTGCACGGTCCTTTGCTTGATCCCCCATCGTTACGATATAACAATCAATATTACTTGAAATCGGCAATGCAACACCTTCTGCATCAAGCGCAGCTAATAGTCGCTCAATACTTAGGGCAAACCCAATTCCAGGTGTTTCAGGTCCGCCAATTTCCTGTGTCAGGCCATTATAGCGGCCTCCCCCGCAAAGAGTTGTAATGGCTCCAAAACCTTCCGCATTGCTCATAATTTCAAAGGCAGTATGGTTATAATAGTCTAAACCTCTTACAAGACGCGGATCCACTTCAAAAGGAATTCCATTTGACGTCAAGTATTGTTGCACCTTATTAAAATATTGTTTTGACTCTTCGTTTAAAAACTCAAGAATGGATGGAGCAGTCTCCATTAATTCATGGTCACGATCCTTCTTGCAATCTAAAATCCGTAACGGATTTTGTTCTAAACGCTTTTGACAATCTGAACAAAACTCTCCGATTCTTGGCTGAAAATGTGCAATTAATGCTTCGCGATGAGCTTTACGGCTCTCACCATCACCTAAGCTATTTATGACAAGCTTGATGCTTTTTAAGCCAAGTGATTGATACAATGACATAGCAAGTGAGATCACTTCAGCATCAATGGCTGGATCATGGCTCCCTAATGCCTCTATGCCAAATTGGACAAATTGACGAAAACGGCCTGTTTGCGGACGCTCATATCGGAACATTGGCCCAATATAATAGAGCTTTGTTGGTTGAGACGGGTTCGCATAAAGCTTTTTTTCCACGAATGCACGTACGGTCGATGCTGTGCCTTCAGGTCTTAATGTTATGCTCCTTCCCTTCCGATCTTCAAAAGTATACATTTCCTTTTGAACAATATCCGTACTCTCACCAACGCCGCGTGCAAATAATTCTGTATGCTCAAAAATGGGGGTGCGGATTTCCTTGTACTGATATCTGCTGCATAGTTCACGCGCAGTATTTTCAATAAACTGCCACTTTTCTACTTCTCCAGGTAATATATCCTGAGTACCTCTAGGTATCTGAAATGACATTGTTCTCCTCCTTCTAAAAGCGGAAACGCCTTGGTCAGCTCCAGACAAATAAGACGCTTTAGCTTCAATCGTTCTTAAACCAAAACAAAAAACTCCCATCCCTACAAATGTAGGGACGAGAGTTATACCCGTGGTTCCACCCTAGTTGAAATAGCGAAGACTATTCCCACTCAATCAGTTAACGCCTGCAACGTTCTTCCCCTACTAGACAAGCTGTTTTTCAGAGAGAAACCTAAGGAGTGTTTTTCAATAAGGCATCATGTAGAAATGCTTTCAGCCTAGGGCATTTCCTCTCTTTTCATGTGTAATCTTATTTACTGTTCTCCCTCAATGGTTCAAGGACTATGTATGATTTCAAATTATATCTTATTCTACGAATGTTTAATACTCAATGTCAAGATCGATTTAAATGTTTTTTTAGATTTCTAACTTCCTGTAAGGAAATTCCGAATTCTGAGGCTAACTCAATTGAGGAATTGTTTTGTTCCTTTACCATAAAATCATGAAAATCAACACCAAAAACATCACGCTGTGCATGGCTTACATTTCCTTTTTCACTATTTCTCACCATTCTACATCCTTTCTAAAAAAATCTCCGATAAGGGATTTTACCCTTAGAACGTATTATTATCTTTTCCTTTTTTACAGAATTTATTTCAACTTTAAAAAGGATTGCCGATATTAGTAGAGAAGTGATTAATAGCAGCTAGAAAAAGGAGGTTTCATTTTTGTTTCGCAAATACTGCACCATGTACATTTGTTTTACACTTCTATTTATTGCCTCATTTGCAAACACCGTTACATTAACTGCTGCCAATGAACAAGTCACCATAAATGTCGATCACGTAAATGTTCGGAACGGAGCAGGGCTAACGTCATCCATTATTGCTAAGGTGAAAAAAGGACAAACATTTGATGTCGTGGAAAAAAAGAATGATTGGATAAAAATCGAATTATCAAGGAATGAAACAGGCTGGGTTGCTTCATGGCTGGTGAAGGAGAAAAGCAGCAGCAAGTCTTCAAATTCGTCTGTTTCAAATGGAAATGTTATATCAAAAGCAACAAGCTTACGAATCCGATCTGGCCCCGGTACTTCGTTTAGCGTGATTGGGGTGTTTGATAAGGGAAAAACAGCTCAATACCTTGAGAAAAGTGGTCGTTGGATAAAAATTTCCTACTCTGGCAAGTCAGGATGGGTTGCTGGATGGTATATCTCAAAAACAACAAATACATCGGCCGCAACAGTTAATCCATCTACTAATAATAAGCATGTTAAAATTATCTATAACGGCACTAATATACGTTCTGGCGCATCCACTGGCCATTCCATTGTAAAGAGAGCAAATGCTGGGGAAACTTATACCCTTTTGGATACCGTTGGCAACTGGTATAAAATCAACCTTGAAAATGATAAAATCGGCTATATTGCTGGCTGGGTAGTTGAAACAAGCGGAATTAACTCCCCTGTTACAAAACCTGGCTCAGGAAAGTATGTAAAAAATAAAACAATTGTAATCGACCCTGGACACGGCGGGCAAGACAGCGGAGCAGTTGGAACAAGGGGCACCTTAGAAAAAAACATGACATTAGTAACAGCTAAATTAGTTTATAACAAGCTAAGATCCGCCGGGGCAAATGTATTTTTAACTCGTACGAATGATACATATATTAGTTTACAATCACGAGTCAGCACTTCTCATTATCGCAATGCCGATGCATTTATAAGTCTTCATTATGATAGCACCTCTGACAGGAGTGCAAGTGGAACCACAACCTATTATTACAATTCATTAAAAGATTCTCCACTTGCAGCCCGTTTGAATAGTAGTATCGCACAACAATCAAATTTAAAGGATCGCGGACTTAAATTCGGAAATTTTCATGTCCTAAGAGAAAATAAAGCCGCTGCAGCATTAGTAGAGCTAGGCTTCTTAAGTAACCGTACTGAGGAATTAACGATCAATACATCAAATTATCAGGAACGCATATCACAGGGGATTTTTAATGGTCTCGCTTTGTACTTCAAATAATTCAACAAAAAAAGGCTTGTCTTAAAACAAAAGAATCAGCCCTCTTCAACACTTAAACCGGATTCTTATAACAAGAAAATTCCGTATTGTTTATTGGAGGGGCAGTCCCTTTAAGACAGCCCTTTTTTATTTACTCTCCAAGATCAAAGTCACAGGTCCAACATTGGTAAATTGAACATCCATCATGGCACCGAATGTTCCTGTCTCCACTTGCAGCCCTTTTTCTCTTAATTTAGAATTGAACATTTCATACATGTAATTTGCAAAATCTGGTTTTGCCGCATTCATATAATTTGGACGTCTTCCCTTTCGGCAATCACCATACAAGGTAAATTGAGATACAGATAAGACCTGTCCATTTAGATCCAATAAAGAATGATTCATCTTTCCATCAGCATCTTCAAAAATTCTTAAATTCGCGACTTTCTCTGCAAGGTACTCAGCATCTTTTTCGGTATCATCATGTGTTATACCAACTAACACCATTACACCTTCATCAATTTGGCCAACTACGTTATCTTCCACTGTTACTTTTGCATCTTTTGCTCGTTGAATAACTACTTTCACAATTAAACCTGCCTTAATTCATCATTCTTCGTACTGAATAAATATCAGAAATTTGCTTAATACGTTCGACCACTTTTTGTAAATGATTAATGTTTGAAATCGAAATTGCCATATTAATGGTTGCAACCTTGTTTCGGTCAGATTTTCCAGACACTGATGAGATATCTGTTTTCGTCTCATTCACTGCCTGTAGTACTTCATTAAGGAGACCACGACGGTCATAGCCTAATATTTCAATTTCAACATTATATTCTTTTCTGCTTGAGGATGGTTGGTTTTCCCATTCAACATCAATGAGGCGCTCTTTCGCATCCTCAGTATGAACATTTGTACAATCAGCGCGGTGAACAGAAACTCCTCGACCTTTTGTAATAAAGCCGACAATGTCATCACCAGGTACTGGATTACAGCATTTTGATAACCTGATGAGCAAATTATCAATTCCTTTAACTTGCACACCAGCATCTCGTTTTTTCCTTGAGGCTGATGATCTTACTTGTTTTGCTTCATTTATAACCTCTTGAATATTTTTTTCCTGTTCCTCCTGATCGCGTTTTTTTCGCCATTTTTCTGTTAAGCGATTTGCGACCTGTAAAGCTGTAACCCCATTATATCCAACAGCTGCATACATATCCTCTTCATTTGCAAAATTGAATTTTTCAGCCACTCTTTGTAAATTATCATCAGTCATGACTTCTTTCACATCGAAATCAAGATTTTTAATTTCCTTCTCAACCATTTCCCGGCCTTTTTCAACATTTTCTTCACGACGCTGCTTCTTGAAAAACTGGCGGATTTTATTTTTCGCTTGAGAAGTTTGAGCCAGCTTCAACCAATCCTGACTTGGACCATAGGAATGCTTTGAGGTTAAAATCTCAATAATGTCCCCTGTTTTTAGCTTATAATCCAATGTCACCATTTTTCCATTAATTTTTGCACCGATCGTTTTATTTCCTATTTCGGAATGGATACGATATGCAAAGTCAATTGGAACAGAGCCGGAAGGTAATTCAATCACATCTCCTTTAGGTGTGAAAACAAAAACCATATCAGAAAAGAGATCGATTTTTAGAGATTCCATAAACTCCTCAGCATTTGTTACTTCATTTTGGAATTCTAAAATCTCTCTAAACCAGGAAAGCTTTTTATCTAATGTTGTTTTTTCATCAACCTCTTTGCCTTCCTTATATGCCCAGTGTGCGGCAATCCCGTATTCTGCAATTTGATGCATTTCAAATGTACGAATTTGTACCTCTAACGGATCACCTTTTGGGCCAATAACCGTTGTATGAAGCGATTGATACATATTAGGCTTAGGCATTGCAATATAATCTTTAAAACGGCCCGGCATCGGCTTCCAGCATGTATGGATAATCCCTAATACAGCATAGCAATCTTTAATACTATTAACGACAATCCGTACCGCTAACAGGTCGTAAATTTCATTAAACTGTTTATTTTGGAGTACCATTTTCCGGTAAATACTGTAGATGTGCTTCGGTCTGCCGGAAAATTCCGCCTCAATATTAACCTCATCGACACGATGGCGAACCTCGTCAATTACTTGATCTAAGTATTCCAGACGTTCCTGGCGCTTCTTTTTCATCAAATTTACGATTCGATAATATTGTTGCGGATTTAAATAGCGTAATGACGTATCCTCTAATTCCCACTTGATTTTCGAGATCCCCAACCGATGTGCGAGCGGTGCAAAAATTTCTAATGTTTCATTGGAAATACGTCTTTGCTTCTCTTGTGGTAAGTGCTTTAAGGTTCTCATATTATGAAGACGGTCTGCGAGCTTAATTAAAATTACCCGGATATCTTGAGCCATTGCAACAAACATTTTTCGATGGTTTTCAGCCTGCTGCTCTTCCTTGGATTTATATTTAATTTTTCCGAGCTTTGTTACGCCATCAACAAGCATGGCTACTTCATCATTAAATGCTTCACGAAGGTCATCAAGGGTTACATCGGTATCCTCCACAACATCATGTAAGAAGCCACCCGCAATGGTAGATGGGTCCATCTCCAAATCTACCAAGATTCCCGCTACTTGAATTGGGTGGATAATATAGGGTTCACCTGATTTTCTAAATTGTTCTCGATGGGCTTCTTCCGCAAAGTTATAGGCACGTTGGATAAAAGCGGTATCGTCTGCTGACAAATATCGCCGTGCCTTTTCAATTACTTGCTCTGAAGATAGTACTTGTTCATTTGCCATGGAATCACCTTTTTATAATGAAAACTTTGATAGGACCCAGAAAAAACGAATACTATTCGTCTTTTGCATTGGATCAAAATACTACGATCTATATAAACAATCATTCTTTCCATCATTAGAAGTTTTACTATATTGTAACTATTATCAATAAAAAACGAAAAGATGTAAAGAAGATTCACTCTTTTTAAGCTGTCAATTACTGGTTTGTTTTAAATTAAGATCATCATATCCTGTGTTTGGAAATTCTAGAAGCGAAAGTATCATGTTGAGTAATTGAATTTATAAGTGGAATAAAGACATTCATCTGTACACGATAAAAAAATTTTGTAAAAAAAGCACCCAATCGAGTGCTTCTTTTTAAAATTGCATTAATGTTAACACATCATAGCCATCAAGCAATTTACGACCATCTAAGTAAGTTAATTCAATTAAGAAAGCAATCCCTGCGACAACACCGCCAAGCTCTTCAACAAGCTTGATTGTAGCTTCGATTGTACCTCCAGTTGCAAGCAGGTCATCTGTTATTAATACACGTTGGCCTGGTTTAATTGCATCCTTATGGATCGTTAATACATCTTTCCCATATTCAAGGCCATATTCTACGCGAACAACCTCTCGTGGTAATTTCCCTTCCTTACGAACCGGAGCAAACCCGCAGCCTAATGAGTAGGCAACAGGACAGCCAATAATGAAACCGCGCGCTTCAGGGCCTACTACAATATCAATTTGTTTTTCACGAGCATATTGAACGATTTGGTCTGTCGCATATTTATACGCCTCACCGTTATCCATTAGTGTTGTAATATCCTTAAATTGGATACCTGGTTTTGGATAATCAGGTACGACTGTTACAAATTGCTTTAAATCCATTTTTTCTTTGTCCTCCTTATACATTTACAAGAACTTCTGATGATTGAAATCGATCTTCAAACCATTGTTTCAGTTGACTGTAAGATGTATATAATAACGTTTTTTCTAATTCAATTTGCCTTTGTTTTTTTGCATATGTTTCCGACTCAGCTAAATCTCTTTTTCGAGATGCAGGATTTGTCGAAATAACACCATTTTCTATTGTAACAAATTCTAGCTCAAAAAACACCTGTGACATAAACTCAATTGTTTCTTTTGACCAGCCTTTATGCTGAGCAAGCTTTTCACCCAATTCCTTAACATTAAATGTACCTCTTTTCATTAAAAAGGCATAGTACCATTTAAAATGCTCTCTAGTTGGTATGGTGGCAAAGAAGTGGTCTGCTTCCTGTTGGAATACAGTATAGATACGGTCTGGTTTTCCTTGTGTAAAGAGGAAATCAAGATGATCTAATGACGACGGTATATCCAATATTACAAGATGCTTATTATTAACATTTAGTTCCTGTGCATGTGCTGCCGATTCCACATAGGCTATATTCTTTTCATAACCTTTTTGCTTTAATATCTCATATTGTGATGCTTGATAGGTTATAATTATGGTGTTTTCTACTGTACATACTGTCTTTAATAGTTTATCAACATTACGAGTTCCTCGAAAATCAAAAAGCTGCCAACAATTTACTTTTACATCGTGGAGCATTAATTGAGGCTTTCTTATATTGTTCCACTCATTTATCGAAAGTTCACCAATTGCTGATAATGTTACAGTTGGGGATAGTTCATCATAAATATATCCGAGTCCAAAGCCAACACTATCAAGTTGATGTTCCTCTTGCTCAAAAACAAGCTTCAAATGGTTTTGCTCTGCCCCAATTTTTCGACTATTTGCTAATATGACATTTTCTACTTGAATAACCGGCTTAGGATTATCCATACCAAATGGAGCAAGAAGCTGCATTTCTTCGATAGACTTAACTGAAATATCTTCTAATTTGCAACACACATCTACTTTTTTAATTGGTGTGAAATCCTCTTCGGTTAATTGAGTTTTAGCGATATTTATTAGTCTTGTTCTTAACACATCGACATTTTCAAGCTCAAGCGTCATCCCCGCAGCCATCGGATGTCCTCCGAAATGGGGCAAAATATCTCGGCATGTTGAGAGACTTTCAAATAAATCAAACCCAACAATGCTTCTTGCCGAGCCTTTTGCTATTCCTTTTTCTTGATCAACACTCAAGACAATTGTCGGACGATAATAGTGCTCAACAAGCCTTGATGCTACAATTCCTACAACACCCGGATTCCAGCCTTCCTTTGCAATGACAAGAACAGGGTTTTCCGCAATTGGGAACCTTGTTTCAACTTCATCAATTGCCTCTTCAGTCATTAAATTTACAAGCTTTTGCCGTTCTTTATTTAATAAATCAATTTCTTTAGCAATTTCAAATGCTTCTTCAGCATCTTCTGTCATTAATAAGTGAACGGCTGGGTCGGCATCCTGTAAACGGCCTACTGCATTAATTCTAGGCGCTAAGGCAAAACCTATCGTCTCTTCATTAATCTCAGCGCAATTCACATTTGCAACTTTTAACAAAGCTTTTAATCCTGTACGACTCGTTGTTTTCAGTTGCTTAATACCTGTTTTGGCTATTAATCGATTTTCACCATGAAGTGTTACTAAGTCAGCAATTGTACCAATTGCTGCAATCTCTAATAAATCAGAAGGGACTTCACCTAGGAGGGCATGACTCAGTTTAAACGCCACTCCAACACCTGCCAATTCCTTAAATGGGTAAGGGCATTCTGGCTGTTTAGGATGGATGATAGCCAGTGCATCCGGCAAAACAGGACCTGGTTCATGATGATCTGTAATAATCAGATCCACCCCAAGCTCTTTGGCAACCTCTGCTTCATGGACAGCAGCTATCCCGGTATCTACTGTAATAATAAGTGAAAAGCCATTGATATGGGCTTGTCTGAAAGCGGCTTCATTCGGTCCGTATCCTTCAGTAAAGCGATTAGGAATATAAAATTCGACTTGTGCACCTAATTTTCGTAAAGTAGTTAATAAGACTGTCGTGCTGCTAACACCATCCGCGTCATAATCACCATAGATTAATATGTGTTCATTGTTTTCAATTGCTGTCTTGATTCGAATAACAGCTTTTTCCATATCTTTTAATAAAAAAGGATCATGAAAAGCCTGTTGCTCTATTTTTAGAAATTCACGTGCTTGTTCAATTGAAGTGATCCCGCGGTTAACAAGAAGTGATGCAACAAGTGGTGTGATTGATAAGCTTTCTGTTAATAATTTGATCAAGGATTCATCAGATGGCTGTACAACCCATCTCGTTTTTGCCTTTAACATAGTTTCACCCCTCAACCATCCCATTATACTAGAGTGGTCAAGGGGTTTCAATTTATGGATTATCCCGTATTCCAGTTCATTCTTATTAATGAACTATATATTATTGTTCTGCCAGTCCTTTTTCATGCCGCCCTTCCTCATCTTCGATTCCAGGTAAACCTTGCACCTTTTCTTTTAATGCCTCAAGCTCATTCATTAATATGGTCTTTTCTTTTTCAGCTAGCTTTAATTTCCGCTGAAGTGTTAAGATACGAATTATGCCGGTAGAGGCAATGATAAATCCTCCCATTAATACAGAACCAAGAATGATCAGAACAAGCGGCCATTCAGCCGTTCCAAACAAATAATCAACTTTAACTGGGTCAACGTTTATGACAGCAAAAAGCGCAACAATTAACGCAAAAATAATAGCCAATAAGATGCTCCATTGACGCTTCATCAACTCACCCCCTTCATTTATGGCGAATATGGGTTTACATGAACGAACACATTTTGAACATTGTCATGCTCACGCATTAATGTTTGTTTCACTAATTTACCGATCTTATGTCCCTCTTCGACCGTGATGTGGGGATCAACTGAAATTTTTATGTCAACAATGACATAGTGACCATGCTCCCTCGCATGGAGTTGATCAATTTTTTTAATTTGGGTGATGTTGGTGACTGTTTCTTTTAACCCCACTATATCTTCTTCATGCAATACATGGTCAAGCGTTGTATGAATTGACTCTGCACCGAGCTTCCAAGCCAGTTTTAAAACAAGAATCGAGACAAATAACCCGGCAACAGGATCTGCATATACCAGCCAATCAAGTCCAAATCTAGGTCCGAAAATCGCAGCACCGATACCTGCCAATGCAGCTATAGAAGAATAAACATCTGATCGATGGTCATGCGCATTTGCAATAATCGCATCACTTTTTATTCTTTTACCCAGCTTAAAGGTATAGCGAAACATCCATTCTTTTACAATGATCGCTATTAACATTGCAAAAATAGCAAAAAGCTTTGGTGGTACAATCTCTGCAAAAAATGCCTCAAAAGAGGATTTCCCAATTTCAAATCCAACTAAAAATAATAGAACAGCGACAATGATTGCCGCAATTGATTCCGCTTTCCCGTGCCCATAAGGATGGTCTTCATCAGGAGGCTGTTTAGCTGCCCGAACACCGACAAACACAGCTAAAGACCCTGCAACATCTGAAGCTGAGTGAACAGCATCTGCAATTAAAGCACGACTATCCGATAGGATACCAATCACTCCTTTTATGATGGCTAATATAATATTCCCAGCCATCCCTACCATTGCAGCAAATTCCGCCTGCTTAAAGCGATCTTTTTCCGTCATGTTTTCACCTCGTTTTCAGATAAACTTAGTGTATCCAACTATTCACAATAAATAAGGGTCAGCCCCTCTCTCTGTAACGAATAAAGCAATTACAAAGAGGGACTGACCCTTATTATGTTTCTATTTTATAGTTGCAGTTCTTCACTTACATTTGCTGCAACTTCTTTTTTCTTATTAAGCTGCTTGCCTTTCCATATCAGCCAGAGCTGTGCAGCAATGAATAGGGATGAATACGTTCCACAAATAAGTCCGACTAAAAGCGCAATCGAGAAGTTTGTAATGGAGGAGCTTCCATAAATCAACAGGGCGACTACGGCAATTACAACGGTCAGCACTGTATTAATCGATCGGGTAAAGGTTTGTTGAAGACTTCGATTTACTATAAACTCCAAGTCCTTAATCGTTTTTACCTTTACTTTTTTCTGCAGTTCACGTATACGGTCAAACGTTACAATTGTATCGTTTATTGAATAACCGACGATGGTTAATACCGCAGCAATAAATGTGATATCAACTTCTAAACGAGTAATGCTAAAGAATGCAATGATAAAGAAAGCATCATGGAGCAAGGCTACAATCGAAGCAAGACCCATATAAAACTCGAATCGGAAAGCAACATAAACGATAATCCCTAATGATGAGATTAGAACACCGAGCAAGGCATTTTGTGCAAGCTCTTTCCCGACTGTCGGAGAGACAGTACTCACATTCGGTTCTGAACCATATTTTTCTTTAAAGTGGCCTTTAACCTCAGCGATCTGCTCTGCATCTAAAACCCCAATTAATCGGGCAACACCAATCTCATTTTCCACACCTGATAGTACGACATCATTGACTTCAAGATCAAGCTTTTCCAGTTCAGTTGTCATTTCTTCTGATGTTAAGGTTTTACCAGCAAGCACTTCAATCCGTGTTCCACTCGCAAAATCAATCCCTAGGTTAAGTCTAAAAATTAATATAAAGAAGATTCCTACTATGACTGCAAGGGTTGAAAACACGAAAAATAATTTACGATGTTTTAAGAAATTGACGTTATCGAAATTAGTCGGAGCAGTTGGATGATCATCCGTTTTCTCGATACTTAGGATATCCGCTTTCTTAACGCCAAAATAGCTTTTTTTCTTATCAAGCCATCGGCTTTCCACTAGGAGACCAAGCAGTATTCTTGATAAAAAAACAGCTGTTATAAAACTTACCACAATACTAAGAATTAACATTGTGGCAAATCCTTTTACAGAACTAGTGCCGAAGAAAAATAGAACTCCACCTGCAAGAATGGTTGTAATATTCGCATCAAAAATGGTGGCAAATGACCGTCTTGAGCCTGCTTTAAACGCTGAGCGAACTGTTCGTCCAAGCTTCAGTTCTTCTTTAATTCGTTCATAAGTAATGATATTGGCATCTACAGCCATACCTACTCCTAAAATAAGAGCTGCAATTCCAGGCAGTGTTAACACCCCATTCATCCAGTCATACACCTGAAGAATGATATATATATAAGCTGATAAGGTTATAACGGCAATGAGTCCAGGCAAACGATAAAAAACTAGCATAAATAAGAAGATGACGGATATTCCAACTATTCCCGCAAGCACTGTTTGATCTAACGCCTGTTCACCAAATTGAGCACCAACTGATGTGGAATAAAGCTCATCTAATTTTACTGGAAGCGACCCGGCATTTAATAAATTAGCCAGATCCTTCGCTTCTTGTATCGTAAAATCTCCGGTAATCGTTACGTCAGTTTGGTTGAATACTTGCTCGACATTCGGCGCAGAGATAAATTTAGGATCAGCCTTTGTCACTTCCTCCTGAAAAGAATTGCCTTCTTCATAATCAAGCCATATGACTAATTGATTATATGGTTTATTTTGAACGATTTCTTCTGTTACCTCTTTAAATTTTGAAGCGTCCTTTAGCTTAATTGCAACGTTAGGCTTACCATTTTCATCGAAGGACTGACTTGCCCCGCCCTCTACTAGATCTGAACCATTTAACATTTCCTTGTCTTGGTAATCACGAAAGGTTAATTCCGCTTGAGTAGAGAGAATTTCTCGTGCTTTATTCTGGTCATTTACACCGGCAAGCTGCACACGAATCCGGTCATTGCCCTCAATTTGGATATTCGGTTCACTAACTCCCAAAACATTCGCACGTTTTTGAAGTGCATTCACCGTACTGACAAGGACATCTCTTGTGATTTTATCCCCTTCATTTGCCGGCTTCACCTCATATAATACTTCGAAGCCGCCTTGTAAATCCAAACCTAAAATCATATTGTTTGTAACCCTGTTTGTATTTAGACCAATTAAACTTCCCACAACAAGGACAAGTAGAAAAAAAGCAATTATGCGCCCGCGCTTGGCCATTAAGTATCCTCCTTAAGATCTAATAAAAATTATGTATGGAAATTATACTAAATAAGATTTTTTAATAGATCTTTGCCTTCTTCACTTTCAAACCAGCTCCCTGATTTATACGATTCTATTGTTGCATAATTCATGAAATCTCCAATTTTTAATGCTAATACATCTCTGACAATCTCGTGCACTGAAAGCTCAGGGGATTTTTTCCATTTTTTATTTTTTAAGAATGCCCAAAGCTTTTCTTCTGAAACATCTTCATAGCCTAGTAGAGTAAATTCTTCGAGCTTGCTTACAATCGCAGGTTTAACATGGTCTCTTAACTGATCGATAGGCTGCTTGTCCATTTAATCCTCTCCCTTATCTTTTAAAAGTTTTCCTTATTTATAATTTGTTAAAAATTGTAAATCATCATAATTAGGAACAATCTAACGAGAACTTGTCATGCTTGGCCCAATGCTGAGCATATAGTAATTGTATATGATATCACGTTATTTGAGAAGGCAGGGAGAGACATGTCAAAGCAAACGTTTCTTCGCGGAACGCTAATTTTAATTTTAGCAGGGTTCATTACACGAGTTCTAGGATTTATTAATCGAATTGTCGTAGCACGTTTTATCGGTGAAGAAGGAGTCGGCTTGTATATGATGGCTGTTCCGACACTTGTTCTAGTCATTACAATTACACAACTTGGCTTACCTGTTGCCATTTCAAAGCTTGTTGCTGAAGCTGAGGCCCAGGGCGATCAAAAAAGAATTAAGAAAATTCTCGTTGTGTCCTTGGCAATTACAGGGACGTTAAGTATTCTCTTTACCCCGGCAATGGTTTTCCTTGCGCCCTTTTTAGCTGAAGAATTACTAACCGATGACCGCACAAAATGGCCGCTTTTTGCCATTGCTCCTGTTGTACCGATTGTGGCAATCTCATCGGTCATTCGGGGCTATTTTCAAGGCAAACAAAACATGCGTCCAGCTGCAGCCTCTCAAGTATTAGAGCAAGTTGTAAGAATCTCCTTAGTCGCTCTGTTCACAAGTGCATTTTTACCATATGGGATTGAATATGCAGCTGCTGGAGCCATGATCTCCGCTGTAATTGGAGAACTTGTTTCTTTAATCTATTTAGCAGCAATGTTCAAGGTAAAAAAGAAAATGAAAATACGCCGAAATTTTTTCAAATCTGTTCAAAATGGGAAGGAAACCTTCCAACAATTAATGGGAATTGCTTTACCTACTACAGGAAGCAGATTAATTGGTAATGTTTCATGGTTTTTTGAACCAATTGTTGTTGCAAATAGCTTAGCCATTGCAGGTGTTGCTACAGTAGTCGCAACAAAACAATATGGGGGTCTGACAGGGTATGCCCTCCCATTGTTGACACTGCCTTCTTTTATCACATATTCCCTGTCCACCTCATTAGTTCCTGCTATAAGCGAAGCAATGGCACAAAATAAACCAAAGCTTGTTGAACACCGGCTTCAGCAGGCAATCCGGTTATCAATTGTAAGCGGTGGATTGGCTAGTGTGGTTTTATATGTTTTTGCTGAACCATTAATGGTTGTCATGTACGGCAATAGTCGATCGGCCATCTTTGTACAAGTGATGGCACCGTTTTTCATTTTCCAATATTTCCAAGGTCCGCTGCAGGCTGTGTTGCAAGCATTGGATTTAGCCAAAGCCGCTATGATAAATAGTTTAATAGGTGCTGCAATTAAAACAGCATTAATTTTTCTATTAGCAACTAGACCATCCCTTGGAATTATGGGAGTTGCTTTGGCGATTGTAATTGGGATGGTGCTCGTCACTTTATTACATTTTGCTACCGTATTAAAGGTCGTCCCATTTACAATTTATATTAGAGATTATGTAAAGAGTGGGTTAACGATGGTCATTTCGGGAATTGTCGGTTATTTCTTCTATGAAAATCTAGTCGCTGACAGCGCTATGGTCATACGCTTAATTACTGCAATAGGTCTAACCAGCATGATTTACTGTTTCTTACTCTTGATGTTTAATCTCGTTAAAAAAGAGGAACTGAATCGAATCCCTTATATCGGAGGGTATTTGTCGAACATTATTCCAATAAAGTGAGACATCTATCAATGGGATTTTACTTACCATTCCAATGAAATAACATATGCGACTTATTAAGTGTGAAGGGACTGTATCAAAGTGCAGTCCTTTTTTAGTTGATAAAGAAACTAGCTGACTAGCGAGCCTAAAAAGGTGAAGACAAAGGCCTACCCTCACTTTACATTTAAAGTTGGCCACTACGTCCAATTATCTTCCTCAGTGAAAGAAAAAAGAGGAGATTCAGTTCATAGCGCCACATCTCTTCCTTCTTCCAACATATTTATCTTTGTTCATCCTTCAAATCAATAAAAAAGATTCCTTTTCCAAAAGAGCAAAAAGAAATTTTCTTTATGTCATCATATCCTAATTGACGAAGCTGTTGTCTAAGCCATAAATTATTTTTGTTAATGGCTGCTAAATTCTCTTCTTGAATTCGGCCATCAATGATAAGGGGGACTTGCAGCCCTGGTTGTTCTTTTTTATTGCTTTCTTTTTCTATCACTGACAGTTTTCCAGAGGATTCTAAAATGGCAAATTCCACATCTGCCAAATTATTAATGTCTTTTTGACGAAGATGTGTCATTAAATCATCAAAGTTATACCGTTGAGATCTCATTGCTTGTTCATCGACCTTGCCGCGATCAATGATTATAGTCGGTTTTCCATCCAGAAGATGGCGAATTTTCCTGCTTTTTAGTGAAAGAAAGGCCAAGAAAATTTGAATTATCATTAAAAGTAGCATAGGCATAATTGTATGTATTAATGAATCTTGATGATTTTCAATCGCTGTCACTGCCATTTCCGCTATCATAAGGAAGACAACTAAATCAAAGATGCTTAATTCTCCAATTTCTCGCTTACCCATTACACGAAAAATGAACACCATCAAAAAGTAAAGAAGAATGGTTCGTGCCACAATGGTTACATATACTTCCATTTGATGGCCTCCTTTTACCTGCATTGCTTTCTACTAGTTTGGACGTCAGCATTAGATTTATGTAGGAAAAAACAGTTATTTTGAAAAAAATAAACAAACTTCATATATGATAAAAAGCCAATAAAATATTTATATTCTATTTTTTTCTCTAGTGAATATTCTGTAATAAGACGAGCAGAAACAAGCTTGAACTTGTTTATAGGAGGAAAGGGGGAATTTATATTGGAAACAAAAAAATGGGGAAAAGCAGTCCTTTATGGCCTTGTCACCATTTTTATCATGGCATTAGCAACGAGCTTAGTTTTTTCTTTGTTATTAAAATTTACAAGCCTTAAGGAATCTTCTATCACCTGGCTGCTAGTAGGTCTTTCCGTTTTAGCATTGTTTATTGGCGGCTTTGTAGCTGGGGGAAATGGAAAGGAGAAAGGCTGGCTGGTTGGCGGCATAACAGCCCTATTATACTCCCTTATTATTTTTCTTTTTAAATTTTTGGGATACGGCCAAATTTTCAATATGGAAGACTTCATGTACCATGGCGGTTTCTTACTAGCTGCAATGATCGGTGGGGTGTTTGGCGTTAATATGACTTCCTCGAGAGCGAAATAATAAGCTTTTAGTGTTTCTTATTTGAACACCCTTTTTTATTATTAGAAATGAAAAAGGCTGTCCTAAAACCAGGGTAAATACCCTTTTTGAACAGCCTTTTTTGATTATGTACCTATTAACCTTTTACAACTTCACGTACTGAGCGACGATCGAAGGTCATACGAGTCCCATCACCAACTTTTAAAACAATCTTATCTTCGTCAATTGAATCTAAGATCCCGTGAAGTCCGCCAATTGTAATGATTTTATCACCTTTTTGCAGACTGCTTTGCATTTCACGAACCGCTTTTTGCTGTTTTTGCTGCGGTCGGATAAGCAAGAAATAAAAAATCGCAAACATTAGAACCAATGGTAAAATCGTTCCTAGCATTTCCATTATATATCACCCCTTTCAAGTTAGCTTAAAAGTTTTTCGCATTCGGTTTATTAAAACCGTATTGTTCAAAAAATTCATCGTGGAAATCGCCTAAACGATCTTCACGGATTGCTTGCCTTACTTTCTCCATTAAGTTTACCAGAAAATACAGATTATGATAAGATGTTAATCTTAATCCTAGCGTTTCTTCACTCTTGATTAAATGACGTATGTAGGCACGTGAATAATTTTGACATGTATAACAATCACAATGTTCATCAAGTGGTCTGAAATCTCTAGCAAATTTGGCATTTTTCACTACCAATCGCCCTTCGCCCGTCATTAATGTTCCATTACGGGCAATTCGGGTCGGGAGCACACAGTCAAACATATCAATGCCTCGAATTGCTCCATCAATGAGCGAGTCTGGTGAACCTACTCCCATTAAATAACGCGGCTTGTTTGCCGGCATAAGCGGTGTGGTAAACTCAAGCACACGGTTCATGACATCCTTCGGTTCTCCAACAGATAAACCGCCAACAGCATATCCTGGAAAATCCAGTGAAACCAAATCATTAGCACTTTGCTTGCGTAATTCCTCATATTCTCCACCTTGGATAATACCAAATAATCCTTGTTCTTCTGGTCTACTATGAGCTTTTAAACAACGTTCAGCCCATCGGCTTGTTCTTTCCACAGACTTTTTCATATAGTCATATTCAGCAGGATATGGCGGACATTCATCAAAAGCCATCATAATGTCAGAGCCTAGATCATTCTGTATCTGCATGGCTTTTTCTGGAGAAAGAAACAACTTATCCCCATTTAAATGATTGCGGAAATGGACTCCCTCTTCTTCTATTCTACGAAAGTCACTTAAACTAAAAACTTGGAATCCGCCTGAGTCAGTTAAAATAGCCCGATCCCAGTTCATAAACTTATGCAGCCCCCCGGCTTCCTTTACAATCTCATTACCGGGACGCAGCCATAAATGATAGGTGTTGCTTAAAATAATTCCCGCCCCCATTTGCTTTAACTCTTCAGGAGACATTGTTTTTACAGTTGCTAGTGTGCCGACTGGCATAAACACAGGTGTTTCAAAGCTTCCATGTGGTGTATGCACCATCCCAAGCCTTGCTCCTGTCTGTTTACATGTTTTAATTAATTCGTAACGAATCGGTGAATTTGACACCACATTTCCTCCTTATTCGAAAAGCACTAGCGCCTTAATTAGCCCTTAAAAAGCATAATACGGTCATGAATTGAATGAGTTCTTTGCCTTCAATTCAAGAGTGGCTAGACGCTGGAGCTAACACTAAAACTAAGTACAATTATGCAATATACACTCTTTTCTTATGAAATCTTCCTAGTAACGATACTAAAGCTAAATTTCAGCCAACGTTAAATAATAAGCATTGCATCGCCAAAGCTAAAGAAGCGATATTTTTCTTTTACTGCTGTTTCATAAGCATTCATGACATATTCTCTTGATGCTAAAGCACTGACAAGCATAATTAAAGAAGATTTAGGAAGGTGGAAATTTGTGATCATTCCATCAATACCTTTAAATTCATAGCCTGGATAAATAAAAATATTTGTCCAGCCACTTTCTGGAGCAAACTTTCCATCATGCTTGGACGCAATTGTCTCAAGTGTTCTTGTCGATGTTGTCCCAACAGAAATGATTCTGCCGCCATTAGATCGGACCTCATTTAACAGAGTTGCAGTGCCGTCTGTTACTTGATAGAACTCGGCATGCATTTCATGCTCTTCAACTGAGTCCGCACTTACCGGACGGAACGTACCTAAGCCGACATGAAGTGTAATAAATGCAATATGAACGCCTTTATCCTTAAGCTGCTCAAGAATTTCTTCCGTAAAGTGCAGACCTGCAGTTGGGGCTGCAGCAGATCCAATTTCACGAGAAAACACCGTTTGGTATCTTTCACGATCATCTAATTGTTCTTTTATGTATGGAGGCAGCGGCATCTCCCCTAAAGAATCAAGAATCTCATAAAAGATCCCCTCATAGTCGAATTGCAGCAAGCGGCCGCCTTGGTCACTTGTTCCCACACAAGTAGCTTTTAAGTTACCTGAACCAAATGTGATCACCGTGCCTTCCTTTACCCTTTTCGCCGGCTTAACCAGCGTTTCCCAAACATCGTCCTCTTGCTGCTTTAACAATAAGATTTCAATGCTTGCGCCCGTATCCTCTTTGACACCAAAAAGTCTTGCCGGCATGACTCTTGTATTATTCAATACTAAGCAATCACCAGGATGAAAATAATCAATGATGGACTTAAACGTTTGATGCTCAATTTCACCTGTTTCCTTTTGCAGAACCATTAACCTTGATGCATCCCTTTCCTTTAAAGGAACTTGTGCAATCAACTCTTCTGGCAGATAAAAATCAAATAAATCTACTTTCAACACATTCACCTAATTTCTATAATCACTTACATTATTTGAATCGACCTAAAAACGAAAATATCAATGATAAAACAATACTAATGACAATACATGTAACAATCGGGAAAAAGAAGGTTGTATTCCCCTTCTTAAACACGATATCTCCTGGAAGCTTTCCAATAAATTGCATAAAAAAACCTACAACTAATAGAATACCACCAATTATCATCATTAATTTAGGAAAATCAGTCATTTTTCGGAACCTCCATTTGAAAATGACGGTAGACCAGATCTGTTACAATTCTTCCTCGCGGAGTTCGTTGGAGAAATCCGATTTGCAGCAAATATGGCTCATAAACATCTTCAATTGTATGTGACTCTTCTCCTATTGTTGCCGAAATTGTATCAATTCCAACCGGACCGCCTCTGAATTTTTCAATGATCCCTAAAAGCAGCTTATGATCGATATGATCCAATCCCAATTTATCTACTTGAAGCTTTTCCAAAGCCCCTACTGCTAATTCGTTTGTGATCGTCTCGTTACCTATTACTTGAGCAAAATCCCTTACTCTCCTTAACAAACGATTCGCGATCCGCGGGGTGCCCCGAGATCTTCTTGCCATTTCTATCGCACCATCATATTCAATACCAATTCCTAAGATATCTGCTGTCCGTTCAATAATATGTGCAAGTTGTTTTTCATTATAATATTCCAATCTGCTTAATACGCCAAAGCGGTCTCTAAGCGGAGCGGTTAATAAGCCCACCCTTGTCGTTGCCCCGATAAGTGTGAAAGGCGGAAGATCTAAACGAACAGACCTAGCTGATGAACCTTTCCCAATGACAATATCAAGACAAAAATCCTCCATTGCTGGATACAGCACTTCTTCGATCGAACGATGTAAACGATGAATTTCATCAATAAACAATACATCTCCTGGCTCTAGCGCTGTTAGAACTGCGGCTAAATCACCAGGTCTTTCAATTGCCGGCCCTGATGTTGTTCGAATATTAACTCCCATTTCATTGGCAATTATCGTTGCTAATGTGGTTTTTCCCAATCCAGGGGGACCATATAAAAGAACATGATCCAATGTTTCACCGCGCATTTTAGCTGCTTCAATAAACACCTTTAAGTTTTCTTTTACCTTGTCTTGTCCAATGTATTGCGCTAAATTCTGCGGCCTTAAGCTTTGTTCTATAAAAGTTTCTCCAGAATCTGCTTCACTGGAAACTAGGCGTTCTTCCATGTTTATCACCTTACTTCAATAGCTTTTGCAATGCTTTTTTTACATATTGATCTGTTGTCAAATTCTCTTCCTGTAAGGACGGAACAACTTTTTTAATTTCACGTTCAGCATAGCCTAAAACCTTTAATGCTTCAATCGCTTCATTTATTGCATGGTTGGCTGCATGTTTTACTTCCATTACTTCATGTGTAAATAAATCTGGTGCATATAGTGCAGCAACATCTCCCAGCTTTCCTTTTAAATCTAAAATAATTTGCCGAGCAGTTTTCTTCCCTACACCAGGGAACTTTACTAGAAATGTATCATTTTCATTTTCTATTGCTTCAATAACCTGGGAAGGATTACCAGAGGCAAGGATTGCCAATGCACCCTTTGGACCTATTCCTGTTACATTAAGCAGCTTCATAAACAGAGCTTTTTCTTCTCTTGTTTGAAAACCATATAAAGCCAATACATCTTCACGTACATGCTGATATGTATAAATAATTATTTCTTCTTGTCTGCTTTTTCGATAACTAAACGGATTTGGAGTATGGATTTGATATCCTAAACCATGATGATCAATGACAATATACTCAGGGGTTATATGATCAACATACCCTTTAATAAATTCAATCAACATATTCACCTCTTCTGCGACTGTACCCCATTGTATCAAAAAAATCCGCTAATCAGAAGAATTTTTGATGACACTGAAACAGATTCCGTACAATTGTTCTATATCTATCTTACCACTAATAGCCTCTAGATGGTAATTTTCAGATAACTGAAAAAAGCTAACTTAAAAGATATTCATCTTTAAGCTAGCTTTCCCCTGAATTATTCACAGATTTTATGAAATAGGCAAATATCGCCTATCTAATAGGCTTTCTTGTAAATCGTTCGTGCAT